>CAZLHM010000001.1:0-31656 GCA_964559555.1 uncultured Candidatus Bathyarchaeia archaeon
TGTGAGAACCGAACCGGTACTATCAGCTCCCTTTCAGCAAGCTTCTCCATGGTCAGCCCTTCTCTATACATGCAATACGCGAGAATACAAATTAACCATTTCGTGCGGGGAGCCCACGTTTGACCCGTGTTTGAGTTTGAGAAGCAACTAGGAAGATAGACTGCATGATCTACCATTCCGAGTTGTGAGACGCAAGAATCTCGCTCTGCACTTGCAGACTTCTTGTGTGCGCGTGGACATCTGGACTCTCTAGCGTGATCTTACGTTCGCGTTCAAAGCTAGGGAAGCATGCGACTCACATGACCGGGATGCGTGACTGCAGAGCATCTAGTGTGCATTCTCAGTGGCGATGTGAAACAAAGGTTAGCAGAGAAAAAGGAGAGAGAGGCCCCGGTCGAGGCTAATTTCGATTACGTCTTCGTCGTCCAATCAATGAGAGCGCAGCTAACCCACCCACGAGCCCCGCGAGTATGGATTCGATGGGGAAGCCTGGGATAGGAGCCGGCGGCATTGTTGTGGTTGTGTGGCTGGTGGTGATCGTGCTAGTTGTGCCGCTTGTGGATGTTGAGGTGATCGTTGATGTTACGGTTGCGGTTGATGTTATAGTCGAGGTGGCGACATCCTCTGGGCCATACCTGAGGATCAGACCTTGATCGCTCACAATCCACCCATTAAGCGCGGCAGTCATGAAAACCGACCTCAGCTCGACCGCCAAAGTCGAAGGTACAGGCAGCGTCGCGACGACATCCCAACTCACGCCATCCCAGTGCACGATCAGACTGCTACCCGACGGACCAGCGTTCGCATCGAATCCCACCGCCCAACCATCATTGGCGGCAACCATGTGGACTGAAGTGAGGTTGCCCTCGGGCGCGGGAACGCGGCGCCATTGTGCGCCGTCCCAATGGATGATCGTGGCCTGATCGCCGATTGCGGCGGTTGCTGTGCCAACGGCCCAACCATCATTCGGGCTCAAGAAATGGACCGATCTCAAGTGGCCGATGCCTGCAGGTACCGTTACGGTACTCCACGCCAAACCGTTCCAGCGTACAACTATTCCGGGGCTGCCAAGGAGCCTATCGCCCACGGCCCATCCGTCAATTGAACTGAGCATGTGTATGGAGTTGAGATCTGCGTCAGCCGCGGTTCCACTTGGGACTGAAGCCCACAGGGATCCATCCCATTTCAGCATTGTTGCGGCAGTTGCTGTTCCGGTTCCGACAGCCCAGCCTTCGTTGGCGCTGAGCATGTAGACATCTCTGAGGGTCTCACCGAGCGCAACTCCTGGCGGACTCTTGACCACCCAAGCTGAACCGTCCCAGTGGAGTATCGTTGGAGGAGTCGCACCCCCTGGGTTAGCTCCTACAGCCCAAGCATCTGTGCTTGTCTTCATGAACAATCCAAACAGGTTCACGCCGGACGGCAAAGTCTCATAGTGATGCCACGCTTGCCCATTCCAGCGGAAGATGCTCCCGCTATCGCCGACACTCCACCCGTCGTTGGCAGAAACCAAGTACGCGGCGTTGAGATCAGTAGACGTAGGACTCGTCTGAGCCAACCATTGAAGGCCATTCCAGCGGATGATGGTCTCCGCATTGCCAACTGCAGCTCCTGAGCTGCCACCAGGCAGCATAAAGAGACCGTTGAGATCAACGGTGACGAAGCTCCGAACGATGGACCATGCAGTGCCATCCCATCGTAGTAGCAGTCCTTCGTTGGTTGTCGGGTTCTGTATTCCCGCGATCCAGCCGTACGTGGAGTTGATGATCCTGATGGAACGATAGTCCAAGCCACTGGTGGGCGAAACCATCGGCCCTGTCCAACTTGCACCGTTCCAACGAATGATCGTGTCGGATCTTCCAACCGCCCACGCGTCGTTAGCCCCGACGCTGTACACGGATAGTAGATCATTTGATGTTGGAGATGTGGTGGCAATCCAGCCGGCGCCGTCCCATCTGAATATGGCGCCGAAGCCGCCGACGATGTCGCCGACAATCCAACCGCTTGTTGGGGAGAGCATGTTCACTGAACGCAGGATGTTTGCGCTGAGATCAGCTGTGGGTCCAGGTGACCAAGTGCCTGCGGGCCATGAACCAGACCAACGAAGGTTGTCTGGATTGCCATCTCCCACTGCCCATCCGTCGGTTCCACCGGGCAACATGTAGACCGATAGCAAGTCTCCGGTTCCCGCGGGGGGAGTCACGCTGACCCATGAGATGCCGTCCCAGTGAATTATTGTGCCAACTCCGAGACCAATAGCTCTCGTTCCGACAGCCCATACATCATTCGGAGAGACGGCATAGACAGAAGTCAGTGTTCCTATGCCGGCTGGAGTGAGGACCTCACGCCAGTCCAATCCATCCCAGTACAGCACGAAGCCTGAGCAGGGCGGAGTGATTGGGACGTATACTCTGCAGCTGCCACCCACAGCCCAACCTACAGTAGGGCTGAGCAAGTGTACCGAGTAGAGAAATGGGCGCGGAGGAGGTGGTGTCCCATCACGTGTGGGGTTGAGGGACCGCCACTGTGAGAGCTGAGCAGACGCAGGCAGGAATGCTGCCATCGCGAGCAGTACAAGCATGCCAGCTGCAAAGATTGCAAACCTCAGATTTCGTTTCGACGCCATTCCACTAGTCACCTACTATCATTCACCATTCGTTTCGATTTTGTGATCTTCATGGATTACTCGAACGATTTCAGGAACCGCTCCAAGGCTTCGCGGACCGCTTGTGAGCGCGAGCGCATCTTTCCCTTCTCAACTAAGTCGTCCAGCTTGTCCAAGGTCTTGAGAGGCAAGGTGACAGTTACGTTAGCCATGCGTTCACCGCGCCTACCTGGCCTTCCTGGCAACCCGTACACCTGGCATCATCATCTATGCCCGCGTCTGCGAACCACGAATAGTGTCTGCAGCGGGATCCTTTTCGTAACACGTTCACGGCGATTAACATTAATTGATTCCACGCACTACCGTGTCTATGGCCAGACGGTTCCGAGGTTCAGTTTCCCACACCTGTGACGAGTCAGGGAGAACGCAAATTGCCACCATTCCTCGGATAACTCGTTCCGATGATGCGGTCGATGCAAGGAGCCGAGCTCTTCCATCCATTGCTTTCAATGGAGCCGCATGGTCGATCCTCAAGTGATCTTAAAGTGCTGGTCAAACGGACAGGATTGACATGATGGTGGGGGAGTTGAGCCATGAGTGGAAATGAATGTTCAGCCTCATTTGACAAGATCTTTCGAACGAGCAAGCCTCTGATCGGCATGATCCATCTCCTTCCTCTTCCCGGCTCGCCACGTTATGTCGGAGATGGAATCTCTCGGATACTGGAAGCTGCATTGCGTGACGCCAAGGCTCTGAGAAATGGTGGTGCTGATGGGCTGTTGATGGAGAACTACTGGGACTTGCCTTTCAAGCCGTCGCCGGCTGATCCTGAGACCGTTGCGTCGATGACTGCGATAGGGAGAGAGCTCTCCCGAGAGGTTGATCTGCCTCTAGGTGTGAACGTTCTCAGGAATGGAGCCCTCGCTGCGCTCGCGATCGCGTATGTCATTCACGCTCGCTTCATTCGGGTGAACGTGCTCACTGACGCGCTCGTCACGGATCAAGGGATCATACAAGCGTGCGCCCATGAACTGATGAGGTACAGGAAACAGCTGGGGGCCGAAGACGTGCAGGTCTACGCTGATGTACGTTCAAAGCACGCCACGCCTCTGGTCTCGAGACCGATCGAGGAGTCTGCCCGCGACACTGCGTATCGAGGCTTAGCCGATGCGTTGATCATGACTGGCCCACGGACGGGAGTCGAACCCAACCGTGAGGAGTTACACAGAATCAAGAACAACGTTCCCGATAGACCACTTCTGATCGGCAGCGGTCTGACAAGCCAGAACGCTGTCAGATTCTTGAGGGAAGCTGACGGGGCGATTGTCGGAACGAGCCTCAAAGAGGATGGAATGATCGAGAGGCCGATCGATGAAGCCCGTGTCAGGCATCTTGTCAGCGCAATCAAGAGACTCCGATGAAATCCCTGCCTCCGCGATCCAGAACCCCATCATTCGAAATGACGTTCCTCACGTTCGAGTGGTTTCCACCAGAGAACTTGACCGATGGATCATGAGGTGTAGTTCACGATGGGCTCAGTCACAGATACACCCAACGGAATCCGAGTCGCTGTGCACACGATACCGAACGCGAAGGAAACACGGATCATTCTTGAGCGGGACGGAAGCATTACGATTCATGTTCGCGCGGTTCCAGTCAAGGGAAGGCAAACCAACAGCTCGTCACGTGGCTTTCCAAGTAACTGACAGACCGAGCTCGCAGATCAAAATCATCGCAGGCGCCACCCGTATCTCAAGATAGTAGAGATCGGTGGAATGAGTAGCGCGAGCTTCCTAACAGCAATCAAACAGAACCAGACGGACGAAAAAAAATCTTGGCCGCCCTTGCCCGGACATGATGCTTGTAGGCAAAGCCCATACCACGTGCGGAATGTGGAATGGAAAGCCTGAAAAGCTTACGTCTTGAGACCATCTCCCGTGCATGTCTGATGTTCACTGCTTTCGTGTTTGGCGTCCGCTGATTTCTCGTGCGTGCACAGGAGCGCCGAGGAGGGGCGCGATGAGAAGAAGTACCTAGCATGGGAGGTGATACGAAAATGAGTGATGACAAGAATGATGGTCAGGAGGCTGGTCGTAGATCGTTCGTTCGCAGCTTCATCCGCAAGTCCTTGAGCGCGGCCGCGCTTGGCGGCGTGGCAACGCTGCTACTGGGGCGGCAGGTGAAGGAAGCCAAAGCACTTGATGGGTCAGGCCTCGCGGGCCAGATCACATACTGGGATGACGGCGACACGATAACTGGCAGCAACAATCTCAGATGGGACGATGCCAACAGGAACTTCATCGCAGGCTACAGTGGCGTGGCGGACGGTGTTGTCGGCGCAGCAATATCCGGCGGCGGAGAACCGTCCTATGGCAACATTGTGTTTGATCACTATGGCACAGTGGGCGGCGGAAAAGGCAATTGGGCAGGCAACGGCGGAGACCCTGGCGATGCACCTTTCGCAACAGTGGGCGGAGGAGAAAGCAACTTTGCCAGCGGTAGTTATAGTACAGTGGGCGGGGGATACGACAACTATGCCAGCGGTGTGACTAGTACAGTGGGCGGAGGAAGCGGCAACGAAGCCAGCTCGAATAATAGCACAGTGGGCGGGGGAGTCGATAACGCTGCCAGCGCTCTGAGTAGCACGGTGGGCGGAGGAAGCAGTAACATTGCCAGCGCGACTGATGGCACAGTGGGCGGAGGATACGATAACGCTGCCAGCGGTGAACGTGCCACAGTGGGCGGGGGACACAATAACATTGCCGGCGGTTTTGGTTCGACCGTACCCGGCGGTCGCGAGAACGAGGCCTTGGGATCGTACAGTTTTGCCGCGGGCCTGAGGGCGAAGGTTAGCGGCGGCGACGGCGACGGAGCGTTCCTCTTCGCGGACTCGAACGACAAGGACTTCAAGTCAACCGCCGCGAACGAGTTTGCTGTCCGATGCACCGGCGGCGCCAGGTTCGTGACTGAGATCGACCCTACGGGGAACCCGACGAAGCAGGTGACGATTACGTCTAGCGGGACCGTAGGGATCGGAACCACAACACCCGCGGCATCGCTGCATGCTAAGGGCGGAGACGTAGGTGTCTTGGGAGAGGCGGCTGCGTCAACTGCTGTGCCGATCGTTGCCAAGGCCGCGTCCGGTCAGACCACTAGCATTCAGGAATGGCGTAACAGCTCCGGGACAGCGGTGGCTGCGGTTGACAAGTGGGGTAGGATCGGGGTCAAGACCAAGAAGCCGGCGGCTCTGATTCACGCTGTCGCCAGTGGCACAGGCGCAGGACCACCCCTCCAACTCGACATGACGGGCGGAGGCCCACTGAATGCGCTTTGTAGAAACTATGCGAATGGAGCAACAAACGGTTCAGGCCTTCTAGGCAGGTTCGCGCGTGGAACCAGAACGACGCCTCTGAACGTTCAAGAGGGTGACAGGCTCGGCTTCAACATCTTCGGCGGCTACGCAGGCGGAGCCTTCCACGATACAGCAGCAATCGAGGCTTTCGTGGATTCTGGAACCGTAGGCGGCTCTTCTTTGCCGACCTATATCAGGTTCTGCACCACGCCCAACAGTAGTGTCACAGCTGTCAGTCGGATGGTCATCGACAAGGACGGCAACCTTCTCCCAACAAGCGACGACTCAAGCAACTGCGGCGACGGCACTCACCGCTGGAAACTTGTGCGGGCGGTGACTGTCACTCCAGGCGACCTACTCTTCGAGAACGGCGTACGCGCGACCGAGGAACGCGGCGGACTCGCGTTCCACAACGCCAAGGGAACCAAGATCGCACTCTTGGACTCGGAGGGAAACTTCCACATCAAAGGTAAATTCATCGAAGACCTCTAACCCACCTTCCACCTCTTTCCTTATTCCTCTCTTATTGGACGTAATGTCTTCAGTCGTGCAGGTCCATTGTGGGCGATTCGAGGGCCACGCCGATAACGATAAGCCTTAAAGATGTTCCTCCGTGCCGTGCTCCGAGACGGACGACCAAGAAGTCAGGGACCCAGCGAGATGCGAGTTAAGTTAGTCAGGAGCTCAGGCAATCCGATCATCGAGCCGAGACCGGGGCATGCTTGGGAGAGAAAAGCAACCTTCAACCCTGGCGCCGTCATGGACGGCGTATCGACCCACATACTGTATCGGGCTGTCAACGAGCACGGTGTCTCGTCACTGGGCTACGCCGAAACAGTAGATGGCGAAGCGATCATCAACCGATCCGAGCAACCGGTCTTCTCTCCTGAGGAGCCTTGGGAGGAATTTGGCTGCGAGGATCCACGCATTACAGCCTTCGACCAAGGTTACTATGTGTTCTACACGGCGTTCTCCCGGAGAGGGCCACGGATCGCCATGGCTTCAACGACTGACTTCAAGAGTTTCGAACGGCATGGCATTGTTGGTCCTGACCTCCACGACAAGGACTGCGCTCTCTTTCCTCGACTCATCGACGGCAAGGCCGCGATGGTTCACCGAGTGGCGCCAAATATACAGTTGGAGTTCTTCCACAGTACTGAGCAGTTGCGAGTGTCAAACCCGTACTGGAACGATTACGAGAAACACGCTGAAGCACGGAGCATTATGCGACCGGTGTGGAAGTGGGAGGAGCAGAAGATCGGATTAGGCCCACCGCCGATCCCAACCAATGATGGGTGGCTGATCATCTACCACGCCGTGGACTCGAACTCGGTCTACCGTGCGGGAGCAGCCCTGCTGGATCTTGAGAATCCGCGTCGCGTCATCGCTCGACTCCCAGAACCCATCTTGGAGCCCGAGGAGGACTTCGAGAAGGTTGGACTCGTACCTAATGTTGTTTTTCCGGAGGGCGCGGTCATTGTGAAAGATGAGCTCAGGGTCTTCTATGGCGCAGCGGATAGTGTCTGCTGCGTCGCTAGCACTCCGTTGGAGCTGATGATGGAAGCCCTGCGAGAATACAGCTAGAGTCGTGGGGTCTCCGTCAGCAACTCGTTACCGCAAGCAGGTACGAGAGCACGGATTCGGCTCCTTGGTTGAGGTTCACCCCTTCTTCGATGAGCCCGTCATAGCATCCGCCGGTCGTGTTGTCGTACAGGGCGATCCCTTTGAGGTTGAGGCCGGCATACCAAGAGAGCGCGATCGATGCCCATTCCCGATAACGTCTCTCACCTGTAGTGCGATATACTCTGTTACAGGCCTCAGCGGTGGCACCGGCGTCGACCGGCTGTTGGTCGTAGAGCGCCCGGCGTCCACCGACGCGATACCAGCCCTTATTCCCGACAGGAGCGAACACATCGTCCACACTCTGCACGCTCATCAGGAATTCCAGTGACTCGCAGGCGACATCCAAACAAGTCGAGTCACCTGAGACCTCATGGAAAGCGGCTAGGCTCTCTGACAACCTAGCGTTGTCGTACGTGATGCTCTCTTCGAACCATTTCCAATCAGCACGTTGAACAGCCCTGTACCACCTGAGCAGATGATCCGCTAGTTTCGTTGCACCTTCGAGAAGTCTGGGATCACGCTCGACCTTGAGGAACTCAGAGGCTCCGAGGAGAAAATAGGCCTTCGCTCTAGGGGATGATGCATCGACTGCCCACTGAATGCCAGTCTCCAAGATCTTGTGTCCCCAATCGCGTTCCGAGCACAGATTCGAGACGGAATAGCAGCTCGCCGCCCAGGCTGCTCGGCCGAAATGGTCTCTGTTCGAGGGTGGATCGGCGACGAGTCCGTCTCTGTTCATTTCGTTGCTCCAAGTTCCGTCTCGCGCTCGCATCTTGTTGAGGAACATAACATACTTGCGTGCTAATGCCTCTCGTTCTGATTCTTCCATAACGTCCGATGCGTGACAGATGAAGACGAGCGCACGTGCCACATCATCTGTTGTGTAGCCCCATGTAAGGTCCGGTTTGCCATAGGGGGCGTACTGAATCATGCCTACTTCATCGTTGAGCAACCTGAAGTGGGACAAGTCAACTGGCCATGGACGTTCTCGCAAGCTACTTTCCACTCAGCACTTCTCTATACTTCGTCCCATACGCTTTGGCGACTTCTCCCCAAGTCAGCTTTCGAGAGAACTCCAACGCCTTCCTCTCAAGCGTTGATCTTGTGGATGGGTTATCGAGGATCTTTTGGATCTTCTCAGCCATTGATTGCGGGTCGTTGAAGTCGCAGAACACTCCTCTCCCATCTGCAAGAGCCGCCTCAGCGAAGGTGGATGGAGTTGAAACAACTGGCTTCCCGTAAGCCAGCGCTTCGGTTATCGTTCCGCTTGAGACTTGGTCGCGACCAACGTATGGGGCGAGATATATGTCGGTCGCTCGATAGTAGAGCTCCTTCTCCGATTCGCTCAAGTACCGATTGATGAACTTGACGTTGGCTTCGAGGCGGAGACCGTGAGTTAGATCCTCAAGGGATTCCCTGTACGCTTCTCCCTGATGTTTTCGCACCACTGGATGCGTCTCGCCGACTATGAGGTACATGATGTTCGAGTACTTCGTTGCGAGACGATGAATTGCTTGGATTCCATACTCGAGACCTTTTCCCGGGTTGATGAGCCCGAGAGTTGTGACTATCGTCATCCCATGAAGGCCGAGAACCATCTTCGCTGCCTCGTCTTGGCCCGTACGGGACTCTGGACTTCCATGCGGTATGACGCCCACCTTCCCCTTGGGCATGTGATAAATGCTGAACAACAGATCCCTCGCAGGCGATACGGTTGCCACAACCGCTCGAGCCAGACTCGCCAGTTGCTCGAGTACTGTGACGGCTTTCTCCGGCGGATTCCGCATGACCGTGTGAAACGTTACCACCAACGGCTTGCGCAGCTCGCCAGCGAAACCGAGAACGTACTCGCCCCAGTCTCCTCCAAAGATACCATACTCATGTTGCAGGTGTACAAGCTCAACTCTGGAACGATTCAGCGCGGTCGCCGCCTCATGGTATGAAGACTCCTGACTCTGCCAGATTACGCAGAGAGGTTCAAAGTCGTACTGGCGTGTGACTCCGTCTTCCTCGACGGCGACGAACAGGTTCTCTGAGACGAGTTTCCTGCGTTCGAGTGAGAGAGCAAGGTCGCGAGTGAACGTGGCTATGCCGCAGGCTCTGGGAACGAGTGTACTCACGTGTGCAACAGAGATATTGTCTTTCGATCTTCGTTGCTTGGTCAAACTCTCACCCGACCTGATGACAGGTTGGGTCTAGTCTCTGACCCTCTGCAATGCAGAGAGCGCAAAACGCGAACACTTTCTTCTCATTCTGGACAGACCTATTCACGCATTGGTGCGTCACTTCTCTTGGTGAAGATCTTCAGTGAGCTGCTCGGCATCCACGACAGCCTTCCGCTCTTCTTCGAGGCCTCCACCGCAGAGCCGAACTGCTCTAGGTTCTTGAAGTTCCTGTCGTAGACATGATAGCTATCACTGTCGTCCACATACCGACCGACCTTGACGTCGACCTTCTCGGCGATCATCTTCTGAAGCAGAGTCAACGCGTACATATTCATGAACGCGGCGTTGTAGGCATCGCGGCTTCTCCAGCTCGTATGCATCTCGAGCCATTCGTCGTCAATGACCTTGAACCAGATTCGTTGGAGACAAGGCGGCCCTGCAACCTCGTAGTCGTTCCAAGGCATCCATGTGGCGGCGTTGGCTCTGTTTGTGAAAGATGCATGTTTCAGTTTGCCGACGAGTCGATCGATCTGGTCGATCCGTCCTCCTGAATGCTCGTAGTTGAAGAGGCGCTGATGGTAGGTGTAGTCCCACCCGCGTCCGATCCAAGCGTCCTTGGTTCCTTGGAGGACTTCATCTACGTAGTCTTCAAGGCTCATCAGGCCTTCGCAGCCGATATGTATGCGAGGCTCCTTCAACGGCTCATTCACGATGATCTTCATTGAGGCTTCAAGGATCTCATCGACGCCGCTCTTGTTCGTGTATGATTCCTTGCGTGATTTGATGCCTCGTTCACGAAGCAGGAGAAGGCTCTTCTCCCATGCTTCCGGCAGGATCTCGCCTTCTACGGTCAGTTGCGGGAGCGCTTTCATGTTGAGAAGCCCCAACTTGGCTGGCTACTCTATTGTGGGTTCCATGGTGAAAACCTCTACCCTCGCGAAGGCTTGAGGTTGAACGCGATGACTTTGACAGCCGAAACCTCTTTCAAACGCACGACGCGAACTTCTGGCGGTTCGTCATGACGGAGCTCTGTAGAGTGTGCTGCAACACGCTCAAAGCATGTGTGTGTTGCTCGGAATGCGGTCACGATTGCCCGAGGGACACGGGCGCGATCGATTGCCCAGTCTGCGGACCCTAGAGCGCGACATGATCAGCAGAGGCGGATTCCACTCATGCCCCTTCATGCCACCGCACCAGGACAGTTCTACGGCAAGCGATGGCCTCTATATGCGCGATTTGGAGTACCGAAGATCGACATTGCAGCTTGGCGCCTATCCATTGATGGACTGGTCGATAACAAGCAGAGGCTCTCTCTTGAGGAGCTGCAACGTCAGCCACAAGTCAAGCTGATGCGGGACTTCAACTGTGTAGAAGCGTGGTCCATCAAGGATGTCGTTTGGGAAGGAGTCTCATTTCGTGAGGTCGGGAAGCTCGCAGTGGTCGAGCCTGATGCGAGGTGGGTTATGTTTCATTGCGCGGACGGCTACACGACGCCCGTCCCTCTGGAAGATGCGATGCATGACGACTCGCTCATAGCTTTGAAGATGAATGGTAGCGCGTTATCGATCGAGCAGGGCTTCCCAGCGCGGCCTTTCATTCCTCACCTCTACGCTTGGAAGAGCGCAAAATGGTTGACGAGGATTGAGTTTATCGACGCCTATCGAGACGGCTACTGGGAATCTCGGGGATACCACGAGAGAGGCTACGTCATGGCAGAAGAACGCTTCAAGCCTCACACGTGAGCCTGAGAGCCAATGTCCGCAATAACAACCCTAGCTGTAATCTTGATGGGAACACCCACGCTCGAAAGTAAGTCTAATGAGAATGTTGTTTGTCAACTAGTGTGCTCTGATGGATTTGCCCGTTCTGCATCGTTTCCTTCACTTCGGGCTCATCACTTTGCTGATCTCACTGTTCGTGCTCGAACCCACGCCTCTGCAAGCTGATGCTCCTGCCCTTATCGCCATCTTCACGGGCACGCTCAACCCGGGTGAATCCAGAGACTATCTCCTCACGATCGCAGAGGACCTAGACAGGTATCTCTTCTATTCCAAGATCGAAGGCGGGGTTACGGAAGGCGACACGCTGGACGTAAGCATTCTTGAGACGGGTGATGAATGGTGGGACCTCCAAGGTGAAGTCTGGTTTTGGTCGCCTGCTCTCGAAGCCGGAAGCTACACTCTGATCTTTGAAGCCAACTCGTATTCAACGGGCCCGCTGACCTGCACGGTTGCCTTGTACACTGTTCCTTCGGTTCCTGTGGTCTTCAGCGGTCGTATACTTGACGTATCGTTGAATGATTACTGTGACTTCATCGTGGACTTTCCAGCCAACGCCACATACGATTTCGTGCTCGGTATGGAGGGAGGGTCCTACGAATTCTGGGTCGACGGTCACTTTTTCACCACAGTCGAGGTTCCCACGACAACCTCGTTGAGCATATCACAAGGTGAGCACTACTTCGAGCTGGACTTCATCGCAGATGAGGTGACTTCTTGGTCAGTCGAGATAAGAGAGACGACTGTGCCCTACCTGTCCTTGTCACTCTTAGCTTCCTGTCCAATGCTGAATGAATCCGCCGGGCAGTTCAGCTGCGTCCTAGGCGCTCAGGCCGCAACAAGCGATGGAGGAACTCCAGAGATAGCCTATGCTTGGTCAGCTAATCATGGTCAGTTCAACTCAACGGCGAGTCAGTGGGTTAATTGGACCGCACCTGTCATCTACGAACCCAGATCATTCACCGTATCGGTTGTGGCCTTCGCTCCAGGCTACACCAACGCCACAGAATCAACAGTGGTAGCGGTTGAGCCGATTCCCGAATTTCCAAGGTCGCAAGTGATCTTCATGATCCTAGGGGCTTTGCTCGCGGTCTGCCTCATGAGAAAGAGACATGACAATGACTCCTGAGAGTCCCGATAGATCCCCGGAAATGGTGATGGTCTTGCTTGCCATTGGGATCTCGAAGTCAATGCGTTTGCGTGTATTCAGGCTCCTTTCGAGCCGGACATCAGCCTCTCAGAAACCTGCTCTCAGGAGCCTATTTCATTGAGGGTTTATTCTGTCGTTTTCCTACAACTGCCAGAGCTGTCAAGCCGGCGATCAGTCCAGCAACTATAGATTCTACTGGGAACCCCGGAATTGGTATTGAGGGGGTTATCGTCACCGTTCCTGTGACAGTTGACGTTTGCGAGAAGGTTGTGAAATACGATGTCGTCGTTCCAGAAAGTGTTGAAGTTGATGTGACCAGCGTCGAGATTGTTGATGTAGCAACGGTACTTGTCGATGTGACCGACTGTGTTGTAGTGCTCGTGGCTGTCGCCGTCGCTGAAGATGTCGTAACAGTGGTGACTGGGATGTACATCTGGCCAAAACGTAGAATCACACTCCTTGGCGGAGCGCCAGGCGTGCCTCCGACCGCCCACCCGTCCACACTGCCTACCATCCACACAGCGTTGAGATCACGATTGAGCACGCTTGGGACCGGGGATACTCGCGCCCAAGTCACCCCGTTCCAAAAAAGTATGAATGGCATTCCCGAACCGTCTTGGACACCGACAGCCCAACCCTCCGAGGCGGAAACCATGTGAATTCCTCGAAGATCGTTCCCAACTCCCTCAATGCCGCTCGCAACTTGGCTCCAACCGATGGAGTCTCTGTGCAGTATTATGCCGTTGTCGCCTACAGCCCAGGCGTTGCATGATGTTGCAGTGCAGCTGGATCCGACCACGAAGACATCATTCAAGCCTGTAGGAACCGGAGATGTCTCGCTTGACCAAGCGTTCGAGCCACCCACGTTCCAGCGTGCAATTGTGCCGGCCGAGCTTACTGCGAAGCCGTCCGTGCTTCCGAGCATCCAGACGGAGTTGATCCTAGCAGGGCCGGCGAGTCCTGACGGGATTGCTCCCCATGACGAACCGTCCCACTTGATCATGACCGGATTCAACGCGGAATCTCTTCCAGCAGCCATCGCGAATGATGATGAGGATCCAAACACCGCGAAGAGAACTGCATCAGTGGGAACGCCCGCACTGACAACGGTCCAACTTGCACCGTTCCATCGAACGACCGCGGGTGGATTTGCTCCACCGCCGTCTAAGTCGTCTCCGACCGCCCAAGCATCATTTGATGCGGGACCGTGCACGTCGAAGAGATCTGCTCCAGAGGGCAGAGTCTGGTATAGGTTCCAATAGTGGTCCTTCCTCCTGAATATCCCGCCACTGGCGCCTACGGCCCATCCATCATCAGTGGAGGCAAGCCACACTCCATGAAGCTGAAGCCGTGTAGGATCCGTAACTGAATTCCACCTACTACCGTTCCATTGGATTATGGTGCCGTGGTCCCCAACAGCCCATCCCTCACTCCCGGAAAGCATGAAGATAGAATTCAGGTCAACAGTCGTCGGGACATTTGGTGCGGCGAAGGCTGACCAGGCGGAAGATGTCCATCTGGCAATGCTTGAGGCCCCTGAAACGGCGTTTCCAACCATCCATTGATCCGAAGAGCTGACCATGAATACTGCGTTCCAGTTCGTCCCGGCGATCACGACGCCTCCTTCGGGCGTCCATGAGACTCCATTCCAGCGTGTTCGAACGTCAGCGTCTCCCGCGGCCAGCGCGTTGGTTGGATTGAGCATGTGTACGCCACGCAGTATTCCCACTCCTGCACCGGGGGAATGGTAGATCCATCCGCCAGGCGAGCCATCCCAACGATACGTTGTTCCGGTGCCAATCCCGCTGTCACCTACTGCGAAACCTTGGATGCTTCCTGAAACACCGGGCGGGAGAACGTACACCGAGTATAAGATGTCCAAGCCGGTCGACGCCTCTGCGGCAACCGCGACCGGAAGTGTGTTCGCGTCTGGAATACGGATGATGTTCGGTGCTCCGGCTCCGACAGCGTAGGTCAGACCATCTGATCGAGTGTGGATTCCATACAATGCCGCCAAGCCGGGAAAGGGTGCTAATAGACCTGAACGATCAATCCAAGCGGTGCCGTCCCACTGTATTAACACAGGAACACCGCCTGACACGCCAACCGCGAGGCATCTCGAAGACGAGACACATGACACAGAGAACAGCTCAGCTCCTGTCCCGGTGTACGGCGTCAGGACTTCCTCCCATTTGGTTCCGTCCCAGCGCGTCGCCCTACCGTCTCGTCCGACAGCCCAGCCATTGTTCGAACTCGTCATCCAGACATCATTGAGCCTCTCGAAAACCGGGTTGATGGAGGTCCAGAGCGCAGGTTGACCGCTGGCCGACTGTAGGACGATCAATCCGAGCAAGAGTAAGGTTGCCACTGCCACGAGATGTTTGGAACCGGATCGCAAGGGCGCTACCTGCCTAAGATTGGGTCGGGCTAGCCTTAAAAGAAGCGTGAAAACGTCGCCCTCTTTGGAATCATCTGCCCTGATCTCTCTCTTTTCGTGAACTTTGCACTATGCCGCCCGGATTCTGCCAACATATGTGCGATTCTGGTATGGACAGATGGCGTAGGGTTGACACTCTTGTTGGCCTGCACGGGCGACCGCCGTTGAAGGCCCGAAGGCCACATTATGGTATTCTGTTGCCGTTGCTCGTGTCGTTGGGAAGGAGGGTTCACAATTTCGGGCGAAAATGACCAGAGGAAGCAGCGAACGCCTGAAGCAAGTCTGAAGGAGCCTGAAATGAGCCGATAAGCTGATGGAGTCTGCGGGCAAATCTACCCCGTGCCTCTATCGGTACAATCTCTGACCTTACATCGTCTCATGCGGCCTGTACTGTGCTCTGTTCTGTGAGCAATTCTACGGAAAGCGCACAAATAGTTCGCTCCAAACTTTAATAGTGCAGAAAACGCACAATTTGTGCTGAGAGGGGATGGAGGCTTGAGTGTCTTCACGGAGAAGAATCTGCGATACGAAGTCCCGGAAGTGGTTGCACCCTCGGGCGTTGAGGTGACGACGCACAGGGCCGAAGTGAAGACTGGCAAGGCCGAGTTGGAGCCTCGAGCGGCTAGACATGCAGAGGTTGAGCCTCAACCTCTCCTTGAACTGCGTAGATCGGAAGCCATCTACGAAGAGGCCAAGAAGATCCTCCCTTCAGGCGCATCATCGAACGTCAGAATCCACAAGCACGAACCCTTCCCGATCATCTTTGACCATGGGAAGGGTTCACGGGTTTGGGATGTCGACGGAAACGAGTACATCGACTACCTTCTAGCCTACGGCCCACTCATCCTGGGCCACTGTCACCCCAGCGTAGTGAACGCGATCAAGGAACAGATCCAGAAAGGCACGATGTTCGGAACCACAACCGAACTTGAGGTCGAGGTTGCAAAGAAGATCGCTAACATGGTTCCAGCGGCTGAGATGGTGAGCTTCAGCAACTCCGGCACGGAGGCAACCATGGAAGCCGTCCGTATTGCGCGTGCGTACACGGGCCGCGACAAGATACTCAAATTCGAGGGACACTACCACGGCCACCATGATTACGTTCTCTTCAGCGTCGAGTCACCCGCGAGCGTTGCAGGACTCGAACTCGCGCCGACGAAGCTCCCATTCTATCCCGGCATACCGGAGGATCTCTCGCATACTGTCATAGTTGCGCCCTGGAACAATCTCGCCGCCCTTGAGAGGACTCTGAAGAAATACGCGAACGACATCGCGGCAGTCATCATGGAACCCGTGATAGGAAGCTCAGGCGTTATTCCACCCGCGGATGGCTACCTGAAAGGAGTCCGAGAGCTCACACAGAAGCTCGACATCTTGCTCATCTTTGACGAAGTGCTTACAGGTTTCAGGATCGCGAAGGGAGGCGCCCAAGAGTACTATGGAGTCAATGCGGATCTTGCATGTTTCGCGAAAGCGCTCGGAAACGGCGCACCGATCGCGGCCATCACAGGAAGAAGAGACGTCATGGGTATGATAGGTCCAGGCAAGATCGGATACGGTGGAACCTACAACGCAAACCCACTTAGCCTCGCGGTCTGCAAGGCCACGCTGGATGTTCTCTCGAAGAATGACGGAGAAGCCTTCACTCGCATGAACTCCATCACCAAGAAACTGATGGATGGCCTGCAGCAGATATGCGATCGCTCTGGTCACGATGCTGTTGTTCAAGGGGTCGGACCAATGTTCCAACTCTACTTTACGAGGCTGAAGAGAATTGGCACCTACCGGCAGAGCCTCCAGTGCGACTATGAGAAGTTCAAGGACTTCCGCGAGATGATGCTTGAGCGAGGCGTATACTTCCATCCAGACGGCACAGAGAGACTTATGCTCTCAGCCGTACACACGAACGAGGACATCGAGAAAACACTCTCAGCCGCTGACGAGAGCCTACAGAGACTACCTAAGAGATACTACCGCTCTCGGTCACCCCGGCCTGAAGCGTCAAGAACACACGGTCCGATCACACAACTCCAACCCGTCTTTTCCGAGATGAATCCGGGTTCCTGAGCTGGATGATCAGAGCCCAAGCACTCCTACAAGTGACTCTAGTCCACATGGTAACGAGAGCTGCACAAGAGAGACTCAGCAATCGAATCTCTCAGACTCTTGTGAGAGTTCACGCAGAGATGGTCCTTGTCTCCCACAAGGTACATTTGCCCATCCAGAAAAGTGAGGCTATGTTCTCTCCACAGTATGCGTCTTGCCGAAGTATATGTTGAATATCCAATCCCAGTTTCCGGAGAGCATCCTCCAGTAGAGCTTGGCGAAGCTTTTCTTCAACATGTAGCGTACTCGTGTCGGCTTGACCTGCCTCACCGGCATGTCGTAGGATCCTATGACGAACGCTGCGGTGCCCGAGCCCATCTCGAATGGGCAATGGATGCGCCCGTTGTACTTGTAGAGTTCTCCTCTTTGCTGGATTGCCGAGGCGATATTGTTGGTCGCCGTTATTGCTTGAAGATGTGCGGTGACGCCGGTCTTTGAGACTGGAATGTTTGTCGCGTCACCGACGGCGTATGCGTTCTCATAGCCCATTATCCTCATAGTGTTCTTGTCAGTCGGTATCCACCCGTCGGCGTCTCCGATTCCCGAGTTGATTATTACGTCAGCGCCACGGTGAGGAGGAACCATCAAGAGCAGATCGTACGATGCCGTTTCGCCTTCGAGTGAGTAGATTTCACGCTTAGCAGGATCCACGGACTCCACGTTGAAAAAAGTTACGACCTCGATTCCGCGTTTCTGGAATCGAGGTTCGACAACCTTCGACATGGGCTCCGCTGGATACGCACGTGGATAGGGCGTCAGGAATGTGAGTTTGACCTTGTCACGGATTCCACGCTTTCTGAAGTAGTCGTCCACTAGGAAGGCGGCTTCGTTGGGAGAGGGTGGACACTTGTGGGGAACCCCGGCGATGCCGACCACGACGTGCCCTCCGTCGAACTGCTGGAGTGCATCCCAGATCTTCCTTGACTCCGCAGCGCTAGTGTGGAAGTTCAAAGCCGCTTCGCTGAATCCCGTGATTGCTTTGGGGTTGGGAACGCTTCCTGTCGCGATTACCAAGTAGTCATACTGAAGCCTCTGTCCAGAGGTCAACGCTACTTCTTGCGCTTTGAGATCGATCCTCTCGGCCAACTCTTCGATGTACTCAACGTCATGGCTAACTAGCGAGCGTTCTTCGCGTACGAGTTCATCTGGCTGTAGTCCGGTGAAAGCGACATGTAGGTAGCCCGGCTGAAAGATGTGCTCTTTGGATCCTGAAACGAGAGAGATCTTGACTCTGCCGTTTCTGATTTCTCTTCCGAGTTGCTTGGCGAGTAGGTTGGCGGATAGGGTTCCTCCTGAGCCACCGCCAACCACGATGATATTCACGGGGCGCCTCTCCGTTGTCGGTATGCGGCGCTACTTGCCCTTCTTGACGATTCGGATCTGAATGCGGATATGGTCTTTCTCATCGATGATTGCGATGATCTCGTTGCCGCTTCGGTTCGCCCAAGCTTGCGAGTCACTCTTCGCGCCTGGGTCCGTAGCCCACAGCTCTATGACATCACCAATGTTCGCGTTGCGGTAGGCTCTGAAGAGATCTGTGATTGGTCCCGGGCACATGGTTCCGCGTGAGTCAACGACGGTCGTGGGCTTGACGCCGGATTGCGTGTCGGCCAAGTCTGGCTTGCCTCTCTAGATGAAGAGGGTGATCGCGTCTTCAGAGGCCAGTTCTAGATATGTTGCTGCGCCGATTATGTCGTCGACTTCTGGAATCAAGTCCTCACGTTTCACGCCCATCATTTCCATCGTCGGTGAGCAGGCGTGGAACTTGACACCGCTGTCTTTGGCTGTCTTGATCATTTCTGGAATCGTTGGCATCTTGATCTTCTGCATCTTCTTCTTCATCATGGAGGTAACCATGCTGCTCATTCCCGGGAGCATGCCAAGTATGTTGGGCATAGGAAGTGCTGGGTTGGCGACTGGCGCTATCTTGAGGGATTCGTATGTCTTTTTCGTGATCATGTTCATGCCCCAGAATGTGAAGTAGAGGTGGACATCCATGCCCATCGCCGCGCCCGTCGTCGCGAGCATCAGCGGTGGAAATGCCATATCCAGACTGCCTTTCGAGCAGATGATCACTAGCTTGTTCCGTTTCTCTTTTGAGGTTTTCATATTCTCTCAATCTCCTACGAGCGGCTGGACGTTGAGGCCAGCTGGATAAGCCTAGAATCTTCAGTGACACGATGGATCAGGACCTCTCGCATGATGTCGCACGCCTTCGTGATGCGTTTGTCTGCGATTCGATAGAGCACCATATTCCCAGCCCTCCTCTCGACCACCATCTTTCGATGACGCATCAACGCCAAGTGCTGCGAAACATTCGCCTGCCTTAGCCCCGTTGCCGCGCACAACTCCCGGACCGTCTTTTCACCATCACGTAACTCGTGAAAGATCTCCAGGCGCTTCGGGTTCGAGAGGGTCTTGCAGATCTCTGACTGTAGTCGTAGGACCTGTTTCTCTGCCGGCGTCAACATGCCGTTCGCCGAATATTCGAAAAAGCGAATATTGGTATATAGCTACGCACCATAGTCTCTATGCTAGGATATAGATATCGCCCATGGCTGCCTGAGGGTTAGAGAGTTTGGGGGTCGTGGTCTGTGTGTCTACTGCTTCGGGATTTCGAGTGTGAGGGGTTTCGTCTCTCTTTCCAGGAGCCTGGTCTGCTTCGAGTCCAGAGCTCCGTGGAAGAGGGGCACTAGGAGGATGGAATCGTTCTGTTGAAATCGGTTTCTGCAGGTCTGCAGGAAGCGGAGGCAGGGCTCGAATCCGTGGTTGGTTATCAGGTATTCGATGCCGTCCAGTAGCACGACGGCTCCCTTGCTCTTCTCCAAGAAGGTGGCGACCAAGATCGATAGGTCTTGCAGAGAGTGAACGGTGGTCTCCTTCTCAGATCTCTCATCGGTCAGCCAGACGATCGGTGTCCTCCGCAGGCCGTATTTGGTTCTGAACTTCTCGGGAAGCTCTCGAGTGATACAGAGGCCATCCAAGCCGCCCAAGACGTTATCGACGAAGGCATTGAAAGCCATCTCGACATCGTCCTTGACAACGTATGCCTCACCGCGCTCGATCTCAAACCGTCTCTTGAGCTGCGCAGCCGCTTCCTTCACAGGCACTACCACCAAGTCGTGCCCTTCGAACACCGTCGATACCAATTCGGAGTACAGTCCCAGAATCTGTAGGTCACTCTCGTCCAACACGAGCTCCTTCCGGCTTCCGAGCGCGAGAATCCCGTACAGCTGCCTTCCATAGAAGACAGGACAACCGCAGACTGTGACAGCACGCAAAATGCTTTGCTTGTCTTTTCCAAGAATCTCAAAGAAGGCTTTTCCTCCCTTCATCTTCTCGAACTCAACAAAGGCAGCGTCCAGCGGATGTCTCTCGCCAACTTCGAGAACGCCGGTTTCGCCCTTGATGCCAGCTAGAGTTGCTGAGTCGCTTCCAGCGTCAATGACCAAGACCGCAGCCATATCCATTCCGAGATCGGTTCGAACCGCATCGAGGATCAATCCGAGCCCGGAGGACACATCGGGAACTCTCCTCACTTCCTCTCTTAGTTTGGATATGCGTTCTATCTGACCAGTCTTCTCAATGATTCTCTCGACTAACGCCTCATTCAGCTTCTTGATGACTTCGCTGCTCTCCTTGAGCCGCTCCTCCACGCGCTTGCGCTCTATCTCATGTCTATCTCTCTCCAATCTCGCACGTAGGATAGGAGCTATGATGTCGCCGACGGTTTCCAGCAACTGGACATCATTCTCGCTGTAGTCGGTCTCCCTATTGGCGACTTGGATGAGGCCAACAACCTCTCCTTGGTGAAGAATGGGCAAGGAGATGTGTCTCCGTATGGGAAGATGTCCCTCGGGCACTTTGGCGGAAGGCTCATTCGTATAGTTGGTCTTCTTCTCTCTAATAGCCCGAGGCCAACTGCTATCACCCCATTGCTCGCGGGGGAATACGGTTCTCTTGTCGGCAACTTGGCATTTGTCCCAGATGTGTCGAGTCATCGATGGGACGACCAATGCTCTGTCCTCATTGATGTATCCAAAGACCCCGTACTTGCTTTCCATCACTTCCAAGATGACGTTCAAGACTTCTCCATACATCTCCTCGTCTGGAACCTTGAGGAAGATGTCGGCGATCCGATTCCGGATGTTGAGCTCTCGCTCGGATCGTCTTAGCTCATCTTCCATCTGCTTGCGTTTGGTAATGTCGTTCAGTAGTACAAAGTACCCTCTAACTTGTCCATCTTCGCCGAAATGTGGCACATAGATTGCATCGACATGGCGCCTTCCACGGATCTTGAAGTCCACCTCCGTGTCGTGCCTCACCGTCTGCCCTGACAACACTTTGTCAATATTGGGTTGGACTCGACGATATACAGAGTCCCCCAACATCTCCGAGACGTGCCGCCCAACGATCTCCGTACGCGGCAGTCCATGGTATTCCTCGTATGTGCGATTTACGAACCGGTAGCGTCGGTTCGAGTCTACATAACCAACGAGCGCGGGCAAGTTGTCGGTTACAAGTCTGAACTGATTCTCACTCTCTCTCAGCGACTCCTCCATCCTCTTGCGTTCTCGGATGTCCCACAAGATACCCAGGACGCCGATGGTGTTGCCTTTCTCATCCTTGACTGGAGTCTTGACTGTATGAACGATTATGCGTTCCCCACCAGCCTCGTATTCTTCGTCTAGTTCCACTATCGTGCCCGATTCAATGACTCTCCTGTCTTCTTCAATGAACCGTTCGGCGAGGTCCTTCGGATAGAAGTCATGGTCTGTGTGACCCTGAATCTCATTCGGCGTCATCTCCATGTCTTGAGCGAAGACCGTGTTGCAGCTGACATAGACCGAATCTCTATCCTTCAGGAATATCCTATGCGGCAAGTTCTCGACTAGTGTTCTGTACTTCTCTTCGCTTTCTCGTAGCCCTTCCTCCGCACGCTTGCGCTTGATGATGTCTCTGATAACTCCCTGCACTCCGACAGTCTGTCCGTCTTTGACTATCGGGGAAGCGTGTACCTCAATCTGGATTGATGACCCGTCCTTGCGCCTCCCCTCCACCTGTAGGCTCTCAACCATCTCCCCTCCAATCGTTCTGGCGAAAGCTTCCATCACCTTCCCAACCTCTGATTCAGACAGAAAGAGCCGAAGGTTATTTCCCACCAACTCTGCGGCCCCATAGCCGGACATCTTCTCGGCTGCCGGAGACGCGTACGTGATCCGTCCCTCTAGATCCAGCGTGAATATGGCGTCGAAGCTTCTCTCCGCAATGCCCCTGAACTTCTCTTCAGACTCCCGCAGTTGACCAGTCCTCTCCGCAACCACTTGCTCTAGCTTCTCGGAGTGGCGTCTGAGCTCCTCTTCCATGCGTTTGCGTTCCGTAATATCCATGGAGAGAATGAAGATGCCTTCGGGAACTGGTTGAATGCTTAGGTCAAACCATCCCTCATCGCCGGTGGGGTAGGTGAACTTGTTTTCTATGCGGTGTGTAAGACGGTTGTTCATACAATCGTTGAGGACAGCGAATAGTTGCGTGTGCTCAATGCCGGGGTACATCTCCATCATGGTGTGACCGAGTAGTTCCTCCTTGGTTCGACGCCCTTGTTTTGCGACGGTATCGTTGACGTAGAGATACCGCCAGTCGGGGCTGATGATCTGGCACCCCTCTAGCATACTATCCAGCGTGGTGCGGTAACGCGTTTCCGCTGTCACACTATCTAGCGTGGGTCTTTTGTCGCCTTTCGATAACTTCTCTAGGCGGGTAGGCTTGACTCGACTCTTGGATCGGAACACTCCTTTCCTGTCCCGAAACATGAGACATGTTTCTTGTGGATCAATCGTGCGACCTATGTGTGTGTCGGGCGACGGTCACATGATCATGTCAACATGGAATATCGGAAGCTAGCCCCATCTTGCCCTTGATGAGGGGACCGAAGGCGACCGTCATAACCAAACACGGCCCGCGCAGGCTTCACTCAATCTGGCCAACTTTAGACCCATGTCACAGAGTACGTCATTTAGAGCCTTGTTATGGGCTCGCTGGGACGAACTACAGCTTCGCCTAGGTTCCTCAAGACCACGATAGAGACCCAAGAAGTGACCATGCGAACGCAACCAAGTGCGCTCGTTCCAATGCACGAGATTTGATAGTGCAAAGAAGCAAGGTCTGGTTCTGCACCCACGTGCTCATCTAGGGGAACGTATATTCGAGTCGGTAATACATTTATTTACACCCTCACATCCTCACGGTGAAACACCATGGCCATCGTCACGGTCAGACTTGACGAGAAGTTGAAGGCTAAGATGGAGCGGTTGAGGCACGTGAACTGGTCCGAGATCATCAGACGTGCAATCGCCGAGAGAATCTCCCTCGAGGAATCACTCGCGGCTACCAGATCCATCAACGTTGAGCTCTTGCGGAAGGCCGTCAAGGACCAAGATAGGTTGCGATCAAAGACGAGGGGGCATTGGTCCGGGTCCGAGGAAATCAGAAAATGGCGAGAGTCGAGAAAATAGTCATCGACGCCTCGGTAGCCGTGAAATGGTACAATGTCGAAACGGACACCGAGAAGGCCTTGCGACTCAGGACCGCTTATGCTGCCGGCAGAGTGGATATCGCTGCACCCTATCTGATAACCTATGAGATTGCGAACTCGTTACGCTACAACCCTGATTTCGGGGAGATGGATGTCGCGTCTGCAATGAAGGACCTATTGGACATGCAGATCGATCTTAGACTACTTGATCCGGAGCAGATCGAGAAATCCCTCGAGCTGGCGTACAGGCACGGAATAACCCTGTACGACTCTGCATACTTGGCACTCGCCGAGACCGGAGGGATGACCCTCTATACGGCAGATGACCGACTTCTTACGAAAGTTCCTGCCAGTCTTGTCAAGCATCTACGCGATTACAGCAAGCCATCATAGTTCCCTGAGACCTGCCCTTCTTGGTCAAGTGTGCTGCGCCAGGCCTTCAGCAAGGTTTTATACCCCGGTATAAACGATGACGGCATGGCCTCCCCCATTCCGACCAAGCTTGAGAAGCCTCTCATCGAGGCGCTGGACAGGTTCGTAGCAGAGGGCCTGTATCAGAGCAGGAGTGAAGCAATCAGAGATGCTATCAGAAGGCTTGTGGAAAGCAACTACCTGAGCAGGAACCGGTTTCTCAGAATCGTGGCTGAAATCAGTGCTCAAACCATTCTGAACGCGTACCTCGACACTGTGACTGACATCATCCTATACGGTTCAGTTGCAAGTGGCATTGTTACTGAAGAGAGCGACATTGACATTCTAGTCCTACTCTCTACCAAGGGCCCCAGAAGCTTGGGCCAGATGGAAGTCCGCATCCACGAAACTGTGTACCCGATTGCGCTTGCGGCGGGGGTAGTCATCACTCCGATTGCTCTCGACAAGAGAGAGTTCCTGAATCTGGCTAGAGCCGGAGATCACTTCGTGGAAGACATCATTAGGTACGGCATTGCGATCCAGGGTGCGACGCTAGATGAGCTCAGAAAGCAGAGAATTCCTGAGGAAGGCTAAAACGAGACTTGAGGCGGCTGAGGAGCTGCTCGAGTCTAGGAGATACGAGGACGCAGTCTCTAGGGCGTATTATTGCGTGCTGAGTTGCGTACGAGCTGCGCTAGCGTTCAGGGATTCGTACCCGAAGACACACGAGGGAACGCTTAGAATGTTTGGAGAGTTGTGCGTGAAGAGAGAGCGATGGCCTAAGACGATGGGTATTAACTTCTCCAGGCTCAGAGCCCTCCGAGAGAAAGCTGACTACTCCTCAAGAATTGAAGCGACGAAGGAAGATGCCGAGTGGAGCGTGCATGTTGCCTCGGATTTCCTGAGAGAGACAAAAGCTCGGCTCAGATCATGGCTCCGAACATGAGATGTCTTGTTCTGAAGCCAATTCTCACCGGAGGGACGCTGGACGCTGACGGCGGATTCAAGATACCCAAGACTGTGGAATTCTGGAAACAGCTGGTCGACGAATGCTCAGCCAAGGGCTTCAAGGTGTGAGAGAGGCCGGTGAGGTGACTTATTCTCTAGAAGATGTGATTGAGAGAGAACTTGTTGAGTATGAGAAGACGCTGGGTAAGAGACTCGACTTCCTTTGAACTGAATTGCATGGCGTCACAAATCTAGTCGCGAACATAGTAACCTTGGTGATGAGAAATGTTAATACTCGTTGACGGCTGAACTAGCGGCGGTGCCCGAACGATGCCTATTGAATTGCACGAGGAAGAGATACCGTTCTTCGCAGAAGTCATCGCTGGGGGACGTATTACTATCCCCGAGGAGATCAGGAAGATCTTCGAAGTTCGAGATGGAGATCACGTCTTCTGTCGAATCAGGGTCGTTCGGAGACAAGCTGCAGCATCCAATTCTAGACAACAGAAGACTCCGTGAAGACTGACGAGCACGTTCGCGTTTGAGGCCCATTCGTCAAGTTATCAAGGGACAGAGGGGTGGTCGAACGTGACTGGCTTCCTTCTAATTCGCCTAGAGACGAGTACTACGACCACTCCGATTAGGATGACAAACAGTACGATCCCGGCTATGATCATTGGGACTGTCTCGATGTAGAACGCCGCGATCGTGATGTGACCCATTGCAGTCTCCGGTTCTGTGTACATCGACTGTTCCGCAAGTCCCAAGTGTTCCAGCGCCTGTTCCCTGAAGGGAAGCAACGGGCCGTACCACTGAGCTTCCGCTCTGAGCTTTGCGATTCGAGCGCTGATACCTGAGAGATCAACGAGCTCAAAACCCCACTTCGAAAACTGTGGGACGAGATCTGTGCCTGCCGCGAGGCTTAGTTGATACACTGCAACGTTACTGGACCTCAGTCCATCTTTGAGTTCACGTAGTCCTTGGAAGAATCGCGAGTACAATGAGAGGTTTCCATACTGCTGTCCCAGCGATTTGAAAACCTCGTAGCTTGCTGCATAGTACTCGAACAATGAGGCAACGGCTGCGCCGCTGCCCCAGTACTGAACCATGCCGTAGTTCTCGTTGAGTTCTCTTGCGGCCGCGTCAAGCTCCTCGTCCGTGGAGGTAGCATCATACCCAAGCTGACTTGCCATCTGAACTGCAACGTAGTTCGCTAGGCCCTCATGAACCCACAATAGGCTCGATGAGATTCCAACCCGTGCCTCGTACTGATGTGTAAGCTCGTGGATCGCGATTGTTTCCATCGTGCCCGGCAAAGCGCGGAAGTAGAAGAGGTTCAGGAAGATTGTTCCGGTCTGAAAGCTCGAGGGATCGATCGGTGTGTAGCCGCCGATGCCGAGTTGTGGCAAGGAGAGCGGAATGAAGAACTTCATCGAAACACGATCGATTGTCTGATTGAAGAAGTTGTTCATGAAGGGGACTGCGTTCTCATAGAGGGCAACCATCCTCGTGCCCAAGTCAAGGTATCGGCTTGGCACATCAGCTTCCACTATTCCTTGACGTATGTGACTGGTCTGCTTCGCCCACGGTACCCTGAAGGTGACGGCGATCCTAGACTCCGAGCTAGGGTTGAAGATCAACGTCAAACGCGATCCGATTTCGTAGACTCGAGTTGGAGGCGGTTGCGCGTCGCTAAGGACCTCCACGCCATCCGGAAGCGTGAGATTCACTTCAACCTTGGCCGATGATGGGACCCCAATCTGGGGAGAGTAGAAGAACCCGTTGGGCTCCACAATCATCGCGCCATACGTCATGTTGTACGAGATACGCATGGAGAATGGCTCGCTCTCGGACAAGTAGGAGAAGGTCAGGTTGTCATAGAATGGATGAGCGCGAGCGTCACCACTTGTGCGATACGTCGCACGTCCCATTGAGATGATCGTTCCTTCCAAGATGGTCAAGTTGGTCTCCGTGAAGTTCTTAGGAGCAGCGACCCAAGAGACACCAGAGCCTACGACTCCGCTATTGTAGAGTATGTCGACAGTTGTGAATCCATCACGGTCAAACATCATGCTATACGAATACGCCTCGCCAAACGTTTGCGCCGACACTGGAACTGAAGCAACGAGGAACAGAGAAGCCGCTGCTACGATCATGAGCAGTTCAGCCGATCTCTTCCTTCCGCGCGTCATGGACGATCATGCAACCGATCGAAGGTGGAATCATGCCGGTGTTCGAGATTCGGAGCCGTTCGAGGCGCGGTCGGATATAGACCTATGGGGAGTCAGTTGAACAATGGCGTGAGAAGCCAAGCAGCGCGCCGTGAAGTGGACAATAGGCACACTTGTCATCGCCTTTGTGTCCAAGAAAGAAACTGCGACGGCGTTTCGACTTTTGAGAATTCGCAGTACTGGATTCTTGCGCTTTGGTCTGCTGCAAGCCTATAACGTGCTCATGCTAAGCGCTAGCCAAACGAGTGAAGAAGCTTGGGTGAAAGAACAGGTACGGGAATCGTGCTTGTCTTGGTTCTACTGGTGATTGGCCTTTTGCTCATTGTCCCAATGCTAGGAATGACCCTCTGGGGTCCGTGGATGATGGGTGGAGGGATGATGAGCGGATGGAGCTGCCCGTTCGGGATCGGGACGGGGAGAGGGCTCGTCTTTGCTGGAATACTGATTCCACTGTTGCTTGTTGTGCTATTGGTGGTTGGAGGCTATCTCCTGTTGGCGCCTCGAGCACGTTCGCGTGAAAGCGAGACAGCGCTCAGTATTCTTGATGAGCGGTACGCGAAGGGCGAGATAACAAAGGAACAGTATCTTGAGATGAAGCAAAACCTCACAAAGAAGTGACTTGGCGTGGACAATCGCGCAATCGGAGCAATACTCGTCACAGTAGCGATCGCCGGCCTTCTGGCGTTTCCTCTTTACATGGGTCTGACTTGGAGTAGCCCCGCAACAACGTACGGTCCCAACTTTCCATGGAATTTCGGAATGATGGGACAGAGAGCATGGAGTGGTACCAGCCAGATCACCTTCGATGACGCCGTGAAGAGGTTCGAGACTTACCTCGCCGGCACGGGCGACAAGGACCTGGCACTCATGGAGGTCATGGAGTTTGACAACAACTTCTATGCCATCGTATACGAGAAGAGTACGGGCATCGGCGCGTTCGAGCTACTAATCGACAAGACTGGCGGCTACGGATATGGTGGGATGGGCGGAATGATGACGCGTCCAGGCGTTGTCTACCCGGAATATGGTCCCAACATGATGTGGAACACGAAGTACAACATGATGATGGGGATGGGTGGAATGATGGATTCGCGCAGAGGGTACATCTCAGTGAACCCGAGCGCATCCGCAGACATGCCCATAACGAGTGAACAGGCGAGCGCACACGCGATCGACTACCTCGACAGGTACTTGCCCGGCGCGTCCCTAGAGGCGCCTGATCGATTCTACGGCTACTATACCATTCACGTCGTGAAGGATGGAAAGATCTTCGGTATGCTCAGCGTCAATGGATATACTGGTGATGTCTGGTACCACAGCTGGCACGGTAACTTCATACAAGAGAAGGATTTCTCGTAAGTTCTCAGACCAAAGCATTGCCCAAAGCATTCCTTGTCTCTTTCGATCAGATCCAGCCTCCGCTATCTAGAGCAGGCGCTCTATGAGAGAAAGCCATTGATCAGTTTCTCTCCGCTAGAGACGCTTCCTAATGTGAAGGATCGCTTGTCGGGTCAATAGCGCCGACGACGTTAGAGAGGCCAAGACGATCGTCGATGTTGCGACCATCATCAAAATCGCTGGAGCGCCCGTGTATATCACGATCGCTACAGCAACGAGAGCACCTACTAGGATGAATGCGACCGGCAGTTGAACTCTCCTAGCTAACCTGCGCACTCTCTGTGAGCACGCAAGTACCACTGTCAGTGGCAATGCCACATAGATGACTCCTATGAGGGCGCTTACAACGAGCCCAGACGCAACGGCAGCTGCCTCCACGTTACCCGGCAAGAGATCGAATATAGCAGCGCCAGCTCGCAATATTCCCATCAGCGGGTAAAGTGCGAACTTCACGGCGGTTCTCAAGAGTGAATGTTCGCGTATCAGTTGCGCCAAGGCTGGGCTGAAGGAGTAGTACCATGCGTTGAAAGCGGTCATGAAACTAGAGCCTGCGTTCGTCTTCAGGATCGATCCGTCACGAAAGCTTCGGAGGAACAGAACTTCATCGGAGAGCTCTGATCCATACGTGGCGGTGGCGATCAGGCAGCCTCCCCCGCCGCCCACGACTGTCACGGTAAGCGTGGTATTACGAGTCACCGTGCCGCTCGTACCAGTTATGGTAACCGTATGCGCTCCTGTCGGGGCTCCTGACACTATCACGGATAGAACCGAGGCAGCCGTTCCACCTGCCGGCGGGGTTACGGGGTTTGTACCGAACACGAGGTTCAGCCCTCCTGGTGCTCCCGAGGTTGTAAGAGTAACAGGTGCAGAGAACGTTCCCGCAGAGTGCACAGTCACGGTCGAGGTTCCAGACCCTCCCGGACCAAGCGACAAGGAAGCCGGGTCCACGGTAACGGTGAAGTCAGCCACGCCTGCTGTGATCTGCACCGTCAAGTCCACGGCATGCGCTAGTGAACCACTTACTCCCGTCACACGAAATGTGAATGGTCCAGTTGAAGCCGTGGCATCTGCTCCAATTGAGAGGTTCGATGTTGCATTCCCTCCAGACGGCGGTGTGATCGGGGTCGGAAGCGTATGAGAGACTCCGGAGGGCGCTGATCCGACCCACGAGCCTGTGAGATCCACAGCCGAATTGAACGCGTTGAGGGAAGTCACTGTGCATGTGCTCGTGCCGCTAGCGCCCTGTGCCATGCTCACCGTCAACGGATTGCAGGTAATGCCGAAGTCAGGTGTCGCCGTTGTGAGCTTGGCGACCTTGTTGATTGAGGATTCAAGTGTCCACACATTGCCGGAAGCATCCACCACGACATCATGTGGGTGGCTTCCCGCCGCTAGTGTCCATTCTTTGAACTGTCCTGTTACAGACCCAGCATTCGTGCCGGTTGTTGGGGCGACAGTGGCGGTTGACGGTAGCACAGGACCAGTGACTGAGACCGCAGGAGCACCCGGTACAGGAGTGAATGGAGTGGTTGCGGGCGCAACCGGACCTGTAACGACTCCCCCGGCAGAGGGATCGAGTTCAGCGATCTTGTTTGCGCCTTGTTCGGCAACCCAAGGGTTCTGAGTCGTCGGACTGAGACTCAAGATCCTGAGGTCGGCTCCCGCGGTTGGAACCTGCCATTCCTTGAAGGTGTTGTCTCCCCGTAGTACACCGACATAGTTCTCCGTGCTAGAGGCCCCAGCACTTCGCGAAGTGTACCATACTTGGCCGAGCGAGTCGACTTTCACGAATCCTCCTGTGGCTGAGGGATGGGACGGGATGGACCAAGTTGTGAATTGGCTCGCAGCTCTATCCCACTTGACGATCGCGGTGAACCCTGCAAACCAGATGACCCCTGACCCTGCAAAGACGCCGTTTGCTCCTCCTCCAGCAGCAGCGGGAATCGTCCACTCATAGAACGAGCTGCCGTGCGTTTCATAGTTGTAGACGATTTCGCCAATCGAATTCCTTGTGTAACTGTTGGAGGGTCCTCCCAGCTCAGTGAACCAGACCCTGATGCGTTCTGCCATCGGCTCAATCCCGACATATTCCGGGCCTGAATCTGCTGTCGGAAGCGTGTACTCTTTGAAGGTGTTGTTGCCGGGCCAGAAGAGGAATACTTTGTTCGCCGTAAACTCAGTCCCGAAAATCACCAAAGATCCAGAGACACTCGTAATTGCCATCCCCGTCGGGCTAGAGCTGGCTGTAGGGATGGTCCATTCCCGGAAGAGATTCGTCGACGGATCCAGGTGGGCTACCTTGTTTCCTGTGTATTCAAGGAACCAGCAACAGTTGCCGGCCGGATCCAGAGTCAACGAAGTCGGGACGCTATTTGCAGTCGGTACAGTCCATTCGGTCAGCCTATCGGCCGCGGAAAATGCGTAAACTCGACCGGTGAGAGGCGTGGCAACAACCAGCACGTAGCCAAACATGAGCGAAAACACGAATACGGCCATCAACCTTCTAGAAACGAAGTGACTCACTACAACATCACCATACCCACTGGCAATTCAACTGAGATCCACGATAAGCACATGCACTATGTAGTGTGACGAGAATCTATTTCATGTTTTCCTAATTCTGGGACGAAATGCCCTCTTTCCTCATGAAAATGGCAAGCATGGATCTGGCCATAAGAGATATTGAAGATTATGGGAATGTGGAGTCTCCACATGTGAGATCCCATTGAAGACCTATCCCGACCTTGCTGCTGCAGTGAAGAGAGAGGATAACGAGCGTCGAAACCTCAAGGAGGCAATGATTGGAACACAGAGGATTGACATTGAGCTGGTTGAACAGCTGCGCTTTCAAGCCTCCTCTGGGCGATTCAGTTTCACGATCGATGAACCGCCAGAGAGAGGCGGCACCGGCCAGGGG
>CAZLHM010000001.1:31756-176158 GCA_964559555.1 uncultured Candidatus Bathyarchaeia archaeon
GCGATTCAGTTTCACGATCGATGAACCGCCAGAGAGAGGCGGCACCGGCCAGGGGTTACCGCCCCTCGCTTTCTTTGTGGTAGGAGCCGCGTCATGTCTGATGACCCAGTACGCGAAACTCGCAATGGCGAAGGATGTCCTCCTCAGGTCGATGAAGGCGACAGCCCGAGCGCATTTCGATAGGCGGGTAGGCGGCGCTTTCTTGGACATGATCTACGATATCACACTCGAAAGCCGCGCCCAGGAAGATGCGATACGAGCTATCGCTCGGGAGGCAGAGTTGATGTGCTACGCACACAATACGCTGAAGAAGGTAGTTCGAATACAGACAAACCTGACACTGAACGGAAGGCATCTAGATCTGTGATGAGAAGAGCACGTGCTCGGCACTGGGTACAGTTGCGTCAGTCTTTGAATTTCAGTTCGAGCTGGACATCTAGTCCCTCGAAGGCGTCATTGATGTCTTCTGCAAGGCTCTTCGCGAGTTCACTATCGGCTTTCGCGGTCAAGCTCAGAGTGATCTTCTTGCCTTGCTCGACCGATGCGCGTTCCAGTATCTTCGCAGAGATTATGTCCACACCTTGTACAGGGTCGAGTACGCCGCGGAGTATCTTGTTGACGAAGTTCTCGTCTATCTTCACGCGTCCCCTCTTCGCCTCATACTTGAGGAACGCGGTTTCGAGACCTTGTCTTGAGAGTACGGCGCAATGAAGTTTGATTCGCGGTAGTCCCCCAAGCGTCTCTGATATGTCCTTGAACGTGACCTTCCGAGCTTCAGCGATCGTCTTACCCTTGACCATTTCAGTCATCATCGAGCTCGTCGCAATATTTGCAGCGCATCCGTACGACTCGAACTTGATGTCCTTGATCTGATCGTTCTCGGGATCAAACTTCAAGTACAGTTTGATGAGGTCACCGCAGGCGACGCTACCGACTTTGGATGTGACATCTGGCTCCTCCATGACACCGACGTTTCTGGGGTTCTTGAAGTGGTCCATCACTGTCGCCGAGTAACCGAACTTCTTGGCCAGACTTCCTGACATGCGTGTCACCTCCGCTCCGACACTCTCTTTCCAAGCGGGCTGTGCGCTCTAAGGGTTCCGACGACTTCTTTGACCGTTTCGGCTGCGTAGGCCAGCTCGTCCCGCGTGGTCCACTTTGAGAGGCTGAATCTCGTAGAGCCGTGGGATTCTTCAAGGGTTCCTCCAATTGCGCGAATTACGTGGCTCGCCTCAAGCTTCTGGCTGTAGCAAGCTGAGCCCGTATTCACAATCAGCCCTTTCAGGTCGAGGTGCATGAGGATCGCCTCGCCTTCCACATACCTGAACGACACATTCGCATTGTTGCAGAGTCTACGTTCCCCACGCGGGCCGTTCAGTCGTGAATCCGGAATCGTGAGCAACAGTTCAATCAACTCGTCTCGAAGCAGGCGCATTCTGGAGGCATCCTCATGAGTCATCAGCTCGACTGCCTTCGCGAAGCCGACGATTCCTGCGACGTTGGGAGTTCCGGGCCTCAACCCTTTCTCTCTATCATCACCTTGCATTAGAGGCTCAAGCTTGATTCCATCGCGGACGTAAAGTGCGCCAACGCCTTTCGGCCCATGGATCAGATGCGATGACATCGAAAGCAGATCGATCTTCATCGCTTGAACATCAATCGATTCCTTCGCGAACGATTGGACCGCGTCGCAATGGAAGAGGACACCTCGGCTTCTAGCCAATTCTCCTATGGATGCTACATCCTGGAGCGTGCCGATCTCTTGGTTCGCGTGTTGGATTGATACGAGTCGCGCGTCTTCGAGATGCGCCTCCAATGGCGCCACATTAACTAATCCATCATGATCGACCTCTAGCATGACCTTCTCAAATCCTTGATTCGTGAGCTTGTCCATGATACGGAGAATCGACGTGTGCTCGATCTTGCTCGTGACCAGTCGCTTCCCCTTGTAGTAGTTTGATCCGGCGGCTCCTAGGATCGCTATGTTGTTGCTCTCGGTTCCCCCAGATGTGAATACCACATCTCTAGGGCTCGCGTTGATTCTCCTCGCGATGGTCTCTCTTGCCTGCTCGATCGCCTCGGCGGCTTCTTCTTCCAGCCCATATCCGAACTCGCCGCCCGGAATACCATACTTGTCCATGAACAGTTCTTTCATCACGTCGAGGACCGCTGGGTCAAGTTTCGTAGTCTGCGCGTTGTCCATGTAGACCAGCCTCTGTACTTGACCCTCCGACCTAGTCAGGTGTGACAAGACAACTCGACGGGTAGGAGCGCGTCGACCCGTTAAAACCTGACTCTTTGCGCAACTGCAGACTTGCAGATTGTTGCCTAGATTCTCAATTGAAATGAAGGTGCAAGAGATCACGAGAAGACGCTAAGCTATGCGCATCACTCACAGCTGATGGATGTGAATCTCGCGGCACTGACGTCAACTAGGCCCTTGTCGGTTAGACGAATCTCAGGAATCACTGCAAGTGACAGGAATGACATGACCATGAACGGCGAGGGAAACACGCAGCCTAGGTTTCGCGCCGCCTCGGCGAGCTGCTCCTCCGCTCGGTTCACTTCTCCGATCGGACACGTTGACATGAGTCCTGCGAATGGTAATGCCAGTTCTGCGACTACTTTTCCATCTTCCATGGCAACGAATCCGCCTTGAATTCTGGCAACCTCGTTGACGGCAGCGACCATATCGGAATCGTTTGTGCCCACGACGGATATGTTGTGGCTGTCATGAGCTACACTGCTGGAGATCGCTCCACTCTTCAGGCCGAAACCTCTCACGAAGCCATGACCGATGTTGCCCGTGCGCTTGTGTCTCTCAACGACGGCGACTTTTAGAATATCGCGGTTGAAGTCACATTGAATCTGAGAGTCTCGAACGGGTAGCTCTTCGCATGACTTCTTGGTCAGTAGCTCCCCTGTAGTGTCTATGACAACCACTCTTGTTGTGCCTCCTTCCACGTCGGATCTGACAACGAAGTCTCTTGGCTCGAGTTGTCGTTTCAAGTGAACCGTGCGGAGTGCTCGTTGCGGGATCCGCGGCGAGACAATCTTGGTTGTCAGAAGGCCTTCTCTTGCGACGATTTTTCCGTCCGCGACCACCGTTTCAATCTTCATTCTGGCAAGATTGCGAGTGAGGAGTATGTCGGCACGTTTTCCAGGCGCTATCCCTCCGATGTCTGTGTCGACTCTGAAGTGCTCCGCTGTGTTCAATGTCGCCATCGTAATGGCATCGATTGGCTCGATTCCTTCTTCGATCGTCCTTCTTACGTTGTAGTCCATGTGGCCGAGCTTCATGAGATCATTCGCATGCCTATCATCGGAGACGAGAACCGTGCGTCTGGAACTCAGCTTGTGACTTCTGAGTGCGCGAACGAGCGTGGGGAGGTTATGTGAGGTTGATCCTTCTCTGATCTCTACAACGCAGCCGAGGCGAAGTTTTTCGACGAGCTCTTGCTCGGTTGTGCTCTCATGGTCCCCACTGATTCTTGCAGAGAGGTAACCGTTAAGCTGCCTGCCCCCGAGTCCCGGTGCATGTCCTTCCACAACCTTTCGCGCCGCCTCGGTCTCTTTGATCATTGAAAGAAGCTCACGATCACCTGCGAGCACGCCGGGGTAGTTCATCACTTCGGCGAGCCCGACGATTCTTGGCAACTTGAGCATCGTCTTGACCTCTTTGGGGCCGATCTTTGCGCCGGCGGTTTCCAAGCCCTTGGTCGATGGAACGCATGAGGGGATCTGGACGTAGACCTTCAGAGGAAGACTCTCAGTTCGTGCCAGCATGAGTCGTACTCCTTCGACACCAAGCACATTCGTGATCTCGTGTGGGTCGATCATGACGGCGGTTGTTCCTCTAGGAAGAACCGCCCTCGCGAATTCCACCGGATCGAGCGTTGTGCTCTCGATGTGTATGTGACCGTCAATCAGTCCTGGAAGCGCGTAGAACTGGTCCGCATCGACCACAACAGTGCAGGACCCAACCTGCGGCTCAAGATCCCCAACATACGCAATTCTCGAACCCTTGACCGCGATCGTTGTGTTCGGAACTAGCTCACGAGAGTAGACATTGACGAGTGTGCAGTTTCTGATCACGAGGTCTGCAGGAGCTCTGTGAAGCGCAACGTCGATTACCTCGGTACCCTTTGGCAAGACACACCAACGAGGAGAACTCCACCCCCAACTCATATTTGACACACGCGCAGGTGGCAAACCTTTTCTTTCCGGCCAAGGAGCCTTCTCTCCGTCTGTCTTATGACAAGGAAACTGTATTGGGAAGACGCCTACGCCACAGAATTCGATGGAACAGTCACCATCGTTGATGGCAACAGAGTCGTCCTCGATCAGACCGCGTTTCACCCACGCGGAGGAGGCTTAGTTGGCGACATTGGAACACTCGGCGAAGCGAAGGTTGTTGAGACACTGAAGGGAGACGCCGAGTCTATTGTACATACGACTGAAGCTCCGAGCACATTGGCCGTTGGGAGTCAGGTCCACGGTGTCGTCGACTGGGCTAGACGGCATAGAATAATGAGGATGCACACGTCGGCTCACCTTCTGAGTGCCATTTTCAACAAGGAAACGGGAGCACTGATCACGGGAAACCAGATCGAACCCGATAAGTCACGGATAGACTTCAGCCTCGACGATTTCGACAGAGAAAAGATGCTTGTCTACTGTGCTCAAGCGAACGAGGCGATTGCCAAGAATCCGCCTGTGAAGACGTACTTCATGAATAGGGAGGAGGCGCTTCGGATCCCGGGAATTACGAAACTTGCGACCGTGATGCCTCCTGAAGTGAAGGATCTCAGAATAGTCGAAATCGTGGGATACGATCTGCAAGCGGACGGTGGCGTGCATGTCAAGAACCTAGGCGAGATCGTCAAGATAGAGCCGCTCAAGTTTGAGAACAAGGGCAAGAGCAATAGACGCATGTACTTCACGATTCCATGAATTGACCGACGGACCATCTCTATGTGACTCAATGCGTGCTAGATGGGAAACATCAGTAGGGCAGATGTGACACAAGATGGGCGCCGTTCAGGGAAGATGGCGCCTCACATCCCGCGAAAGGGTTCTCTCTGCGCTCTCCATTCACGAACCCGACAGAGCCCCCATGGCACTCTCATTCTATCCGACCGTCCTGCCGGAAACGGGAGGAAGAGACGTCGAGGAGCAGCTCGGAACGGATGTTCGCTTTGTCGAGTTTGACCCACCTCCAGAACAAGACAAGTTTCTGCAGTACTTGGAGCGTCTCCCGACCCATATCGCCGTCGGCAATCTGAGGACTCTAAGAACATACTTCGAGTGGGCGTATCATCCGGAAAGAATAGGTGGAGAACCACTATCGGAAGCAAAAACACTGAACGATTTGTGCTCCTTCACCCTCCCGAATCTAATTGACGAGCGCCGTCATCGCCACTTGGGAGAAAAGGTTCGGACAATCCAGTCAAGAGGACTGGCCGTCGCCGGCAGCCCTCCTCACCTAGGAGGAGAGATCTTCGAGACAGCACAGAGGTTGAGAGGGTTGGAGCGGCTGATGACAGACTTCTTCCGCAACCCGGAACTTGTACAATATCTGTTCGGCGAGCTTACCTCCATTGCTTCAGAAAGCGTAGCAATCCTCGTGAAGGCTGGAGTCGACATAGTCTGCTTAGACGATGATGTAGGTGAACCAAGCCGGATGATGATCAGTCCCACACTTTGGCGCCGGTTTCTGAAAGAGCCTCTTGCCCGGATGATCAATACAGCTCGCGCTTTGAATCCTGAGGTTCGGATCCTCTTCCACAGTGATGGATTCATCGAACCGATAATAGCCGATCTCATCGAGATTGGCGTGAATGCGATCAATCCCGTTCAACCGGATGTGATGGATCCCACGAAACTCAAGAAGGAGTATGGCAGCAGGCTAGCATTCTGGGGAACCGTTGGAACCGCCTCGGACTGGCTCTATGCACCGCCTAGCAAGATCGAGGCGGAGGTGAGGAACCGTATCGACACTGTCGGCGTCGGAGGCGGTCTCGTTTTGGGTCCAGCCTACGACCTAGAACCACAAGTCAGGTGGGAAAACGTCTTGGCTTTCGTCGATGCCGTACGGAAATATGGTTAGGAATCGGCTATTGGACCCTGACGATCGGAGGCTGGTAATAGTAAACTTGTCCAGGAGGCAGATACCAGTAGGTCTGAGGGGGCGGCTGATACATGTACCCTACCGGCGGAGGCTGGTATAGGTATCCTTGCGGAGGCGGCTGATAGTAGACCTCCGGCGCCTGAGGCACAAGATACTGCATCGGCAAGAAGCAGGTGTACGCCAGAGTTGGCCTCGGCACGAAGTAATACGACATTGTTCGATCCTACCCCGAGAACCCATGACAAAAACGAATAAACCTTGCGCCATTCTTCACGCCATATTCCACTGATTATGACAAAGTCCGAACTTGGATCGTTGCGATTTCGCAGGAGACTGCTCACGTGCGATTTGGGGTGAAGAGAGGATGTTCGCCTATGTTCCGTTGGGGTTACGGGATGATCTCGCAGCTGTTGTATCTCGTGTACTCGAAGTCCTCAAGACTGATTCGTCCTTCGATGATGAGACGTTTGACATCGGGTAGCACCTCACGGAGCGCATCTATCATGTTCCGTACTGTAGCGCAGACCTGAGCGAAACCTTCATGACCCCACAACTTCGTGGCATTTGCGTAGAGACATCTTCCTCCGCAGACGTGGTAGAGATCACATCGAGGACACGGATCGGACACGAAGACCGCATCTCTGAGGCTGTCAGGAGAGGTCTCGTGTATGTTGCCTAGATAGAAGTCCTTCATGCCTGCCATGACCGGACACGGGGTTATGTTCCCATCCGTCTGAATGTTGAACATGACCCAACCTGCGCCGCAGCGAAGCCGACTTGATTCGCCGATCAGAAGAGATTGCATCACCCCCACAAACGGGTACAACTTCATGACAACGCCTTCAGTCCTCATATGCTCGATCCAGACGCGGACAAGTCTACGCAGTCGAGGATTGTAGCTCTGTTGCACCCACTCAGAAAAGCGACGTTTCGGAAAGTCGTTCTGCCAGAACAACGCATCGAGTTGCCAATGAACCGATGAGACCGGCAATTCTATGTTGTCAGCCAACCACAATACTTGGTGATCGATCTCTGTTTCTTCCGCAACCGTCATTCGCGCGACGACCTCGCCTGAGAAACCGTCGTCGAGGATTGCTCGAATGTTGCGAGCGACCTTGTCGTATGTCCCCTCTCCTCTATAGTAGTCTGTCAGCGCCTTGTCGCCGTCAAGTGAGACAAGGATCGAGTTGAATCGGTTCACGTACTCTGACTCCAGTCGGTCGAGAAGAAGTCCGTTCGTCTGCATCACGTGTCTCCCTGCCTCGACCTCGTCCATGATCTCCCTAAGCTTCTCGATCTCAAGCAATGGTTCGCCACCGTAGAGGATAATGGTAGAGTCACTGTCTTTCTGCACGAAGCCGCTCAATGTTTCCGTGTCGTAGGCTATTGAGCTGGGCAGAGAATAGTCCACCGTGAGACCGTGGAAGTCGCTGCAGAAGTCTTCGCAGGCTTTGCCATAGCAGTATCTGCACTTCAAGTTGCAGCTGTTCGTCAGCGTGACGTAATAGTGCACTCCACACCACTCCGAGTATTTCCTAAGGCGTGTATTCAAACTGGCAGCGTTTTTCTTCTTCCTATGCTGATTGCTCATAGCTCGGTAGTCTAAATGCTAGCCGGAAGCAGTACGTGACAGCCCTTACTCGACTCTTGAGCATGCTTCAACAAGGAATCACGAAGAAATGAGTGTATGTGACTTGTGAAAATGGTTATTGGGCGACGGATAAGAGCGAGTAGATGAGATGTTCGTTCATGGCGGCGCGCAGAAAGAAACTTGCACTTCTTCATACGGTCGTTGGACTGACGGGGATCTTCCAACAACTCTGCGTGGAGTTGATGCCGAATGTTGAGATCTACCATATCGTTGACGAGAGCCTCTTGAGGAATACGATTCGAGAAGGAGCGCCAAACCCGGCAACGTACAGACGGCTCACGAACTATCTTCGGGGAGCCGAGGAGGCCGGCGCTGACGCTGTCTTGATCACCTGCTCCTCGATGGGACCCTGTGTCGAAGCGGCTCGTCCATTGATTGGAATCCCCGTTGTTCGGGTCGATGAACCTATGGCAGAGAAGGCTGTGCAAACCGGAGAGAGAATTGGCGTCACTGCCACGTTGACGACGACCCTCAAGCCCACAACGGAGCTCATTGAGAGAAAAGCCGCTCAAGGGGGAAAGAAACATGCCATCACCTCAAAGCTTTGCGAGGGCGCTTTTGACGCTGTGGTTCGCGGGGACACGGTGACTCATGATCGCATCGTCAGTCAGTCTTTGCGCGAACTGGATGCGATCAGCGACGTGATAGTGTTGGCTCAGGCCTCGATGGCAAGAGTACTTGAGACCATGAGGACGGGCGACATCCATGTACCTGTCCTATCGAGCCCGAGGTTAGGAGTACTCTACATGAAGGAGGTCCTAGATCATTCACTCTCGAAACTCCAACCCGTTTGAGAGATAGCAGGCGAGTATGGCCAACCGATTGGGTGGCTGAACGTGGCATCAGTTTGGCTTTGCGCGACCAGGCCTCAAAGTCCTCTACAATTTGTTCCAAGTCTCTCTGGGGATCAGAATCCAGAGCCACTGGCGTACACGTCTGAAGAATCTACTCGTCCTTCTCCTTGACCGTTCTAGCAGCATTCATTCCGGCGCTCTTGATCGATCTGTCGTAGATCCACCGGCCTGAAAACATAGAGCTCGCGGCCAAGGAAGGGTCAGCAGTCCTGCAAAGGCATATCTTTTGCAATCGCAGCAATTTTGCCAGTGAGAGTTGTTGGCTTTGTCTGTGGTGGACACGATCGATATGCTGTACACGATCTACGCGATCGGAGTATTCGTTTTCATCGCCTACTTCGCTTACAAGCTCACCAAGCCGAGGGGAAGTTGAGGAAGTATGGTCAAGATTGACAAGGAAGAGAAGCGCTACCTCTACATTCTGATAGTTGTTGCCCTGGTCATCAATGCAATAACGATATCTCCACTCATTCCATGGCAGGATTGGACCTTCTGGTCGAAACCAACACCTGTCCACGAATTCCACATTCACGTATGTAATTACCAGTTCACGTTGCCGTCGGGCGGCATCTCAGCTAAGGTTGGGGAACCTGTCAAGTTCGTGGTAACATCATGCGATGTCACCTATGGTTTCGGCGTATTCCAAAAGTGTGGAAGAATGCTCTTCCAGATGCAAGTGCTGCCTGGATATGATAACGAGATCGTCTGGATCTTCGATGAACCCGGGTTCTACACGATAAGGTCAACGGAGTACTCTGGTCCGCAACATCCGTTCATGGTGCTTCAGGACGCAATCACGGTGGCGCCGTAGCCATGGCAAAGCAAGCTATGACCCTTCAAGTGCTCAGCCTCCGGTACGCCGTGGTTTCGGTTCTCTTTCTGGCGCTTGCTGGCATAGAGGGGCTCTTCATGCGAGCTCAACTGTCCGAGATACCAGTCAACATCCCAGGACTCATCGCGATCCCAATGACGCCCGAGCATTACTACGCGATGCTTACGGCTCACCCGCTGGTGGGGGCGTACGGTTGGGCCTACCTAGCTGTCTTCGCTGCCTTCTACTTCCTCGTCCCTACGCTCATCAAGAAGCCACTCTACAGCATGCGACTCGCCAACGGTCACATGTGGATGCACATCATAGGTTTGCTCACAGTTTGGTCTGCAGGTTTCTTCTTGAAGTTTGGATCGTTGTACACAGTCTACTGGCCTCTTCCTGTGATGCGCTTCTCGCCTCTCAGCGTGGTCGTCTTCGCGGTGGGTCTGGCTCTCGTGGAACTATCGGTCCTCTGCTTCATCTTCAACATATTCGCGACCGTACTGAAGTCTAGCAACCCTGGCGCAATGTCGAAAGGTGCGGCGCTTCGTAGTCTACTCATGGCTTCATTCGGCGTGGAGGGTATTGCACGGTCGGTGCGAGGGCTCCTTGGCCATAAGACAGCTCTCAACGGTGGTACTCACGGATCAAACCTGGAACCACTACCGGTCTTCATTGTGGCGGTGATGCGTGGGTCCATCGACGCTGTCCTGAACGCTGTCGTGCTATCTGGCGCGGGAGTTCTGATGCTCGTCTTTGCGCTCCCGGCCTTGCTCGTAGGGTTGAGGCTGGATCCGCTGACCGTTGACGCTCTGGTCTACAAGAACATCTTCTGGTGGGGTCTTGACATGATCGCCGACGGTGACGTCTTGATCTGGGTCGCCGGAACGCTGTACCTGCTCGCACCGATCCTAGCGAACAGGCCGCTCTACGGAGAACGAGTCGTCAGATATGTTATCCTCACGGACCTCATCGTCTCCATGGGCGTCTGGAGTCACCACCTGCTTTCGGACAGACCTCAACCTGAGTTGATGAGGCTGTTATCCGGGCAGTTCATAACTTGGGGCGAATTCTTCACGATGGGCCTATCGTTCTTTGCTGTCCTGATGACCCTTTGGCTTGCGAGGCCGCTGAAGATCAGTATGCCGATGAAGTTCATGCTCGGAGGCATGACCGGCTTCGCCTTGGGTGGGGCTTCAGGGCTGTTGCAGGCGAACTTCGCCGTCAATGTCATCATGCACAACACACAATGGGTACCGGGCTTTCATGTTCACCAGATGCTCCTCACTGGATTGAGTAATGTACTGTTCGCCGCAATCTACGCGCTACTTCCCATGCTTACTGGAACCGGCCTGAAGAACGAGAAGTTGAGCAATCTGCATTTCTGGTTCTGGATGATTGGCGGTGTCGGGATGGCGTTCTCGATGGGCTTCGCATGGAGGGATGGCATGCTGAGGCGGACGCTCTACCCTGGCGTCGAGACATACCTGCCATACATGAATGGGGCCACGTTCTTCGGAGCGATACTGGCACTTGGCTTCTTGGCATTCCTAGCAAACCTGATCCAGACGTATGGCTTGCGAACACTCATCGGTCTCTTCATTCCGGGTGTCGCCAAGACGAAGTAGCTGAATCAACAGTCTGATGCAGAGATCATAGCTAGCGAAGCTACCATATCACAGCCCTCCACGTTATCGCCGAGCATTCCCAGTCTCTGACATGCCGACAACGCTGCAATGCTTGGCGTCCAGTCGTCTACGAACAGCGGGCGTGCCTTGCCAGCCTAGACTTGCAGTATTTCCGCACATGCTTCTCCGCGAGTTCGAGTATGGGCTTCACTGTCTCTGAGTTGAGAGAATAGATCTTCCTCTTCCCTTCGCGCCGAACAAACACGAAGCCACACTGACGAAGCAGCTTCAGCTGATGAGACACGTTCGTTCTCTCCGCGTTGACGCTGTCACAGATTTCGCTCACTGACTTCTCTCCCCGATAGAGAGACTCGACGATTTCTACTCTGCTCTTCGTCGAAAGCATGTCGAAGAATGTGCCGCAAGTCCGCGGATTCACGTGAAGCACCATTCACCTTACTTCGCTGAGGTTCCCGATAAGAGCTCTGGCGCCTACCTGAGAGTCTAAGAAAGTCTTAATTAGCAGCCGGCTTCACGTGAAAGATCGTTCACTTAATCGATGGATCCAAATTGACTGGAGCCAATCCTTCACAACCTATAACGATACTCGAAGAAGAGCACAAGGTCATCCTCAGCAATCTCGGACGTCTAGAGGAAGTCGCGAAGAGATTGCAGAGCAGCGCCAGACCCGGGACTGTGTTGGACGAGCTCAGAACCATCTCGCAGAGTCTCCTAGACGCCGAGAGTCACCACAAGAGAGAGGAAGACGCCCTCTTCCCTCGCCTAGAGGAACGAGGGATCAGGGGACCGCCGTCCATGATGCGACTCGAACACAACGAACTCAGGAAAAGGAAAAAAGCCCTCAAAGACCTCGTTGAAGGAGCTAGCAGCCTGGACGAAGCTGATTTCTCCAGACAGGTGATCGGCCTAGCGGACTTCATCGTTCCGACTCTGAGGAATCACATCTTCAAAGAAGACGATGTGCTCTACCCCATGGCGCTGCAGACTATACCGAACGATGAGTGGTCAAGAATCAGAAGTGAGTTTGACAAGATCGGGTACTGTTCCTTCACGCCCAAACACGTGCTAGGCTGACTCAGTGTCTAGACCAAGCCTGCTGCTACCTGACTTCCGTTAAGGCCTCTCTTGACTAGTCCAGATGTGAAGATCTACGCCAGCTGAGAGTGAGCCCTATCGCGAAGATCAACATCATCAGGAAGTGGATGAGGCTGACGAGTGTGCGTCGAGTCCAGTGAAGTACAAGGATGATGCAGGTCATGTGCTCGCGTGAGCTCGGAGTCTGCAGCTCTCCTAGGCGGCTGGACTGAGATGAGAAAACATGGGTGATGCTGGAAGATAGTCTGCTTCTGAAACCAGTCTTTGAAACTCGTTCGGCTGGAAGACTCTGAACTCTGAGTATAGACTCTTGAATTTCCTTCCATCGTCTCCGAATACTAGGACGAGTCTCGCTCCTCTCAATCGTTGGGTCATCATCTTTGCGGCGGCGTATACCGCTCCAGACGACGGACCGACAAGAAGGTCATGATCTCTCGCTAGTTCTTTGGCCGCATCGAAGGCTTCTTGATCGCTTACCTTGATCCATTCGTCGATCAGCCCCGCGTGCCTCTCCAGCACCTTCGGCATCGATGATTCTTCGAGATTCCGCAGACCTTGAATGTGGTGGTTCCTCTGTGGTTGGACGGCACATATCCTGATTCGTGGATTTCTGTCCTTCAGATAACCCCCGGCGCCTGTAATGGTTCCTCCAGTACCAACGCCGGCGAGAAGATGTGTTAATCCACCTCTTGTTGCTCGCCAGATCTCGAGTCCTGTTCCTTCGTAGTGCGCGAGGAAGTTCGCTTCATTCTCATATTGATTCGGCATGTAGTACTTCATTGGATGGCCTCTTACCACGGCCTGCGCCAAGGCTATCGATTGGTCGGTGCCTCTACCAACCCTCGGACAGAGGTCGCCTTCAGTCTGTAGGAGCTCGGCACCCAGTGTCATTAGGATCGTCTTGGTTTCTTGGCTTACCTTCTCGGGAATGACAGCCTGGACCCTGTAACCCAGTAGGCGGCTGATGCCTGCGAGTGCTATTCCAGTATTGCCCGAAGTAGGCTCGATTATTATGACCCCGTTTCGCTTCAGGCGCTCCGACCTTTCAGCTGCCCTGATCATCCAGTAGGCGGCTCGATCCTTCAGCGAACCGAACGGGTTGTACCATTCAAGCTTTGCGTGCATTGACACGCCTTCTATCCACTTGACTTTGAGTGGTATGAGTGGTGTGTTGCCAACCTTGACGGAAAGGGCTTGATCGAGCTCGATCGCTGCGGTCATTATCTCTGCCTGCTATTGCATGTTAGGTCTCTATGGTTTCCAAGTCGACCCTCTACTTTGTCCGCCGAATCATGAACGTCAGAATCCTTCCATCTCTTCTGAAGGAGAGGATTTCTTGGCCGGTCCTCCTTGCCCAGCTCGGGATATCTTGCTCTGCTGCTGGATCGTCAGCGAGGACCTGAAGGCATTCGCCAACCTTCAAAGAGTCAACTGCGACTTTCGTCCTAAAGACGGGTTCAGGACACACCAAGCCTCGCGCATCTAGCGTCTTGGTAGGTTGTTCTTCCATGGTCATTGCTTGTATCTCCCCGACGCCTATGACGTAGGGCATATTCAAATGTTATGATAACCATCATACAAAGTACCCAATCGTAGCGACGAAATACAAGGAATAGATCGACTATGCCGTCAGTCGAACCAACGAAGGTCGTGAGGTTCAGAGTAGATATCTCGCAACCCTTGACCAGAGGACGGGGGTTAGGAATCCGGCGACAAGTCCGTTCAAAGTGCCAGCGGCGAGGATCGCAAGCTCAACGAAGAGGTTCCTCGGAAGCAATGCAAACACGAAAATGGTCAGGTAGTAGCTAAAGAGCCCCGTCACCACTGTGGCTAACGTCACGGCGCATACCAGCATACCCTTTCTGATGCTACTATCTGAACGCTTGACTCTGAACGCATAGCATAGAACGTCCATCAGTAGACCATACGTGAACGCTAGGAGCAGAGTGAACGGAGCGAAGGGGGCCCTCCAAACAGCAGAGAGCACTCCGCCGACCCCTGCCACGTATGTCGCCCCCAACGGCCCAATCGATAGGAACCCCATCGCGAGCAGAATCGCTTGAACGGCTATCGCCATCTTGTCGAATGGTGTGGGGATGAAGATCTTCGAGACAAAGACCAAGACTCCGAAGAGAACTACCAAAGTGATCTTACGACTCAACGGGTGGCGCATGTGCTGTGACCTTTGGTATCTGAGTCGCGACTCCTATTATTCCATTCGCGTTAAGCTTGTGCACTCCACCTCTCAACATCTTCCGAGATTGGAAAGCCCCAAAGCTATAGCTAGGCAGGTTTGCATCTCAATGAGACAGATCGAACGAGGCCGATCCTGAGATCGTTGTCAATTAGCGAGAGAACTAGGCGATCGCTCCAAGAACTTGGACTCACTGACTACGAGATTAGAGCATACACGACCCTGCTTGAGGCTGGATCCGCGACTGCGAATGAGCTAAGTGAGCTATCAGATGTTCCCTACTCGAAAGCATACGAGGTGCTCGGCAGTCTCGAGAAGAAGGGGTGGGTTGAAGTGGAACATGCCAGGCCGAGCAAATACTATCCAAAGCCTCCGTCCGTGGCACTGGACGTAACGAGACTCGAGGTTGAGAACCGCATCAGGCAGAACGGGGCGATCGTGCTAGAGGAGCTGCAACCACTCTACGAGAGGAAGGAGGTTCACGAGCGTCCAGATGTCTGGATAGTCCGGGGGGAGTTCAACATACTCGCCAAGACGCGGGAGACCTTGGACCACGCAGCGAAGGAGATTCTGGTCGCACTTCCCGTCATTCCACAAGCAGTGATGGATGCTCTCGTGCCAACGCTCAAGACCATCATAAGAAAAGACATCGGAGTCCGAGTGATGACGACGAAGAAGGCAGCGACGGCTTCACTCGAAGAGCTTAGCCGCGTTTGCGATGTTCGAGTTAGAGATCAAATGTTCGGCGGTGGAGTCATAGTTGATGGACGCGAGGTGGTGCTCTTACTCGGAGAAGATGAGACAAAACAGGTTGTTCTCGCAATCTGGTCGGATCACGTTGGCCTCGCGAAGTTTGCAAAGAGCTATTTCGGCAGCCTCTGGGAGACGAGCGAACCTTTCTCGGATCGCAAGGCCTGAATTGCAGGATCAAATGTGTAGGGCAAGTGTGGCTCTGAATCAGATTCTTGAGTTGGCTAACGCGTTTGGGTTAGCTGCAGGTTGCCAAGCGAACAGCCGCAACCCGAGGGATGGCCTTTTCTGAGTGTTCCCTTGTAAAGACCTTGTTCGAGGCTTTCGCCGCTTGAGCGTTCCCATGCCTCGACCGGAATACCATACTTCTGTTGGATTGCGTCCCTATACCATTCGGGGATCACGTTAAACGCACAGAAGGGGATGATCCTCATGTCTGGACTGAGGTAGTGTATATCGCATCTCTTGAGACGCTCCTCGTCGTGGTTGTACTTGTCCATGAAGTGCATCATGCCAAGGAACATCGATCTGTGATGGATCTCTCCGAGTGCGCTGTAGTCGTTCTTTGCTAGCGCATTGAAGAGAAGCTTGCCGAGGTTAATTCCTTTGGGCTGCTTGCTCTTGTCTATGAAGCTCCCAATCTTCGCCAGAACTCTCGCCATGACGACGTACTTGTTCTTGCCTTCGTTGAGGTCGTTTGCGCGCTCGTCCAAATATTCGAAGAGGCCTTCCACGTCCACGAACGATGGCAGTGGAACCAGCTTCTCACCATCCTTGAAGACATATGTTCCCGCACCGCAGGCGAAGTGAATTGACAACTCGTAGCGGGGGCGTTTCGTCAGCGCTTCGACGAAGTGAGTCAGCGGCACACAGCTTGGAACCGGGTACCAAGCATCCTTCGATATCTCGCCGTTTGTCTGCTCCTCTATCCGTTCTATGCAGTCGGGAATGGTTATCCTATGTTTCATTCGCTCGGCTTTGGTTATTCTGCCTGTCAGCGAGACTGGTTGGAAGTTCACCGCCTTTATGATGTCCATGTTCTTCTGAGCGAAACGAACTATTCCTCCGAGCTCATGATCGTTAATGCTCTTGATTACCGTCGGCACAAACACGATTCCGAGTCCAGCCTTCCTGCAGTTCTCGATCGCGTAGGGAGCTTCCCAGTGGTTCTTTGGATTAGTCTTTGGCGTCACGCCGTCGAAACTCATGTAGACCGTGTTTACACCGGCCTGACGCACTCGCTTGGCGAGTTCTGAGTCGAGAGCGAGGTTGATTCCGTTGGTGTTGAGTTGCACATGTTGGACTCCTTCCTCTCGGCATATCTTGATGATCTCAACCAGATTCTTGCGGAGCGTTGGTTCTCCTCCCGTCAGCTGAATAGCGTTACCCGGGACCGGCCGCTCAGCGGTTAGTGTCTTCACCATTGATCGAATCTGGTCAAGGGTTGGCTCGTACACGTAGGAGCTTTCATCACCTTTCTTTGCATAGAAGAAGCAGTACCAACAAGTCAGGTCACATCGATTCGTGAGAACCAAGTTGGCGAGCGCCGTGTGGCTTAGGTGGCTCCTGCAGAGACCACAGTCGATCGGACATACGGGTTGCTTCACGAGCACGTTCGGATTCTCAACGCCCTTACCGTCGTGTTGGAAGCGACTAAACTTCTTGTACATCTCAAACGAGCCGAAGTAGAGCTCTTCACATTCACCATGCTCGGGACAGGTCTTCGTTATCCAGACCTTACCGTCGCGCTCGAAGATCGTCGCGGGGAGAACCTGATTACACTCTGGGCAGATGCTACCATCAGGGATCTCTCTCAGAATCTCCGTCGCCACTTTCTGAATCTGCAGAATCTTCAAGAAACGTACAGCCTAACCACGCGGGCTCTGTAAGCATCTTAAGGATTTCCAGCTGAATCAGAAGGTGAGAGGTGGGTCACTGACTGTGCTCAAGGAGGTGCGGCGACTAGATGACCGAGTCTAGTGTAGCTCAGCTAGCTCGCGGGGTCAACGTGAATTATACAGTATTGACAGCCTGTTTCCTCAGCGATCCTCTTGTTGACCTCCTCAGCTACTCTGTCGGCCTCCTCAATCGGGGTTCCTCTTGCCACTTCAATGTGAAATCCGGCATGCACCGTGTTTGGTCCCACGTATTCTGCTTTCAGTTCGTGGACACCTATGACACCTTTTACTGATCTGGCCGTAGATTCCACTCTGGACATGAACTCGTTGCTAGGTGCCTTGCCAACTAGATAGTGGACGTTGTCTTTGATGAGGTACAGTCCTCCTAGCGCGATGACTGCTGCAATGAAAACTGATGCGAACGCATCGGCAAGGTAGTATCCTTGCGCAACAAATACCAGCGCTGCAATCGCAGCAACGTATGAGGCTTCGTCCTTTGGTAACGCGACTAGTTGTGCCCTCACGGATGCTCCCTTCGCCTTCATCTTCGAAATGTCAATTATCGGAATCGCGACAACAATCACGCCAACTACTATCACGGTAAGTGCAAGGTTCAGGTTCTCGATATCACCGCCCCCTACACCATACAGTCTCGGTATTGCCTCTCGGAGTGTCTCGACGCTCATGAAGAAGATTAGAATGGTTGCTGAAACCATCGCTGCAACATTCTGCGCTCGACCATGACCAAACATGTGAACCTCGTCCGCCGGCCTGCGAGACCAATGCGCGGACAACAAGAGAAAAGTGGAGATCAGAACGTCACTCAACATCTCAAACGCCTGTGCCAACAATACAAGGATGTTCGTAACAAGAAATGCTGCAAGTTGAATGATGACCAGCAACACGTAGGCTGCCAAGGAGAGCTTGATGCCACGCGTTCCTACGGCGTGTTCCACTATCGGAGCCAGCCTCAGTCCAGATGGATCGACTAAGTGATGTCAGCAGAAGAAGATGCCCATTACCTGGTCGGGCTAGAGTGCTCTACGGAATCTGGTCAGTTCTTCGTGACCCTTCTCTGTAATCGCGACGGTGTCCTCGATTCTCACGCCGAACTCGCCTAGATAGAGACCACAATTGCCGATTGATATCACCATGCCAGGCTTGAGCTCGTCTTTGGGTTCCTCGCCATGGAAGAACGCGTGTCCAGCAGGTAGTGGCGGCTCCTCGAACTCCAATCCCACACCATGAATTGGAGGACCCACAAAGTACTCCTCGTATCCTTCCTTCTCGAAGATCCCATGCATGATGTTCTCCAGATTTGTCATCGTCGTGTTCGGCCCGGCGGCTTCTACTGAGGCTCTCTGCGCTTTCAGGTATACGTCAAAGGCCTTGTGTTGTTTCTCTGGTGGTTTCCCGACGCAGACCGTCCGGCATAGGTCAGCGTGATATCCGTCGACTGTGGGGTGAAGGTCGATCATCACTAGGTCGCCTTTCTTCAATCTTCTACGGCCCACTACTCCGTGAGCGATCGAGGATCTCGGTCCTGAGGCGATATAGGTTCTGAAGAATTCCTCCGCCCCGTTCTTCCTCATCATATATTCCGCTTCGCCCGCAATCTCCACCTCGGACACTCGTGGCTTGGCAGCTTTGACAGCGGCAGCCATTGCTTTGTCTGCGACTCGGCTTGCCTTGCGGATCTTCTCAATCTCTTCGGCTGATTTGATGATTCTCAGGTTTGTCATTATCTCAGTCGCATCTGAGAATTCGAGCGCTTCGGGTTTGGCGTGGGGATGCTTGAACATCTCGAGCATTGAAACCTTCAGGAATGTCTTCTCGGCTCCAATCTTGCCTTTCTCTAGGCCGAGCTCCTTCCAGACGTGCATGAGGGAGTGAAGCATCCCAACCTCGTCATCGAACCCGAGAATATGCTCGGACGCGCATCCTTTCTTTGTGTCCTCTACGTCGGTCTTCGGAACGCCAACATACGTGGTTCCGTTTCTGGCGACAATCGCAAAGGCACACAGTCTGCCGTCGCCGACAAGGTAGCTCATGTTCTGAGGCTTCGTCAATAGAATCGCGTCGAGGCCGGCCTTCTCCATCAACTCGCCGGCCCTTTGGATGCGCTGCCGGAATACTTCGCTGCCGACCAAGTGGCCTCTGTGGTAGGTTTCTTTCTCCACGTCGAACCCACCTGAACGGTGATCTACGTGGACTTGACGTACTTCTCAGGGTTCCGATCGAACTTCTGCTTACACATAGGCGCGCAGAAGTAGTAGGTCTTCCCTTTGTATTCGGACTTCCACTTTGCGGTCTTCTCATCTATCTCCATTTGGCAAACTATGTCTAATACCACACGGAAACCTCCTCGCCGAGTAGTCCATGGCAGGAGGGAAATCTGTCTTGCGATTCTCTTCTGCCAAGGTTGGGTTAGCAATTGTCAGATTGCGTATGTCTCCGCCAACTGCTTTGAGGCATCATGTAGCTTCAGCTCGGATAGGATGCTGACGGTTGGGACGCCATCGCTTGTCCATCCCCGGAGCCTGTAATACTCGTCGAGCATCGGGTCTAGGGCCACTGTGACATTCTTCGAGTGCCCTTCTGGGAGGGGCGTCTCGACGAGCCTCTTGGGCAGCGAGTCGTCCTTTCTGGTGAATCCTTCTCTCGCGTTGAAAGCACGTTCGAGGTTGTAGATTCTCTCACCAATACTGATCAGATCCCTTCCGGTGAAGGCAACATCTGTGACAGCTCCAAGCAGTCGTGCGTAATGGTCTGGGTTCATGGCAAACTGAGAGAAACGACAGAGGACCATCGAATCGGTGGCGGCGGAGATGTTCTGTAGCAACACAACAAGGCTGGCTTTTCCTTCTTTCTTGAAACGGTCGATCAAAGCCGGGTTTCCGAGGACCTCTGGAGAGGTCATGTATGCGCGGAGATGGCATGCACCGCGGTTCGACGTCGCATACGCGAGCCCCATGCCCTGGACTCCTCGGGGGTCGTAGGCCGGCATCTCAAGCGCTTTCACGCTCATTGAGAGTTCGGGGTTTCCATGCTTTCGCGCGAACCGCAGGGAACCTTCAGAGAGCTCTTCTCCAATCCCTGACCGCTCGCCGATCAATGTGACCAAGTTCACCATGGCGTCCGCGTCGCCGAACTTGGGGCCTGACGCAAGATGGCCCGCGCTCGTGAGTTCCATCGCGCACGCTATCGTGCTCCCGGCGGATATTGTGTCGATGCCATACTCGTTGCAGAGATAGTTCGCTTCCGCGATGGCTTCCAGATCGCGTACTCCACACGCTGCGCCGAATGACCAGACGGTTTCATACTCTGGGCCTTCACCCTGCCTTTCTCGTTCTGGGAGTTTCGTCTCTCTTCCGCATGCGATGGTGCAAGCGTCGCACGCGACTCGCTTCTCGAGTATGCGTTCCCTGATCGTCTCTCCGGAGATGGCGTCGGCGTCTTCGAAGTATCCCTTCTGGAAGTTGAGGGTCGGTAGCGCTCCGATCTCGTTGATGACGTTAACGAGCACAGCGGTTCCGTAGTTCGGCAATGCGTCCTTTGTGACCGGATTCTTGGCAACTGCTTCGAGGCTCAACCGAGCTACGGTCGTGAATTCTTCTCTGTTTGCTATGGTGGTTTCGTGGCTGCCAAGGACAGCGATGGCTTTCAGTTTCTTCGAGCCCATGACGGCTCCGACGCCACCTCTTCCTGCCGCCCTGTGCTTGTCGTTCATGATGGCGCTGATCAGGACCTGCCGTTCACCTGCCGGACCGATACAGGCGACCTTCGCGTCCTTCGCCGTCTCTGACCTGACCGTGTCCTCGGTTACATGGGTGTTAGATCCACAGAGATGATCGGCGTTGCGTATCTCGACCGAATCGTCACGGATCCACAGGTAGCTCGGCCTCTCGCCTCGACCCTCCACTACTACCGCGTCCCAGCCACAGCGTTTCAGCTGAACGCCAAAATGCCCACCCGAATTCGAGTCGAAGATCGTACCTGTCAGCGGAGACCTAGTGATGACAGAATATCGGCCTGATGTTGGGGTGCCGGTTCCAGTCAATGGTCCAGTTGCGAAGACCATCTTATTCTCGGGAGAGAGCGGGTTGGTTCCGCGCGGAACCTCACGGAAGAGAATCTCAACCCCCAAACCTCGTCCACCGAGGTAGAGCTCCATCTGCTCCTTCGTCAGTGATTCGGTGGAGATACCCTGCTTGGTAAGGTCTATTCTGAGAACCTTGCCCATCCAACCAAACAAGACCGCGTAGCCTCCGCGCCTAGAAGTCTTTGAATTTCCTGTACGCGTTGTCAGGACATGTTTTGCATTTCTTCACGTAGACTGTCTGTATCTCGAGCGGTTGTTTCGAGACATAGTTGCTGGGGCATATCTTGCATGGGACCTCTTCCACAAACCACGATTCATCGTACTTGGCCCAGTTCAGCGAATTCACAATATTGACGCCGTTGCTCGTCCCAATTCGGAACTTGTCTGGTCTAAGCAGATTCGGCGAGTCTGCGGCAGCGTATATGCATCTGATCGCCTCGAGGAAATTGGTGACACCACCAGCGGCTTTCACACCCAATCTGTCCCCGACTGTGTCGCGCATGAGCCTTAGATGTACCGGATACGCCGCCATTGGTCCGAAACCAGTTGAGGTCTTCACGAAACTGGCGCCGGCTTCCTCCGAGATTCGACAGGCCTCGACGATCTCTTGATCCGTGAGGTATCCGGTTTCGAGGATCACCTTCACTGGTGCCCCATCCGCGTTCTTTACAACCGCGCCGATATCGTCCCGAATGAATTCGTGTAGTGTTTGGCTCTCGCCTCCGGAGGCTGTGGTCATCTCGCGAACCTTTCCAACGTTGATGACCATGTCAATCTCGGTCGCTCCTTTTGTGATCGCATCTGTGGTCTCGAACGCTTTCGACTCCATCGTCGACTGACCGAATGGGAAACCAACGACGCTCGCCACGCCTACGGGACTTGATTTTGACCTGAGATACTGCGAGGCTTCACGTACCCAACATGGGTTCACACAGACAGACGCAAATCGGTGCGTATCAGCCTCATCACATAACGATCGTATCTTCCTCTTGAGAACGTGAGGCCTCAGCTCCGTGTGATCAATCACGCTCGCCAGCTGCTCTTCGCTAAGCTGGTCGGCGACTTGACGAAGCGCCTGAAAGGTGATTCTCATGAGTTTCTCTGATGATCAAGGGAGCGTTTAAGGTGAATGAACCTTCCGACTGACATGATCAGTAGACTACTTGCTAACGCTACGAGCCGGTCATACGGAAAGAAGAGCGCATAGTCATGCGGATCCCACGAATCGTCTGGACTTTCACCGAGCATCGGTTCATGCATGGCTGTTGGGATGAGCCTCTCTACTGCGTGTCTTGGCTAGCGCGCCTAGACCCCTAGCTCACTAGTTGGAATCGAAAGGTTTCGCTAACGGATGTCATCTGTCCGAAATGCTCGTCCTTTGTCACCAATCTCGCTTTCAAGCGTAGGCAAACGGCTGCGATGAGTATGTCAACTGCCGGCATAGGTGTACCCTTGGCTAGCAGCCGGCTCGACAGACGGACTGCTTCATCGTAGTCTTGTGCAGTCGGGTAAACTGCGGTGACATGCTCTAGACTCAAGGCCTTAGGGAACTCAACTACGTTGAGCACTGTCGTGAGCCCAGTAGGGTCTTTGCCTTCCTTGACGGCATCTATGAGGTAGCTCGTGTCGTAGAGATCCTCTGCCATTCGAGAGCCCTCGCTCTTTCGTAGTAGCGTTCGGCTTGCTCTAGAGTGATCTTGGAAAGGTCGATGCCATCTCCTTCAACGATTAATCTTAACTGACGAGTTGTCCTCGAGCGGCCTTCAAGGTCCTCCAGATATTCGATAATCGCACGCCGAACGACTTCACTCCAACGCACCTCAGGGTGCGTTTTCATGCGCTGACGCACTTCTTCTGGAACGGCAAGAGTGACGTTGACCATGGCGGGGATATGTGAACTCACATATTTAAGTGATTTCGCCATCAGAGCTCAAGCCATTTCCCGACGCCGCCTTTCTTGGCGAGCTCGTAGATTTTCACCGCGACGGCCATGTCCTCGATGGCGAGGCCGAGGTTCATCGTCATGATGCGTTCGTCTTCAGACTCTCTTCCTGCTTTCTGACGTACAACGATCTCACCGAGGTCCGCGTAGACGTTCGGAATGTCTCTAAAGTACCCAACGGACCGATAGTACAGCAACTGCTGTATGTCATCGGTGCAGAACTTGTGCATCGAATGCATCGCCTCGGGCTTCCAGTAGGAGTCAAAATCGATGGGGCAAGCGAAGACTCCCTCTCTGATCCAAGACCCCTCTATCGGCGGATGTGGGTCCTTCAGTATCGGTCCTGCCGTCACGATCACGTCGGAACCCTGAACGGCTTCACGCGAATCCTTCACGGGCCTCATTGAGAGGCCATATTCGTCGTGCATTTCGTGCACGTAACGCTCCAAGTTTGGCTTCGAGATGTCGTACGCTCTGACTTCCTCAAGGTTCTTGAGAACCTCTCGAAGTGCTTCGAGGTTGCTTCGCCCTTGGACCCCGCATCCCAGTATACCCAGAACCTTGGAGTCTTTCCTCGCAAGATACCTTGCGGCGACGGCCGTGGCGGCGCCGGTGCGTTTCGCGGTTATCCAGGTTGCATCCATAACGGCTATGGGAAATCCAGTGTCGGGATCGTTCAAGACGAGCAAGCCTGAGATGTAAGGTAACCCTCTGCTTTGGTTGTCAGGATACCCGCTGATCCACTTGACTCCGGCCGCACGTAGCTTTGGAAGATATGCGGGCATCGCGTGAATGAAAGCATCAGGCGCCGTATGAATGCCGGGCTTAGGCGGCATCTCCACACTATGCTTGCCTTTCTCAATGAACGCCTCCTCTACTGAGGCGATTACATTGGACATCGGGAGTTCGATTGCTTCAACATCCGCACGGGACAGGAACAGAAGATCGCCAGATTGACTAGGCATAGCTCGCCCTGCTTCCTTGATACGTTTAGATTGGTAACTCTTTCTTCAAGCCAGCTCAGCATATGGTACATGCGATCAGACTGTGAAATGTGCGTGCACAGTCAAGGCTTGGAAAGCGGACCCGTCCGGGGCATTATCGTAGAGATATTCTGGGATCTTCCTTGATGACCTTCGCCACAACTTGTGTGCTCGTTCTTTCAATGTCGGGCATGCTGCTGATCTTCTCAAGCTTGCGCATGTAATCCTCGCGGTCGTTCGCTCGGATCAGGAGAATGAAATCGTTGTCACCCAAGACGTAGTAGACAGCCCACACGCCGGGAATCGCGGCGATCCTCTGTCCGATCCTCTCGTGATAGTGAGGACCATACTTCGCACGGACCAGGACCACAACCAAGTAGTCCATCCCGACCTTTGTCGCGTTGACCTTTGCAAAGTAATGCTCTATTACTCCAGTCTGCTCAAGTCTTCGCATTCTATAGTGGACGGTTGACTTCGGGATGCCCAGCCTCTTCGCGATCGTCTCGAGCGGAGTTCTACAGTCCCCCTGAAGGACTTCCAGAACTTGGATGTCGATCTTGTCGAGCTGCGCCATGGACCTCTTGGAGGACTTCGAATCAGCTTCTTTGCCTCTCGATCTCCTCAAGACCCTCACTCAGGACACTAATGGCTTGATCCAACTCTTCGGTAGATATGATTAGCGGAGGTTGAAGTCGTGCGACGCCTCCGTTGACGCCACCGTGTTCTCAGTCCTTCCAAGAAGAAGCTAGATCTGTCAATCTGGTGAAGTATACCCCCGGCTTTGAGGCTATGTTTCGAATCAGTCTTTCAAGCATCATTATGCGATGCCCTCTACCTATCACTTGAGGATGCATCGTCAGCGTGAGAACACCTAATGGGACATTCTCATACATGTATTGGAAATCAGCTTCCCAGTTCTCCTGTACGGCAGATGCTGCTCTGAGACCAGGCCAGACAGAGGACGGCAACATGGTGTATTCAAAGTGCTCCCAGTCGCTCAAGGACCAGGCAGGAGGAAACTCGATTAGATCGACTTCCTTGCCGAACTCGTAGGCTTTATCGATTGATGGTTTGTCCCCGATTCTACACTTGTAGGGCGTGTAGTCATCACCCATCAGACTACTGTCGTACCTGAAACCATGGTCGCATAGAAGCCTGATTGTGTTGCTGCTTATGTCCCAAGATGGTGCGCGATAGCCCTTCGGCGTCTGCCCGACAACGGACTTGATTGATTCGATGCCTTTCAAAAGCTCTTCGAGTTCCTCTGATTCGCTCAGTTCAGTAGGGGTTCTGTGACCGTATCCGTGATGAGCAATCTCATGACCTCTAGCGTTTATCTCTCCGACAAGTTCCGGATATGTGTCAACTGTGTGCCCCGGGACGAACCATGTCGTCGGTGTATGATACTTGTCTAGCAGTGATAGGAGCCTTGGAACTCCCACACGTGCCCCATACTCGCCCCTAGATACACAGCCAAGAGTATTCATTCGTAAACCCCCAAGCCAAACTGACAGAGCGTCAAAATCGAAGGTCAGGCAAATTGCACAGTTCTTGCCTTCGGGCAGTTGAATCGGCATGATCACGTGCCAACTCCTAAGTGTGCGTGTTTGCAGAGCTTGCTGAGTCGATTGGGCCCGCTGGGTGGTACCAATATCGGGTGGCTGACTCTTGCGTTTCCATATTCATCCGATTTCATCTTAGTTCCCTTCTCTCGGACAGTCACCAGAAACTTGAGCTTGTGCGTAATCACTTGTGGCACCGATTGCGCACTCTCCTTCTTCATGAACTGACTCAAGGAAGGTTGCTGCGACTTCTTCAGGCGGAACACGACAGAGGAAAACGAACTCATTAGTGAAATCCATGCAGTAGTAGTCGCACTCGGGAAACCCGACGTTAAACGGAGCCGTATAGCGATTTGGGCAAGATACGTGTGTGACCCTTCCCGTTGCGAAGAAAGATCGTCGTACTTGCATAGGCTTGTTTGAAGTGAGACAGACCGCACCGATAATCCATCCATGAGAGATGCCTATGAAGTCCAGAAAACGATGCCGCCTAATACGCCATTTCGCCAATTCCATGGCTGCTTCAACACATTTGCCTCCACCATTCTCTTAGAGAACTTTCTTCCCGGGCGTCCTCGGCAAGCCGACCCACATGAGAGCAATAGGAGTCTCTGTACGAGTAATGTGTGAATCCTACGCCGTGCTTCCGAACGGCTTCGGCGGCTTCTGGGTGACGATGTCCAACATTCATAGCTACAAATCTGCTATCGAAATGGATGTAATGATTTCCGTCAATGTCAGTGACAATGGGATCTTTGACGGACCGCCCCACCTGAGGATAGAGGAATGGTCGATTGCATGGTGAGACAGCTTCCTAACACTATTCAGGATTCCCAAGTCCTTTTGCCCTAGAGGTTTGACAGTCATGGACGGTTACTTGGTTAGACTATGCCATACGCTCAAGTGCCGCAAGCACCTGTGAACATACCTACGCCTAAAACCCTTTTCTCGGATCCCGGATACACAGATTCGACCCTGCCGGATTCATAGGGCGATACCGAATCAAGTCCCTGCAGAACTTGCCGGCATGGTGTCGTTGCAGGCATAATCTACCCAGACAGCCTTGGATGCACAAATTCCCGCCCGTGCGGCCACTGCTAGGATGACTGGTAAACCGATCCGAACCGATCTGGAAATCCTCCAACAAAAAGCTCTAGTACGGTATCTTAGTCAGTTCATGAAGAGGAAACTCGATTGACGACGTTCAGTGTTGCCTTCCAAGGGAACAAGCCGATCGCCGATTATGTTAGATACGCCAAGATCATGGAACAACTCGACTTTGACGCATTCCTTGTCTACGACGATGTCATGTACAGACCGTGTTGGCCGATACTCTTCTCGGTAGCTCCGCACACGGCTAAACTCCAACTTGGACCTTCGGTTACGCATCCGTACTACACGCACCCGGTCTTCATAGCAGGAAACATAGCATGTCTTGATGAGATCCTGGGCGGTCGAGCTGTCCTTGGAATAGGTAGAGGTTCCTATTATGAGGAACTCGGAGTCGAGACGACCAAGCCTATTACAGGGGTCAAGGAAGCGATCGAGATCGTAACTAGATTCATGCGTTCTGACAAGAACCAATATGAGGGCAGAGTGTTCCGAGTCTCCGAAGGAATCGCTTTCAAATACAAACCCATCAGAGCGAAAATACCGATATTCGTAGGGACATGGGGACCGAAGCTCGCCGAGATTGCAGGACAAATGAATGCAATCTCTGAGGTTAGAGTGGATCTGACATGGAATTCCTCCTATCTCCCAACGATCAGAAAGAGCATTGACCGCGGTGCAGCAGCGGCGGGAAGAGATCCGAACGAAATCGGATTATGCGTTGGACCTCAGACATCCGTGTCAGCTGACCGCGACCTAGCAAGGAACGCGGTGAGAAGAAGCTTGCCAGACTACCTTTCCTATCCACCCTACAGAGTAATGCTCGAGAAAAGTGGTGTTGACCTAGCCGAAGTCGATGCAGTTACGCATGCTGTCTCTGAGAACGACTATCGCACTGCGGAGAATCTCATATCAGATCTCTCGATAGACAAACTCACAGCTTCGGGAACACCAGATGACATTGTCCAAGGGGCCGAACGCATGATCAAGAGCGGTGTATCCCACATAAGCTTCTGCCATCCACACGGACCTGACGTCGAGGAAGCCATTCGTCTGATCGGCACTAAGGTCATTCCATACCTAAAGGGACTGTAGGACGACCTCCTTGGCTGATGGTGAGCCACTTGAATCGTGTCGAGAGAATCGCTAGGGAAAACATAAAGAAGATTCACGAGTGGATGGAGAATGACAAGATTGATCTAGTATTTCTTTGTGATCCACCGAACATCAGGTACGCAATAGGCATAGGTCCATATATGACGCGGACTATGTTTGAGTCTGCGTTTAGCGAATATGTGCTGTTTAGCAAGGATGATGAGCTACCTGCTATCCTAGTCAATTTCTACCAAGCCTTCTATCGCGAGAGAGTCAGATGGGTATCCCATATCGGCTCTATGGACGAACTCGAATCCTACCTGAGAGGACTCAGCCGCGTCAAACGGGTCGTCACCTCAACGGAGACTCCGAACTACATCATTGAGAGAATGAAGGGCGTCCTAAGTGACGCGACGATTACTGCTGATGCCTCCGACCTTGAAAAGATCCGCTCTATAAAGTCAGATCATGAAATTGCCAACATCAGCGATGCTGCGGAAATAGCAATGGCAATGATGCAGAAAGCTCGAGCGGCATGTAGGGAGGGCGCAAGAGAATGCGATGTTGCAGCAGAGGCTGAACATGAAATGCGCAAGCTAGGAGCTGACACCTTCGCATTCTCCACGATTGTGAGTTCCGGATTCAATCTAGGGGTGATGCAAGAGATCGCCACCGAGAAGCGAATTCAGTCCGGGGAGACCGTGATGGTAGACCTAGGTGCCACTAGGAACTCGTATAATGCAGAATTCACTCGAACGTTCGCGATTGGGTCGATTTCGAATGAACTACGTACATTCTATCGTGTAGTTCACGAGGCTTTGCTCTGCTCCATCGACAAAATACAACCAGGCCAAACATGCCACATTGTCGACAAGACAGCGCGAGACATAGTGAAGAGATCGGGTCACGACTATGCCCATTTCACTGGTCACGGCATCGGGACCTCGGTTTGGGAGTATCCCACGGTCGCTACCAATTCCGTCGCAACCCTCGAGCCTAACATGGTAATTGCATTGGAGCCCGCCATCTACAAACCCGGTGTGGGAGGAGTTCGCCTTGAGCACAACTTGGTTGTCACGAAGAATCATCCCAAAATTCTTACTCCTTTTCCCTTCGAGGAGGAACTGCTCTAGTAGAACAGATCACTCGTTTAATCATGTGCACGAGGTGTCTAGATTCGTGGAGAATAATACGATCACTCGTCTCGCTGGCCTTCTCGTAGGACATGCTGAATCCAAGAAGGCATTGACTGGATGCACTGTTGTAATTTGTCCGGAGGGAGCTATCGTTGGATGTGACATCCGAGGGGGATATCCTGGGACCTTTGACACTCAATCAATCGAAGCGACTCGCTCCTATGTCAGGAAGCAAGCAGTCTTCTTGGTGGGAGGTGACGTGTTCGGACTCGTCGCGGCTGATGGAATCCAGAGATGGCTGATCGAAAAGAAAATCGCTGATGCCAAGAGCCCTTCGAAGCTTCCAGGAGTAGTCGGAGCGAACATCTACGACTTGGACTTTTCCAAGCCGACGAAGGTATCCTACTCCAAGCTAGGCTACCTTGCTTGTGTCAATGCGTCAAATAGAACCGTCAAAGAAGGTCGGGTCGGAGCAGGAATTAGCGCGACCGTCGGTAAGTTTCTGGGCATACAATACTCCTCAAGAGGAGGAATTGGCAGCAGTGCAATCAGTCTTGGAAACGGCCTACAGGTTGGCTCGCTTATTGTGACCAATGCCGAAGGAAACATCATCGATCCCAAGACTGGGATTACACTCGCGGGAGCCAGATGGCCCGGCCACGACTTCGTCGAACTTGTCGATGTCTCTGAAGAATACCTCCGTAGCGACCGTGACGGCGGCTCCACAACAGTCGGCATCGTGGCAACCAATGCGCGATTGAGTCACGAACATACAATAAAAGTCGCTCAGATGGCTTCAGCCGGATTGGCTCGAACCATCAATCCCGTCCACACTTGCGGTGACGGGGACACCATATTCGGTCTCTCAATGGGAACTTGGATGAGAATCCCTGACTCTAGGAACTTGGTCAGTTTGATAGGAAGCTTGGCGGCTGAGCAAGTTGCCAAGTCCGTGACAAGGTCTGTCAAGATGTCAAATACTGACTGAGGAAGCCACGGCGAGCCCGCGCCACTGATCTAGTCGATCGTAGCTTATCCAATCAGTCGGAGAGCAGCTAACGTATTCTGAATCCTTCTTCCTTTCAAACTCGATTCCCTCTTTTAGCTGCTGACATGAGGGTTAGAGGACCTCCACCGCATATTTCTCGACCACGATTCCCACTTAGTCGGGCATGTCCATTCAAGGATGCGGCTTTCTCGGATGAGAAACCTCCTCTTTGGACGCGTAGCGTCCCCATGGAAGACCCTTGCCTGCCAAGTCGCCAAAGAATATGTCAGCAGCACTGATCTCCAATGGTACCCTCTGGAGTTTCCAAACTACTTGGCCGTGAGCTTTAGGCGAGTCACCGATCGCCGGGGCTTCACACGCAACGTGGGCCACATCGGATGTTCCGCCAAGGCCAAGCTCATCTGCTCCAACTCCGAACCTGCCCATCGCGACCAATATCGGATGGAGCTGACACAAAGAGTATGTGCAGAGAAGTCCGCTCTTGATTGAACTGACTCCGATGGTCCGTCCGTATTGAATTCCTGTTTCAGTGATCTTTATCGAGTCGTCGTACTCGAAGCGGTCACCCTTCGTCCAGAACGGACAGGCTCCTCGAAGCTCAACAACCTCGCCCAGTATCTTGTATTTCTTTCTACTTGCTGCCTTATCCTGCAGATCTTGTGTCATTTTGCGATCCCCGCGACAGGTACCCTCGATCCTCTAAATATCACGCGGCCATGTTTCGTGTAGGGCGGACCCGGCGCCGGGCAAGCAAGCCATGCGTCGCCATCCTCGATCATTCGATCAGCCGCAACGTCACTCCCTCTGAACCAAGCGTACCTTGTTGAGAACGAGCTGACGGCAAGTTTGCAGACGAAGTTGCTCTCTTCTTCATTTATGAGATCGTCATCAAACACTATCCTGTCGCCTTCACGGTAGATAGGGCATCCACCGGATATCTTCCACACCTCGAAGGTCGTTCTATACACGGGCCTAGTCTCCTTCTTGCCAACTTTCGTTGGCAGAGGATCATCCACGTGCGAGCTTGCTTTGCTGCAATCAAAAGATATCGGATGTTCTGTTCGCCGTACGCGTTCAGTATTGATGTCAGAGTTTGTTTCACTCAATGCAACACAACCCCCAAACAATTCTTGATGCGGCCATAGAATTGCGTCTGTTTCAATGAGCCAGTGTGTGTCATGCCACGCGTTCCAGTTTGAATATTACTGGGCTCAATCCATCCGTACAGCAGCATATCATCGTTCCTTCCTGCTTGATCCATGGATACTCTCCTCCTAATCCGATTACTGTCACGTCCCTCTGGATGTCGGCCCATGCCCAAGAACAGAACCCCTGAGGCATGTTCAAATCCTGCACATTGAACTCTTGACCCTCTTTGAACATCGGACACTCCGCCGGAACGCCCTTTCCGTATTCCTCCAAGATCCCCCCGCTCTTCATTCTCTTCAAGACGGTTATCCTGACATCGGTAGGCTTGTCCAATTTGCAACAACCCGCCCGCGCAACTGGTCAGTTGCCATATAAGAGTTCTTTCGTTTGATCCCGTGCCAATTTGCGCGCCAAATCAGCGTAAGCCCGATAGCGAGCTAATCTTCAAGCTCGTAGATGTATTCGCAGTAGGGATCTCCTCTTGCCAGGCTGCGCGGAACCGTCAACTTGAGTCTGGGATTAACGAATTTCGCAGTCGCGACATCCAATTCATGCTCAGAGCGATCACACACTTTCGCAGATATGCTGAGAGGTCTGAGCGTATCGTTGATCGGACAGCGGAAAATCCGAACGACCGCTCTCTTACTCGTAGCTCCCTCTTCCATGTCCGCTCGAAATCCGTAGTAGCGTATATTGCCCAAGTATGCCTCCGCGAACGATTTGGCGTCGCCGGCACCGGCTTGCCCGGAGTACTCGGCGTTCGCTTCTCCCCACAGTCTCCCCGTCTCGCGAAACCCTTTAACGAGAAGTTCATTGCCCTTCTCTTCTCCAAATTCACGTGTGACTGCAAAATACATCCCAGCGATCAGCAGACTGAAGAGTCTGTAGTAGTTCTCTAGGGCCTCCTCAACCTTTTTCGGTAGTTCAGCCATTCTCTTTCATTCCCTCGGCATTTGAAGCAATATCCTGCTTTCCGCATATTTCAAAAGTGACCTAGTTCGGCCTAGAGTCAGACGTGCTCTCCCCAGGGATGGTGTAGATGCGTCTGAGTTCTGGTATGACTTCTCTAGCGAAAATCCTCAGCGGCTCAAGCACTGCACCGTCTAGGAACCAGACTTGGAAGCCGGAGACTCCAATTTTGACGTAAGAGCCCATCAGATCTATCCAATCCTTTGGCGAACCTTCAAACATGGGCTCTTGTATTATGTCTCTGGCTTTGTAATACTGAAGTCGTCGTCTTGCTTGTTCGCGATCTTCCTCGATAACGCCAGAGATGTGCCACGACTTGACCAGAATGGCGGGATCACGATTCGCATTCTTGCAGAGTTTGTTCAGGGTGGCAATCCTCTTCGCGTACTCCTGCGGGCTTCCCCAATAGTTGTAACCGTCGGCCAGATCAACAGCCATCTTCAGGAATCTGTCGCCACTTCCCGCGATGATTATTGGAGGGCCGGGTTTCTGTACCGGTTTGGGGTTGCACTTGGCTTTGTGGACGGAGTAGTACCGGCCAGTGTATGATGCCTCCTCATGTGTCCACATTTCTCTGAGTATACTGACGTATTCCCGAAGTTGGTCGATTCTCACCCTAGGGGTTGGAAACGAGAACCCGTACGAAGTGACCTCACGCTCATGGTATTGTAAGCTGGTGCCCGCCCCTAATCCTAGAACCAACCGACCTTCTGTCAGATTATCCAGCGTGGCAGCCATTTTTGCCAGCAACGAAGGTTGCCGAAAGGAATAGCATGCTACCAACGTTCCAAGTCGGATCCTTCTAACCTCGCGGGCGAGGCATGAAAGCGTAGTCCAGCATTCCAAGAATGGCTGCTCGGACCAGAAGAGATGATCATATAGCCAAATTGAGTCGAAACCGATTCTGTCCGCTTCAACAGCCACTGCTCTTATCTCGTCATAGGTGAGGCCCTGTTGAGCAATGAGTACTCCGAAGTCGAGTGGCAACCAGATCCACGCAGGCATGATTACAAGGTTGTGTTCCTGAATGCCTCATTTATGCCGCGGACCATTTCTTGAACATCAAGGTAAGTCGGGAAGCCTTCGTAAGCGTTGCAGAGGGCTACAATCTGTGGAGGCTCTATGAACGATTGGCTCAGTATCTCGGGATGTGCAAAAGCCGAACGCGTCGGAGAGTCAAGCAACACCTTTCCCTGCATCAACACGACTATGCGCTCGGCGAGACTGGCCACCAGTCTCATGTCATGAGTTACCAGAACTATGGTCCTCCCTTCTCCGTGAATCCGTCTTATCGCCTCTGTGATTCTTATCGTGTTTGTGAAGTCTTGGCCCGTCGTAGGTTCGTCTAGGATCAGGATGCCGGGCCTCATGGCAAGTATGGATGATACAGCAACTAACTTGCGTTCGCCTTTGCCCAAGGAGAAGGGATGTGCCGAGCGGAACTTTTCAAGGCCCATGAATCTCAGTGTCTCGTCTACCCTCTCCTTTACTTCATTCTCGGCAAGGCCTGAGTTCCTTGGTCCGTATGCAATCTCCTCTTCCACACTTTCACAGAAAATCTGATGATCTGGGTTCTGGAACGCATAACCAACCGTTCTTGACAGTTGCGCGATCGACAGAGTCGAAGTGTCGACGCCATTCACCTTCACGGAGCCATCGCTCGGCTTCAAGAGGCCGTTGAAGTGCTTCACGAGAGTCGTCTTTCCGGAGCCATTTTGACCTATCACGGCGAGAATCTCACCGTCAAGAATATCCAGCGTGACACCTCTCAGTGCCTTGGCTCCATTCGGATATGAGTAGCAGAGATCACGAACCTCGACAACCGATGAAGGTCGACGCCCACGGTCCTCCTCGAAAGGAATCTGCAAACGCGCTATATCCTTGCGATTCAGAATCTGCTTCAGCTGAGCGATAGACTCTTCAAGCGTAACCGGGATATCCGCGCGCCAGACACCAGACTCGCTCAGCGAGTAACCCATTTCCGAGACTTGGGGGCATCGCACTCGTCTCGTCCCTTGTTTCAAGGTTCCTGAGAAAAAGGCGCGCGGGGTTTCATCTCTTACGATTTGACCGTCTTCTATCATCAGTACTCTATCTGCGTACTTGGCTATCTGCTCCGCCTCGTGTTCCACAAGGATTGTCGTAATCGCGTGCCGTTCTCTTAGCCTTTCGACAACTGAGAAGATCTCTTCCTTGCCGACAGGGTCCAGTTCAGATGTAGGCTCGTCCATAACTAGCACTTCTGGACGAAGGGCAAGGGCCGCCGCGATGGCGACACGCTGCTTCTGGCCCCCGGAAAGCTCTGATGGAGAGCGGAACCGATATTCTTCCATTCGAACGACATTCAAGGCGTAGTCTATGCGCTCTGCAATCTCGGGGCGTGGTACTCCAAGGTTCTCCGGGCCGAAGGCGATCTCTTCTTCAACCGTCAGCCCAAAAAGCTGGGATTCCAAGTCTTGGAAGGTCATTCCCACTCTCTTGGCTAGATCCGAAATAGGCACAGTCTTTGTGTCGATGCCATCAATGGCAACGTTGCCTTTGAAGACACCCATGAGACTGTGTGGAATAACCCCGTTGAGTGTCAGACAGAGTGTGGATTTCCCGGCTCCAGTCGGTCCCATGATGGCTACGAACTCGCCCTCGTCAATCTCAACACTGATTCCCCGCAGAGTCCAGTCCTCTGCGCCCCGATACCGGAACCACAAGTCTTCGACGACGACTTTTGGCACGATTTCACCCTGCGATGCTTCCTGTCCCCGATAATCCAAATGCACCAGCGAGCAACCCATACGCCACTACTGCTAGGACCACTCCTACAGACACAACCATGATTAGGACATCGCGTTTTCGCAGGGGGGTTTCTCTGAAGAATGTCCTCTTCGATGCTCTTAGGGTTGGTGAGAATGCTCTGGCTTCCAGTCCCGTGCTGATGACTTCGACTCGCCGAAAGGACACCACCAAGAGCGGTATCAGGATCGCCGCCAGTTTTCGCCCTCGTTCGAGCAACGATCCCTTGTCGAAATCGGTTCCTCTAGACATCTGAGCCTCACGTATAGTCGCCATGTCACTTGCCAAAGTTGGGAAGAATCTGATTGCCATCATGAAGATAAAGCAAATCACGTACGGGATCTTGAGCTTACGAAATCCCTCTATCAACTCGCTCTCAGACGTTATACCCATGAACAGAATTGAACTCAGAATCAAAATCATGAGGCGGAATATGCTCGTTAACGTCGCATTCAGCGCACCCTCAGTGATCACTATCCAACCCAATGTGACAATAGGGACTCCGGCCTTCCTTCCAAAAACCAGCCAGTTCAGCGAGAAAACAATCGAAAGAACTACCGCGACCCTCACGTATGGTCTCAGAGTCGATGCAGGGATTCTTGCAAGTGCCAGCATGCATACAGTCGCCAGCAGAATCAAAAAGTTCCACGCAGCGGATGACACCAGAATCGTTAGCGTCATCAGGCTGAAAGGAAGAACAACTTTGGTCACAGAGCTAACGTTATGCAAGAATGTGTCTCGCTTTGCATATAGCGAATAAGAGTACACCACTGGGTGACCCGGCGTCCGCTAGGAAACCTGACCGTATTTAAGGTTCTCTCCAAGACTGTCTCGAAGCTTGGACAGCCTCCAAACTTTGGGCGAAGTATTGGACAAATTTTAAATAGAGAACCTTTGGCGTACGAAATGGTCGGGAGATCCTGTTGGTTTCCTCATCGGTTATCAAACCTAGAATTGGAGCGATGCAGATCGCGATTGTCGCTATGTCAAGCGCCATCTACACTGTCTTGGGCGTTTTCGCCGCGGGATTCACGATAGTGCCAGGCGTCACTATCTTCTATACTCCAGAAGCCTTCATAATGCCAGCTGCCATGTGGTTCGGCGTTTGGGGGGCACTAGGTGCGTTCTTTGGCACTATCCTCTTTTCACCTTTCTTCGGTTATGGATATCTAATTGGGCTTCTCTTCGCTTTCCCAGACATGCTGAGCGCTCTGATCGCTGGAATAGCACTTCGGAAGCTGAACATCGATCTGGGTCTGAGGGACAAGAGGTCCTTCGGCCTATGGGTCCTTTTCGCAGGGACATTAGGGCCACTCGCAGAAGCGATTACGGGCCTCCCGGTGTACATCTGGAACGGTTGGTACACTGTCGAGTTTGCCTACACATACGGGTTGGCCGTTTGGTTCGTTGGAGACATCACAGCTGTTGTCATAATAGGAACCATCCTGATGCGTGTGCTTTCGAAGTACATCATGAAAACATCGCTGTATCACAAGGGATTCGTGTACAGAGAGACATTCACAGAGAAGTAACCGGGTCAACTGCCGATTCCTGTGCAGCCCACTCCCAGTGATCGCCCAGCAAGGGGTACCATGGAATCTATCGAGGATTCCGTGGATCAAACCATGAGGCAAGCTATCGCCAGGGTAAGGGCATGGAAAAATGCAACACTACAGGGAGAACGGTTAATCACTGCAAGCACGCGACTGGTCGTGGAATAGGGACAGTACTCCGGGAGTATCCTCAAATCGCATTAGGTCCAGGGCACTAGTCGGTCCGAACATGCCTCTTGCGCTCGAGCCGGCCATCTATATGAAGAGACTAGGCGGCGTGAGACTGGAGCAGTCATTCTGGTGATGGACGGGAAGTCGGAGACCCTACCTCATTTTCCATTCCCAAGCGAAATACCGCGCTGAGGCTCTGCCGAATCCTCAAACTCCCGCCACATGACACCACCTGAGGTTGGAAGCACATGAATACTGAGAAGTCGAACTATCTCTTTGAAAGAGCAAGGCTTGTCGCGCCTGGGGGGGTGCACAGTGACTTTCGTCACGCCTACCCGAGGTTCTTCAAGTTTGCGAGCGGCTCGCGAATTGTAGATGTTGATGGCAACACATACATCGACTACCACATGGCGTTCGGGCCCTTAATTCTGGGTCATAGAAACGAGAAGGTCGTAGCCGCCGTTAAGGACCAGCTGGAGCGTGGCGACATCTACGGGATGGGTTCGCATGAGTTGGAGTTCGATGTTGCGGAGAAGATAGTTGAACATGTCCCTAGCGCAGAGAAAGTCCGTTTCTGCAACTCGGGTTCCGAGGCAACCTATCACGCTCTTAGGCTTGCGAGAGCATATACGGGAAGAAAGAAGATAGTCAAATTCGAGGGTTCGTACAACGGGTGGCATGACTACCTGGACATAGGCGTTTTTCCGTCCCGAGAGAGTGTTGGAATGCATCAATACAACTCTGCCGGAATGCTACAGGAAGCAACAGACCAGACGCTCGTAGTAGACTACAACGATGTTGATGTTTTTGAAAATACAGTCAGGCGGATGAGTAATAGTGTGGCCGCAGTGATTGTCGAGCCGATCCTTCACAGCTGTGGTTGCATTCTGCCCAAAGAGGGCTTTCTCCAATCCTTGAGGGAAATCGCTGAGGCGAACGACATTGTCTTGATCTTCGATGAGGTGATCACTGGATTCAGGCATTCACTGGGTGGAGCCCAGAAGATACTTGGGGTCACCCCTGACCTGACAGTCTTCGCAAAAGCAATGGCAAATGGTTTTCCGGCGGCCGCTGTTTGTGGGTGTGATCATCTCATGAACCAGCTTCAACCGACCGGGCCTGTTCACATGGCTGGGACCTACAGTGGACACCCGATCTCTATGGCGGCAGCCAAGGCGACTATTGAACAGCTGGAACGAGGAGACGCGTACGAGAGACTTCAGAATTCGGGTAGCTTCCTCCGAAGAGAACTGACAAGGATAATAGAGGAAGAAGGTATTCAAGCAAGGACTGCTGGTTTCCGTTCCATATTTACGATATACTTCACAGAGGAAATGCCCCCGCAGCTATAGAGAACTGAAGATAAACAATCGCGAGGACCTGTTCAAATCGTACTCTTCCAGTATGCTAGAGCAAGGAATCTTCATTCCTCCACAAGCCTACAAGCGATGCCACCTATCGGCCGCCCATTCGATGGATGATCTGAGAGCGACAGTAGAAGCTGCCAGATTCGCAATCCATACGTCCAAACTTGAGTCGGAAGGTCGAGCCCCTAGAAAATATCCGCAAGAGCATTGAGGGTTCTCGTGACATCCTCCTCGTTATGAGCGATCGATAGAAAACAACAGTGTAACGGTGTGAAGAAGATCCCTCTGTTGCACATTGCGAGGTTGAGCGATCGAAGCTTTAGACCATCGGCACGAGCAGCCTGCCTGTATGATTTGACTTCCTCCCCAGTGAACAGTATGTGGAAGATGGACCTGAGACCAAGGACTTTGGCTTCGACAAATCTCTCAGCTAGTAGCTCTGTCATGGAACCTCTGATTCTTTCTCCCGCTCGGTCCAGTTGCTCGTACACACCCGGCTGCTCAAGAACGTCCATGGTCGCGAGGCCTGCTGCAAGCACTGTGGCGCAGGCATTGTAGGTTCCGCTGTGAAAGAGCGAGGTACTGGAATCTGAATCGAGCGATATCAAACTCATAATGTCAGACCGCCCTCCAAACACTCCACATGGAAGACCCCCTCCCACGATCTTGCCAAGCGCAACCAGATCAGGCCTGATACCGAAATATTGCGCTGCTCCTCCTAGTCCAAGTCTAAATCCCGTCATGACTTCGTCAAAGATGAGCGGAATATCATTTTCTTCGGTGACTTCACGGACGCACCTCAGGAAGCCGCTCTCCGGGATCATGTAGCCTCTAGCTACTGGTTCCATGATTACTCCAGCCAGATTTGCCGCTTCACGCTCAATGATTCGTTCAACAGCAGAGGCATCATTGAATGGAAGCACAATGGTGTTATCTACTACCCTTTGGGGCACTCCTGCTCCGTGGGGCACAGCCATCGGTTCTGACTGGAACCCGGCGACGCTCAATTCAGGTGACACACTGATGGTCGCGTACTCATGCCACCCGTGGTAGTGCCCCTCGAATTTAGCAACCTTTTCTCTCCGGGTGTAAGCCTTGGCTATTCTCAATGCATTCAGTGTTGCTTCAGTGCCGGAATTCGTAAACCGAACCAGCTCTGCCGGTCTATAGAGGGAGCTTATGCGCTTTGCCATCTCGAGCTCCAGCTTATGAGGCGTCCCATACAATGATGTCCCAGAAGCCTCAAGCTGATTCGTGATTGCATTCACGACGGTCGGGTGACCGTGCCCGAGGATAAGTGGGCCGTATCCCAAGCAGTAGTCAACGTATTCATTGCCATCGACATCGACGAGTTTCGATCCGCCCGCGGATCGCATCACAATCGGATAAGGATACATGAACTTCGCATTTGCCGTGACTCCGCCAGCAATATGCTTCTTGAACTCTCCGAACAAGACTCCTGATGAGGAAGTCCGCCCACGAAAGTGCGATAGTTCAGTCACGAAGTCTAATCGTGGCAATGCTGTAACGACCTATTGCCTTACGTCGGATGCGTCCCGGTGGGATGCTTGATGTCACGGTCTGTTTCTCTCAACTTCGTCAAGGGATTCACTCAAGGTGTTGATGACTTGATCTAGTTCCTCAGTAGATACTACCAGCGGAGGCTGAACTCGTATCACGTTACTTTTGATGCCCCCGTGTCCGACAAGCACTCCCCTCTTCCTACAGGCTTCCCTGACCTTTGATGCCTCTTGAGATGCAGGTTCTTTCGTTTCGCGACTCTGAACCAGCTCTATTCCAATCATAAGTCCCTTGCCTCGAATGTCCCCGATCAGAGGGTGTTTCCTCATCATCTCTCCAAGTCTCTTCATGACATCTCGGCCTTTGATGTGAGCTTCTTCTGGGAGTCTCTCGCTGAGGAGAACGTCTATGTTTGCGAGAGCTGCAGCGCAAGAGACGGGGTTACCTCCGAAAGTTGATAGGTGGTCTCCCGGTTCAAACGCGTTGCCTATCTCTTCTTTGGCAGTGCACGCACCGAGAGGGAGACCAGCAGCAATCCCCTTTGCCATCGTGATGATGTCAGGTTTCACTCCGTAATGCTCGAGTCCGAACATCTTTCCTGTACGACCAAAACCGGTCTGCACCTCATCATCAATGAGCAGTATCTCATACTGGTCAAGGATCTTCCTGACCTCCTTGAAGTACTCTAAGGGCGGGACAATTATTCCGCCTTCGCCTAGAATAGGTTCAACGATGAAAGCGGCGACGCAACCGGAAGTCGAATAGCTGATGACATCTTCAATCATCTTCGCACACGCAATGCCGCACCTAGGGTATTCCTGTCCTAGTTGACAGCGGTAGCAGTATGGAGCTGGAGCGAAAGATACGTCACCCAAGTACGGCCCCATGGAATAGCTTCTGCGACCCGATTGTCCAGTGACAGATAGCGTTCCCAGAGTTCGACCGTGGAATGAGCACATTAGAGCAAGAATTTCGTGTTTCTTAGAAAACCTCCGGCCGAGCTTGAGCGCGCACTCAACAGCCTCAGCTCCACTGTTACCAAAGAATGTCTTTCTCAACCCCCAAGGATTGATCTGCGAAAGACGTTCGGCCAGCTCTGCGACAACAGGAATGTGATAGACATACGTGCACGCATGTATGAGCTGGTCAAGCTGCCGCTTGGCCGCTTTTACCACCTTCGGGTTGCGGTGGCCCGAGTTTACAACCGATACACCTGAAAAGCAATCCACATATTCTCTACCATCAGCGTCCCTTACCCTAGCTCCCATCCCCTCGGTAACCACGACTGGTTCAAGCTTGTTAACACAGCTCGTGACCACATACTTGCTGTATTTCTCAAATACGCGAGCGGCCTGACTCATAGAATCCACATTCGCACAATGTCTAGGAACAAGCATTAATAGTTGGACGCTATTTACGCGTGCCGCTGCCAGTTCAGCTTGGCATATGGAGGCTGTGATGACGAGAGAAACACGGCCTACGAGGCAATCGGGACAGACGGTCCTTACGATCAAGAACTATGTGAACGGCGAGTGGGTGGCATCGAACTCCACGCAACTATTGGATGTGGTGAACCCTGCCACAGCAGAAGTGCTAGCTCGTGTTCCAGTGTCAACTCGCGACGAAGTGAATGAGGCAATTCAGTACGCAAGAGAATCATACGAGGACTGGAAAGAGACGCCCCCGCTTACAAGAGCGCGTTACCTGTTCACTCTCAAGAACTTGATGGAGGATCATTTCGAAGAAGTCTCGCGCATCGTAGTACAAGAGAATGGAAAGACCATCGATGAGGGGAGAGGAGAGGTCAGACGCGCCATAGAATGCGTGGAACACGCCGCTGGAATCCCTACACTCATGATGGGATATAATGCTGAGAGCATTGCTCCAGGCATGGATGAGGAATGCCTACTACAACCCCTCGGCGTCTTCTGCTGTCTTCCGCCCTCCAACTTCCCCGCGATGATCCCCTTCTGGTTCCTTCCCTATGCGGTTGCGTGCGGAAACACGTACGTTGTGAAGCCTTCGAGTGAAGTCCCACTCTCGATGAACAAGATGTTCGAACTCATTCACGAAGCGGACTTCCCCCCTGGCGTCATTAACCTCGTCAATGGAACAAGAGAAGTCGCTGATGTTCTCCTTGAGAGTAAGGACATCAAGGGCGTGTCCCTGGTCGGTTCAACACCCGTCGCAAGGTACGTCTATGCGAAGGCAACCTCCACGGGCAAACGTGCTCAATGCCAAGGCGGAGCGAAGAACTTCCTAGTTGTGATGCCTGACGCACCTCTCGACAAGATCATGCCCGCGATAATGAACTCAGTCTATGGCTGTGCAGGCCAAAGATGCTTGGCAGGGGCGAACGTGGTTGCCGTCGGAGACGTATACGAACCCCTGAAGCAGAAGTTGATCGACGCGGCAAGGGCGATCAAGGTGGGTTACGGTCTCGATGAGAGCGTGCAGATGGGTCCGGTCAGATCGAAGCAGGCAAGGGAAAAGGTTCTCTCATATATCGAGACAGGAATGAAGGAAGGCGCGCAACTAATCCTCGACGGACGAGATATCAAGGTCGACGGATTCGAGAACGGCTACTTCGTCGGACCTACAATCTTCGACAAAGTCGACCCGAAGATGAAGATCGGCAGCGAGGAGATCTTCGGACCGGTCATGTGTATAATGAGAGCCAAAGATCTAGATGAGGCACTTGAGATGATTCATCAGAATCCACACGGCAATGCGTCTTCGATCTTCACCCAGAGCGGGAAGTGGGCCAGAGAGTTCAAGCACAGAGTGCAGGCAGGAGATGTTGGGATCAACATCGGCATTGCTGCGCCGGTTGCGTTCTTCCCGTTCAGCGGATGGAAAGACTCGTTCTTCGGGGACCTACACGGACAAGGTTTCGACGCCATCAACTTCTTTACCGAGAGGAAAGTCGTCATCTCCAGATGGTTCTAGAAAGCCGCGCATTTCGTTATGTGGTGCAATGTCGATTTGGAGCTCAAGACGTTTAGTGCCGTACTGAAGTTCACACTTCAACTCGAAGGTCAGACAGGAAGATTCTACGAGGACGCCTCATCGAGTGAGAAATGCCTGCAAGCTAAGCAACTCCTCATTGGTTTTGCTGAGAATAGCAGAAAGAGAAGACAGGCTCTGGAAAAAGCTGCCAGGGAAAGCGTGGATCACTCCCTACTCGAACCAATATCCGGCCTACTTGAAGAAAGTTACCTTGTGAACGTGAACTTTTCAGAAAGCATGGACTTCGCGGAGGTCCTAGCGACTGCGAGGCAAGTTGAAGAGCAGATGCAAAAGTTCTACTCCGAAGCGGGAGAGAAGATCAGCTTCATACCCGCAGTGAGTAGGATCTACAAGCGGTACGCCCAAGACAGAGCGAAGGCTCTGGCGTCTCTCCCAAGCCTATCCTAATGACCACTCAGTAGCCTAGGCGAGCTGGGACAAGAACCCTGAGGAATGAATGTCTACGGTGCGGCAACTGCTGTGAAACCCACCCCTGTGCATTGGCTCCAGATGATCTCACGAGAATGTCAGGTTTCTTTGGTCTTGGGACGGCTGAGCTGTTCAGAAGATACCTCGTTCTTGACTATGCTCTCCTACGTGGCAGGAAGGAATACTACGTCTGTCCAGCTCGTTCCATCGATGAGCCGGGAAAGCCCGTAGACTGGGCATGGACATTCTCAAGTTCCCCTTGTGTATTCCTGCGAGAGCACCAGTGCACAATTGAGCAGGTCAAGCCGTACGGAGGCAGAACATTCTTCTGTAGAAAGATCGCGCCTAGAGATCATGAGCAGGTGAAGTTCGGGAAGCGCGAGGCGGCCCGTGCTTGGAAGAAGAGCCTTATGCTCAAGGAGTTGCTGAACTCGACATTCTCTCCAGCAGCTTGACGATTAGATGTATTTCGCTTGCGTCACATGCAGTTCATTGTCGAGGAGGCCCTAGATCGGTGGACCATACGAGATCAACCTCTAATGTCTGATCGCCATAGAGATTAGGGTTGGTAGCGACTACCATCTCGAGACCTTAGTAATCTGTGCTCCTTTTCTCCTCAACTGTCATGTTCATTTTTTCGCTTCCTCTACGAACTCAATGACGAGTGGTAGGATTCCGGCGGGAAGACTCCGCCGTTCCCTGAGGTCGCTTGAGCCTAACCAATCAGAGAACTTGTATCCTCGAGAAGCCGCTTGACGTGAACCAAGAACTGCGCGGCAGGGACACCGTCTGTGATTCTGTGATCGAAGATCAAGGATAGTGTAGCCTGAGTTCTGATCTTGACTGAATCTCCTTCGACGACGGGCCTCTTTGTGGACTGCCCCACGGCAAGTATGGCAGCCTGGGGTGGATTGATTATGGGCGCGAAGATTCCAACACCTTCTGCTCCTAGGTTTGTAACAGTGAAGGTCCCGCCGGTTACCTCATCAATAGTCAATGAACCCGCAGCGGATCTCTCTCTTAGCAGCCCAATCTTCTCGGAGATCTCACTTAGACTCAGCTTCTCCGCTCCCGCGATCGTAGGTGCAGTCAGGCCTTCCGAGGTGTTCATGGCCACAGAGATGTTAATGTCATCATAGATCTTCACCTTACCTTCCTCAAATGAGGAGTTCAAGATCAGATTCTCACGTAGGGCCTTTGCCACCGCCTTCACAACGAAAGCCGTGACTGAGACCGCTTCGTCCATTCTGCTGCGAGCCTCTTGGAGAGCGTCCATGTTCACATCGACGGTGAGCAGCACGGGAACAGTTGAGTGAAAGCTGTAGGTTAGACGCTCGGCAACGCTCTTTCGAATTCCCTTCAGTGCAATAGTCTCTTTGACTCTGGGCACCGTCCCCAACTTCTCTGGGACAGGAGCCTTTGCCTGTTCTACCGCTCTCAGCACATCGTCGCTTTGTACCCTACCGTCGGGTCCTGTACCTTGCACCTTGCTCAAGTCTACTCCATGCTTCCTCGCCAGTGCTCTTGCAGCTGGGGAAGCCCTGACTTCACGAACCAAAGCTCTTTGCGAAGGAAGCCGCACTGGCCCTTCGGCTTGAATTGGCTCGGGGACAAGAGCAACCGTAGCCGCGGCATACCCTGCTGGAACCTCTTCCCCCGGCTCACCTATGACTCCGAGGATAGTAGCTACGGGAACTTCCAGTCCCGCCTTCGCGATTATGCTCTTGAGAATTCCTGAAGAGGGAGCCTCCACGTCGAAGGTGGTCTTCTCTCCCTCGATTCGGACAACCGGTTCCCCTTTGTGGACCTCGTCACCCTCCTTCTTGAGCCACTCGAGAACCTTTCCAGACTGCATGGCCACATCTATTCGTGGCATCAGAACTTCGTGCACAGCTTCTCTTCCCTGTCGTCGTGGTCTGCCCTTCGATAATAAAGAATTACGTCATTCAATGACCTGGAGGATTCGCGTCGTAGGGTGTCATCACTCAATTCTTCCTTCCCGATCTCCAGCAGATAGCGCACACTGAGATTGGGCACAGAGGGCACGCCTATCCAGCGATCACAGCATGGTAGCGGCTATTCCCCTCAAGCTATTATAGTCACGAACCTCGAAGAACTCAACCGCGGGACGTGTACACTTGCTCCACGGTGAGATTCTCACTATCGATGATTTTCAATTTCTTGGGAAGACCGTGCTCTTGAGACTCGACCTCAACTCGCCAGTAGATCCTCAGAGTCAGAAGATAATAGATGACTCGAGAATCAGAGAGCATGCGAAGACGGTGTGTGAACTCTCTGAGAAAGGCGCGAAGCTTGTCATCTTGGCTCATCAAGGAGACCCTACCCTCCCGGACCAGTTCATCCCTCTCGAACAACACGCGCAGATCCTCTCCGGTTTGGTTGGCAAGGAAGTCCAGTACATTGACGACACACTTGGACCCTGCGCTAGGGAGGCGGTCCGTAAGCTGGAAAATGGGCAGATTCTCATGTTGGAGAATACTAGGTACTTCAGCGAAGATACCCGCTTGTTCGAGGATACGATGAAGAGACCGCCTGAGGAACAGGCGAAGACATTGCTTGTTCGCAAGCTCTATCCGTTGGCAGATGTGTTTGTCAACGACGCATTCGCCGCCGCTCACAAGTCCCAACCATCACTAGTCGGCTTCGCCGAGGTACTCCCATCGATCGCAGGCAGAGTCATGGAAGCTGAACTGAATGCGCTTATCAATATCAGAGACAAGCCGAAGAAACCCTGTGTCTTCTGTCTAGGCGGCCGAAAGATATCCGACAAATATGAGATGATGGAACCTGTCCTCAAGAGCGGCGTAGCTGACAAGCTCCTGACATCAGGAATCATTGGTCTGCTGATGCTTCGGGCTTCCGGACTTGAGCTGGGTCGTGAAGATTCAATCATCAAGGATATGGGCCATGAGAAGTATCTCTCCGTTTCGAAGAAACTCCTTGATGCGTATGGCAGAGAGAGGATAGAGTTCCCGGTGGATCTTGCCATAGATCAGAATGGCAGAAAAGAGATAGACGCCACTTCACTTCCAGTGGACGCGCCAATCCTCGACATTGGCACGAAGACCGTTCAGAAGTACTCAGCAATAGTAAGACAGTCAGGAACGATCTTCTTCAGTGGTCCACCAGGTAATTTTGAGAAGGAAAGTTTCTCTGCTGGGACGAGAGACCTTCTGAAGGCAATAGCAGAGTCCGGCGCCTTCTCGGTCGTGGGAGGAGGCCATTCAATGGCTGCCCTGCGGAAATATGATGTCTTGGACAAGGTTTCATACGTGAGCACAGGTGGAGGAGCCTTGGTTCGATATCTCTCTGGCGAAGAGCTACCCGTAGTAGCCGCTCTCAAAAAAGCCGCAAGACGTTCACAGAGAAAGTAGGCAGTCGATGGAAGATCACTTGACTGTGCAGGCCCTTTCTTCCACTATCACGTTTCGTTTCTTCACTTCCTCAATGAACTGGGCTGGCCGAAAATAGACTTCCGGCGGGAAGACTCCGCTTCTGTCAGAATCATCCTTTGCCAGTATCTGGGCGCCGATGGAGGCGCAGGTGCCAGTGAGATAGTCCATCGCCAGAGCGTCCCATTCAGGTTGAGAGTAACAGATCGCCCAGTCTGTATTCCGAATCTTCGATGGGCCCTTGAATCCGGTCACTTCCACCACGATACATGTCACGTCTCTCATCGTTCGAAGAGTCAACGGATCTGCTTGGAATTTTGAGAGCTGCACGATCGTGAAATCCATCGGTGCGACCTCAATGTCTCCCACTCGCACGGGTTGCCTATCAAGGAATCCTAGTTTTCTCAGCATCGTTGCCATGTCGTATGTTTCCGAGACCATGAAGTCAACGTACTGAACTTCCTTGTCGATGTACTTGGGGAGAGTCGCGAGTTCCGAGTGAATTGTCGCATAGCAGTCGATCTCTCCGATCGGGTCGGGCATACGAACTCGTTCATGTTCGCCCATTGGTGGTATCCGTTGGAGTTTGCCGTTTCTGAAGATGAACGCGTCTTCAGACCATTCGTTGACGATGGTTCTGATGGAAAACTTGAAGAGCGCCTCAGAGGGGACGAGATCTCGATCGCCGTCTCTGATCTTTATGGACTCTACTCTGTCCATCATGTCGGCGCCATGTCTTGCGAACACGTTGCTGAGTCCAGGATCCTCTCCGCATCCCAGAACGAACGTTGTGCCCGAGTCCTTAGCCTCCTGATCCAGCTCAAGCTGTCTCAGTGTCATATGGAAGAGCCCGCCCAAGTCGAGCGTGTTGACCGCCGCCTTCATCGCGGCCCTCATTACGTCGATGTTGTGCGTGTACCAAGTAGAGTTAACGACAACATCCATGCCTTTCATTATTCCGACGAGCCCACCATGGTCCCGTACGTCAGCTCGCGCAACGGACAGCTTGTTGCTTGCGATCTTCGACGCGACCTCTCTCGCCTTTGTTTCAGAGATGTCCGCGAGCACAACTTGCGACACATCATCAGCGTTGACGAGATCGCGGGCGACCACAGCCCCGACCATTCCGGCGCCACCGAGCACGAGCACCTTCAAGCTTCCCCATTCTCCTTGAACTCGCTCGGCCAGCGTCCGCGTTGATAATCTTTGCCTCACTCGTTACATTGGATCCAGCGGATAGATAGGGCGTCTCACCTTGCGATACGTGAAACGCGAGAGGTTCGGACTGGTTATTCCGGGCGTGTCAACCTCCAGTATCAACTTCGCAAACCTCTCATACTCACGTCTAAACGCATGAGCCGACTTCACAACCATGATTCTCTTGATTGAAGGATTGATTCCAACGCTGAGAAACGGAGCGACGCTCGCTTGTTGTGCCGTGTGCTCCGTCAAGACCAGATCCGTCGCTCCGCAGTGGACCACGGCGGTATTCCCCATCTTGATGACGATCTTCTGCCTCGGATCGGTGAAGGTCCCATCAGAGAGCACTGATATTGTGCCTCTGATTTCCACTGGGCGCCCGTGAAGTTCGTCTGACTTGCCACCGACCGCCAAGCTCACCTCCTCGCTTATCCCAGCCTTGACCGCTTCACGGACGGCTTCGGGATCACGGATGATTAGAGCGGCGTCCGGCCAGCCTGCATTCTTCAACTCGTTGAGGATGTACGTTCCGTCGGCTGGTCCGCCTCCAGCCGCGTTGTCACCCTCATCGGCTAGGACCACGGGGCATTCCTTGGCCGCGAGTGCTTCCTTCATCCCGGTGTCTAGTGAAACCAGTACACGATTCGGAAGGAAGTCTTCCTTGATGCTCCATGCGAGCTTCTCAAGTTCGGAGGCTTTCTCTTCCGCTAGGGTTTGATCGTTGTTTGTCGTCACGACGATTCCGAGTCCGGCTCTCGGAACGTCCGCATGCCCGAACCCTGCCGCAACCGTGACGTTCACAACGCACTCATCTTGCTCCATTCTTCGCGCTAGACTCACCATCCTGTACATAGGAGACTTCACCATCGTGAGCGGCTGATCGACCACGGTCATGAGTCCGCCTCCGATCAGGATGGGTGGTTTCCTGATCGCCATCGTTGGCTTCAGAACCCCCTTCAGCATGTGACTGATGACCTTCCCGCCCTCTAGGCCACGCTCGTACTCGTCCGTGTGCGGAGCAGTCTTGAATCCGATTATCGCATCCGAGTGTTCCAACCACAACTCGGAGACGTTACCGTGCATATCGAACACAACCACAATCGGAACATCCTCTCCGACAATCTCACGGGTCTTTCGCAGGATCTCCGCTTCCGGGTCGTCGTATCTCTCTGTGACCATTGCGCCGTGAAGATTCAACAAGACCCCGTCGGGTCTCGACGACGAGATGGCGTCCAGCAGTTCTCGCTCCAAATGCGCGAATGCATGTTGGCTGACGAGGCCTGTGTCAAATCCCGCTTGGGCATAATGGGTCGGTTCCAAATCGTAGCCGTACTCGGACGCGGCTGCGATGAAACCTCCCACGACCGTTCGCGTGTTTGCGAAATGCTTCAGAACGGCTGAACCAGAGACCGTTAAGCCTGAACCGGTTCGGAAGGATTCGAGTTCCGTTCGTCGAGCATTGAACGTGTTCGTCTCATGAACTAGACCACCGACGGCAATCTTCATCGTTCTCACAGGTGTCAGATCCGGAGCGCACATCTATTAAGATCTGAAGATCGCCGGCACACTCGACAATGCCAAAGTCTTATCTCTCCTAGACGCAACTGACGAACCTATCAGCAAGCTTCCGGAGAGCACTTCATTGTCAGTTGAGGAGAATAGGAAGATAGCTTGGGATTTCCACGCAGCCCTCAACAACCGCGACGTGGACAAGGCCTTGTCTCTGTTCACCGACGACGCTAGTTGGATCGTAATGCCTGGCGCCACAATCTACACCAAGCAGGACATCAGGAAATACCTCGAGAAGATGATGAGAAACTTCCCGAAGTTCATAGTGAGGGATATCCATCCGCCTGTTGTTTCTGGAGACATGGTAACACACGAGTACGTGCACGAGGTCAGAATAACCGACGGTCGAGAAGCACACATTCCGGCGGTCGTCGTGATGGAACTACGCAATGGCAAGATCGTCCAAGTCCGCCACTACATGGACAAGCTCGAAGGCGCGAAACAAACCGCGAGAGGTTTCTTCGAGAAGAGAGCTGTGGCAGGCATCGTGAAGCAGGTAGAAGAACTGATCTATCCATAGACGGAACAGTTAGAGCGTTTCTAGGTTCAGGTCACTCACATTCTTCATTGATTCTAGTTGAGCTGCGCACTCATCGCACACTCTTTTCTCGAATTCCATCCTAGCTATGTGTTCTTCAATCACGAGCGGTGTGGGCTCTGATTGGAGGAAGTGCGCGAAGAATCGTGCCTTTCGTGTCGCCGTCCTCTTTTGACACATCTCGCAGGCGCCAGCTCGATTGCCTCTCCTGAGCATCGAATCGATCATCACTATTCAGCTCGTTGTCAACGACCGGCGGCCCTGCCCGTAGAACCTGACACTCCGTGGATACGGTTGACCTCAAAACGGTATCGGCTCGTCTTGGATCGGACGAGAGTGTAGGATCGGCAAGTGAGATATTCGCCGTTGGCGGACATGTCTGGTGATCCAATTGAGTCGGTATGTGCTCTCGCTTGATCAGGGAACTACGAGCTCACGGGCGGTTCTGTTCGATGAGCGGTGTAGAATCGTGCGTTCGACTAAGCAGGAGTTTCGGCAGATCTTTCCCCTTCCCGGATGGGTCGAGCACGACCCTAGAGCGATCTGGTCAACCCAAATCAATGCAGCCAAACAGGTCGCCGTCAAGTATAGGAATAGGATCGCCGGGATCGGAGTCACGAACCAGAGAGAGACCACGATCGTCTGGGACAAGCACACCGGCAAGCCAGTAAGCAACGCGATCGTCTGGCAGGACAGACGAACCGCCCCCATCATAGACAAGCTCGCAGCGAGCGGCTACTCCACATACATCCGAAAGACCACAGGACTCATTCTTGACGCATACTTCTCGGGTCCAAAGATCAAGTGGATCCTTGACAACATCCCAAAGGCCAAGAGAAAAGCCAGAAGAGGCGATCTACTCTTCGGAACCGTCGACACCTTCCTAGTCTGGAAGCTTACTGGAGGTCGCGTTCACGCGACGGATCCGTCGAACGCTTCAAGGACGATGATCTTTGACATCAATCGAAAGTCATGGGACCCACGACTCCTTGACATTCTTGGCATCCCACAAGACATGCTACCCGAAGTCAAATCGTCCAGTGGGACACTAGGCGACACTGACAAACGCCTCTTTGGGCGCGAGATTCCGATCTGCGGTATCGCTGGGGACCAGCAGGCTGCGCTTTTCGGTCAGGCGGGATTCGAGAAAGGCACAGCGAAGAACACGTACGGCACAGGCTGCTTCATTCTGCTAAACACGGGAGACCATCCTCTCGTTTCTCGTTCTGGCTTGCTCTCGACAATCGCTTGGAGCCTCGATCAGAAGTTCACCTATGCACTCGAGGGAAGTGTCTTCATCGGAGGAGCAGTGGTTCAGTGGTTACGTGACCGACTCGGCGTTGTGAAACAGGCTTCAGATACCGACTCGATAGGACGCAATACACCAGATAGTGGCGGTGTAGTTTTCGTTCCAGCTCTCACAGGCCTCGGCGCGCCGTACTGGAACATGTACGCGAGAGGTCTCATAATCGGACTCACCCGCGATACGACGAGAAACCAGATCATCAGAGCCGCCCTCGAATCCATCTGCTTACAAACTGCAGATGTCTTGGAAGCGATGACCACCACTGCGAAGAGCCAGCTACGATCACTCAGAGTAGACGGCGGAGCGTCAGTGAACAACTTCCTCATGCAACTTCAGGCAGATCTACTCGGAATTCCGATCGAGAGATCGGCCATTCCGGAGACCACAGCCTTGGGCGCTGCATTCCTCGCGGGCCTCGGAGCCGGCATATGGAGCGATTTGGACGAACTCGCAGTTCTCAGCAGAATCGACAGAGTCTTCAAACCAAGGATGCCTGGCCCAGTAAGTGCCGAGATGCGTGGCAACTGGAAGCGGGCAGTCAAGAGAGCCCTCGACTGGGCCAAGGCTGAGGGTTCTTCTGGATCTCGTTGAAGCAAGATGTCGCGGTTATTTAGTCGAACGCTTGGCAATTTCCTTTTCATATGTGTGACGCTTGGCAATTTCGTCCTTGTATGCTTTGATCTGTGACTCTACTTCTTGACTACTCCAGCCGAAGATTTCTGCCATCTTCTCTGCGACCTTCTGTGAACAGTCGAGACCTTCGCATAATCTTAAGCCGATCAGGCTTCTTCGAAGCATGAAGTCGCTCAGCGTGAGCGCAGACTCCTTTTCGACTGCATGAACGACCTCTGCCATGATATCGGAGTTCGTCTCGCATATTCGTTCTCGAAGACTCGCATTGCTCTTGACGTACTCGAGGACTTCCTTGTAGCGTGAGCCGTATAGAGCGACTAGATTCTCCAGTACCTCCACAGTGATCCCGTGCTCTTTTGAGATCGAATCTCTGTTCGCTTTTGCCCTTTCAAGCTCAGTAGGATCGGCGCCGGGAAGCTTCACCACTGCGGTCGTGCATGATATCTTCCTACCCAGTTTGCGCGACGCGACATCTACAATGTCTTCCGCTATGCCGCGGTAAGCTGTCAACTTGCCTCCGATCACAGAGACCAAACCCCTCAATCCCTCCTTCGTCTCATGATCGTAGATCACATGGCGGCGCGTGACTGAGGACTCCTTGACGCCCTCGACGCGGAGAAGCGAGCGGACCCCCGCCATCGCATAGAAGATACGATTCCATGAGGTCCTTGGGAACGCATTCTTGACTTCGGTTCGAAGATACTCAACATCGTCCACCTCAGCCCTAACCGCATCCATGTCTTCCTCGTAGTCAGTGTCAGTCGTCCCGACAAGCGTGAAACCGATCCAAGGCATCACGAAGTAGGCGCGACCATCAGAGGCAAACAGAGCAACGGCGTCGGTCGTCACTTTCGGCGTCACGAGGTGAATACCCTTTGTTGTTCGAGCGAGCGGCTGTCTCTCTTGCCTCACGTCTCTGACGACCTTATCGAGCCATGGACCTCCCACGTTCACGACAAGCTTGGAACGGAACTCTGCATGCTCTCCGGTCAGAACATCCTCCGCTTGCACCCCAGAGACCACGTTGTTCTCTTTCAGGAGCCGAACAACTTTCGCATGATTGAGCAACACGGCACCGTGACGAGTTGCAGAGATCACATTCTCCATACAGAGACGTTCCGTGAGAGCGATCTGAGAATCGTAGTAGACATACGCACCTTGCAGTCCATTTTCAGCGAGCGCGGGCTCAGCTTCGAGCACCTTCCCCTTGTCCAAGTACTTGTGGCTCGGTAGAGATTTGTCGTAGGAGAGAAGATCGTAGAGTATCATCCCGATCTTGAGCTTCAGCCTGTGAAGTATCCTCTCGCCATAGACTGGAATCAGAAACTTCAGCGGATGGACAAGGTGAGGTGCGAGCCTCAGTAGGATCTCCCGCTCCCTGAGCCCCTCTCTAACGAGGCCTAAGTCGTAGTTCACAAGATACCGCAGACCGCCGTGGATCATTCTGCTTGAACGACCGCTCGTGCCGTAGCAGAAGTCCTCTTTTTCAAAGAGAACCGTCTTCAGGCCTCTCATGGCGGCATCTCGGGCGACGCCTGTTCCGATCATTCCACCCCCTACAATCGCGACATCGAACTGCTGCTCCGCAAGTTTGGATAAGTCTCGACGTGCGCGCATGGCTGTCGGTCAGGACGATAGACCTTGCTGCCTTATACGTTCAAGCGATCCTCAATACTACTGACGAAGCATGACAGTTTCGAGTTGGCGTCATGAGGAAGGGCGTTTCCAAGGAACGCAAGGAATAGAGATCTACTATCAGACTTGGACGCCCATGGGCAAGCCAAGAGCGATCATTGTCTTGGGCCACGGTCAGGGTGAGCATAGCGGTCGATACGCACACGTGACACAATTCATGGCACGGATGAGCTATACAGTGTGGGCTTGTGACTTCCGCGGACACGGCAGATCAGGTGGAAAACGAGGTCATGTAGACAACTTTGATGACTACCTCGCTGATATCGATAGCCTAACGCAACTCGCGAAGGAGCGAGATCCCCAAGCTAGAATTTTCATGATTGGGCACAGCCTCGGCGGACTCGTCGCACTCGACTATGCTGAGAAACGTCCAAGAGAGCTCGCTGGCTTGATCGTGAGTTCCCCTCTGCTGGGGTTAAAGATGAAAGTGCCAAGTTGGAAGAAGTGGCTCGGGAGGACTCTCTCGAGCATCGTTCCGACGTTTTCGATGAAGACAGGTTTGGACGCAAACCTACTCACACGTGACCGAGAGACTGTTCAGAAATATGTCAACGACCCATTGGTTCATTCAGTTGCGAGCACACGATTCTACACAGAGCTTCTCAAGGCACAAGACGCAACAATCCGGGACGCAAGGAAGCTCACATTGCCTTGTCTGATCATGCAAGCCGGAGCTGATGGAATCGTTGACTCATCCTCTACGGTCAGCTTCTTCCGAAATGTCGCCTCGTCCGACAAGACATTGAAGGTCTACGATGGGTTCTATCACGAGATACTCAACGAGCCCGGCTGGGAAAGCATCCTTCAAGACATAGAGGCTTGGATGTCAGCAAGAATCTAGAGCAGGCTTCACTCTACGGGCGAAGGAAGCCCACTTCGGAAGCCCTGAAGTGAGCGAAGACTCTGTCCCCAACCGCGAGTCCAAGCTCCTCTATCTGGTCCGAGCTTGTCTCCGAGTTCAACGGAAAACCTACGTCAAGTGATACTCGCGTAACCGATCCCATCTTGCGGATACCGGTTATCGAACCCTCAAAGACGTTGCATTGACAGTGACGCCAGCTCGCTTTCGCGTTCTCCTTCCCGTGTGAGAGTAGAATCGTCTCCGGTCGCACAACTAGAACCACAGACTCGCCTTGGATCAAGCCATTACCCACTCCGCGAACGCTCTGTCCATCCACTTGAGCTACTGCGAAATCCTCCTCGACCGAGACCAGATGTCCTCGCAGTACATTGAACCCCATGAAATCCGCGACGAATGTGGAGTTCGGGGCCTGAAGAACCCGATCCCATGATCCGACCTGTTCGACGCGCCCGTTGTTCATGATCGCGACTTGGTCGGTCATCAACTGGGCCTCTGCCAAGTCATGCGTAACGTACAAGGTCGTGAGGCCTGATCGAGCGCTGGACTCGTCAAGAGCTTTCCTCATCTCCTCCTGCAGCCTCGTCCTCGTTGCCCTGTCGACCTTGGAGAGCGGCTCGTCGAGTAGTAAGACCTGCGGATGAGTCATCAGCGCCCTAGCGAGCGCTACTTTCTGCTTTTCTCCTCCGCTCAAGCTCATTGCGTCTCGGCCCACCAAGTGCGGAATACTCAGCCATTCCATGATTTGCCTCAGCTCACTCTTCGCGTTCTTGCCTAGGCTTCTTTCTCCGAATGCGATGTTCTGATCCACTGTAAGATGTGGGAAGAGTAAGCAATCCTGAGGCACGTATCCTACTCGCCTCTTCTCCGGTGGGAGGCTTGTGATGTCGACCCGGTTCAGCTCGATCTTGCCCGATTCGATTCTGCGGATTCCAGCTATACACTCTAACAGCGTAGTCTTTCCCGAGCCGTTGGGCCCCACGAGTGCAAAGCATGCACGGTCTGACGCTTCGAAGCTGACTCCCTTGAGAGAGAACGCACCCTGTCTTGCCGAGAGACCAAAGACTCCTAAGATGGAATGCCACCCCTATATGCGATCTTTCGAGAGACAAGCAGAACAGACACCGTCACGACCAATAGTATGAGAATGATCGCCATCGCGTTCTCCAGATTCGCTAGAGATAGATTCAGGTACATTGCAATCGGGAGAGTCTCCGTCTTGAATCTCGTCGCACCCGCTAGTGTGACGGTTGCTCCAAACTCGCCCATCGCTCTCGCCCATGCAAGCATCGCGGCGCCGAGGACTCCCTCTCTGGCCAACGGCAAAGTGACTCGCATGAACGAGCTGAATTCACCATGTCCGAGCGTGCGGGCGACCCTCTCGTATCGCGGATCAATTCCATCGAAGACCGGCTTCATCAACCTGACCGCGAGCACACTGATCACACTGAACTGAGCCAGCACGATCCCCGGCGGCTCAAAGACGAATCTCACAATTGAACCGTTGATGAAAGCTCCTACAGGCGTGTTGGTGAAGAAGATGAGCAACGCCGTTCCGAGCGCGACCGGCGGCAAGGCGATCGGGATATTGATCAAGGCATCAACTGCGTCCTTTCCCGGAAAGCTCGCTCTCGAGAGAACGTAGGCCGCTGGGATACTCACAATCAACGCTAGCATGGTCGCTATTGTTGCAGTGACGAGTGTAAGGGCAATCGCAAACTGAACCTCATCAGACAGAAAGGCCGCTGCTAGAGCTGATGGATCCGAGAACATTGATCCCGCGAATATGATTACGAGGACGAAGAGCGCAAGAAAGGCCAGACAGCCGATCGACAACATCTTGAATAAGGTTGGTCGGCTCACGCAGGATCCACCAAGGCTTCTATCTGTGCGTTCGGTGCGCGTATTCTTGCCTGCTGCTCGGTCGCAAAGTATCCATATCTGGTCCAGATCGATTGAATGTCTTCTGAAGCGAGAAACTCAAGAAAAGCCGCTGCTAACGCCTCGTCGTGTGTGAATATGGTTGTGGCCCCCGCTATGTAACCGATCTTCGGTATCTTGCTCGGACCTATCCAAACAATATCCGCTTTCTGGGGGGTCCATGCCTGGAAGACGTGCCAACCTATGACCGCGTCAACGGCTTTCGCAGGAACCAACGCCGCGAGTGCATCACAGCTCTGAGCATAAACAACAATGTTTCTGCTCACGCTCTCCCAGAGACCGTTTCTCTCCAATAATTCCTTGGCATAGAGTCCAACACAAACCGACTGCGGGTCTCCAATGCCCACGCGCAATCCGGGTCGAGCCAAGTCTTCCAAGGATGTTATGTTGCTGGGGTTTCCCTTCTGCACGATGATCGCTGGGACCAGATATGCGAGAATCTCAACGTGTCCAGCTGTGAGGTTCACCACTCCCAGCTCGGCTGCCTGCAACAGAAATTCCGGCGAACCAGGAATATACAGGTCTCCAGCCTTCGAGATTCTCATCGCCGAGAGTACACTGCCGGAGCCACCGAGCCGCAGCTCCACCTTGATGCCGTGTTTGGCCTCGAACAGTCGGGCAGCCTCCTCCAAGACTGGGGCGCTCGCAGCACCTGCGAAGACGACTATCTTCTCTTCCATCGTGGAAAGAGACGACCCCATTCCGGCAAAGACAAGTACCGCTGCTACAAGGGCCAAGATCAGGACTGCCATCGCGACCTTGTTCATCTTCGCGCTGTCGTGCAACCGTCTTCCCTTCAAGGCCAAGAAGATTGGAGCTTACATAAACGCTGAGTGTAAGTACTATGACTTACCTCTGCGACGAACTCAAGCAAAGAGAAAAAGACGGGTCTTTAGAGCATCGCTTCCTCAGCTTCGTGTTCTCTGGCGCGTGACTCAATGTACTCTGCGACTTTCTCCTCAGTGTAGCGCTCCGATTCCTCCTGTTTCTTCAAGTGCTCCCTGATAGTGGACAGGAAGGCGTCCATATTCACTATCGGCTTCACAACATAGCCGTCTGCGCCCCGATTCACGGCTTGGATAGCGTTCTCCAAAGACGGATACCCAGTGACGATTATCTTGACAGTCCTCGGTTCCCTTTCTCGCATCGACGTAAGAAGTTCTGTGCCATCCATGTCTGGAAGGCGAATGTCGATCAAGGCAAGGTTGTATGATTTGCTGTTGGATCTGTCGATCGCATCTCTTCCGGTTTCTGCCGTGTCTACAATGTACCCTTCTAGTTCAAGGATCTGTTTGAAGTTCCTTAGAACCGCCTTGTCATCGTCTACCGCCAGAATACGCTTGTTTCCCAAACAGCCTCCTCCCACATTACTTCCTCAAGGGGAGCCTGACCGTAAAGGTGGAACCTTCCCCGGGTCTGCTTTCGACCGTTATGCTTCCGCCGTGGGCTTCCACGATCCGCTTGCAGACTGGCAATCCTAATCCTTGTCCCTTGGGTTTGGTTGTAAAGAATGGGCTGAACATCTTATTGAGGTTCTCTTGTGGAATGCCGAGGCCGGTGTCTCGGAAGCTCACAAGCGCGTCTTCTCCTGTCCTCGAGGCGGCAATTCTGAGATCCCCTCCGGCCGGCATCGCCTGGATCGCGTTCGCGATCAGGTTTGTGAAGACTCGTTTCATCAGAGCAGAATCCACAGTCACCATCGGTAACCCTTCCTCAATGAAGATCGATAGCTTGACAGTCTCTGGAATGGTTACAGTCATACGTGCATCGTCCATTAGCCTCTGCATAGTGATCTCGACCGGCCTAGGCTCTAATGGTGAGGCGTAGTCTTGCAGATCCGAGACGATCTTGTCCATGTAACGGATCTGCTCGTCAATTGTCTTGAACATCTCAACAACACCACTCTCCTCAGCAAGCTTTGCATAAGTCGCAGGTAGGGCCTCGAACTTCTTCTGGGTCAAGTAGATCGTGCTGGTTATGGCCTGTAGGGGATTGCGCAAGTCGTGGCCGACCATTGCCGTCGTTTCGCCGATGGCGGCCAGTCGCTCTGCCTGCTTCAGCTTCGATGTCCTCTCCTCGACTATTCGTTCAAGGTCTGAGCTGTGACGCTGTGCTTGGTCCAGAAGGCGTGCGTTTCCGACGGCGATAGCCGCGTGGTTCGCGAAGAGCTTCAGCAGTTCCATATCTCCCGGCGTGAAGTGTCTGATCTTTTCGTCCTCCAAGACATGTATGACCCCTACCAGTCGGTTCTGCCAGGTCATGGGCACGCTGAGGACCGCGGTGAAGGGTTTGTCCTCTTCATACGCAGCGGCTCGACCCTGCCAAACGCGATAGTCGTCGATGATGAGTGATTGTCCTGTCATCGCTACTGTGCCGGCTGCGCCCTCGCCGTACTTGAGCACGAGTCCGGTGTAGTCACGTCCGGTATTGTAACTCACGACGCAACGGAGTTCCTTGCGTTCAGGATCGGACAGGTACATTCCTCCGCCATGAGCATGTAGCAACCTAGCCGCCCGCTCCACAATCGTGCGTAGAAGTTCCGGCAGGTCAGGCCTACCCGTCACGTCAAGAACAGTCTCCTGCAATGCAGTTAGCTGCTCCGCCCGATCGCGAAGGTTCTGCACCTGTCGCAGCCTAACCATCCCCGAGGAGACGTGCATCGCGAGTGTTTCAGTTAGCATCTGATCTGCCTTGGTGAAGGCACCAAGCTTCGTGCCTTCGACATTTAGGACGGAGACTACGGAGCCCTCTACAATCACAGGAACAGCCAGCTCAGACAGCATCTGTAGTGGTTCGCCGGTTGATGTCTTGATTCCAACGTCCACGTACGTTGGTTCAGTTCTCGTATCAGCGATCATGACCGTTTTTCCGGTTCTTACTACCTTGACCACTACGCCGGGGCCGTCCAATGGTAGCTCCTTAACCGATCCTGGCATCCCTCTATATCCTCTGAGGCGAGCCAAACCATTCTCAACCACAACGAACCCGGCATATTGGAAACCAAGCGTGAATTCCATCGCGTCGAGAGTGCTATTCACTACCTCATCCAAGTTGTCGGCTTTGCCAAGTTGCATCGAGTGTTTATGAAGAGCATCCAGCTTCTCCTCCATCCTCTTGCGTTCTGTGATGTCTCTTACCACGCTGACCCATCCCACTCGCTCTCCCTTTTCGCTCAGTTCCGCGACAAAATGCTCTGATGGAAACACTGAACCATCCTTACGCCTCATATGGAACTCGGCCAGATGGAAGGGCAAACGACCCTGTGCTACGGCGGGATAGAGTTGACGTTGAAACTCTCCAAGAGCATCCTTGCTTACATGGAGAAAATCAGTGCTCTTGCCTAGCATCTCCGCCTTCTCATAGCCGAAGACGCTGCAGGCCGCCGTGTTACATTCTAATATCTTGGGCGCGCTGGGAGGAGTAGTCGCGTCTAGAAGGAAGATGGCGTCAGACATGCTGTCGTAGGTCTTCTGAAGCACTTCGGTTTGGCGACGAATTGCCTCTTCCATCTTCTTACGATCCGTGATGTCTCTTAGTGCCCCTTCATAGTAGAGGACTCTGCCCTTCTGGTCGCGCACAACGTGAGTATTGGCTAGGACCACCAAGTGCTGACCATCCTTCCGTCTCAAGTTGATTTCGACATTGCGCAGTTCGCCGGCTAGCTCCAGTCTCTTCAGCAGAATGTCCCTGTCTTTGTCTTTCACATACAAATCACGAGCCACATCAACAGCTAGAAGTTCGGCTTCCGACCCGTAGCCCAGCATTCGCACAAGCTCCGGGTTCGCTACGAGCATCTTCCCGTCTGGGGTTGTTCGGTAGATTCCAGAAGGTATCTCCTCGAAGAGTGTGCGATACTTCAGCTCGGATGCTCGAAGAGCCTCCTCCATTTGCCTTCGTTCGGTTATGTCCGTTCCTGAGCTGAGCGTGCACACGATACGGCCCTCGGCGTCCCTAAGGATCGTGTTCTGCCAAGCGATTAGGAGCTCGGTCCCGTCTCGTGTCAGAACAGGATTCTCATAGTACTCGACCAGCTCAAGTTTGCCTGCCATCAGCTTCCTGAAGACCGACCTGACTTCCTCACGCAGTCTGGCGGGCAGAAATGTGTCAAACCAATTCTTCCCAAGTGCTTCTTCCCGAGCGTATCCCAGAAACTCGCATGCCTTCCGGTTGAGTAGAGTGACTCGCTCGTCCTTGTCGATGGCTACCATTATCACGCCGGCAACATCTAGGTACGCAGTTGCTTTGTCTCGCTCCTGTGTGAGCTCGTCCTGTATTCGCTTGTAGTCAGTAACGTCCAAAATGATTGCTTGGAATCCCACAGTTTCGCCTTTGATCCTGAGTCTCGTGGGCCTGGAGACTAGGTGAAGAACTTGACCATCCTTGCGCATCGCTCGTAACTCTATGTTACCGCCTATTGATCTCGAAACTCCCTCTTGGAATAGGGTAGTGATCCTCTCTCTGTCTTCCGGATGCAGCAAGTCAACGAATGGTCTGCCAACCAGCTCTCGGACGGAATAGCCTACCAGGTCAGCCAGTGCGCTGTTGGCGTACGTAATCCGGCCCGTCAGATCACTCATGGCAATCGGAACGACGGCTTTCTTCACTAGACTCTGGAACCTTCCCTCGCTCTCTCGGAAAGCCCGCCTAGTTTGTTTCCTCTTTCTGAGCCTGCTGATACGACGCGCTACTGTCTTCCTTGTCACCTTCATGTGACCTCTAGTCCTAGGCATGCTACTCTTCCTCACTCCTTTTCTCAATCCCTTTTCTCACCAGATCTCAGATCTCACCCGTCATCAGAGTCCTACCTCACGACCGTCTTCACCTGCTCCACGTACTCGACAAGCGTCCATTCTACTCTTGGGGTGAAGTTCAAGCCGAGCCTCTGGTAGAGATTCTTGGCGATGAGCCTCTCAACCGTCGCAGCACCAGTACCCAATATATCCGTGAGCGCAGTGTGAAAAGCGTCAAGCTTCTCAGGAATACTCTCACGCTTGAGCCCATACATCTTCTCAATTTGATCATAGATTGTCTGCCTCACAGTTGCGCCGAGAACATTCAGTCCATGATCCACGGCATCAAGCAGCACCTTCGCGAAATCCACAGACTGATTCGAGGAATTCACCCGCCACTGGGAGGCTGGGGACCGTCGAGGCTTCCGAGGACTCGGCGTTGTCACTATTCATAGGCGGGGAAAACGGGATAAACGTTCTGGGACCACAGTTCACATTGCGCATCGGAGTCTCCCATGAGCCTCGCATGGAGAATGAACTCAAAACAAACTATGTCAATTCACGCAAGCGATTCATTGTCTCTCGATTTGACAGCGAGCGAAAGAACCAGTCAACGAGGTCTCTGGGAGTGACAGTCAAGTACCGCACATCGAGGCTATTGCCTGAAGTTAAGGAGACGATGAGAAGAGGCTACAGGATCGGTGACAGGATACCAATGGCCAAGTACGCTATTGTGAGCCTCGCTACCGGGGTCCTCTTCGGCATCATGGATGGGCTGATTAACGCCAACCCGATTGCGGAGAGTGTGTATGCGTTCTACGGCCCCATCAGAAGGACATCTGTAAACGTTCTTGCCGGCGTTCTGATCGACCTCTACTATGGATTCGTACTCGCTGGAACGTTCATCCTACTCTTTAGGAGCCTGCCCGGCCGTAGGGGCTGGGTTAAGGGTGTCAGTTTCGCGCTTCTCGTTTGGTTCTTCCGAGTTGTGATGCATACAGCATCGGAGTGGATGATACTCGAAGTGCCAGTTGTGGCATCACTCTATTCACTTGTCACAGGGCTTGCAGAGATGCTTGTCCTTGGTAGCCTGTATGGGCTCACACTGAAACCTCTGATCCAAAGTGCTTCTGCCAACGGCTGAGTCGAGCTGCTCATTGAATGCGCTGTCCGAGAATCATAGTTGGCGTCGTCACTAGACATCGCGCGAACTCCTTGAAGAAGTGCTCTAGGCCTGACTTGGTTGCTTTCCCGTGTACCATTTCGTCTTCAAGCTCCCAATATAGAACATACGTGGACTCCCTGGGCCGCCGAGTAAGCTTGATCGGGGGAAGGCCCTTCTTGGCGGAACTGAAATCTCGATGTCTATGGGTTCTCTTCATGTAGCGTACATCTCTAACGCCCCGAAAACTTCGATGATGCTCGACGACGCGGCTAACCAGTTGCTCAAACTCCGTAACCCTCTCAGGCTTGACCTTGTAGATGCAAACCTCCACAAACCTCTCGGATCTATGACCCATTGACCAATCCCTCCTTCTCCATTCTTACTCCTTCCGTCATACGTGTATCAGTATGGCATGCACGTTGACCCTTTGGGCAGCTCCACAAGAACTCCACTCTTGAACTCCGTGCCTGAGGAAAAGACACCACATTTGCCGAAGACGCACATCCGTGAAGAGACCAGGCGGAGCAGGCGATTGGAGACGTGTGGTAGGGAGAACTTGAGGATGCCACGCGCCATAGATAACGGATAAGAGGTAATATCAGAGAGAGTGCGTCGTCAGATCAGTTTGATTGACCACGCCATGAGGCCCATCCGTAGACGAAGATGGGAGGGAGGAGTCGCTGCCTACATTCAGTTTCACATTTGATGACGGAAACTCCTCGCAGCTCACCGACTACTATCCAGTCCTGAGGAGACATCGGTTTCCTGCAACCTTCTATTTGATAGCAAGCGAAATAGGAATTCGTGGCAGACTGTCGGTTGACAATGTGCATGAGCTCCTCGCTGAGGGAAACGAGATCGGCAGTCACGGTCTAACCCACAGATCATTAGCGGAACTCGGGCCGAGTCAACTACGTAGTGAAGTTGAACGAAGCCGGCAGATTCTCACAGATTTCGATGTGAGAAGCTTCGCATATCCGTATGGGCATTATGACGAAAAGATCGCGACAGAAGTAGCCCGCTACTACGATTCGGCACGCGCCTACAGCCGCGTACCAGTGCCTAACGTGGCAGAACAGGTGGACAAGTATGCGCTTCAAGCTTTCTCAATTGAAGGCAGGTTCGAGTCGCGAATAGATCCGAGAATGCCTGACTTTATCATGCGTAGAGAGGGCATCATGGAATCCAAGGATTGGTATATTCTGATCCTGCACGGCCGAGCTTCGGCCAGGATCCCGACTCGTCCACGTGACCTCACAATAGAACAGATGCGCGGTTACATGAACTATTTGCGAGCCACGCTGAAGTCCAATCGAGTTCAGTTCTTGCGGAATCTCGAAGCATTCTGTGAACATCTCGCTCAAGAGAAGATCACCGTCACTACAGTATCTGATGGAGTGGCGCGGCTATCGCCCTGACGGGGCGTTCGAGGACACAGAGCATGATGCTGAAGTTGCTGTCGGAAAAATGGGTAGCAAGTTCCTAGTGGCAGTTTTCTTGAGAGTCGGCAATAGCATCGAAGTTATGACAATCTACCATACTCGGGAACTCGAGAAGCTGGTCTCATCGAAGCTGCAAAGAGGTGCTTGGAGGAGAGTCAAATGAAGGTCCACTACGACAAGGAGTATGACATCCTATACTTGACGTTCAAGGACGGACCGAGTCATGACGTCATCGAATCGGCTCCTAACGTTGTGCTGGAGCTTGATGAGAAGAAAGAGATAACGGGCTTGGAGAGCTGGGACGCCAAGAAGACAGGACTTGTCGAGCAGGTCGCCAAGACCGCCGCGAGTTCATAGCTTGATCTTGTGACTGAAATCCCTAGCCTCAGTTATGCCATCGGACATACTGAGTCCTTCAGTGTTATCATGGGGTTTGGACCCATGGATCACCAGTATGAATTCTGTCGAGCTTGCCCTTCTTGATGGGGATTGTCACGGAACTCAGCACTCGTAACACGAAATCGCGTTGCTCAGACCTCTGACTTTGAAGAAACTAGCTGCCACGCAAGAGTGGTGAATGTGCGGGAGGGGCGTCTCCAATCTCAGATTGGATGCGCACTTACTCCTTCGCCCTTGGATTCTGAGACGATTAAGGACAATCCGGCGCAACATTTCAGTGTTGTCGTCCCGAGTTTCATGAGTTGTATGATATCGTGTTGCCGTGACCTGTGGCGGACGACTGAGGCTTCGAGCGTTTTCCTCTAGGAGATTATTCCGAAGCCATAGAACCTTGTCACAAGCCTTGAGGTTGTGTCTTCAATTGAACCCGTTTCGACAATGAGCCGAGGCTGGTGATCTAGAGTCTGAACTGAGCACGATTCGTCAGACTAGCCGAGAATCCGAAGAACTTCTCCATGCTCACTCTGGAACCGGATAGAACTCTTAGTGGGCGACAGCGAGGAACAATACCTTCGAGCTATCACCTGCTGGGGAGGACGACAACTCACTGTCCCAGCCCCCACACCTTATCAGCTACTCAAGGTTAGGTTGTTGGCGTGGCAATTGCTTATAGGAATGTAGAACCCGACTTCGGTGGTGACATGTCGCTTCAGTCGTCCCAACGTCGTTCAACAGTTAGAGAACTGTACTACATCACTCACATCAAGAACTTGCCCTCGATACTCCGCAGAGGTATCTTATGCCACCGGAAGATGGTTGCAGAAGGAATCCCCTTCGAACCGATTTATGACGAAGAGATCGTCTCAAATCGAAAGAACATCGCAGCGCCAAATGGCGAAGACTTGTGGAGCTTCGCGAACTTCTATTTTCAGCCTCGTAACCCGATGCTTTATCGTGTTCTGCTTCATAGACCTCGAGAGGATATCGCCATCCTAGGCGTTAGACGAGACATTCTCGGTCTCTCCAAAGTCTACGTCACAGACGGGAACGCTGCGAGCTCGAATTCAAAGATACTGCCTGTAAACCCCAAGGCCATTGAGCAAATCGCAGCCCAGACGGATGAGGTCTGGTGGAACTATGTGGATGGCAAGAGAAGAATCATGGCAGAGTGCTTGGTTGCGGATGAGGTGCCTCCCGAACATCTCCAAGCTGTGTATGTCCCAAATCATCAAGGAGCGGAGAGAGCGAGAACCTTGGTTGGCGGGCCTATCATACCCGTCATACCACAACCAGAATGGTTCTTCCTTCCATCTAAGGAGATTCGGCTCACTCCGACGCTCTCCGTAAGGGAGGGCGACATGTTCTTCTCTGGTGCGCAAACACTCACGATAAGTGTCAATTGCGTTGGGAAGATGGGCAAAGGCCTTGCATCGAGAGCAAAATACCTGTTCCCTGATGTGTACGTATATTATGATGACCTTTGTCGAAGAAGGGCCCTGAAGTTGGGCAAACCGTACCTCTACAGACGGGATATCTCACTGGATCTCCAGCTCGCAGACGAGCCCACAAGGTTGCCTGATGCCAATGCTGGAACATGGTTTCTGCTCTTTCCTACCAAGAATCACTGGAGAGACAGAGCTGACATACACGGAATCGAAAAGGGATTAGGATTGACCGCAAGAGACTACAGGGATATGGGGATCAAGTCACTGGCAGTTCCGGCACTAGGATGCGGACTCGGCGCACTTGATTGGAAGGATGTGGGCCCGATTCTCTGCAAGTATTTGTCCCGCTTAGAAATCCCGACGTGGATATATCTGCCTGCGGAGAGACGAATATCTGAGGAGTTCCTCACTCCCGAGTACCTTCTCCGACGATGACGACAATAGACGTTTCCGGCCACAACAGCTAGTGTTGGGCGAGGCAGACGAGGTGCAGGGGAAAGAACTCTACGTACAATTGGGCCGTTGCAATGCGACGACGATCAGAGGAAGTCTCAATTGGCGCAATTTCGTTTCTTGCATCTATTGACTGTCTCAGGGTGTCCGTCCAATTCTCCTGCAAGGAATCTCTAGAGTTGCAGAGAGTTTCAAGCCAATTGATCTCGGACACCTTGTGAGCATGTGCCAGCTGCGACGAATCGACATTTGGCAAGTGTGGATCTGTGACATGCATGTCATGGATTGCCCGGCGTCTAACCCAGTTACGACCAAGAGTGGTGAGTGCGGGAGGGGGGATTCGAACCCCCGAAGGCCTACGCCATAGGCTCCTGAAGCTTGGGTAGCGTTTGTCGCTTCTACCCCTTAGACCTGGTTCCCGCCAGCTGATGAGCTGGGCTCGGGTACCCCCGCTGATTTCGGCTAGTTCGAGCACACCTAGTTAATCCTTACGCGAACTTGACAACTCGATTCCAGTCAATCATCAGAACGCCTATCAGATTGGCTTAGGATTAGCGCCCCTCGCGGAGATGTCCCGATGCAAATCTCACTAAAGTACGGCAAGACTGCTGTCAGAATGCAGATCCGCCAAGAGCATCTAGTCGGCGTAGTGAAGCCGAAGCAATCAATCAAGCGCGGACAAGACCTACAAGCGAGCCTAGCGAAACCCATTGGAACCGAACCGTTACCGAAGCTCATCGACAGAAAGGACAAGGTCGCTGTCGTGGTAAGCGATATCACGAGGCCTTGCCCGACCGCGCGGATTCTCCCGCATGTTCTGCAACTACTGAAAAGATACGGTATTCCACGCGATAGCATCAGAATCCTGATCGGAACCGGAACGCATAGAGGCCATACACCCGCCGAGAGAAGAGAAATCCTCGGAAGGCAAGGAACTTCAATCCCACACGTCATTGACCACACAATGGAACCCGTTCAGTACATTGGGACCACGAAGCGTGGTACGAGGGTCTCTGTGAACCCAAACCTCCTCGACGTGGATTTCGCGCTCGCTGTTGGCAATGTGGACGTTCACTACTTCGCCGGGTACACTGGCGGATACAAGGCTGTGATACCGGGACTCGCGGGCAAGGAGACGATCGAGAGAAACCACAGCCTCATGACGCTCCCAAACGCTGAACCAGGAGTTGTCGAGTTGAATCCAGTCCGCGAGGACTTTGAAGAAGCAGGACAGCTAACAGCACTTCGATACATCGTGAACGTCGTCCTAGACGAAAGAAATCGAACCATCGCGGCATTCTCAGGAGACCCAATTGCTGCACAGCGACGGGCAATAAGAGCCGTTGACGACTTTGTGAAGGTCCCGATCAAGGAGCGCGCAGATATTGTGCTTGCAAGTGCTGGAGGCTACCCGAGGGACATTAACCTCTATCAGGCGCACAAGGCGATTGAGAACGCCTCTCATGCTGTCAAGAACGGGGGCACAGTGATAGTTCTCGCGGAGTGCGGCGAAGGTTTCGGGAATACCACATTCGAGGATTGGATGGTGAATGCCTCCAACCTTGATGAGATTGGGAGGAAGCTCAGTGACAGGTTCATACTCGGTGCTCACAAGGCGTACGCGCTCAGCAAGATCGCGAAGCGAGCACAGATCTACCTTGTATCCGACAAAATGCGGGAAGCGAGTTCCATACTGTTCAAAGGCTTCAAGAGTTCTCAGGACGCGTTGGAGGATGCATGGAGTTCACATGGAAAAGATGCTTCGATTCTACTGATGCCCTATGCGATGAGCACTCTACCGTCAAGGTCTTCATGAAGACGCATCCTATCGAAGACTTCTGAAATCGATCTTATCATTCTTCAACCGCTGGAAACAACTAACCTCGTTGTTCGTCGGCTTTAGCAACGCTTAATTCGGATAGAGCATGGCACTTGCGGCGCTGCATTCAGTGGACGGCTGAGGAGTGAAGTGAAGGAGAGCTCTCGCAAGGCCGTGAGCACGAATGAAACTGGTCCCTCTCCTCTACTACCTGTATCGACGCGCATGGAAGCGCCTCGCGGTCTTCTCAGCAATCGCGGGACCGGGCATCATAGTGATGGTCGCCGACAACGATGTGGGAGGCATCACAACCTACGCGGTTTCTGGATCGAAGTATGGATTCAACCTTGTCTGGCTCATCATAGTCTTTTGCATACTGGCGTTCTTCGTTCAAGAGATGACCGTCCGCCTAGGAGCTGTAACCAAGAAAGGCCTCGCTGAAGCGATCTTCGACGGGTTCGGACCAGCTTGGGGTTGGTTCTCACTACTGGACCTTGTACTCGCGAACTTCCTGACCCTCATCACGGAGTTCATAGGCATGGTCGCTGCCACAAGCATCTTCGGAATACCTCCTTGGCTGACGGCTGTCGTGGTTGTTGTCTTCCTGATGGTGCTTGTAGGTACGGGGACATTCTGGACCTTTGAGAGAATAACGCTCGTCTTCTGCTTGCTCAACCTAGTGTACGTGCCGGCCGCGATTCTTGCAAAGCCCGACTGGGATCAGGTTGCGCGCAGCATCGTCTTCCCAACATTCGAAGGAGGCATGTCCGTCTCCCTATTGACGCTCATAATGGCGAATATTGGAACTACGATCGCGCCTTGGATGATATTCTTCCAACAGAGCGCGGTCGTCGACAAGGAACTCGACGAAAAGGACATCTCCTACTCCAAGATCGATACGGCGCTCGGCGCGGTCCTGACAGGCTTAGGCGCAGCTTTCATAATGATCGCAACCGGATCCACTCTCCACAAGATTGGATTGAACATCACTGAAGCATCGGAAGTAGCCATAGCGCTGGTTCCATTGGCAGGGCAATACGCGGGTGCGCTGTTTGCGATCGGTCTCTTCAGCGCAGGGCTCCTAGGGGCGATCTGCGTCTCTCTCGCGTCCTCTTGGGCGTTCGGGGAGGTCTTTGGTTGGGCGCACAGCCTAAACGTCAACGTCAAGAGCGCCCCTTGGTTTTACTTGTTCTACTTGCTCAATGTTGGGTTGGCTGGAGCGATCGTTCTCATTCCTCATGCACCATATGTGATGATTGTGCTGCTCGTGCAGGTCATTGCTGTGACGCTCCTTCCGCCTGCCCTCGTGTTTCTGATCTTGCTACTGAACGACAAGTATCTGATGGGCACCTATGCGAATAGCAGACTCCAGAATGTTGTGGATTGGGCGATTGTTGGATCTGTAATCGCCATCTCGTCCCTGTACGGTATCTCCACGATCTTCCCCACCTTATTAGGAGGTTGAAGCCGAGAGATGACTGGTCAAACGATTTCGCGTGGATCTCGTGGTGGTTCCTAGTGTCGGTGAACTCAACTCAGATCCGGGAATACATTCAGAAGATTTCAGTTGGAGACAACAAGAACACGCGATATGTATACCTAAACGAAATCGTCAAGAAACGAGTACTAACTAGAAGCGGGGTCACAGTCGGCAAGCTAAGAGACATGATCTTCAAAGATGACCCGCACTATGCGGAAGTAACAGGCCTCGTTGTTGAACGTCCACTGGGCCGTCCCTCTTGGAACGTGCCGTGGAGCAACGTAGTCGATGTCACCTCTGAGAAGATAGTCATCGAGGATCCCCCTGAGGGCAGGTATCCCGAGATCAAACACAGCGAAAGCCATCTCCTACTTCGCGACAAGGTGCTCGACAAAAAGATCCTCGATATCGAAGGATTCGATGTAGAGGTAGTCTACGACATACAGTTGCTCCTTGTCGAGCACAAACTCTTCGTTGTGGGAGCGGACGTGGGCCGACACGCGTTCCTGCGTAGGCTTGGTCTCGGAAGAGTCGCCAAATCAGTTCTCGAGAACAGCGCCAAAGATGACATAATACCATGGCGGTACGTTCAGTCGCTACCTGCAGACTTGACCGGCACAAAGGGGGATGTGAAGCTCACAATCACGAGAGAGGGACTGAAGGACATACATCCAGAGGACTTGGCTGACATACTTGAGGAGCTAAGCCACGAAGATAGAATCCACATCTTCAACGCGTTGGATCACGAAGTTGCTGCTGACGCACTTGAGGCAACCGAACCAAGAGTCCAGAGGGAGATCCTAGCCTCGACAACGGCTGATCGAGCGGCGGCGATCTTCCAGCACTTGTCTCCAGCGCAGATCGCCGACATCATTTCGATTCTTCCACATGACGACGCTGAAGAATTCCTCCAGATATTGAAGGGAGATGTGGCCTCCAAAGTTCACGTACTGCTGAGCCAACACGATGTTCCCGCGTCAACTCTAGCGATGCATTGCTTCCTGGGATTTCCGGGAAACTTGAGAGTTGAAGAAGCTTTTATTCGATTCAGGGAAGAGGCTCGCCACTGCAACGTCACAATGTACATCTACGTAGTGGACGAGAAACAGCGCCTGAGAGGAGTCATAGACATCAATGAACTCCTACAAGCCGATCCGAAGAAGAGGTTGGATGAGATCATGACAAAGAAGGTCGTAAAAGTGACACCCACAACTATGCGCGGCGAGATCGAAGCCCTGTTCCGCAAGTATCGCTTCCGAGCAATACCGATAGTCGACAAGTCTCGGAAAATCGTGGGCGTCATCAGGGAGAAAGACGTATTTCTACAGGAGGAATAGCGCCGTACGGCTCGACGACCGAGGATCTGGAAGACAATGCCGCGAGTCTACACGACCACAACCGTGCGAGCATCACTGCTTTTCTTGAGACTCTATCTCATATTCCTAGCCGGTCTTGTCATCTACAAGTTCGTCACGGAGTTCCGTCTAGGGTAGACGCCCGCTGGCGTTACTCTCAGGCCGGTTAGCACGTGTTGGCGTGTTCACTCAGTAGCTTCTTTGATGACCCAAGCTCTGTCGAAGTGCTTGGCCGGGTATACCAGCCACTTGATCTGACGTGCAGCATGAGCAAGTGCCGTTGGTCAAGGGGAGTTCGCATGACATATAGCATTGATTAGACTAGCCACTTGCTGCATGCGATATGACAAGTGTGGAACTCACTCCCAAGGATCTGAGGGTACACTGTGAGCCGATGAAATGCCATACCAGCGGCGAACTTGCGCCTTTGGACGGCATCATTGGCCAAGACCGCGCCCTTCGCGCGCTGCAATTCGGATTGGGAATTGGGGAGAAGGGATTCAACGTATACGCCGCGGGTCCGCCAGGCACAGGCAAGACCACGGCCGTAAGGAACTTCCTAGAGGCCCTTGCGAAGAGCCTACCGACTCCGCCGGATTGGTGCTATGTCAACAACTTCCGGAACCCATACGAACCGTTATGCTTGAGACTTCCAACCGGACGCGCTGAAGTTCTCCAGAAAGACATGAAGAACTTCATCGAAGAGATCAAACGGGCTGTTCCGAGAGCTCTCCAAAGCGAAGAGTTCCAGTCCAAGAGGGACCAGTTGATCAAGGCTGCGGAACAGCGGAGAAACGAGATCCTAACCAGCCTCGGCGAAGAAGCAGAAAGGTCAGGTTTCACGATCCAGGTCACACCGCTAGGGATAGCATTGATCCCTGTTTTTGATGGGAAACCCATCAGCGAAGAAGAGCTTGCTAGATTGCCTGATGAGGTAAGAGAGCAACTCGACAACAAAAGAAAAACGCTCGAAAGCAAATTTGAGGAGGGAACGAAACGGATCGCCGGGCTCGACAGAGAAACAAGACAGGCAGTGAGGAAACTCACCAATGATGCCGTCGAGTATGCTATCGGCTTCCTATTGGAGAGTATATTGAAGACCTACGCAGACCTCCCCGAAGTCGTGGCATACCTCAAAGAGGCAAGGAGCGATATCCTCGAAAACTTCGAGCTTTTTGCAGGTAGGCAACAGCCGGAGATCGCGCAAAGTCAGCTGCTGACACCTTGGATGCGGGATCTGCCCTTCAGAAGATACGAAGTCAACGTCATCGTTGACAACTCTGAACTGAAGGGCGCGCCAGTCATCTTCGACGAGAACCCGACATATCAGAACCTATTCGGAAGGATCGAAAAGGAAGCACAGTTTGGAAGCTTCACTACCGACTTCACACTGATAAAAGCCGGTTCGGTGCACAGAGCCAACGGAGGATACCTCGTCCTTCCAGTCGAAGATCTTCTCGCGAACCTGTTCTCATATGATGGTTTGAAGAGAGCTCTGAGGAACAACCGTATTGTCATAGAAGAACCAGGCGAACGGCTTGGTTTCATTTCTACGAAGACCCTGACCCCTCAACCGATTCCTCTCAACGTGAAGGTCATTCTCGTAGGAAATCCCATTCTATACCAAGCGCTCTACGCATACGACCCTCAGTTTCAGGAACTCTTCAAGGTGAAGGCCGACTTCGACACTACCATAGAAAGAAACGAGGAGAATCTCGAACGGTACGCTTCCTTCGTATGCACACTCTGCGGAAGAGAAGGACTCAGACATCTCGAATCTTCAGCGATAGCCAAGGTTGTGGAATATGGCTCCAGACTGGCTGCAGATCAACGAAAGCTTTCAACCAAATTCGCGGAGGTTGCCGATCTCATAAGAGAAGCCAACTACTACGCTTCACAAGATCGTGCTGAGTTCGTCACTGCCGCACACATCAATAAGGCCTTGGAAGAGAAAGTCTACCGTTCGAACCTTATCCAGCAGAAGATCGTCGAGATGACAAACCGTGGTCTCATACTGATAGACACGTCAGGATCCAAGATCGGTCAGGTAAACGGTCTCTCTGTCATAGGCTTGGGTGACTTCGCTTTTGGCAGACCGAGCAGAGTAACAGCGAGCATAGGTCTAGGAAGAGAAGGCGTAGTTGATATCGAACGTGAGGCGAAGATGGGTGGCCCCATACACACAAAGGGTGTCCTGATACTCGGAGGATATCTAGCCAACAAGTACGCGCAAGAGAAGCCTCTCAGCCTCTCCACTAGGCTAGTCTTTGAACAGAGCTACGAAGGAGTAGAAGGCGACAGCGCGTCCACTACGGAACTGTACGCTATCCTGTCGGCTCTAGCCGATCTTCCCGTCAAACAGAACATAGCGGTCACAGGTTCTGTGAACCAAAGAGGAGAAGTCCAAGCCATCGGCGGCGTCAACGAAAAGATAGAGGGCTTCTACGAGCTCTGCAAAGCAAGGGGCCTGAAGGGTGACGAGGGCGTGATGATTCCGAAGAGCAACGCACGGGATTTGATGCTCAAGGATGAAGTCGTCGAGGCCGTGAAGAAGGGACTCTTTCACATATACGCTGTAGGCACTATCGACGAAGGCATAGAGCTGCTAACTGGAGTCAAAGCCGGCACAAGGAGAGAAGGTGGAACCTTCGAACGCAACACAGTGAATCACAAGGTTGACCAACGCCTGAAGAAGATGGCGGAATCCCTGGTCAAGTTCGGAGAAGCACCTAGGCGTGAAAAGCCCTCTCGTGGACGAAAGAAGAACGAAGAAACATAGCGATAGATCAGACCTCCCCGGAAGCGCGCCCCGACCCGCCCGGCGGACAGGCAGCCAAGAACTTCGGCAGCTGGTCTCTACCTTCTAATTCGCCAATCTTGCTTCGCTATGAACCAGAGGCAACGCTCGCTTTGACAATCCGCGAGGCTTCAACCATGTTCTTCAGCTTCTTCAGGGCGATGTTGTAGGCTCCTGGCATACCCTGCAAAGCGCCAAACCCGCAATCCGGCTTCACTACTATCCGAGACCCAAACGCCTTCAGAGCTTCCCCCAGCGAGTTGGAGATTTCTTCAACTGTCTCAACTTCCGGATGTACTGTGGATACGCAGCCGTACGCAACATACTTCTCGGCCCGTTCGAGTTCCTCTCTGCTGTATGCGTGAAGGTTGCTGGGCGATCTGGCGAACTCGTGATCCACTACGTCAACCTCACTTTCAAGTAGGACTTTCTTGACCAGTGGTGTGATTCTACCACACACATGAATTGCTGATAGGCACGATATCTCCCTGATCAGCGTGTTCAGCGTTTCAACGACGAACCGGTAGTCGTACTTGAACAGGATTGTCCGCCCGAGCATGACTGACAGGAACGGTTCGTCCACGTTGACAAGATCAAAACCAAGCCCGCTTAGGCGTTTGCATGATCTACTGAGGATGTGAGCTAGCCCTGTCACAACGTTTGGTTTCGATGCACCGCACCTCAGCAAGTCCTTTCTGTCAAGACAGCTCGCCAGTGTGAAGGGGCCTGTGACACAGGCTTTAGTCCCCTTCACCTTCTGTGTCAGTCCACGTTCTCTAAGGAAGCCCAAGTAATACTCAGCTCGTTCGACCCCTATCGTGGTGGATGTCTCAGTGATATCATCTGAGACGAGACTTGCCTCTTCGCCCTTGATCTGGATAGTCGGAATCGCTTTCGACAGCGGTATGAGAAACTGTAGGACCATGTTCATCGGTCTCGAAGCAGAGCCTAGAAGCTGTGGATAGCACGGGTAGTCTAGGCCCACTGAAACTTTGTCAATTATCGCTTGGTCTATGTTTGCTCGGTTCTCATCAAAGTCATCTTGAATCGGTAGACTGCCGGCATCCTCTGTTGCTAACACAAATTCCTCGAACTGTTTCTTCAAGGGGCTTCACGTCATCCGAGGCAGCCGAGAGCACTGAAGGGAGGATAGAGTGTGGGTACCGCGCCTCCTAAAGATCGTTCGGTGACTTGTGATTTGTTACACTCTGAGGGACTTGTCGCGTCCTCTCTTAGGGGCTAGCCATAGAGTCTTGCAGCCGCTTCGATCAATCCGAGCTGGTTGAGCTTCTCTCTTGTCGGTCTCCCTTCCCTGTCCCAACCTCTCTTACGATAGTACGTCTGAAGCATGTTGGCAAATCTCTCTCTGTCGAGTTTCACACCTGCGGTCTTTCCGGTTGGCACAGGGTCGACGAAGTCCCTCTCAGGGGGCTGGTCATCCTTTGACGATATACCCTTCCTCAGGACCGCCATCGCTCGCGTCAAGTTCCAAACCCGCTCTGACCGCTTCAGCAAATCCTCAAGCGTAAACTGCCTTCCTGTTACAGCTGAGTAGGCCTCCGCGTACAGGTTAGGATCCATGCCCAGTTCGACCCAGTGGAACCTGCAGACGCCGAGCATGTCGAAGAGCGGTCGCAAGTGTTGGAGGTAGATGACATGGTCGACCTTGTCCTCACCGTAGCTGTCTCGGCCGACCTTCAGATCGTATGTGATTGCCCAAGAACGGTTATGGTGGGCTCCAATATCCGTGGTTGCATAGGAAAGTGCCATGGCTGGAGCTGCTCTGTGGTCGTACCCTGAGATCTCCAAACCCTTAACCTGCATCGCGAACCTCAGCGAACCTTTCCCGATCTTCTGAGCCAACGCCCTCACGCCACTAGCCATCGCGTCGCCGAAACCTCTCCGCTGGGCGATCATCGTCAGAAACCGGAGCAAGGAGGTGAGGTCTCCAAACTTTGGCTCGAATCCGAGCTGACGTTTCGTCACTAGCCCACGCTGGTATGCCTCCATGACAAACGCGACCATGCTGCCAGCGCTGATCGTATCCAGCCCCAGCTCGTCCGCAACGTAGTTTGCGCGGACCACGTGGCTCATGCTTGAGAGCCCGACGTTGGCTCCAAGCAGGGCTGCGTTCTCATACTCCACACCAATCTCGATCTCATGACCGGCCTCGTCTTTCACTCGGCTCACGTGCTCGCATGGGACACAGCAATTCGAACATGCTCTGCTCATGACCTTCGTCTCCTTCTCCATGGCGTCGCCTCCGATCTTGTTCGCATTTTCGAACTGGGTCCTCTGAAAGTTGAGCGTCGGCAATGCCTCGACCTCGTTTGCCCATTCAATGACACTCATCGTGCCCTGACGCACCCATGTCTTGTAGACTGGGCTGTGGGTGATGATGTCAAGCGATTTCTTGTAGACCTCAGCCAAACGATCCGGATATGCTACCACGACATCTCTTGACCCCTTCGCGACGATTGCCTTCAGCCGCTTGGATCCCATCACTGCGCCAGTTCCGGTCCGCCCGGCTTGGGCGTGTCGAGTCTTGGTACGATCCCAGTCAACGTTCACGCAAGCGAAAGCAACCAGGTTCTCGCCTGCGATGCCTATGCTTGCGACTGAAACGTCTTCACCGTGTTTTTCGACTAAGAGATGGTCTACGTCACGCGAGCTCTTACGCCACAGATCCTTCGCATCATTGATCGCAATCTCTCCATCGATTGCAGACAAGTAAACAGGGGTTCTTGATGCGCCACTAATGATGAGCGCGTCAAAACCTGCCTTCTTCATCCTGTGCCCGAAGAATCCTCCGACGTTGCTGTCGCCGTAGATGCCTGTCTGTGGGCTTATGGAAGCGAAGGTGGTCTTGGATCCTCCGGGGAAGTTAGGTACCGTGAGCGGCCCAGCCGCCACAACAAGCACGTTCTTCGGGTCAAGCGGTTTCGTCTTGACGGAGATCCTCTCAAAGATAATTGATGCGGCCCAGCCTCGCCCTCCCAAGTATTCGTACGCAAGCTTCTCGTTCACATCTCTCGTCGCGATCTTGCGTGAGGCAAGGTCTATTTCGGCGATCTTCGAGTAACCCATGAGCGGCAAATCAGAAAACCCCTAACAGTACGTCTCTCTGCTGCGAACGCTATCGAGTTGGTGCGAATTTAAGCCGCTTGCTTATACTTTTCAGTTAGGACGAAGCCCACTCGGATATTCCGGGCAATCATGCTCAAGACTCGCGGCGGCACGATCCTCGTTGTCTAGCGAAAATCAAAATCCTTAAGATTCCACTCGTATTCCGGTAGTTCAAGTCGAGTCTGAAATCGATGTCATCAGGAGAAGAGCAGCCACCGGCTGCAGCGAACGTCAAGGTCGAGAGCCTTGACCCAGAATCTAGGCAAGTGAACGTAACCGTGAAGGTGGTCTCAAAGGGCCAGCCTCGTGAGACGACTTCTCGTAGAGACGGCGGGACACACCGCGTGGTAGACGCCCTCGTAGGAGACGAGACCGGCTCGATCTACCTCACGCTATGGGATGACAATATTGACAAGGTGAACGAGGGCGAGACAAAAAACATCAAGAATGGTTACATCTCGCTCTTCCGAGGATCGATGCGGCTGAACATAGGCCGTTACGGTTCCATGGAAGCAAGCGACCGATCAATCGAGAACGTCAACACAGACAATAATCTGTCCAGCAAGGAGTTCCCCGAGAGACGCAGGTACCCCAGCTTCAGACCTAGATATCGGGACGAGGGCTACGGCAGAGGACGAGGCAGAGGATACGGCCGCGGCCGCAGAGGAAGATACTAGAACAGCACGCTCCAAGTTCTAACCGAGAACTTTGAGTTGCTTCACGCAATAGCGTGAGCTCCGCCTCTTCGCCCGCAGGCTTTCCAAAACGTCGGGTCGACTTCGTTAGCCTTAAATGAAGTCCTTCTCTGCTCACACGGCGGTCCGCCTTATGGAAGACTTGGTTCATTACCTAGTCGAGTTTGCTTCCGCAAAGGGAGTCGATTACGCTGAGGCAAGACTTCATGTCGATGCAGGAAGTGGGGTTACTCTCAACAACGGAATACCAGAGCCGATCCAGCTTGCCAAAGTGAAAGGTATCGGAATCAGACTCCTCATCGATGGCGCGATGAGCTTCGCCTCAACGAACGATCTCTCCAAGGAATCGTTGCGTGAGACTGCTGAACATGCATACAGAACCGCCAAAGCCTCAAAGAGACTCGTAGGAAGCCCGATCCGACTATCGCAAGAGAAATCAGAGGAGGCTCGTTGGGAAGCTAAGGCCCAGCGACCCGTTCAAGATGTTCCGATTGAGGAGAAGTTCGCGCTCCTCGAGGAGATAGAGAAGAACCTTCGGCCTGACATCGTGAAGGTGGGTTTGCCTTCGCGAACGCTAGTTCTATTTGACGACCTCAGCGAACGATACTTCGCCAACACTGAAGGCGCAAGGATACGCGGGATCGTGTCTAGGATCGGAATCCTATACGTGCTTACTGCGAGCGAGCCTGGCAAGGGGACGGTTCAACGAATCGGACAGCACGGAGAGACTGGAGGATGGGAACGACTGGACGCATGGAACGCTCCGAGACTGGTCTCCGAAGAAGCGTCAACTCTCGGGAAGGTGCTTCGTGAAGGAAAGCACGCGCCAAGAGAGGAGCTGGACCTCGTTCTTGGACAAGAGGTCACAGGAATCATCTGCCACGAATCATGCGGACACCCACAGGAAGCGGACAGAATTCTAGGCAGAGAGGCGGCACAGGCAGGAGAGTCCTACCTGAAACCCGACATGATCGGCTACCGAGTGGGAACTGAGGCTGTTACTATAGTCGATGACCCGACCATCCCGAACTCGAATGGGTTCTACCTTTACGATGAGGAAGGTGTCAAGGCAAGAAGACGGACGCTGATTAAGGAGGGAGTTATCGCAGATTTTCTCTACAACCGCGAGACTGCCGCCGAACTCGGAGTCAACAGCAACGGGGCTGCAAGAGCGGTCAGTTATGATAGAGAACCTATCATCCGAATGGCGAACACGTTCATGCTTCCGGGCAATTACACCGACGAAGAACTGATTGAAGATGTGAAGAATGGCGTATTCATCAAGACCTTCATGGAATGGAATATCGACGACAGAAGATATAATCAGAGATACGTTGGTCTCGAAGCGTACCTGATCGAGAAGGGAGAGATCTCCACTCCCGTGACAAGCCCTGTACTGGAAATCACGACGCCAGGACTCTACGGCAGTGTTGACGCCGTGGGGAGAGATGTCCGGTTCGAGGCGGCCACTTGTGGGAAAGGGGAACCCGATCAGGGAGCCCCGGTGTGGCACGGTGGACCGGCCATGCGCCTGAAACGCGTCAAGTTGGGAGGCTAGCACGGTGAATCCAGAACAGATCGTAACGGAAGCTGTCGACTATGGGATCAAGCTCGGCGCAGGTGAAGTAGCGGCGGCTGTAACGCACGAAAAGCGCAAGATGCTCCGTTTCGCAAACAACTCCATCACGGTTGCTCAATCGTGGGATCAGATCGTTCCGACTGTGTACATGGTGTCGAAGCGAAAGCGCGCCGCTGCCCGCGTGGAAGACCCGAATGTTGACTCACTAAAGGAGGTCATGAAGTCACTCAAGGCTGTGATGGACATCTCCAAAGGAGGTGAGGTTGAGCCATCTTTGCCGAAAGGCCCATTCTCCTACACTCCTGTTCCTAAGACGTACGATGGTCGAATCCCACAAATGACCGCTGAACTTGTCGATGTTGTGGAAGAGACGATGAACTCAGCTCTCGCCGAGGGAGCGAAGCGAACCTCGGGCACACTTGTCACAAGTGAATGGGAAAGATACGTGAAGACTTCCACTGGAGCCGAGGGCACTGACAAAGGTACGAACATCGATCTCACAGTAAGAGCCTTTCTCACCGACGATTCGAGTGGACAAGGGATCAGCTGTGCAACCCGGCTTGACGATTTCAATCCCAAGCTTGCAGGCACCACAGCCGGCAGAATCGCTAGCCAAGCCAAGAACCCCGTCTTCGGAGAGGAAGGAAGGTACAGAGTGCTTTTTGGTCCCACGATAATGGCGGACCTTCTCGGCAGAATAGCTGACTTCGCTTCCGCCTACTATGTCGACCTTGGTCTATCCTGTCTCGTTGGGAAGATTGGTCAGAAGGTAGCTTCTGAGAAGCTTACGATCGCTGACGACGGGCGCATGGCTGGAGGGATAAACTCCTGCTCGCTGGATGAGGAGGGCTATCCGACTCAGCGGACAACAATCATCGATCACGGAATTCTCAACACGTACTTGCATAGCTCATACAGCGTAGCCAAGTATGGTGGAACGCTTACAGGCAGCGCCTTCTTTGTGGGCGGAACTTGGGGCATAGCACCCGTACCCATGAATGTCATCGTCGAGCCCGGAGACTGTCGTGAAGACCAACTCTTTGGGCAACTGGGAGACGGCTTGTACCTGACGAACAACTGGTACACCCGATTCCAAAACTATCAGACAGGGGACTTCTCGTCCATCTGCAGAGACGGCGCATTTCAGATAAAGAACGGCAAGATCGAACGACCACTGAAAGGCCTACGCATCAGCGACAACCTCCCTCGAATCCTGCAGTCTATCACGTCGCTCTCAACAGAACGAACGTGGATAAAGTGGTGGGAGGTCCCGACTCCTGTCTACGTTCCTCACGCTATCGTCGAGGATATCGGGATCACTAGAGCCACCAAGTAGGAGGAACTGAATGCTGGGCTGTCAGAAGAACACTGATCTTTCAACCCGAAGCGACCATGGTTTCACCTAACATCCAAGAGCCCGATCCGACATCTCCCATGTCTCGATCAGAAAAGGCCCGATCGACGTGGAATTAGACGTGGCATCAACAACGCGTGATCGCTCGACAGTCATGCTCATCATTCCAACATTGAACGAGGAGCAGGCAATACAATCAATCTTGGAGGAAGCATCGCAGATCTTTCGTTGGACTGTCGTTGTCGACGGTCATAGCGTTGACCGAACACGCGAGATTGCGCAATCACTGGGCACGACCGTGATCCTTCAGGAATTCGGACCTGGGAAGGGTTGCGGAATAAGGACCGGAATGAAGTTCTTTCTGTCGCAGGAGGCTGACATTCTGTGCATCATCGATGGTGATTGCACCAACATCCCGCGCGACCTGATTCCGTTAGTTGCGATTGTGAAGAACGGAGAGGCCGACATCGCGATGGGATCAAGGATAACCGGAAAGAGAGAACGCGGAGCCATGGATCCAATTACGGTCGCCTCAAATCGCGTGGTCTCTTTCCTTCTTTCGGCCAGGTATGGTGGGAACTTCACCGATGTTCAGACGGGCTACTGGGTGTTCAGCAGAAACGCGATCGAACGTCTGCTTCCACACTTGCGCTCCACACGGTATGAGATCGAGCTAGAAGTCTTCTCGAAGGCCAAGTCATGCGGCCTGATACTCAGAGAGCTGCCCGTGGGATTCCGTAGGAGAGCAGGGCAGACGAAATTCAGTTTCCGGCTGAGAATGAGAAGCCTCTATTTCGCCTTCAAGTACGTTCTGTCTCTCCATCCACTCGCGTGATACGATCACCTTCCCAAGTTGAGGCAGAGATGCACAATCGATCGCGGGCTTCGACCTTGCCAAGGCCGCTCGGAAGATCCTTCTATGAAAGGGACACGGTCTTGGTAGCGAAGGAACTGCTTGGCCGGATTCTCGAAAGAAGACTCGGGACAGCCATACTGCAAGGCATCATCGTTGAGACTGAGGCTTACAGAGGAACAGATGATCCCGCCAGTCATGCATACAGAGGCTTGACGCCTCGAAACCGAGTGATGTTTGGGCCACCGGGTCACGCATACGTGTACTTCACCTACGGTATGCACCACTGTCTCAACGTGACGACCGAGCCCACTGGTGAGCCGGGAGCAGTCCTGATCCGCGCAATTCAGCCAACCGTAGGCATTGCGAGGATGCAGAAAGAGCGTAGGAGGCAGAGAATCAAGGACCTCACAAATGGTCCGGCCAAACTTACTGAAGCGTTCTCAATCACTCGTGCCTTGAACGGTCACGACCTCACAGCAGGAGAAAGACTGTTTGTGACAGAAACACACGATCCCCAACCGCTCGACATCGAGTCGAGCAGCAGAATCGGAGTTAGACTCGGCCTAGAAAGAGACTGGCGCTTCTTCGTCAAAGGGAATCTCTTCGTATCGAGGCAATGAGCCGCACCGCCACGCTGGTCAAGATTGGCGGCAGGATTTGGGCGGAGAATTCTCAAAAGGCGATTAGTGAAAAACGCGCATGTTTAGAAGAAGTCAGTACTTCTCGATCTCTCCGTGGACGTGACCTACCTTAAGTAGGGCTAGGTGATGGACGTGAGAGGGGACACGGAGTTTTCCAGTGTTGTGTATTCTTTCGATTCTGTGGAAGGCCTCCTTGTCAACGTCCTTGTCAAGCGTCAGCTGTCCACTGTTCTCCAGCTGGAATGGCCCTAGCTCGTCGTGGAGACCGAATATGTCCGATTTGGAGAGGTTGACGGAGCCAGTGAAGATGAGCTTCTTGGTGTCGAAGACGTTGTGGGCTGGAGCGCTTCCTTCGCTCAGGTAGGCATGCATGGCCTCGTTCATGAGGTCGGCGACGTTCTTGCCTCGCTCCTTTGCGTGCGCCACGATCTTGTTGTATAGGCTTCTGTCGAGCCCGCGGATGAGGACAGCGTTGTTAGCCAAGTGAGACAGCCCACAAGATTTAGCCTGTATATCTTGATTACTTGCTTACATTGCTTACAGAGGTTGCTTATAAATCTTGTTAAATGTCTTAAGATGCTTATCACATTCACACTGGTAGACGCGAAAAGCTCGCAACACATGAAAGGAGGAGAAAGCTGATTGATGAACGACAACGTCACGAGACTCCTGATCGAGGAACTACAAGAACTCAGACAGAGTCCGATCAAGAAGTGCGAGTGGTGCCACCAGCCTCTACCGAACGAGCGATACCACTTGCGAATCTGCCCGAAGTGCAGGAAAGCAACGATAGAAGCCTTCTTGAAGGGAGAACTCTAGCTAGGCCGCTTAGATGGACTCGAGTTCTCCCACCGAGTCCCCTTGGTCAAGGTACTCCTTCGGTTGACGATCGAAATCTCCGACAGTCTCATTGAACGCATCTCTCTCCATGCGAGAGAGGAATCACCAGTCGAAGCATGCGGAATCCTTATTGGAACTACGGTCAACCAAGTTCGGAAAGTGACAGAGGTCTGGCCCGCGAAGAATATGCTTGCTTCGAGATCCTCATATGAGATCGACCCGGAGAGTCTCTTTCGAGCCTTCACGCACGCAGAGCAGAACAGACTCGAGGTTGTCGGCTTCTATCATAGCCATCCCTTTTGGTCTGCTGATGCATCACAGATTGACAAGAGCCGGGCCAACTACCCCGCTCTCTCCTACCTGATCTACTCTGTCCCAAACAACGAGGCGAGATCATTCTACTTCGATGGAACACAACTCCTCTGCGAATCGTTGATAGTCACGACAGCTCACGCCACGACCGAATCCAGCCTACCGGAGAACTGACGCGCTTCTCTTCGCGCTCGCATCTCATGCTCTTGATGAAGAGACGGATCACCGCGACGCAGTCATCTATAGCTCCAAAAGGGTAGGTCACATGGATTTCTTTTCCGCACGAACCTCGTTAGCGATAAAAGCCTTTTCGGAGACGCAACATGCAGATGAGCGACATGACTCATGAGTGCATAGGATCGAGCGGTGGGCCCGTTGACGCAGATGCATAGGGTCGTGGGAAGTTCAGTACACGATTATATACACAATTGTCGAAAACTATTAAAGTCGTACAGAGCGCCACTACGCTCGGCTCACATTTCTGGAGCAAGACATCCTTGGTAGAGGAGAGCACGCCCCCAGCCGAGACCCCGTACGAGAGGTCATCCACCACAATAGAGCAGATTCGAAAGCGCGACCGACGGCTCGTCGCCTTCGACCAGAACAAGATCACCTCTGCACTGTCCAGAGCGATCACCTCCACCATCGGAAAGGACCAGCCCCTGGCTCAGAGACTCTCCGATCAGGTCGTCAAGATCCTCGAAGAGAGGTTCGATGGACGCACAATTCCTACAGTCGAGGAGGTCCAAGATACCGTCGAGAAGGTGCTGCTGGACAACGGTCAGGCAAAGACCGCCAAGTCCTACATCCTCTACCGACAGAAGAGAGCAGAGATAAGAAGAGAGAAGCAGCGCATACTCGAGAAAGAAGAGATCGACGAGGTTGACAAGCGCTTCGATCTCAACGCGCTTCGTGTTCTGAAAGCGAGATACCTGAGAAAGGATATCGACGGCAAGCTCATCGAAACCCCCAAGGAGCTATTCACTAGAGTGGCGGTCCACGCATGCTTGCCGAGTCTTCTCTACGACGCCGCTTTCTATGATCCATCCGGAAAGACCCCCGAACATCCCGGGGAGATTTTTGACCCGATTGCATCTGAGGGCAAGCTATCGGTTGGAAAACACGCGCTGAACAGGTTCCACCTCGAAGCTTTGAAGCGGATGTATGACCGCTTCAACGCTGAAGGACGCGCCAAGCTTCCTTGGAGTGAGTTCCTCGCTCTGCTGCGAGATGGAAAGCTGACCAAGTACGAGGCTGAAGTGAAAACCTTCTATGACTTGATGGTTTCCAAGCGTTTCTTGCCTAATACTCCGGCGCTCGCGAACTTCGGAAACGTCCTCGGAATGGGGTCCGCCTGTTTTGTGCTTGATGTCGAGGACTCGATCGAGAGCATCATGGATGGGCTCAAGAAGACTGCCATCGTATTCAAGGCAGGAGGAGGTATGGGCTACAACTTCTCCAAGCTTAGACCTGAAGGCGACTTCGTCAGCTCCACCTCAGGCATCGCTTCAGGCCCAATCAGCTTCATGACACTCTTCGATACGATGACCGAGGTCATCAAGCAAGGCGGGATAAGACGCGGCGCAAATATGGGGATACTCAACAGCAATCATCCGGACATCGAGAAGTTCATCACGGCGAAGAAGGGCAACCGCGCCCTCAGAAACTTCAACCTATCCGTTCTCATCATGCCGGACTTCTGGGAATACTACGAAAAGGACAAACCATACGCTCTTGTGAACCCCCGCACTAAAGAAGTCGTCCGCACAACCAACGCGAGACGACTCTTCGACATGATTGTCTTTCAGGCTTGGGAGAGCGCCGAGCCTGGTGTCATATTCTATGACCACGTGAACAGGTACAATCCGTTCCTAAAATCGCTTGGACCGATCGTAACAACGAACCCGTGTGGCGAGGTACTTCTATACCCAAATGAATCCTGCAACCTCGGAAGCATCAATGTCTGGGCGTTTGTGAGTGAGACAAGCGAAGGACGGATTCAGTTCGATTGGGAATCGCTGGGGAGGACCGTCGAGTTGGCGACCCGGTTCCTCGACAATGTCATCGATGTGAACAAGTTTCCGCTGAAAGAGATCGAAGAGATGACGCTCGCGACTCGAAAGGTCGGCCTCGGGGTAATGGGGCTCGGCGATCTCCTCTACGAAGTCAGACTCGCCTATGGCACAAAGGACGCTCGGGAATTCATGGAGCAGCTAATGGAGTTCATCAACTATCACTCCAAGCTAGCTTCGATACAACTCGCCAAGGAACGAGGACCGTTCCCATACTATGATAGGAGCTTCTACCCTGAAGGGAGATTACCATTCAGCGGGTTCGAGCAGAAAAGCAGCTGGCGGGTTCCGTGGGACAAGGTTGTGCAGGAGATCAAGAAGTTCGGACTCAGAAACAGCTACACTACAGTGATCGCTCCTACAGGAAGCATCTCGATGATCGCCGGCTGCAGCAGCGGAATCGAGCCCGTCTACAGCCTAGTCTACGAAAAGAACGTCAAGGTAGGCAGCTTCTACTACGTCGATCCCGTCTTCGAGAGAGTGATGGCTTCACAGGCGCTCTACGATGAGGAACTTATCAGAGAAGTAAGCGGAAGAGGCGGCACCGTTCAGGGCCTCTCGTATATGCCAACGGACATTAAGCGTATCTTTGTCACAGCCATGGACATCACTCCTGAAGATCACATCCGAGCGTTGGCCGCGTTCCAGAAGTGGGTAGACTCGTCCATATCGAAGACGAACAACTTTCCCGCTGATGCAACAGTGGACGACATGCGAGAAAGCTATCTCCTCGCCTACAAGCTCGGATGCAAAGACGTGACCGTCTTCAGAGACACCTCAATCAAGGGCCAAGTCCTAGTCGCGCCAGGAAAGGGTGAGAAGAAAGAAACCCCTGAGAATACTGGGAACACGTCGAGGCGACCAACCGGCACAGTCGCCTACCCCGCAAAGACCAGACAGCGCATGCAAGTTGTCGCGATCGGTGCACCCATATCCACTCCTGAGTCCGAGAACTACTACTTGGGAAGGACCCAGAACGCGGGACAGACACCAATCTGTCCACAGTGCTATGGATTCGTTGTCTTCCAAGAAGGCTGCTACATCTGCCCGGAATGCGGCTGGGGCGCCTGCAGCTAGGCCACGCTTGGATCACTTGGTTCGAATGGCTTCCAGTCCACTCACGTAGGGTCTGAGAACCTCTGGAATCGCTATCGAGCCATCGCTCTGTTGAAAGTTCTCCATGATCGCAACCAATGTTCTCTCGGTCGCGACGAAAGTACTGTTGAGTGTATGCACAAACTCGGTTGGATCGCTCGATTTGTCTCTGTACCTCACGTTCGACCTGACCCCCTGATATGATGTGCAGTTGCTGCAGGACACCGCTTCTCGGTACTTCCCCTGCCCTGGCAACCAAACCTCAAGGTCGTACTTCTTGGCGGCGACAGTACCCAAATCGCCACTGCACACGTTCACAACCCTGTACGGCAGCTTCAACGATTGGCAGATCTCTTCGGCATTTGAAATCAGCTTCTCATGCTCGGCCCACGAATCTTCGGGCTTGCTAAATACGAATTGCTCGACCTTCTCGAATTGATGGACGCGGAAGATCCCCTTCGTGTCTCGCCCGTGCGCTCCCGCTTCTCTTCTGAAGCAAGGGCTCACTCCGCCGTAGCGAAGGGGGAGAGTCTTTCCGTCGAGGATCTCACCGAAGTGAAGTGCGTTCAGTGCATGCTCGGAGGTAGCGAGCAGGTAGAGATCTTCGCCTTCGATCTTGTAGATCGTATCCTCAAAATCCGAGAGAGCGACCGCACCTGAGAGTGCATCTCTTCTGAGCAGATATGGGGGTTGCAGGATCGTGTAGCCTTTCTTGGCTATGAAGTCTAGTGCGTAGCTGATTAGAGCGTAGTTGAGCCTCACCAACTCGTTCTTGAGGTAATAGAACCTGGCGCCAGCTACCTTCGCAGCCCTCTCCAGATCGATCAGATCGAGCTTGATACAAAGATCAATGTGATCAAGGGGCTTGAACGGAAATTCTGGGAGCGTGCCCCATTTTCGAATCTCAACGTTGTCATTCTCGTCTTTCCCTGTTGGGACAGTCTCATGCATGATGTTGGGCAATTGCATCAGTATCTGGTCGATCGCTGCGCGTAGTTGCCCTGTTTGTTGTTCGTATTCTCGGATCCTGCCTGGGATATCCTCTGCCTCGCGAACTATCTCGCTTGGGTCTTGCCCTTGCTTGTGTAGCTTGGCGATCTCTTCCGTGAGCTTGTTGCGCTTCTGCCTCAGAGCGTTTGCTTCTGTCTGCAACGACCTCCATCTTCGATCCTTCTCCAGTACGTTGTCTACCCAGCTGAGCTTGTCATCGCTGCCGCGTCTCTTCAGGTCCGCCTTGACGGCATCGGAATGATCACGTATGAACTTGAGTTCCAGCACTCTTGTCGAACTCCTCGTAGTCTTTCACTTTGCGCGCATACTGAGATAGTCGAAAGGAGCTGTCTACAACCTCTATGAAAGTCTTCATCATCATGTATCCATTCTACGTCGAGTTCATGCTTGGTTTGTGAGTGGTTTCTATCGCTCGCTTAACGAGCCTGGATGACTTGGCGACGAGCTGCTGAAGCCGTCTCGCCGAACGCCCCTCGCAATACACCCTGATCTTCGGTTCTGTTCCAGATTTCCTGATCAGCGCCCAGCTGTCGTCCTTGAAGTCAACTCTTACACCATCAAGCGTCGATATCTCTTTGATGTGTTTCTCTTTTTCCATGGCCTGCGCAATCTTCCTCATGGCAGCATCCTTTAGCTTGTCTGCGCAAGGGAAGAAGAACCTCTTCTGAGGATAATCCGGTATTCCATGGAACAACGCGTTCGCCGGCCCTTTCGACTCATCCAGAGCCTGAGCGAGTCTACATGCTGCGTAGATCGCATCCCCCCAGAACCCCCAAGCTGGGTCTATGATCTTCCAAGGTTCGCAGCAAAGTCGAATGCCTGTTCTGCTCTCTTCCTTTAGCATCGCATGCGTCTTGCCGAGTTTTGTTCGTTCGACTGTTCCTCTTGCCAGATGTACGGCCTCATCGATTCGGGATGATGTATCGACCGTCGTCACGATCCTGCCGGGGCCGTTCTCCCTAAGGAGTAGACGAGCGAAGAAGGCAAGCAGAGTGTCGTTCGTGACGTATCTTCCCCTTTCATCGATTATGGCCAAGCGATCGCCATCGCCGTCATGAGCTATTCCCAAGTCTGCCTTCACCCTACGCACGAATTCACATGTCCTAATGAGGTTCGTAGGGTTAGGTTCAGCAGGTCTTCCTGGAAACCGTCCGTCCGGATGAGCATTGAGCGAGAGTACCTCACAGCCCATTTGCGACAGGATGAGCGGGGTGAAATCGTACGTGGTTCCGTTCGCACAGTCCACGACGACCTTCAGTTTTCGCCGGAACGGTCTCATCACGCGGAGAAGCTGCTCAACGTATGCGTGTCTGACGGTGGGAACCTCTGCAAGTCTTCCAGTGAAGTCCCAAGTGATGTCGGTGAAGCGGCGCTCACTGATCAGTTGCTCAAGGATCTCCTCTTCTTCTGGGATGTACTCTCTTCCCTCGTGTGTGTAGCATTTCATGCCGTTGTCTTGTGGAGGATTGTGAGACGCGGTGATCATGATCCCCGCTTCCACTTTCATGCTCCGGACCCCGAAAGCCAAGACTGGAGTCGGCACTACCCCCGCGTCGTAGGTGTCGATGCCCCCTCCAAGCAGCCCTCCCATTACGGCTGCCCTCAGCTCCGCTGACGTAGTTCTGCAATCGGACCCCACCAGAACCTGCCCTTCATTCGCCAGCATCGTGCTCATCGCTCGCGCTAGATCGAGCGCAAGTTTTTCCGTCACCTTGTCGCGAACGCTTCCACGTATCCCGGCTGTCCCGAAGAGCTTGGGTCCCCCATGCTTGTGCAACTCAATCATCCCAAGACGACATTACAGCTCTTTCTAACGGCCCATCAATAGACTGGATGCACGTATTCAAGCCTCTTTCGGGATACCGCAAAGGCGATCGTGTGGATGCTCTGAGCCGAGAACGTCTGGATCGTTTGCAGTAGAGCAAGCGTAGTTCTCGGCTCAGAGGATGAATCAGATATTTGAGGCAGGACCACATACGAGGTCAGCCGCATGAGCACTCACGCAAGTTGACTCAAGATGACAATGATCGAATTCCGCGGAGCTAGGCCGACGATTAGCTCGGACGCATACGTTTGTCCTAGAGCGACTCTGATAGGGGCTGTTGAGGTCGGAGATGGTAGCAGCATCTGGGAGAACGCTGTGCTCCGAGCCGACTGGGGACAGATAAAGGTCGGAAAGAAGACCAGTATCCAAGACAACTGTACTATTCACACTGACGTAGGCGGGCAATGCATCGTCGGTGATTTCATCACAGTTGGACATAATGCCGTCGTTCACGGTTGCAAGATACACGACTACGTCATTGTCGGAATGAACTCTACGATTCTAGAAGGCGCCGAGGTTGGCCCTAACGCGATCGTTGCTGCAGGTTCTGTGGTTCTGGAAGGCGACAAGATGCCACCATCAGTTCTCTTAGCCGGTGTTCCAGCGAAGCCAGTGAGAAAGCTGGATGAATCAGACCTAGCCATCATCAGGTACGCGGCTGAAGCATACACTGAGCTCGTGAAGCTTTACAAGAAAGATTCCTGACACGGGAGCCTGCGACTGCTCATCAGAGCTTTCCTTGGATCATTCGCTCTGTCCCCATCGTCGAAATAGATTATGGGGGACACCGAACACGTCCAGCACTCTTCCTACGATGAACTCTACCATATCCTCGATGGTCCTCGGCTTCGTATAGAATGCCGGCATCGCTGGTAGGACGACTGCTCCAGCCTCTGCGACACGTAACATGTTTCGCAGGTGGATTACGCTTAGTGGAGTCTCTCTTGGGACTAGAACTAGCGGTCTGCGTTCCTTCAATGTCACATCTGCGGCTCTTGTTATCGCGTTGTCAGCCATTCCATGGGCGATGCAAGCGAGGGTCTTCATGCTGCAGGGAATCACTATCATTCCTGCTGTTTTCACTGAACCACTTGAAACGGGCGAGTCCAAGTCGTGCTCCGAGAACGTGTGAGAGGCCAGCTGTTCTAGCCTCTCCGAACTCTCGCCCTCTTGTTCGATTACGTTCTTCGCCTCGTCGCTTATCAGCAGAAACACGTCGTGACCGCTCTGCTTCAGTTCCTCAAGCAAGCGTCTCGCATAGATCGCACCGCTTGCGCCCGTCACCGCAATGACAAAGAGCATCAAGAGTCCTCCCGCTGTTCCCGAGCCTCGTAGAGGATGGCTTACGCTATATGGCTTGACGTTCATGTCGAGAAAAGGGCAGACATGCTAGAATCGAAAAAAAATGGAAGGGGGAGGAGCTAGTTTAGAACTCTCCCTCCCCACCAGGAGGCATCGGAGGCCTGCCCGGAGGACCAGCCTCTTTCACGCCCTTTGAGGAAACAACATCGTCGATCCTAAGGATCATGCACGCGGCTTCCGTTGCCGAGCGGATAACCTGCTGCTTGGTTCGCAGAGGCTCGACCACGTTTTGCTTGAGCATGTCCACAACCTTGCCGGTCGTGACGTCGATGCCTGTCCAGATGTTGTCGGGTGACTCGTGCTTTGATCTGAGGTCGACCATTATATCGATGGGATCGAGACCAGCGTTGCCTGCGAGTGTCATAGGAATGGATTCCAGTGCCTCGGCGAACGCTTCGACGGCGAGCTGTTCTCTTCCTCCGACTGTTGTGGCGTAGCTCTTGAGGTCTTTCGCTGCTTCGGTTTCGGAGGCCCCTCCTCCTGCCACTATCTTGCCGTCTTCTACGGCGTTTCTGACGACGCAGAGGCCATCATGCAAGGACCGCTCGGCTTCGTCGACCACATGCTCGGATCCCCCACGTAGAACTATCGTGACAGCTCTCGGGTCTTTGCATTCTCTTACGTAGATCAGTTTGTCTTCGCCGATCTTCACCTCTTCAACAAGCTTGGCTTCGCCGAGCGCATCTGATGACAGATCCTTGGTGCTCGCGAGAATCTTGGCGCCCGTGGCCTTCGCAAGCTTCTCCATGTCGCCGCTGCTGAGATTCTTGGCCACCACGATTCCACGCTTTGCGAGGAAATGGAGCGCGATGTCATCTATACCCTTCTCGCAGAGGAGGACGTTTGCTCCTGAATTGGCGATCTGTTCCACCATCTCCTTGAGCATGCGTTCCTCTTCGTCGAGGAACAGGTGCATCTGCTCTGGGTTCTCGATGTTGATCTTCGCGTCGAACTCGGTCTTCTCGATCTCAAGCTTCTGGTTGAGCAAGGCGATCTTGGCGTTGCGGACTTGCTTCGGCATCTGGCTGTGAGAAACTTCCTTGTCGATGACTATGCCTTCGACGAGCTCTGTCTCCTCGGTGCTCTTTCCGTGCTTCTTGACGATCTTGACTAGGTCAATGTCGGCTTTGATCTTACCATCTCGTTCCTCTTTGATCTGATCTACTGCCTTGACTGCGAGCTTCGCGAAGAACTCCTTCTCGGAGGATATTTCCTTGGTTCCCATCGAGGTGGCGGCTACTTGCCGTAGTCGCGCCTCATCCTTGGCGTCTACCGTCAACGCAATCTTGTTCAGGAATTCAGTAGCTCTGTCACCTGCTTTCTTGTATCCGTCCACGATTACTGTAGGATGGATCTCCAAGTCCAAGAGCTTCTCTGCCTTCGACAGGAGTTGCCCCGCCAGTACCACGGCTGTGGTCGTTCCATCGCCGACTTCGTTGTCTTGGGTCTTCGCTACCTCGACTAGCATCTTAGCAGCCGGGTGCTGGACATCGAGCTCTTTCATTATAGTGGCGCCGTCGTTTGTGATGACCACGTCGCCGATTCCGCTGACGAGCATCTTGTCCATACCACGCGGCCCGAGGGAAGTCGACACCGTCTCCGCAACGACCCTTGCTGCCATTATGTTGTTTCGCTGGGCGTCTTTGCCGGTTGTCCGGCCTGTTCCTTCTTTGAGGATGATTACGGGAACTGTCCCGCCTGCTTGTGCCATTTCACTCACCTGTGATTCAGTGAGGCAAGAGCGCGTGCAAGTCGCCGTAATAAATATTATTGGATTCCGACTTGCCCCAAGCCTTCATAGGGATTTTCAAGAGACCCCTTCGCCAACTCAGGAGATGCGCTGTTCCTACAATGGTGCATGTCGAGTTCGCTCTAATCCCTACTCCTTATTTCTAGGCCTGAGATCGTTGCCTGACGAGGGGCACAGTGAGGACTCGTAGAGGGAGCCCTTTGGCTAGCCCAGCCGTTCAGGTTCGAAACCTCACCAAGGTCTTCGAGAAGGCTCAGAAACCTCAGAAAGGAGTAGCGGCAGCTCTGCGAGGAAAGATCCGACCCCTCAAGGAGAAGATCGCCGCCGTAGATCACGTCAACTTCGAGATTCGAGAAGGGGAGTTCTTCGGTCTCCTCGGACCGAATGGTGCGGGCAAGACCACCACAATCAAGCTCCTCTGCACGCTGCTCGTTCCAGATGAGGGAAACGCGTCTGTCAACGGGTTTGACGTTGCGAAACAGGCAGAGCAGGTTCGGAAATCCCTCGGCGTTGTCACGGGAGGAGAGCGGGGGCTCTATTGGCGATTGACGGGACGAGAGAATCTATGGTTCTTCTCTCAGCTATACAACGTTCCCGGAGACGTAGCGAGGCCACGAATAGACGCGCTTCTAAGGCTGGTGGAGCTGCAGGATCGCGCTGACGAGCAGGTGGAGAAGTACTCGAGGGGAATGAAGCAGCGACTACACGTGATCAAGGGGCTCGTGAACGATCCGCCAATCCTACTGCTCGATGAGCCTACGCTCGGTCTGGATCCTTCATCTGCGAGGGTGATTCGGGATTTCGTCAAGGAGAGACTACAGAAAGAACAGCACAAGACCATACTCCATACGACGCACTACATGGAGGAGGCGGATCAGCTCTGTGATCGAATCGCCATCATCGACCACGGAAAGATAATCGCGCTCGACACTCCGGCGAACCTCAAGAAGAGCATCCAGAAACTGGAAGTTGCAAGAATTCAAGTCACTCAGTTCAACCCGAGCGACCAAGAGAGCATCAAGACGATCGAGCGGGTAAAGGAAGCCGTAGTGGAATACACAGACCCGACAGTGGGTGCAGGTCAGATTACTATCCACGCAGAGAATCTGGACGAGGTTATTCCACGCCTCACGGAACTACTGGTGAAAGGCGGAGCGAAAATAATCGCACTACAGGAATCGAAGCCATCACTTGAGGACGTCTTCATTTCGATGACAGGAAGAAGGCTCAAGGAATGAATCCCGCAAAGGAATGGCGGACATTCAAGGCCGTCTTCCTGAGGAACCTTAAGCTCTTCACGTCATACAGCGCATGGATAGTCGCGATCTTGATATGGCCCATACCACTGCTCGCGGTGAACATCTACTCCTATAAGGCGCTGGGCACTGACGCCTCCATCTCGAGCATTGTCTCACGCGAGTTCGGCATCTCCAACTTTGCAGGAATGGTCATCATAGGCACAATCGTCTACCTACTCTACAATCGTCTGCTCTGGGGGGCTGGGATCTCCCTTCAGAGCGAACGTTGGATGGGAACGATCGAGGCACTCTTCATGACGCCCGCGAACAGGATGACCGTACTATTCGCTTGCGGAGTATCGTCACTCATAGAGGGCTCTTGGTGGATCGGCTGCATATTCATCCTGAGCTGGATGATCTTCGGCGTGGAGCCGTCCATAACTAGCTGGGTCGCAATCGCCGCGGGGATCTTGTCTACAATGGTCGCTCTTATTTCTGTGGGGGTGTTCTTTGCGAGCTTCTTCGTCCTCACTCGAGCCGCAGATCAGATGGCCTCAGCACTGCAGGCGCCGATCCGGTTCTTCTCTGGAGTGGTCTTTCCCATCTCGGCGTTGCCTCAGCTTCTTCAGTTCATCTCCTACATCCTACCGGTCACGTACGGAATTCAAGCGATGAGGAAAGCGGTGTTGACGGGCGGCGATGTCGCCTCCATCTCCTACGAGCTTGCCTTGCTCTACGTCTTCGCACTTGGATTGACGGTCGCAGGTTACTTCACACTGAAGGCGTTGGAAAAACAAGCGAAACGCAAGGGAACACTGTACATGTACTAGAAGGTCTGGAGGTTGGACGTCCGATATCTGGCAAGAGTCTTTCGCGCGTCATTCATATCAGAACTGAAGCAAGTGATAAGATACGTCTCCATACCTGGAATGCTTGGATTCAACATCGCAGTACCATTCTTCTTCGTGCTCTCGTCATGGATCGTCGCCACAATCATAGGCGGGCCATCAGGAACCTCAGCCTACTTCACATCATTGACGGGAATGACGAACTACCTCGCCTTCGTCACAGTCGGCTTCGCGTTCAACACGTTCATCTTCTCAACCGCGTTCGGTGGAGCGCATGCAATCAGGGGCGAGCAGGAACAAGGAACAGCGGAGCCGGTCTTCATGACTCCAAGCAACAAAGTCGCATGGTTGATGGGCATGATGCTTGGAAGCCAAGTCTTCGGCATCATCGGATTCACTATAGTGCTGAGTTCCGGATTCTTGCTCTTCGGCTATGAGCCACAGGCACCTCCTGATCTCTTTACCGCAACCGTCGCGATCACTCTGAGCATTCTCGCGATGGCCGCGTTGGGATTCGTCCTTGCAGGAATATGCTTCTTCGCAAAACGGGAAGAAGAGATCAGTCAGGTCCTGTGGCCCACGTTCACATTCTTCTGCGGTCTAGCGTTTCCTGTCCAGATTCTTCCTTGGTGGGGGCAACTGATCGCCTACCTGATACCATTGACCTACGGAGTGGACGCAACTAGGAGAGCCTTGATTCTTGGTCTGGGATTCGGTGACCTCTTGACAGTTCACGAACTCCTGATGCTGCTGGCCCAAGCGCTTGTTCTGATGCCCGTGGGTCTACTGATATTTTACCGACTGGAAAGAGAAGCTAGAAAGACAGGTGTCCTAGGAACATACTAACGTTGCCGACGGTTTCGCTAAGGCGAGCTACCTCACGATCAAGGTCGGGCATTTGGCGTGGTGGCTGACCTTGTCCGAAACGCTTCCGAGCAGGAAAGCTTTGACCTGAGAGAGCCCACGGCTCCCGAGAACTATGAGATCCGCCTTTTCGTCGACCGCCGCTTTGAGAAGCTCCTCTGCCGGCACTCCCTGCCGCAATCTGATCTCAACGGCTAGCCCTTGAGCCTTGACGGTTTCTTCTCCTCTTGCCAGAATCGCCTTACCCTCCGCCTCAAGCTCACGCACGATGGCTGTGCCGGCTAGGATTCCTGCTTCCGGAGGATTGATCGCGTATATCTGTCGCATGACTACGTGAACCAGAACCAGTTGACTCTGGTACTTCTTTGCAAGATCGATCGCGAAGTCCAATGCTTTGAGAGAATAGTCTGATCCGTCAAGGCCTACCACAATCTTGGAAAACAACGTTCTCCGAGTAGCTAGTGTGTTCAGGACTCAAGATAAGAATTGTCCCGTCGTTACCGAATGGACCTAGCTAGGATTCGTCGTCGAGACGACGAATGAGCTCCGGAACCTCAAGAAAGGAACCTACGATGAAGTCCGGCTCTTCTTGTAGGAGACGCGACGCCGGGAAGGGGCCTGTTGGAACAGCGATGCTCCTGACGGATGCTGCTCTTGCCGCCTTAATGTCGATTATGGCATCTCCGACCAACACCGCCTCGGTAGCGTCTGCATCGGCCAGCTTCAAGGCCTTGAAGATGATTCCGGGGTCTGGCTTCAGCTCCTCGACATCGTCCCTTGTCACGACTCCGTCGAACATGCCCGCCAAGTTGAGTCTCTCAAGGGTTCGCTCTGTTCCGAGCTTTCCATTGTTGGTTACCACGACTATCTTCTTGTTCATCTGTCTCAGTTCGTTCAGCGCCTCTTTCGCTCCGGACATCAACTGAACCTGATCTGCCGCTTTACTCTCGATGTCTTCAACGACCTCGTAGATGCGTTTCTTGATGTCATTCAATCTGTCCGTGTCGACCGTTGGGCGGAGTTCCTTCAACATGACATAGATGCTCATCTGATCGCTGAAGCCGGGACGCATGAGGCCGGCATCCTCTAGCAGTTTCAGTGCGGCTCTTCGCATTCCTATGTAGTCAAGGTTGAACTTCGTGAATGTGCCGTCCATGTCAGTGAGCACTGCTTTCAGGGGCAATCTTGACAGTCGTCCTCGTTCGCGTTGCTGAGCGTGTAGGCGAACAAGACCATCTCCTCAGCTATTAGAACATCGACGGCGCCGCGAGAAAGCTCAGATGAGGGAGCACTCGGCACCGGGGAGGTTCAAGTCGTTTATTCCACTATGTTAATGCCGGTATGGGATAGTCTGATGTTTGATTTGCTCAAGCAGAGCTAAAGATCGTGTCTAGATATCCTTAACTTGCCCCCTAAGCCTAGAGCCCTCGAATGGGTGGAAGAATGTTCTACTATTCGCCTGGACCAGTGCTGTGGGTTACTCCACTCTCAGCGTTTGCTACCCCTGTTCCTCCGACGGCGTCATACTACACCGTCCCAACATACTACATGCCTCAGACGGTGCCCGTCGCACCGATCGCCTACGGTACAGCTGCTCCGTTTGTTGCACCTGTTGCATATGAGCCGGCATACTATTCCTATCTTCCTCCGGTGCAGGCCCCACTACCGCGTGGCGAGTATCGCTTTGGCAGAATGCTCTGCATCTCCCAATAGCTGAACCCAGCTCGATCCTACAGTAGTGTTTCTCCGAACCGAGGCCTACTAGTCGACTCCCTTTCGCGAGACGACTACGTCATAGGTAAGTCCCACGGAGCATCTTTCTGAATAGAGGTGGCAACTCTTCAGATGTTAATCCTCCATCCTCGGTGATCAGCTTGGAAATGAGTCGACTGGGTGTCTTTTCAAAGTACGGATTCTTGACCGTCACGAGCGCGTCAGGAGCATAGGGCAGGACTTCGGAGGTCTCTCTTTCCTCCATCTCGCATCGATGCTCGAACAAGGATCTGAGGTTGAACTTGGACTTCTCACAGAGAACATAGAACGGCTTGTCATACTCTCGAGCGCTCAATGCCAACGGAAAGGTTCCAATCTTGTTTATGACGGATCCATCGGACAGGACACTGTCCGCGCCGACAACGCAAAGATCTGCAGACCGCATCACCTGGCCACCTGCGGAGTCGACGGTCAAAGTGACTGGAACGCCAAGCGCGGACAGCTCTCGAGCGGTGGTTCTACCCTCGAAAAGGGGGCGAGACTCAGTGACGATTGCACTTACACTGATGCCGGCGCTCCTAGCAACCTTGAAGGTCTCGTACACGGTCGCACTTCGACTGTGCGTAAAGACCGTCATACCATTGTGTATGAAATGAAAGGCATGCGCTGCTATCTCGCGCACCGCTCTCTGTGACTCCTCAACAAGCTGGTGGCAAGCAACCGTGATCAGTTGCCTAAGCTCCTCGACAGTACGCGCCGTTCCAGCTTGAGCTTCGACGAGATATAGGAGTCTGCCAGCAAGGTTCGTCAGAGGTGCCATGCTGGGACGTGAGTTCATCAACTCACGTCCGAACACTCTCAACTGGAACAGAAGATCCTCTTGCGTAGCCGCACTAGCTAGCTTAGCAAGCGTGCTCATTGCCATCAATGCCCGACGGGAGAGCTCACTCGCACCGTTCACTCTGTCCTCCTTGATCTCTGTCAATCTTGCAAGAACGGCCGGATGAGGCGGGCCAGGCATTGGAGTGTCGTCCAGCACCCTCTCAAGTGATTCTCGAAGCTTCGGAACAGTCTCGAATCTGCTCAGGTCTTGGCTTCTGATCCATCGGAATGCGTCATGTTCCCAATCCAAGGTGATCTTGGGACTAGTGGTGGAAAAGAGGAATGGGTGGACCACGAACAGTATACCAACATCCTCGTCTAGGGCCGGGAATGATTGCCCCGTCTTGACCAAGGCAACTGCGTTGCTGTCAAGCTGCACTTCCTCGGAGATCTCCTTCAACGCACGTTTGATGGATTCCTCGTTCTCGTCGATGTAGCCACTGATGCCCGCCCATCTTCCGCGGTAGCTTCCGACCTTATCGCCTCTGCGAAGTAGTAGGATGCGCCCATGGTACGAAATGAAGACCGTAACGACGTTCTTCACAGTGAATGCAGGACCGGTCCCTGCATGTTCAGTTGTGGGAGCCTGAGCCGGTTTCTCCAAAGTCGCCTGCCTGCGGATGGAAAGTAGCGGTCGAGCGAGCATATGACGATATTGTCCAATAGCCGGAGAGCGTCGGTAAGAGATCGACTTGCGTGCGTAGATATCTCTACGTACTGGTTTGTACCACGTGGGTTCCGCTTGTTCCTCGCATTGCCTCCGCGAGCTCATTCAGCTCAGCGATGATGGCTTTCTGTCCGCCGCTCTTCACGAACCTGATTGCGGCGGCTATCTTGGGTGACATACTTCCTTCTTTGAAGTGGCCTTCATTCATGTACTGCTCTAATTGCTGCGGGGTCGATTGCTTGATCATGGACTGCTTTGGTGTGCCGTAGTTCAGGTAGGCACCGTCAACATCTGTTAGTATGACGAATATTGTAGCGCCTATCAGGCTCGCCAGTCTCTGCCCGGCAAGATCCTTGTCTATGACAGCCTCTACACCACGCGCCTGAGTTCCCTCCTCGACTATCGGGATGCCGCCACCCCCGCAAGCCACCACGACAAACCCATTATCAACCAGCGACCTAATCGCAAATCGTTCAGCGATTATCTTTGGATCAGGGGAGGCCACGACTCGACGATAGCCTCTCCCAGCATCCTCCTTCATCACTAGGTCCGGATACTGAGCACGTATTTTCTCGGCCTCATCTTTGGTGTAGAATGGACCAACCGGCTTCGTCGGATCCTTGAAGGCCTCATCATCAGCATCGACGATCACTCTCGTGACTATCGTCACAACATACGTGTCCAATCCTCTCTTCTTCAGCTCGTTTCGCAGAGCCTGCTGGATCATGTAACCAATGAAGCCCTGTGTCTCAGAACCGCAGACATCCAATGGAAATGGCGGAACGATGTTCTTGGCAGCCTCATGTCGCAGTAGCGTGGCGCCGACCTGTGGACCGTTTCCGTGAGTGATCACGACTCCGCATCCGTCTTGAACAAGATCGGCTATGCGCCGAACAGTCTCGCAGACGTTTCTGTACTGCTCTTCGAAGGTTCCCCTCTCGCCTCGTCTGAGGATGGCATTGCCGCCGAGCGCTATTACCACAAGATCTTTGGTCGACAAGTATTTTCCCACTCTGAAAGGGAGCCCAGATTGAGCGCACACCGCTTATCAATCTTGCATCTCACCGTGATGAGTGTAGGGATCTGACAAACTTCTTTAGAGCGACTGATCTCCGCCTCGCAGACCATCACCATTCGGTGGATGAGAAAGGATTGCCCGACCTCTCTGGAAGAGACCTGATAACGACCCAAGACTGGACCATTGACGAGATCGAAGAAACACTACGCCTCGCCAATAGGTTACGCGAGAAACACCGGAAGAGTCGTGTCATTCCCCTGTTGCGCGACAAGACGTTCTTCGCGCTCTTCTACGCCTCCTCAACTCGTACGCGTGCAGCCTTCGAGGCTGGAATGACCTACTTGGGAGGTCATGCGCAGTACATCGACGCCTCAACAACGCGTCTCGGAGCTGGTGAGGCGATCAGGGACGTGGCGAAGATGTATGAACGATATGGCCATGGACTAGGCGTAAGGATCCTCGACGACATCATCGACTACGTCTACGGTCGAGGAATCGCCATCGTGAAGGAGTACGCAAAACACGCGAACATCCCCGTCATCAACATGGCCTGTTGCACCTACCACCCAACACAAGGCCTAGCCGACCTGATGACTCTACGCGATGAATTCGGCACGAAGAAGCGCAGGAAGTACGTGATCATGTGGGCATACTCTAAGAGCTTCCGGGGAAGATGCAGCATACAGGAAGATGCCCTAATCACATCGCGATTCGGATACGATGTGGTACTCGCGCACCCCGAAGGATTCGAATTAGATGACAAGATCGTTGCCACATCTTCTGAGAACGCCGCCTCGTCCGGAGGAACCTTCACTGTCACGCGGGATCTCAAGACGGCTCTAGAGGGCGCTGATGCGATCTTCCCTAGGAATTGGGCGAGCAAGGGACTGCTCGAGGTCGGTACAAGCCGCTTTGGCAAGGAGCATGAATTGGAACTGCATGAGAAGTACAGTCACTGGTCGCTCAGCGAGGAGACGCTTGACTTGGCTGACAAGCGAGCCATAGTCATGCATGTGCTGCCGGTCCTGAGAGGAGAGGAGGCGACCGATGCAGTAATGGACGGCGCGCGCTCGCGGATCTATCCTCAAGCAGAAAATGGCCTCTATACGAAGATGGCCGTGCTGGCACTGACAATGAGTCAAAAGAAGAAACGAGGCTAGAAGGTCGAACTCCGCTTAGCACTGCTACTTATTCAGACCTAGAACCTTCTGCAATTCATTGAGATTTGGATCGATTAACGGCGATTCCGCCCGTCCTATCGCGGCTAGGTCTTTCAAGCCGCTTCCGGTGATCTCGACCACGATGCAGTCATCGCTCGGGATCTTGCCTTCATTCTTCAGCTTCACCAAGCCTGCGAGAGCAGCGACTCCCGAAGGCTCGGCAAAAACACCCTCCATCTTTGCAAGCATTCTCTGAGCCTCAATGATCTCCTCGTTTGAAACTCTGACAGCGGTTCCTGATGATTCTCGGAGCGCTTTGAGTGCGGCGTCACCATCCCACGGATAGGGATCCAACAGCCCGGTGGCGATGGAGTCTGGATGTTCCCAAGGGGTTATGTTCTGTGGATCCATCTTCTCTTCGAACGCTCTGACCACCGGCGCACAACCAGTGGACTGAACAGCCACCATTCGGGGCAACCCTTCGACGAATCCAAGACGCTTGAACTCTCGGTAGCCCTTCCAGTTACCGGCAAGTAGTCCGCCAGCACCCACTCCAGCGAACACCCAGTCGGGAGGCTTCCACCCGAGTTGCTCAATGATCTCGTATGACATGGTCTTCGGCCCCTCCGCTTGGTATGGGTTGAAGGGACCGAAGCTTGGGCACGGGTACCAACCGAACCGTTCGCAGACAAGCTTCAACATGGTCACAGTCGGGTCGACACCACTCTCTAGTCCTCTCAGTCTAACCACGTGCGCCCCGAACATGTTCAGCTGCGCGATCTTTCCGGGACTAGCCATCTCAGGCACAAAGGTGTAGCATGCAAGGCCAGCCCTAGCCGAGTAAGCAGCCAGTGCAGCAGCGGCATTTCCACTAGAGGCCGAGGCGACAGTGTCGAATCCTAGTTCGACCGCCTTCGAGACTCCTACGGTCATCGGTCGATCTTTGAATGAGGCGGTTGGATTCTTCGTCTCATCCTTCACGTACAGGTTCCGCAAACCAAGCAACTTGCCGAGTCTCTGGCATGTAAGAAGCGGGGTTTGTACCTCTCCGAGAGTGACTATGTTCTGTTCGTTGTCGATCGGAAGAAGTTCGCGATACTTCCAAAGGCCTCCTCGGCGTCGCTCAAACAAGTCTCGGTTGACTTCACTCACAAGTGAATCGTACTCGTACTCCACATCAAGTCGTCCCTCGTCTCGCTCACATGTCAGCACCCGATCATGTGGTGTGTAGGTTCTTCCACACTTCGAGCACCGTAGCCGAGCCACATACGTCATCTTCCGCACGACATTACCACACTCAGGGACCGACATTTCTCGCTTTTCTAGATACCAGACACATTGCGCTCGGCGGTAAACGTCGACCTTGAGACACGGCGTTGAGAGCGTCTCAGATACGGAGTGGCTGAGGCGACCACTAACATCATAACGGCAACCCGCTAGACAGTCAACTCGGTTGTAGATCTGTTGCCTGAGAGCTACTTCCGTGACAAGTTCAGGAACGCCATGATCGCGATGACATTCCGCGACGTGATCCTGTCGCTCGGCCGGGCGGAGGTTGAACCGGAAGATGTCAGGGTCCACACAAGAGTGACGAAAGGTCGGGAAATGAAGATCCCGTTCGTGTCTTCTCCCATGGATACGGTCACTGAAAGCGAAATGGCAATTGCACTAGCTCGACACGGAGGCCTAGGTGTCCTACACAGGAATTGCACCGTCGAAGAACAATGCGAGATGGCGAAACGCGTCAAGAAAGCTGAAGCTCTAATCATCAGAGACGTCGTGACCGTCACGCCGTCGACCACTATCGCTGAGGCACTTGGACTCATGCAGAAACACGAGATCTCAGGACTCCCCGTTGTGGATAGGGATCGTTTGGTTGGAATTCTGACTGGAAGAGATGTGCGATTCGCCGATCCGTCCTTGAAAGTGGACAATCTGATGACTCGAAAAGTCATCACGGCAAGAGAAGGAATAACGATTGAAGAGGCAAAGGAGCTTCTTCATACCTACAGAATCGAGAAGCTTCCAATAATTGATGTTGACGGAAGACTGAGCGGGCTCATAACGATAAAGGACATGATTCTTCGAGGAAGGTTCCCCGATGCAACTCGAGATGACGAAGGCGGACTTCTGTGCGCCGCAGCGATTTCCCCATTCGACTTGCACAGAGCAAGAGAGCTCGACAGGTACGTCGACATCCTAGTCATCGATGTTGCTCACTTCCATAACGTGAAGGTCTTTGAGGCTTCAAAGAGGCTTATGAAAGAAGTCAACGCTGAGGTTGTTGTGGGAAATATCGGAACATTCAAAGCAGCTGAGGAAGCGATTACGAAGCTTGAGAATCCAGCCGCGTTTCGTGTCGGAATCGGCTCCGGGTCAATTTGCTCCACGACCATGGTGACTAGAGCGGGTGCACCCACCCTTTTCGCCACGTGCGAGGTTGCTGACGCTGTCCGCCAATATCGAGCGGGAATTCCGATAATTGCAGACGGTGGGATAAGAGGACCTGGAGACATTGCGGTGGCTCTGGCAGCCGGCGCTTCCACCGTGATGATAGGCAATCTGTTCGCTAGATGCAAAGAGGCTCCGGGGACGCTGCTCACAATCGGGGGCCGCCACTACAAGCAGTATCGAGGTATGGGTAGCCCGTCAGCAAGAGCAAAGAGGTACGCGCTCGACCGTTACAGTACCCCCGCGAAGGGACTCCCAGAGGGAGTGGAGGGATGGGTTCCCTACAAGGGGGAAGTAGCGTCAGTTCTGCAAGAGCTACTTGCAGGTCTTCAAGCTGCGATGGGCTATGCTGGCGCGGCTACGATATCCGATCTCTGGGAGAAGTCGATGTTTCTCATGATCTCCCAGTACGGCGAGGCAGAGGCAAGCCCACATGACATACTGCTTCCGAGCGAGACGGAGCGTGCATAGCACAAATACGTTGACAATCGCGTGTCAATTCTCACCCAATTCCCGCTTAGGCTTTTATTGACAACAATAACAACGAAGCTAATCGTGGACTTTGTGATCCCGCAGAGGAAAGAGACTCTAGTCCAAATGAAGGGAATCGTGAAGAAATTCCCAGGCGTAGTCGCGAATAATCACGTCGATTTCGAACTGAAAGCGGGGGAAGTTCACGGGCTCCTTGGAGAGAACGGAGCTGGTAAAACTACTCTGATGAACGTCCTCTATGGAATATTTCGACCTGACGGAGGTGAGATCTACATTCGGGGGGAGAAGGTTAGCGTAGGTTCTCCCCGAGAAGCCATCAATCTAGGTATAGGCATGGTTCACCAACACTTCAAACTCGTCGAACCCCACACCGTCTTCGAGAACATTCTACTCGGCCTGAAAGAACCGGTCTTCATCCTTGACGTCAAAGAGGCGGCCAGCAGGATTTCTGAGATTTCGAAGCGATACGAGCTCGCCGTCGATCCAAAGGCGAGGATCTGGCAGCTTTCAATGGGTGAAAGGCAGAGAGTTGAGATCCTCAAGGCCTTGTACAGAGGTGCAACCATTCTGATTCTTGATGAGCCAACCTCCGTACTGACACCACCGGAGACAAAGGAGCTCTTCAGGTTCATTACTCAAATGGCCACCGAGGGACGATCCGTCGTCTTCATTACTCACAAGCTCGACGAAGTCATGGCTGCAAGCGATCGAGTGACTGTGCTAAGAGCCGGCAGGAACGTCGATACCGTCGATCGACAACAGCTCGACAAGATGAAACTTGCGTCAATGATGGTAGGTAGAGAAGTCCTCTTCACGCTACACAAGAATCCGATCATGGCAGGAGAACCAATTCTAGAGGTCGACAATCTCACGGTGATGGGCGACAAGGGTCTCCCTGCCGTCAAGAACCTCAGTCTCTCAATCCGCAAGGCAGAGCTAGTCGGCATCGCAGGAATCGCTGGAAATGGACAAAGAGAACTCACAGAAGCGATCGCAGGAATGCGACGAATAGCCTCTGGTCAAGTTCGGCTATGTGGCAGAGAGATCACGCACAAGCCTATCGCTCGTCGGATCCGAGAAGGAGTCGCATACATCCCTGAAGATCGAGTCGGAGTAGCCGCACCACAAGGCCTCACAGTTGCACAAGATCTAGTCCTGAGAAGGTACCGCGAGAAACCGTTCTCGAACGGCATCTTCCTTGAACAACAAGAAATCGACAGCAATGCGGAAAAACTCATCAAAGAATTCAACATAGCAGTCACAGCCAAGTCAGCACCAGCAAGAACCCTCTCCGGTGGAAACCTGCAGAAACTAATTCTGGCCAGAGAACTCTCCGGGAATCCCAAGCTCATGATTGCCGCGTATCCGACGCGTGGCTTGGATGTCGGAGCGACGGAATATGTCCGCAGCCTATTGCTCAAACAAAGAGACGCAGGAGGTGCCCTCCTTGTCGTGTCTGAAGACCTAGAAGAGATACTCTCACTAAGTGACAGGATCGCCGTCATGTACGGTGGAGAGATCGTTGGCACATTCCCGGCCTCCGAGGCGAATGTGGAAGAGATTGGATTGATGATGGGCGGATCGCTCCGGAAACCCTGAGAGAGTGAGGCATGTCAATTGGGAATTCCCCACGTGACATTTGATAGGAGACTCGCAACAAGCCGCGCTTTGACTGCCATGGTGCCGGTCGTATCACTTGTCATGGGGTTCCTTTCTGCTGCCCCACTTTTCCTAGCTGTCGGCGTCAATCCCATTCTTGCCTATCAAGAAGTGTTAGGTATCTTCGCTACCACGGACGGGCTGACAGAGTCTCTGACTCGAAGCATCCCACTTCTGCTGGCGAGCGTAGGACTGTGTCTACCATTCAAGATGAATTTCTGGAACATCGGAGCCGAGGGACAACTGTTCATGGGTGCTTTCGCAGCTACAGGTATGGTTTTCTTGTTTCCTGATAGTCCAACAATTGTGCTGCTCGGTTCTATGATGATCGCGGGATTCGTGTTCGGAGGCCTATGGGGCCTAATCCCTGCGTATCTGAAAGCTCGCCTTGAGACCAACGAGGTTCTAACCACGCTGATGTTGAACTTCGTCGCGATCCTATGGGTTGACTACCTAGTCTACGGACCCTGGCGTGATCCCGCGGGGTTCAAATTCCCACTTACCCCCATGTTTCCCCCGAACGCTAGACTCCCATGGATTCCCGGGACCCGGATCCATGCTGGACTAATCATGGGTTTAGCATGTGCAGTCTTGGTCTATGTTTTCATGGCCCGTTCTAAGTGGGGCTACGAATTGAAGGTGAGTGGGGAGAGCAGGCTTGCAGCAAAGTATGCCGGCATAGACTATCTGAGGTTGACCATGATTGTAATGTTCATTAGCGGGGGACTTGCGGGACTCGCAGGCATGGGCCTTGTCTCTGGTATTGTGTTCAGGCTTCGACACGGCATCTCGCCGGGCTACGGATTTTCGGCGATCATAATCGCATGGCTAGCTCGGCTCAATCCGCTTGCGGTTGTGCCGGTCTCAATTCTCTTCGGAGGACTACTCGTCGCAGGAGATGCGTTCCAGATTAAGTTGGGTTTAGCCTTTGCCACATCGCAGGTCTTTCAAGCATTGATATTGCTCTTCGTAGTCGGAGCGGACATTTTCACTCGCTACAGAGTGACTCTGACTTGGAAGTGATCAAGATTGGCTGAGATAGATTTGGCTTTCTTCGTGTCTCTGCTCGCTCACACAGTGCAGGCTGGCACCCCGTTTCTGCTCGGAACTATTGGAGAGATCTATGCCGAACGGTCAGGGGTACTGAATCTTGGAGTCGAGGGAATGATGGCCATGGGTGCTTTGACCGCATTCATGACCTCGTTCTATACGGGCAGTGTGGGTCTGGCCATTCTGGCTGCAATGATTGTTGGTCTTGTGCTGAGCTCGATACACGCTTTCCTTTCTATAACAATGAGAGCAAACCAGATCGTGAGCGGGTTGGCGATTTCGATTCTCGGCTTAGGTCTGAGTGGTTTTCTTGGAAAGCCGATGATAGGAATGACGGCTCCTCGGCTTCCCAGCTTTTCTGTCCCAGTCCTTGCGGATATGCCGGTCATTGGGCCGATCCTTTTCTCGCAGGATGCTTTGTTATACGCGTCGATCTTGCTGGCCGTAGTGCTGTGGTTCGTGCTCTTCAAGACAAGACCGGGCCTCAACGCGAGGTCGGTGGGAGAGAACCCTGCCATGGCTGACAGTCTGGGTCTCAATGTATATCTCATCAGATACGTTTGCGTTCTCTTCGGCGGGGCCATGTCAGGTTTGGCGGGAGCGTACCTTTCGCTATTGTATACACCGCTTTGGATCGAAGGAATGAGCGCAGGGAGAGGCTGGATCGTGATCGCTTTGACCATCTTCGCGGTATGGAATCCGCTCAGAGCTTTGCTAGGCGCCTATCTGTTCGGCGGAGTCTACGCTCTTCAATTTCGGTTACAGGCGATAGGGATTGGCGCCGAAACTCCGCAATTCCTCTTGATGCTTCCATACCTGACAACGATTTGCGCACTCGTGCTGATTTCCGCCGAATCTGTAAAGCGTCGGATCGGTGTGCCCGCCGCCCTCGCGCTTCCATATGTCCGAGGGGAATGATGGACACATTTCTGTCAATTTCTGCCGGTTTCAATAAGCCTTATGAGCCAATTGACGTAATTTACCAGACGAGGATTCTCAATATGTCGCAACAAGAGAGTAAAGTCTCTCGACGACAGTTCATCGGAGGTACAGTTGGAGGGCTCGTAGTCGGCGGACTTGCTGGCTACGCAGCCGGCGTTTCGACTGCGCCTCCTGCAGTAGCGCCAGGAGTTACAGCTACAGTCACTGAGACTGCTACGGTCCCGGCTCCTGCAAAGAAGATCAAAGCTGGCTTCGTCTACGTTGGACCGGTCGGAGATTTCGGCTGGTCATACGGCCACGACCGCGGAAGGAAGTATGTGGCAAGGCTTCCGTGGCTCGACACGTTCTACGCAGAAGCGATTCCTGAACCTGAAGTAGGTGGGGCCATCGATCGAATGGTCGCAGAAGGTGCAGATGTCGTCTTCACGACGAGCTTCGGATACATGGACCCGACAGTTGCAGCGGGGGACAAATACCCAGACAAGAAATTCTGGCACTGCTCCGGATATAAGAGGTCAAAGAACGTCGGAACATACTTCGCAGAATTCTACCAGCTCTACTACTTGTGCGGTCTCGCGGCAGCAGGTGTCACAAAGACGAACAAGATAGGGTACGTCGCGGCTCACCCTATTCCAGAGGTCATCAGACACATCAACGCCTTCGTGCTCGGCGCTCGGGAGCTCAATCCAAACATCGAATGCCATGTGGTCTGGTTGTTCTCTTGGTTCGATCCGGGAAAAACCAGAGACGCTGCCGTGAGCCTTGTTGAATCGCAGAACTGCGATGTCCTTGCATACACGGAAGATTCACCGACCACGTTGCAGGTTGCTGAGGAATATCAAGGAAAGGGCAAACCGGTCTGGAGTTTCAGCCACTACAGTGACATGACGACTTATGGCCCGAGGGCTCACTTGACCGGACAGGTGGTTGACTGGGGACTGATGTATGAGTATATCCTTGCATACCAGTATGCGCAGGCTTTTCGGAGCATGGACCTATGGTGGCGTCTCGGAGACGGAGGCGATACAGTGGATGGCTGGAGAGCAGCCGACGGTGGCGTCACGCTGGCACCCGTCAACACCGCAATTCCAGAGAACGTCAGGAATCTCATCGAAAAGCGAAGAGGAGAGATGAGAGCACAAATCTTCGAGCCGTTCACTGGTCCGATAAAGGATCAGGATGGGAAGCTGAGATTCGCCACAGGCCAGAGAGCAACGCACGACGATCTTTGGGGCATGGACTGGTTCGTCGAGGGAGTCGTAAGCAAGCTACCGTAGGCACAGAACGTCTCACTCGTTCCCCCTTTTTTTGAAAGATGTCTGAGCAGTGCTGCTGCTCCTGCAACCCTCACGTGATGAAGCACGGCAACCACCAAGGCACAGCAACCAAGGCACTGTGAAGTCTCAAGAAGCTCGACTATACCAACAGCCTCGTGAAGGGAATCCTGCCATAGTACGAGCGCCCGTTTGCGAATCCACCCCTCGGCAAGAGACTCCACGAATGCTATGATGTAGCGAGCATTGGTTCTACTGTGGAATGAGCGACCGATTCGCTTCAACGGATGCTACTGGATCGCCTCAACATCATGCGGATGGCTCTCCTCAAGAGCCGCGGAAGTCAACTGGACAAATGAGGCGTTACGCCGCAGTTCTGCGAGGCTTCTAGCCCCACAGTAGCTCAGTCCTGAGCGCACACCTCCTACTAGCTGTGTGACTATTTCGTGAGTCTCACCTCTGTAGGGCACGAATGCTTCGATGCCCTCGGCCACATACTCTAGGAGGGCTGAGTCGTCTTCGCTCTCTGGTATTCCTCGCTTCATCGATGCGCCGACTGACGCCATTCCTCTGTGAAGCTTGTACTTCCTTCCGTTGCGCATGGCGGTGACGCCAGGGCTCTCCTCGGTCCCCGCTAGGAGACTCCCGATCATGACACTCGATGCTCCGGCCGCGAGCGCCTTCGTGATGTCGCCAGAGTTTCTTATTCCGCCGTCAGCAATTATCGGTACGTCCTGTGCTCTTGCGACTTCAGCGCAGTCCAGGATCGCAGTCAGTTGCGGTACGCCTGAGCCGGTAACGATCCGCGTTATGCATATGGAGCCGGATCCGATCCCGACTTTGACGGCGTCCGCTCCGGCGTCGATCACGTCTTTGGTTCCGTCTGCTGTTGCCACGTTCCCGGCTACAATGTCGACTGGGCCGAGTTCCCTCTTCAACCTGCGAACAACCTCAAGCACCCAGTCGGAGTGCCCGTGGGCGACATCCACTACGAGGACATCAACGCCTGCCTTGACGAGCTGTCGTGCTCTATTCAGGTAGCCTTCTCTTATCCCGACAGCCGCTCCGACAAGTAGTTGTCCTTTCGAGTCCTTGCATGCTTCTGGCCTCTCGGATAAGGTCACCATGTCCTTGCTTGTTATCAGGCCGCGGAGGTATCCTTCTTCGTCGACGACGGGTAGTTTCTCGATCTTATGCGTGCGCAAGATCTCTCTCGCCTCACCAATCGATGTCCCCACCTTGGCTGTGAGAAGCTCCTTTGCTGGCGTCATCAGTTCCGAGACTTTCCTCATCGAGTCCTTCTCCTCGAAGAGCAAGTCTCGCCTCGTGAGGATGCCGAGCAGCTTTCCGTTGCCATCAACGACCGGCAGACCTCTCACACCTTTCTCTTGCATCATTCTCCTCGCATCATATACGGTCGCGCTTGGCGCGATGGTATACGGATGTTCGATGATTATGCTCTCGGCTCGTTTCACCTTCAGAACTTCCTCGACCTGACGTTCGACGGGCATGAAGCGGTGGATGATGCCGATGCCACCGTTGCGCGCCATAGCGATAGCCATAGCTGACTCGGTGACCGTGTCCATGTTGGCGCTCACGATCGGAATATTGAGCCTGATGTTCCGGCTCAGCTTCGTTGAGAGGTCCACTTCTTTCCTTGAACGTACCGGGCTACGCTTTGGGACTAGTAGTACGTCGTCAAAAGTGAGCGCATCCCTGATGGGGACAGGCAACAGTGATTACCTCCGCTATTCCAGTGGTTCCCATATTAAAACACAGAGACCGGCAACGGTTGCACAGGCTTGCTGTAGCTCACAATAGCTAGTCATGAATGCAGCCAGTCGCCGGTTTCAATCCAGTCCTTTCGAGGAGTGCACCTGCCCTTTCGCGGGCTTCTCTGATGACCTCCATCTCGTTGAGGGTTTTCACATTTCTGTGTTCCATCAGGATCCTGCCGTCGACTATGACCGTGTCTACGTCGGTTCCGCATCCTGCGTAGACGAGGTCGGAGACATGGTTGTTATTCGGAACCATGTGGACACCATCGAGGTTGATGAGAACGATATCAGCTAGCTTGCCCGGTTCTATTGTTCCGAGTTTGTCTTGCATGCCAATTGCTCGTGCTCCGCCGATTGTGGCCATCTCCAGGATCCTTTCAGCGGGCATAGTCAACGGATCAAGCAGTCTGGCTTTGTGTATGCATGCGGCCAGTTTCATCTCTCTGATCATGTCGTAGGTGTTGTTGCTTGGCCCGCCATCACATCCGAGCCCCACATTCACATTTCTCTTGAGCATCTCAGGAACGCGGGCGATTCCAGAAGCCAGTTTCGCATTCGAAGATGGACAATGCGAGATGTTCGTGCGAGCCTTGCTCAATATTCGAATGTCGTGGTCGGTGAGCCAGACGGCGTGAGCCAGCACGGTCCTCGGACCCAGCAGCCCGACATCACGCGCAAACGCGACCGGGCTCTTCCTGAATTTGCGTCGAGCGTATTTGACATCCTCTTTGATTTCGCACAGATGCATTGTGAGACCCGCCTTTCGCTTCCCGGCCTCTTCGGCTATCTTCTCGTAGAGTGGCTTGCTGCATGCTCCGAGCGAGCGGGGACCGAACCAGACACGTATCCTACCGTTTGCTCTGCCATCCCAGCGCTCAATCATCTCAATGGTTTCATTGAACGACTTCTCTCCGTCCTCGATCATACCCGGATGCATCATCTGCTTGCGTCCATAGGCGGGCGTATCCATGATCGTCTTGGCCAGACAGCCGCGCATGCCGGATTTTTCGAGCGCTTTTGTGATCCCATCGAACCCATACCTTGTGTGGATCATCGACTCGATGAAGGCGGTCGTTCCGGATTTGATCATCTCAAGCATGCAGAGCTTAGCGCTGACTTCCCCATCCTTCGCATCGTAGTTACCTTGTAAGGGCCAAACGTACTTCCCTAGCCAGTCGATGAGAGCAACATCGTCGGCGCACCCGCGAATCAGCGCCTGCGCCACGTGAACGTGACAGTCGATGAGGCCAGGAATGATTAGCTTTCTCGACGCGTCAATTGTGTGCTCTGGAGCACACATTCCATGAAGTTCGTCTGTCTTGCCTACGGCTGTGATCTTTGAACCTTCAATCATGACGGCGCCGTCAGAGATGACTCTACGACGAGCATCAAGCGTCACGACTACTCCATGCTCGATTAGAATCGACTCCAATGGCGATTCGCTCCGATCCTCATGCTCTTGCAAACGAGGCTACTCTTTCCCTATGATTCCTAGCTGTTCCAGAACATCCCCGTGACCACGCGTGAAGTCACTGCTCTTCAGACCCTTGACTGGAACGTAGCGAAGCTCGGAGAACCATTCTGGCACTTGCTTAGGCTCGGGAATCGTCGCAGTGTAGATGATGCAGAGATCCCAGTGTGCATCCTCGATGTCAGTTGACTCGCCTGAAAGATGTGACTGAATCCCAACAAGCCTACAATCCCCGACAGCTACGAGCAGCTGCTCCCGCACGATCCTTCGAGCGCACTCGTCGGGGGATTCGCCGAACTTGAGATGTGATGCCGGCAGCACCCACTTCCCTGACGCTGCGTACTTAGGCGCGAATTGAGGACCTACGAGGAATCTCTCCACCCAGATCTCTGGTTTGGCCATCTTGCCCGCGAGAACTCTTCCTTCTTTCTCAGTGATGATGAAACTTGAGAAGCAGGTCCCGCCTTTTGGAACATGCCCCGCCGTGAACATGGCTTTCTTGACCATTGTCTCACACAAGAAGAAGACCGACGCATTCTATTAAGAACTGTACACAATTAGGATCGAATTCGCACCGTCAGGACTGTACGAAGACTCATGCTTGGACGCATTCGCCGAAAAGCGGCATCGAGGAGAAGTTGAATATTCCTCGACGATTTCGCTCATGATACACAAAAGAGAGGCAAGCGATAGATTGCATCGTCCGAAGACGAGACGCCACTCCCCGGTTTCCAGAAGCATTTTTAGTGTCCTATCGATTCAAGGCAGAGGACAAGAGGTTGCGTATCAGTCGTCGCCGCGCCCACGCCTTTGCATGCTGGTCCCTGGCACTCGTCCTAGTGGCCATTGCGGGAATCATCCCATGTGTCGGCTCATCGGCACTCGGGCATGTGGGTGTAAGCTATCTTACACTGCATCATTCCTACGACACGCAGACAGAGACGCTTGAGAGGGACTTTGCGAAGTTTAGGAATGATGGCATCAGAACGATTGCGATAGTGATGTTCTGGTACAAGCTCGAGATGTCAAGAGGCGTCTACAATCAGGAGTTCATCGAGAACGTGATCCGCGTCTGCAACGTTGCAGATAGGTATGGGCTCGAAGTGATGATCGACTTCCACACCATTGCGAATGAGGAGGACTCGTGGACCAATCCCGAGTATGTGGGAATCGCGATGAGGTTGATAACTGACCCGGAGATTGCGGACGCTTACGTGGCGATGGTGGGTTGGGCTGTGGGACAGCTCAAAGATGTTCGGAACATCTGGGCCTACTCTGTTTTGAACGAGCCATGGTTTTGGCCGCTGGATGAGTGGCGGAAGACCAACTGGATCAACCTGATGGTTGAGGTATCCAACAAGACAAGACAGATCACCAACAAACCCGTCACGATTCGGTTCGTATCTGCTCTATTCGAACGAGATTGGGATTGGGATGATAGACTCCTAACGGCTCTTGACTTCATCTCTCTGAACGCACGCGTCAGCGAAAGTGAGACCGATGATGTTTACTGGAACAACTTCGACGAGTACAGAAGCGGTCTAACACACATCACCCAGAAAGCGGCAAGCCTAGGCAAGCATGTGCAGATTACAGAGTTCGGTTACTCCACATCGGACGACGCCTTGCAGGCAGAAAGGTATCGCATCTATACTGACATCTTCAAGTCGACACAGAACTTGATCGGCTGGCTTAGTTGGTGCTGGGATCGCGGCTACGACCCTCACAATCCCAGCTCAGACGCTATCGCAGCTTGCTCGATATTTGATCCAATAAGCGAGACGACGCGACCGGCATATCTCTACATTACCCGATCGACGAGGACAGAAATCACGGTGACTCAAGGCGAGGTCAAGACCGGATTCTGCCTCACCGTCTCGAATCTAGGAGAGGCAGAGGTTCACGTCGTCATGAACGCTTCCGGATCCGCAGCCGGGTGGGTCGAACCAAAGATCGTTGACTTTGGAATTGTCGGAACTGGACAGGAGAAGCGAATTGACAACGCTTTCACGCTGAGCGTTCCCGAAACGGCACCTTCCGGAACATACATCCTCGACTGGGTTTGTTACATCGCTGATACAAGTCAAGAACTATTCGTCGAGTCATACTCTATTCAGGTGACGGAGAAGACGCAGCAGCAAGGAGCTAGCGTACCTGGCTTCCCTATTGAGGCAATCCTGGCCGGACTCGTAGTCGGCGTAAGTGTGCTAGTGTTCATTCGACGGCAACGCAACACACCTGAAACTCCGAGATCATGCCTTGGGATCCGCCTAGACAGAAGCTCCTCATGCATCGAGTCGCAATGATTGGAGGGCGAACGATGGGGTTCAGGATCTTCCAAGTTGATGCCTTCACGGACAGAACCTTTGCGGGAAACCCGGCAGCCGTGTGCATTCTGACAGACCCACGTGACGAGGCTTGGATGCAGAATATCGCACAGGAGATGAATCTGTCCGAGACGGCCTTCTTGAGCAGGCAAGAGAATGAGTTCGCTCTACGCTGGTTCACACCGACCGTCGAAGTCTCACTGTGTGGTCACGCGACACTTGCAAGCGCACACGTCCTATGGGAAACCGGACTGTTGGCGACGCGTGAACAGGCGAGGTTTCACACTCGTAGCGGACTCTTGACAGCAGAGCGTAGAGGAGAATGGATCGAGCTGAACTTCCCAGCCACACCAGATCAGCCAACGACTGCTCCTGCCCAGCTTCTTGAAGCACTAGCTGTCACAGCGAAATACGTTGGTAAGAGCAGATTCGACTATCTTCTCGAAGTGGAAACGGAGGAAGCAGTGCGAAACCTGAAGCCAGACTTCACCTTGCTGAGAGCGATTGGGGTTCGCGGTGTCATGGTCACGAGTAGGGCAATGTCCTCAGGCTATGATTTTGTGTCTAGGTTCTTTGCGCCGGGCTCAGGTATTGATGAGGATCCGGTTACAGGCTCCGCTCACTGCTGCCTAGGGCCCTTCTGGAGTAGGCGACTTGGCAAGAATGACCTTGTTGGCTATCAAGCCTCAAGGCGTGGAGGAACTGTGCGTGTTCGCGTCGACGGTGACCGCGTCTATCTGAGCGGACAAGCTGTCACGATCTTGCGAGGAGAGCTAGCCAGCTCCTTGTGACCGGACCTGACGAACAATTCGGTGGGTTTGAACTCCTAGATTGCCTCTACTATTGGCATCGCTGTTTCGAACTTCTTCACGTACTTCGCAACGTCCTTGAATGCTTCTATGTGTTCCTCGATCTCCTCCTTCGTGTGAAGTACGGAAATGGTCCATTGCTCATCGGGAGACGGCCCCGCTGGTAGTACTCCGCGGTTCATCATTGCAAACAAGTAGGCGAACCATCTCCCAGTGTGGCAGTCTTGGAAGCTCCTCCAGTCAGTTACCGGCTTGGAAGAGAATGCTACTGCGCCACTTAGACCCGCATAGGAAATCTGCGCAACGAGACCCTCATCATCTATGAGATCCTGACACCCCTTCGCTAGGGTTTCACACAATCTTGTTGCCTTATTCATCGCATCTCTAGTGAGAACCTTCGAGAGCGTAGCAATTCCGGCTGCAACGCAAAGCGGATTAGCGTTGAAGGTTCCGGCGTGACTGACCACGCCGGGCACTATGGTTTCCATTATCGCTCTTTTTCCAGCTACCACTGAGATTGGGACGCCCCCTCCAATCGCCTTGCCGAGCGCCACCAGATCACCCTTTACTTGCGCGTACTCTGAGATTCCACCGTAGAACTTTCCGCACGTCTTTATCTCATCAAAGATCAGAACAAAGTTGTACTCGTCCGCGAGCTTTCTCAAACCGTCGAGGAAGCCAGGCTTGGGAAGAACGAAACCCATGTTCATTGGAATCGGTTCAACGATCATTCCCGCGATGTCCTGGGCATTCTTCTCGACTATTTCCTGCACCGCTTCCAAGTCATTGAAAGGTGCCACCAGAGTGTTCACGTAAAAGGCATCCGGAATTCCGAGCGAGGCCGGTACTTGGTTGGGGAAACGTGGGTGGCCAGCCTTAGCGCGAGCCGGCTTGACACTCACCAACGTGGTTTCGTTGCTGCCGTGGTAGCATCCTTCAAACTTGAGGATCTTCTTTCTTCCAGTGAAGCTTCTCGCGAAACGCGTTGCATACATGGTCGCTTCGGCGCCTGTGGTCGAGAACCTGACTTGATCGACGCCGAACCTCTCGCAGATCATCCGTGCGAACTTCGGTGTCTCTTCCCATTCAAAGCCGTAATCGGTCCCTTTCTTGATCTGCGCTGTCAAGGCTTCAGCCACGGTTGGATGGCTGTGTCCTGAGACCAGTGCGCCGAAGCCCATGTTGTAGTCCGTGTACTGGTTTCCGTCCACATCTCACAACTTCGTTCCTTGCGCCCTCGTGAAGTACAACGGGTACGGGTCGGCGTACCTGTAGGTACTATGCACACCAAATGGCACATCGACCCTCGCTCGCTCGAAGATGGCCTTCGACTTGGAGGTTCTCTCCTGAAACCGCCTCATTTCGGGGTCTTCGGTATTTGTCAAGATGAACTCGGAAGTTCGGTTGCTGTCTAGGACGTAAATTGGTTGCGTACCAATCGCATTTCTACAACCGCGACCCACAGTCGGGAAAACAGTTGGATGCAAATAGCACCGCCCAGCTCTGACCCACAAGGCCCAGTCTAACACAATGATTGACGTGACCCTAGTTCTCAATAGCTCACAGCAGCACTCAACATCTCGGTTGCTGTCGAGAGATTGATAATGATCGCCGAGGAATTCTTTGAACAAGAGTCAAGCGTGTCCGCAGAAGTCCTCTGACGCTGTCCAAACGCATTTTAGGTACGCTCGTCGAAACGCTGCGTGCTTTGGTGTCGCCTATTGTCTAGTAGCGTTGAGGAATTTGCTGATTTGAGTCTTCCTGAGGCTCCGAGGATTGTTGTGAAGCCACCGGGTCCGAAAGCAAGAGAATTGCTCGAAAGACAGAAGGATGTCGACAGTCGAGCAGTCTACTATCCAACGGTTATTCCCACTGCTTGGGAATCCGGAAAAGGCGCGACTCTGAAGGACGTGGATGGGAACGTCTACATCGACTTCATGTCGGGGATCTCAGTTCTCAACGTCGGCCATTCCAATCCCTACGTCGTGGAGGCCGTAAGACGCCAGCTGGGCAAGTTGACTCATGCCTTGGACATTCCGACTCCCGAACGCGTCCAACTCGTGGAGAAGCTTGTGGACATAGCTCCCGGGGACCTCAAGGGTAATTCGAGAGTTCTCTTCGGTGGTCCAACGGGCTCGGACGCCATTGAAGGAGCTCTTAAGATCGCGAAATTCAACACGAAACGTCACACGTTCTTGGCGTTTCACGGTGCGTACCACGGAATGACCGGGGGCGCACTTTCGGTCACATCCAAGAGATCCTACAGGACAGGATATCTACCACTGTTTCCGGACATCCATTTTGCCCCGTATGCGTACTGCTATCGTTGCGCCTTCGGCAAGGAATATCCCGAGTGCGACCTGCAGTGTGTCCGGTACGTGGAGTATCTGTTCAACGACCCAGAATCCGGCCTTGCCGATCCGGCAGCGATGATCATCGAGCCGATCCAAGGAGAAGGCGGATTCATCGTGCCACCAGAGGGTTACCTGAAAGAGATGAGACGAATATGTGATGATAACAAGATCCTCCTGATAGTCGATGAGATCCAGTCCGGGTTTGGAAGAGCAGGGAAGATGTTTGCGTGCGAATACGAGGGCGTAACCCCGGACGTGATGCCTATCGCGAAGGCAGTTGGAGGAATAGGAATTCCTCTGGCGGGTTGTGTGTTAAGAAAGACGCTCGATACGTGGGAGCCTGGTGGGCATATGGGAACGTTTAGGGGAAATGTGCTCGCTTGTGTCGCGGGGCTGGAGGCGATCAACTTCACAGTTCAGAAAGGCCTTGTCGAGCGGTCCGCTAGAGAAGGTGCCTACATGTTGAAACGATTGAAGGAGCTGCAGCAAGAGACGAAAACGATCGGAGAAGTCAGAGGAAAAGGCATGATGGTCGCGGCTGAGTTCGTTGAAGACAAACGCACAAAGAGACCAGCGCTCGAGCTTGTCAAGAAGATCCAAGCAAGATGCTTCGAGCGTGGAGTTCTGGTGTGGAAGGCAGGACATTGGCCTAACGTGATCAGGTTCTTGCCACCTCTAGTGATCATGAGGAACCACATCGACAAAGGCTTAGATGTCTTCTCTGAGACCGTCAAGGAAGCTGAAAGAGGATACTGACCTGCCCACTCATGGAACTCGGCCGACTCCATCCGTACGAGGCAAAGTCCGCTCCAATTCCTCTTCCAGATCAAAGAGATATCGCTCAAGTTCAATTACATTGCATTCTCAGAGATACAAGCGAGGGATCCGCAAGGAGCTTGGCAGCCATGAAGGAGAGTTTTGACAATGCGCTTGCGTTGAACGAGACGGTTGGTAGATTCGTACGCGACAGGTGCTCGTTGACTCTAGGCGGGTTGGCGACGATCCTCTGCGAGCCTGCGCTTTGACAAAGTCCGACCTCTATCTGTGGCGTCGGTTCCTCGTGTCTCGGGCCGAAGTCCTCTGCCATTCTCTCTTTCTCTGCGTCTCTATCCTCGTTCGAGGCGACCTGAACGAGGTCAGATCCTTCCGATATTGCTGAATTGCATTGTAGAATGCGTGATAGCCGTCCTCAGTGTCGTTCTTGGACAGATCGGATATCACTTCGTTCAGCTTCTGTCTAATGGCCTCCGAGGGGTTCCCGTCCCAAGCTCTGGAATAGGCGTCGTACGCGACATGGAACTTGAAATCCTGCGGTCTGTCGATGGCAAGTTTCGACGGCCGTTCGCTTTCTGGTGCGCTTTCAGACACATGTTCTGGATTTTCATTATCCATTGAATTACCCCCTCGTGTTCGTATGGTGTTCGCAAGCCTGATGATGGGCTTGCGGGTGCGGATAGAGTGGGCTTCGATTATTCGTCCTGACGCTTGACTCTTGTATGGGTCCGCTTCGGGGATCCACGGTTGAGACGGTTCCAGTTTTCCACGGGAGTCTCAGTTGCATCTGGCCTCTGAGGTTGGTGACCGTGGCGCCTCGAATGATCACAGTGTCATTCTTCGCTACGGAATGAACCCGGTTGTTCCATAGGGCAAGTTGAATCTTTCCTGTGTCGTCTGAGAGAGTCGCTAAGCATAGAGTAAGAGGCGTGCCGTTTTTCGACTCCAACGCCCTCACCTCTGACTTCTCCGTGACAATTGCCCTCAGGCACACGTTTCTCAATCCAACTCGAAGATCAGCGATACGTCTCATGGTCTGCGATTGGTCAGCAGCGGATGCTTGATCTTCCTTGTTCAACACTCGGTTGAACTCTGGCGGTATATGACGAAGCTTCGCCAGCGAATTTTCTGAGATTGCGGCTTGTGCTATTGATTGCTTGTCCCGTGAAAACATGAAACAGATGCGATTGTCCTCGCGCTGGCGCAGTTCTATCGAGAGAGAACCGCACGTCGACCTCTTACCACGCTGGGCCCTTACTAGAGCCCGGTGCAGATCGACGGGTTCTAGGTCGTGTCGTCTTGCTAGCATGAGGAGGTAAGCAAGGTCACGATCCGAGCGACCCTCGCCGGCGAGGCGTCCCATGGTCCATTGACCCATCGATTTTCGCTCTTACCGTGTTGGGTTCTCCACGAATGCACTGCTCGCGTGGTGCAGACCTCCGAAGTTTGGGCTGGGACTACACCCGGATTCTCGACGCGGCCTCCATGGAGATCTGCGACGGATTTCGTGACGAAATCTGTGGCGCGGCTCGTTCCTACGAGCCGACGCGTTCCCGCGCAGATCATTGGAGTTCAGACGCTCGATCTGATAGTTTGCCATCTCCTGTATTGTTCGGAAGTCTGCCCTTTGTTCAGGAGATACGATCGTTACTGCGGTCCCTGTCTTTCCTGCTCGCCCGGTTCTCCCGATTCTGTGGAAGTACGCGTACGGGTCCTCGGGAACGTCGAAATTGACTATGTGCGTCACTCCGTCGATGTCCAAACCTCTCCCGGCTAGATCTGTCGCGACCAACAGACGGCTTCGACCGGTTCGGAACGTTTGCATCGCGTGGTCGCGTTGATTCTGGGAGAGATCTCCGTTTATCGCGATAGCGTTCTCGTTTCTCCTTCTTAGTGATTGTACCAGCCAAAATGTGGTGCGTTTCGTTCTACAGAACACAATCGCGCGTTCCACCTTCTTGTCGTTCAGGACACCGAGAAGAGCATCGAGCTTCCTATCAGAATCGAGCTGGACAAAGTATTGACTGATCTCCTTCACATTGAGATCCTTTGATTCAATCAGCACTTCGCGAGGATTCTTCATGTATTTGTGGGCAAGCTCGAGAACTTCTTCGGGCATGGTTGCCGAGAAGAGCGCTGTTTGGCGCCTTCCTTCAATGCTTCCGAGGATGCGCTGGACATCGTCTATGAATCCCATGTCAAGCATCCGGTCGGCCTCGTCAAGAACAACGCACTGTACGTGATCCAGCCGCAAGGTTCTGCGCTCAAGATGATCGATGACACGTCCCGGTGTTCCCACAATGATTTGTGGGCAATCTTCCAACGCATCAATCTGCGCGTGAATTGATTGGCCTCCGTAGATGGCGAGAGCGCGTTTGTGTGTGAGTTTGCCGTATGAGTTTATGTCTTCGGCTACCTGTATCGCAAGCTCGCGTGTCGGAACCAGTACGAGCGCCTGAACATTCAGTGACTTGTCATCAACGATCTCAAGTATTGGCAGACCGAAGGCGGCGGTCTTTCCGGTTCCTGTATGTGCCTGGCCAATCACATCGCTCCCACTCCAGAGAAGTGGAATGACCGCTTCCTGGATGGGGAACGGTGCATCAAATCCGAGCGCTTTGACAGCGCTCAGTACCTCTGGGCTCAAGCCCAGTTCTTGGAAACTACTCATTGTTTGCTTCTCCTCAGCCTTGGCGGCGACATCGCAGACCTGTAACAAAGCCCGAAAACTCGTCCACCGTTCATGTGGGCTCTGCGCCGCTACGGGAACCAGTTCGGTTGTTTCGTCAGTTTTCCGCGATCCTACTGCTTCGGCTCTTGGTCGTCTCAAGAAGGACTCAAAGTCTTGTGGGTGTCCACGTGGCTGTGAGAGCTTCTCGTGGTCACACATGGAAATCAGGTCTAAAAACGTGCTGGTTTAGTGCTTGTCGCCCCGCGTGTGTCAGCCGCTTCGAGTCCTGACCCAGTCTGACCGGAATATTCTGTTCGAATGTTCAAGATCCTTCTGCTCCTCGTTATGCGACAGTCGAACTACAACTCGAAACATGGCGTGGTGGCGCCCAATAGCAGGAAGAGGGACCAGTCAGCAGAGCTCGCTACTCCGGCGAGAGTTCAGAGAGTCACATGAGCTCTCCGAGTTGTTCAATTTGAAGAGCCGATCATGTGAGACGAGAGCAAGCATGCAGCGCATGTTCCTAGACTCACCCTAGGCTCCAACTCGCCTTACTCGTGGGCTCGACCTTGATGAAGGGTGCGTCTCCTTCTTTCCAAGGATCCGCTCTCACCCAACTGAACTTCTTGTAGAAGAGCCGGTAGGCTTCTCGAAACTCAGGTCCAGACTCCACGATCTTTGCTTTTCCTTGGACGAGCATGCCACGCAATTCGCGACTAGGCTTGTAGACGTCCACCACAAAGCCTACCTTGTCGTTGGTCAACAGGTTATGATACTTCCTTGATGCATAGTCTATGGCGATCCTGAGCTTGCCTGCTCGATAGATGTAGCATACTGGGACCACGTGTGGCATGTTGTCTGGCGCAATTGTTGCAAGTCTTCCTAACTCCTTGGTCTTCAGGAAACGCTCCTCAGTCCTAGTGAACTTCACCAACGATGTCACCTCAACCTAGAATGACTCAGCGTCAAAGTTCATGCCTGCGAGAAAGCGGATACCATGGCTTCGACGTCTTCTCCCAGCGGATACAGAATCGGGCAGGTGCACCCAGTACGTCTGTACTCCTCGACCTTCTTGTGGCAGTCGTCGACGGTCCCTGACGCGGTTATCAAGCGAACCAAGTTGTCGTCGATCAATTCCATGGCTCTCTCGAGTCCTCCTAGCTTCGCGGGCCATCCTCCCAGAGCCTTTGTGACTTCCTTGATCAGCTCGTCTTTGACGCCGCTCGCTTTGGCGATGTGCGGTTGTTGTCCGAGATACTGGGCGATCAATGGGCGTGCGCCATCCATCGCCTTGTCCGCGTCCTCGTCGAGTGAGCATACGACCAGCTGTGGTCGGTCGATAGCCTCAAGTTTCCTGCCTGCCATCTCTGCGCCTGACTTCAGATACTCCATCGCCATACCGTTGTACTTCGGAGAGACAAGATAGTTCAGGACAACCCCATCAGCAATTTCGCCTGTGAGTTCCATCATCTGCCATCCCGTCGCGCCAATGTAGATAGGGATGTTCCGAGGGGTGTCAGGATCAGCGTAGACGACATCGAGCCTGATGTCTCTAACCTTCACATGCTCACCATCGAATGTCACGGTCTCCATTCTGAAGAGCCGTTTGAGAACCTCCACGTACTCTCTCATCGCCTTCAACGGTCGCGAGCGATCAATCCCCACTTTCCAGGCGAGCGGATCCCACCAAGCGCCTATGCCGAGGATCATCCTACCGCTCGAGAGTTCGTCGAGTGTCAAGAAGGTCGCGGCCGTTAGCGCCACGTTGCGGGTCCAGTTGTTGATCACACCGGTCCCGAGCTTGATCTTACTGGTCACTGTGGCCATTGCCGCCAACGGTGCTATTGCATCTCTTGCGAGACGCGATTCAGCCTGCCAGACCGCCTCGAACCCATGCTTCTCAGCAAACTGAGCGTACTTGATGCCGTCCCTGATCGGATGCTTGTCTTGCAGATAGAGAGCAACTCTCCCCAATACTTCTACCACCTAGACTCGGTGCGTGGCATATTCCAAACGGGAGAACGCTGGCCAGGCATCAGCAACGCCCACAGAGACATGAGATGTTGTACCGAACGATAAACGCATCGAGACAACTATGGGTGTACTGTACACCAAGCGGCTTTCATCTTCAGCGGCTTCTTCCATCTTGGCTGCAATCTAGCTACACGAGCGAGAGCGCCCAATGTCTGAAAGACCATCATATTGCGCACGAGTTGGACGGCCTCCGCCGCTCCTCCAATTCGTGAGAACTCGAGGACTTCAAGAACCACATGGACGTGCCCCGTTGAGATGAAGACTACGGACGGCAGCATAAGACTAGCATTTCTTGTCATCTGATATCGTACAGCTGTCAAATAACCAATGGTTCAAGAAACCGCTTTGACTTAGCCTACTTTTTCCGAAAAATCGTTAATAGGTTCTCTTCTGGTAGCTATGCGGAACTCCATGCTCATATGCGTGGAATCTGTCACCGCACCATCACCTTCAGGATGTGAAATCGAGAGATAGCCAACCGACGGTGTCTGCGAGGATGGAGAGACTGTTCTCATTCAAGCTGAACGGGCAGGAGGTCTCAGTATCGGCTCCTCCTGCTCACACTCTGCTCGAGGTCTTGCGAGAGAAGTTGGATGTCACAGGCCCCAAGGAAGACTGTGGGAGAGGAGAGTGTGGTGCATGCACCGTCCTCATTAATGGAAAGCCAGTCTTTTCATGCCTAGTCCTCATTTCCCAAGTGCAAGGAGCAGAGATCGTCACGTCTGAGGGACTCATGAAGGATGGCTTACCTGATTACGTGCAGAAGGCATTCGTTGAAAACGGAGCCGTCCAATGTGGACATTGTATTCCGGGGTTCATAGTCTCGACCGAGGCGCTTCTGAACAGGATCTCCAACCCTACTGTGAAGGAGATCAAGATCGCGCTGGCTGGCAATCTCTGCCGGTGCACAGGCTACGCGAGCATCATCCGTGCAGTAGAGGATGCAGCCCGCATGAGACCGAGTTGATCGAATGATGAGGCTGAGCGATCTCGATGTTGTGCAACCAAGAACCCTCAGCGATGCGTTGACAGTTCTTTGTCAGAGATCGGGCAGCATTAGACCTATCGCTGGCGGCACGGACGTAATCATCCAACTCAAGGACCACCTTCTCCAAGCAAAGGAACTTCTGGACATTTCGGGGCTGGTCGAACTGCGATACATTCGAAGAGAAGGATCAACCGTACGCATAGGTGCACTGAGCACATACTCGGAAATCATCGAATCTCCGATCTTGAAGGATTCGTGTCGCATGCTTGTTGAGGCTTCAAAGACCATTGGCGTGGTGCAGCTCCAAAACCGAGCCACCATTGGCGGCAACCTAGGGAACGCTTCTCCAGCAGGGGATACGATCCCGCCATTCTACGTGCTGGATGCCACGATCACCGTTCACAGCCACAAAGGCATTCGTCATGTTCCAGTCGAGAAGTTCTTCCTCGATTATCGCAAGGTCGATCTCAAGCCTGACGAGCTGATAACGGAGATCTCATTCGAAGCGGTTGAGAGACCATGCGAGGCCACGTTCCTGAAACTCGGCCTGAGAGAAGCTCACTTCATATCGCTCGCGAGTATCGCTGTTTGGGTTCGATGGGCGCACGAAGTGGGCAATTTCTCGGATGTCAGAATCGCGATGGGCTCGGTTGCTCCTGTCGTTGTCAGAGCAAGGAAGTGCGAGGAATTTCTGCAGGATCAGCCTCTGAGTGAAGACGTCGTCTGGAAAGCAGGTGAGATTGCGTCGGGCGAGACCTGCCCTATCACTGATGTACGAACATCAGCCGAGTACAGACGCGCAGTCATGCCATCTCTACTCTACAAGGCCCTGCACACTCTCATCGAATCTCGCAGGATGTGGGAGACTCGTTGAAGGTGAAGGTCAAGCTGTACGGAGCTTTCGGAGATAGGTTCGAGCAAAGCCAGCTTGAACTTGACTTGCCAGAAGACGCCACGGTACAAGACGCGGTTGAGGTGTTACCAGTTCAGGATAGGCTATACCTGTACATTGTAAGAGACGGGATACGCCTAGACCAAGATGTCTTGCTGAGAGACGGCGACGAACTGCTGATCTTTCCACCAGTCACGGGAGGTCGAGCGTGACAGATGACCACACCATTCAACCCTCTCGAAGAGCCACATTGGGTCGGAAGATCCGTAACGAAACTCGATGCTGTGGAGAGGGCGACTGGTCAAGCGAAGTTCTATTCCGATCTTCGCTTCGAAGACATGTTATACGGGAGAGTTCTGAGGGCCAACCGGCCTCATGCACTGATCAAGCGCATCGATACCTCACGTGCGCAAGCCCTTCAAGGTGTCGTTGCTGTCCTAACTCACAGAGATGTTGAAGGTACGAACCGCTACGGCATCCTGACGCCAGATCAACCGGTTCTTTGTGAAGACAAAGTCCGCTACGAGGGAGACGCGGTCGCCCTAGTTGCGGCGGAGGACCCCGACACAGCCGAGCAGGCGCTGGAGCTTATCGATGTGGAGTACGAGCCGCTTCCAATAGTCTCTGATCCGATCGAGGCCATGAAAACCAACTCCGCTCGTGTCCATGAGAGCGGCAATATCTACAGGCATGCGAGGGTGACTCGTGGTGATGTGGCAGGAGCGTTCAATCAGTGTGCGCTCGTCGTTGAGAATACCTATCGGACCGGGCGCCAGATGCACATGTTCCTTGAGACCGAGGCCGGTGTTGGACTCTTCGATCAGAACGGAAACGTCGTTCTCTACGTTGGAGGCCAATGCCCGTACAGAGATCAGCTCCAAATCGCAAGGGCACTCGGAATCCCACGCGAGAAGATCAGAGTAGTTTCATCCATAGTCGGCGGGGCCTTCGGCGGCAAGGACGAGATCACCGTCCAGATCCACCTCGCCCTCTTGGCTCTGAAGACTAAGCGTCCTGTCAAGATTGCTCTATCTCGAGAGGAGTCTGGCATCTCCGGACTCAAACGACACCCGATGATCATCACCGCTCGGACGGGGGCAAGTTCGGATGGAAAGCTACTCGCAAACCAGGTGAGGATCGTTTCCGATACAGGAGCCTACGCTTCGTTAGGAGGAACCATCCTTGATGTCTCAATCGAGACCTGCTGTGGGCCGTACAACGTTCCCAATATTGACATAGATGCCTACTGCGTCTACACAAACAATGGCTTCTCTGGCCCGTTCAGAGGATTCGGGGCCCCGCAGGCGGTATTCGCGATGGAATCCCAACTCGACGTTATCGCTGAGAAGCTTCAAATCGACAAGCTCGAGATCAGGAAACGAAATGTCATTCGAGAGGGAGACATTAGCACATTCGGAGTCAAGATCCCGGGGAGTATTGGAATTCACGAGACCCTCGAGGTTGCTTCTCGCTCAGATCTCTGGCGTTACAGGGAGAGGTACAAGGCGCAGCCATCACAACCTTGGTGCAAGAGAGGCGTGGGAGTCGCATGCGCTCTGAAGGGAATCACCTTCGGCGCGCTTCCCGACTTCGGAGCAGCGTTGATCACACTAAACGATGATGGCACCTTCAACGTTGGCGTCAGCTGCCCAGACATGGGACAGGGAAACGTCACAGCCTACACGCAGATAGCGGCCGAGGCGCTGCATTGCCGACCTGACCAGGTACATCTAGATTCTGCAGATACCGGGCTCACACCTGATACAGGAAGCTCAACTGCTTCGAGATCTGTTTACGTGGCCGGAAATGCGATCATCAGAGCAGCGGAAAAGATGCGTGCGCTTCTCATATGGTACGCGGCACGAATGCTCAAAGAACATGAGACGAACCTTGAATGTTGTGACAAAGCTGTCATAGTTCGTGACAACTCGCCAAGGAGAGCCACCTATGCCAAGCTGGCCGAATACGTGCATGAGAACGGAAAGAGCGCGCGAGTTGAGGCTGGGTTTGATGTCCCAAGGTTTGAGCGCCCCATCGAAGGGAGCATGGAGATCCCCCACTGGGTCTTCATGTACGCGACCGCCATTGCACTAGTCGAAGTCGACACCTTGACTGGAAAGACCAAGGTTCTGCAATATCTGATGGTTCCAGACTCGGGGAAGATCATCAATCCTCAAGGCTTCCGGGGGCAGATTGAAGGAGCGGTTGTACAGGGGCTAGGTTACGCGTTGACTGAGGACGCAATTATTGAAGATGGACGCCTCATGACCCCCAACTTCACCACATACCTCATCCCAACAATCATGGACGCTCCAGAGATCGAAGTCGTACCCGTAGAAACCCACGAGAAGACTGGACCCTTTGGAGCAAAGGGCGCCGGCGAGATCGGGTTGGTTCCCGTCGCGGCTTCGATTGGAAATGCGATCTTCGATGCGGTGGGAGTCCGATCATTCACAATACCAATCACATCAGAGCGCTTGTTCACCGCTTTACTGGAACACCAGACCCCGGTGAGACCGATTTGGCGATAGTGAAGGTAAGGTTGTTCCATGAGTTGAGAGCTACCGCAGGTAGTGGTGAGATCACAGCCACGGCAGATAACGTTGGGGAACTTGTGCGCATCTTGGGCGAGAGATATGGGAAGTCGGCCAGGAACGTTCTTTTCGACGGGGAGGGCAGGCTTCGCGAATACGCCTTTGTGTACGTCAACAATACACTTCAGAAACCACTTGATATGTCGGTTCGGTTGAAAGATGGTGATGTCGTACTTGTCATTCCACCAGTCAGCGGAGGGATGATCGATCGCAAGATTCGACCTCTACATTCCAGTGAACCTCGATGACGCGCTCAACTATCTCAAAGAGAACCCGAGCGACACGATTCCAGTAGCGGGAGGAACTGACCTTCTCCCGAGAATTAGAAGCAAGAAGATGCCGGCGAGGAAGCTACTGGATCTTTCAGGGATTATGGATCTAAGGTATGTCAAGGAAGAACAGGGCGTCATCAAGATAGGCGCGTTAACAACCATCGCTGACTTGGAAAAGCAGAGGGACAGTTCCGCCTCGACCAAGCTGCTTAGGCAGGTTGCTGAAAGATTCGGATCTCCAAATATCAGAAGTGTCGCCACGGTAGGGGGGAATGTGTGTGCTGCATCCTCTTCCGAAGATCTGATTCCTGCCTTTCTCGTGCTCAATGCCAACGTCAAAATCATTCGCAAGGACGGAACACGTGAACTCCCGTTTCGAGATTTTCTGATCTCCAAACGGAAGAACGCTCTGAACGGTGATGAGATTCTAGCCGAGGTTTCCTTCACAGAACCTCGTGCAGGTACGGCATGCTCGTTCCAGAAACTTGGAATGAGAAACATCTTGATCATTGCCTTAGTGTCGGTCGCTACTCTCCTTGAAGTCGACCTCGCAGATCGTAGGATCTCGTCTGTGAGAATCGCCCTGAACCGACTGAGGGGCAAGATTCCTGAGAGAACCGAAGGTGTGGAGAAATGGCTTCTCGGCCAAGATCTAGACCAAAAGACCGTCGAGAAGGCCACACATGTGCTTGGAGAAGAGCTACGACTCACGTCCGATTTTCGTGCATCGGCCGAGTATAGATGTGAGGCGGCGAAGGTCCTGCTTCGACGGGCTCTCACCCAGTGCAGAGAAGACCTTCTCGGGAAGTGACACGATTGGCGAAACATCTTGTGAGATTAAATGTCAACGGCAGGGATCACGCGCTGATCATCGAATCGAACGAGAGACTTCTCGATGTCCTGCGAGACCGACTGAACCTCAAGGGAGTGAAAGAAGGATGTGGCACTGGAGACTGCGGAACCTGCAGCGTCATAATTGATGGTCGTCTCGTCAACTCATGTCTCGTTCTGGCAGTCCAAGCAAGGGGAAAGAGAATCGTCACAGTTGAGGGTATCGGTACACGCGAGAACCTACATCCGGTCCAGAAGGCTTTCATGAAGTATAATGCAGCTCAGTGTGGATTCTGCACTCCCGCCATGGTGTTAGCTGGGAAGAACCTACTGGATCACAATTCCACGCCTTCCAGAGACGAGATCAGGGAGGCGATCAGCGGCGTTCTCTGTCGTTGCACTGGCTACTACAAGCTGATCGACGCCATTCAAGACGCGGCAGAGAAACTCAGGGAGGACAAGCTTTGACGGAGACGGCGCTGATCCAGAGGCTTCGAGAGGCCGAAGGTCTGGTAGTGGTTGGCAAGAGGATTCAGAGACTCGACGCGCTGGGCAAGGTCCTCGGTGTTCCGCTCTATTCGTCGGACATTGTTCCGAAAGACGCCCTTAGACTGAAGGTTGTCAGATCAACCGTTCCTCACGCATTAATCCGACGAATCGATACGGACCAAGCCAAAGGGGTTCCGGGTGTACTAGCTGTGCTGACGGCAAAGGATATCCCGGGCATCAACGAGGCCTATGCACTCCTGCCAGATCGCCCTCTCCTCGCCGGAACCAAGGTGAGAAGCCAAGGAGAAGCAATAGCAGTCGTTGCAGCTGTCGATTCGGAAACAGCGGAGGAAGCAGCTGGAGTTGTCTCCGTTGAGTACGAACGTCTACCCGCTGTGTTCTCTCCACTTGAGGCTATGAAGTCTGACGCGGTTCGCGTCCATGAGACCGGAAATGTCGCAAAGTATCTCAAGGTGAGAAAGGGAAACGTCGAGGAAGGGTTCCGGCAAGCTCACGTCATCATCGAGAACACGTACAAGACCCAGTTTCAGGATCCAACCGCACTCGAGCCTGAGGTTGGAATGGCATGGCTGGAGCGGGATGGATCGATCACATGTGTTGGATCGATGCAAACTCCATTCTACGTTCAGGCCGGAGTCGCAAAGGTCCTAGGCATCAGCACAGACAAAGTCAGGGTGATACAAGCAACCACTGGGGGAGCGTTTGGGCCCAAGTCGGATGAAATGCCCATCGATACCTGTGCAATATCCGCGCTAGTCGCATACAGAACCGGGAAACCAGCCATCCTCGCATACACTCGAGAAGAATCCATCATAGCCCACACCAAGCGCCATCCTTTCGTGATCACACTGAAGACGGGCGCAAAGAACGACGGGCGCCTGACAGCATCCGATGCGTTGGTCGTTTCGGACACTGGAGCCTACGCCTCGCTCGGGCCGCTGGTGATCATCCGCGCGTGCTTCCACACCACGGGACCATACGTAATTCCACACGTGAAGACAGATGCGTACTGCATGTACACAAACAACACGATGGCGGGATCGTTCAGAGGCTTCGGAAGCCCGCAGGTCCATTTCGCCGCTGAATCGCAGATGGACGAGTTGGCGAAGAAGCTCGATATGGATCCGCTCGATCTCAGATTGAAGAACATTCTAAGGTCGGGATTGCTGACAGCGACGAGTCAACTCGTGGACGAGGCTTGCGGACTAGAAGAGTGCACAAAACGAGCGGTGGACGCAAGCAACTGGCATGCCAAGCGGCTGGACCTCGCTCGTGACCGTGGCTCATTCAGGCGCGGCATCGGCATTGCTCTGATGTATCATGGAAATAGTCTCGGACCTGAAGGCAATGACTATGCTGCAGTGCACATAGTCGTCAGACCCGACGCGAAGGTTGTTGTCCGTACTGCATTGACCGAGTACGGCACCGGTGCGATCTCGGGCCTCGCTCAGATCGCTGCTGAAGCGCTTGGTCTACCGATCGATGTTTTCGAACTCGGAAGGGCTGACACTGCCTCATGCCAAGAGACAGGCCCGACAGTAGCTTCACGCGTGATTGTGATAGGAGGACGAGCAACACAGATCGCAGCACAGAAACTGAAGGAGAAGATACTGGCCGTTGGTGGCGACATTCTCGGATGTGACCCCTCGAAGCTCACGATCCAGAACGCTGTAGTGCGTCATTCCGACGATCCAGAATGGACCGTCTCATTCCAGAGAATCGTTGAAGAGTGCTTCAAGAGAGGCATCAGTCTGACAGAGACTGGGTTCTATGCGGCGCCGAAATGTGAGTTCGATCACGAGAACAGTCAGGGAACAACGTACCTGCAATATACCTACGGTGCCGTCGTGGCTGAGGTGGAGGTCGACATGGAGCTGGGAGTTGTGAAACCACTGAAGATCACAGCTGCGTATGATGTTGGAAAAGCGATCAATCCGCTCTCTCTTGAAGGTCAGATAGAAGGTGCAACCATTCAGGGACTAGGATACGGTTTGATGGAACAGGTGACTCACACCGATGGGATTGTTGCTAACCCTACTCTAGGAGACTACTATATCCCAACTTCGCTTGACATACCGGAGTTACAAACAATCATCGTCGAATTTCCGGGAGCAGTGGGACCATTCGGCGCGAAGGCCATGGGAGAACCCCCCATAGACTTGCCCGCTGCTGCCATTGCGAATGCGGTTGCACATGCGACTGGCTCACGAGTATTCAGCATTCCTCTAACAGCGGAGAAAGTTCTATTCGCCATGAAAGAACGTCAACGCTAGATAAAACGGCGCTCGTGACATATTCGTGTCCTAGGAAGTCCTTTATCGAAGCCTTCTGTCCCGTAGAAGAAAACGTCAGAACGGGGACCAGACCTAGAATTGTGGAATTTCAAGTCCGAACAGAGAATCTTCGAGATCGATGGCGTTAAGGTCGGAGGTAGTCCCGGCCAACGTCCTGTCGTGTTGGTTGGAACAATCTTCTATCACCGTCAGAAGCTCGTCGTTGACGAGAACGAGGGGACCTTCGACAAGGAAGTAGCTGAGAGACTCCTGAAGACTCAGGACGAGATGGCCGACAAGACTGGAAATCGGTGCATGATAGATGTTGTCGGCGCAAGCGTTCCTGCAATGAAGAGCCACCTCGAATTCGTCGCAGACCGTACCAAAGCGCCCATCATGATCGACAGCCCTTCGGCAGAAATCAGGGCGGTAGGTCTTGAATACGCAAGGGAGCAAGGAATTCTAGACCGAGTCATCTACAACTCGATCAATCCAACCAGTAAACTTGACGAGTTGAAGGCAGTTCAATCGTCGGGCGTTGGCAGCGCAGTATTCCTAGCCTACAACATGAAGGACTTCAGCACGGCCGGGCGAGTCAGCGCCGTCAGAGAACTGATGAACAAGAGACAGAGTTTTGGGATCGAGAAGGTGCTCATCGACACCTGCGTTCTCGACCTGCCCACGCTCGGTCAGGCTCTTCGTGCCCTGTTTGAACTGAAGGATCAACTGGGTTTCCCAGTCGGTTGCGGCGCTCATAACGCAGTTGCTCTCTGGAGAGGATTGAAGACCAAAATGGGGGAGCAAGCCGTCGAACCCTGCCTAGCTTCAGTGAGCGCGGCAACCGCCGCTGTCGGAGCTGATTTCGTGCTCTACGGACCGATCGAAGACGCGAATGTGGTTTTCCCGGCCGTGGCAATGGTTGATACGGCCTACAGTCAAATCTCGATAGAGAAGAAGATTCAGATCCCGAGAGACCATCCTCGATACAGAATCGGTTAGACAAGGCCGAGAAGACTGTCGCATGGACGCAGTTGAGTCTGTCCTGAAACGGTTGAGAGAGACAGCCGGTATCGTCGCATGCTGGGTTGTCCCAGATGAGGAGAGAGACTTGCTGCGCCAACTTGAGAACGAAGCAAACCTCCGCTTGGGCCTACCGGGAATGGAGATCGTAAACGAGGGCATTCGAGAAGTCCTTAGCCGCCAACACGTGGTCTTGATCCATCATTCGCCAGACCTCAGACACCCGCCTGGCCCCATCATTGTCATTCTAGACGAGGAACGTATTGTGGGCGAAGAGGTCTGGCAACCTGGGCGAGCCGAGAAGCTTGCTGGCAATTCGAGCGTCATCTTGCTCGGGAAGAGCTTGGTCTTCTACCGTGACGCTCTCTCCAAGGCAAGAGGGAAACCGTTGAAGCTCGTCTACAGAGCTCTGCCATTTCCCGAGCTCGATGAACTGAGGGGAGTCCAAGACGTCGCCTCTATTACCATTACGATCCCAGTGCACCTTCGGATTGCTCAAAAGGCGGGTTGGAACCCTGATGACCCGAACTTGGGAACCGTGCTCGTCGGATTCAACGAGTCTAGGGGATCGAGGGCATCCAAGTAGGTAGAGGACGATTGCTGTACGAAACTTCACTTCAACGGCGAGCGCTCTTTCTCACGTCCTTGACCCATTTCGTGAATGATGGCGCTGCGATGGTTCCTCTGTCCATCTTTCCCTTGCTACTTTCCGCATTCGGATTGACGGCACCAGAGCTTGGAGTCGTTGCCGCAATGTGGAACATCACGTCAGTTATTGGAAGCCCGGCCGTCGGATACCTATCAGACCGATCCAGACGGAACACAGTGCTTCTCACATCTGGCCTAGCGATGATAGCCTTGGGGATAGTCGGGATCGGATGGTCAGTAACGACCGGGTCGATTCGTGACTTGCTACCTTTGGGTCTGTACCCAGCGCTTATCTTGTTCACAGCCATTTCTGGCCTCGGTTCGAGCGTATGCCATCCAGTCGGAGGAACTGTCCTCAGCCAAGTCTATCCTGCATCGAGGATCGGCAGAGCCCTCGGGCTGAACGGTGCTTTGGGCAGTCTCGGTCGAGCATTGTACCCGACTGTTGTGGTCGTGCTGATCACTCTTCTGAACCTGCCCTACGGAGTCATCGTGCTGGGTCTATTCGGGCTCCTCCCTGTGGCTCTCTTCGGTCTCTTTCCAATTGACACCCGACCTGAGAACCGATCCCGTGTATCCCAGAAACCTGTGCAATCACTTGATACGCGTCAAAGGGACCCCGTGAGAAGCTCCTTTGTCAATCGCTCAGCGAGAATCAGCGTTCTGGTCCTGACGACGATAGCATTCCTTCGAGGCGCGTTCGGTCAAGGGATCGTCGCATTCCTATCGGTCTTCGTTGTTGAGGTCCAGAAATACTCTTTCAGTTTCGGTGTTGGCGTGATAGTCATGGTCTCCATTGTGCTGAGCGTACCTGGACAGGTGATCTTTGGCCAGTTCTCCGATCTACACCGTAAGGGGTCTCTTGTGGTCAACACCGCAGGTCAAGCTCTGGCCATACTCCTCTATCTTTTCACGCTCTCGAATGCGATCCTGTCGATTGCTTTTCTAGCGCTTTTCGGATTTTTCACGTATAGTAGCTACCCTGTGCTGCTCTCATCCGTCCCTGATGCTGTTCCGACGGAATTCTTGTCATTATCGAACGCGATCGTTTGGGGTGTGGGACTACTCGGGGGAAACGCCGTTGGACCGCTCATAGTTGGGTTGTTCGTCGGAAACAACTTGTCCCTCTTGCCGACAATCTTCTTCATTCTGGCAGTCGTGTCGGGACTCTCGACCGGGCTTGTCGCATTTCTGCCTCGCCGATCGAGATAGCTTGCGAACCCTATGAGGACACTGGTTCGTTCACTTGTCGAGGGCCTTGATTGTCTGTAGTCCGATCTTCTTTGATGCAGGCTCCTGTTCCTTGCCTAGTCGTCTGATCCTGATTATCTCTGCGAGGATGCTGACGGCTATCTCTTCGGGCGTTTCGGCCCCTATATCGAGTCCCACAGGAGAGTACACGCGAGCCAGTTCTTCTTCGGTGAGACCTTCCTTCAATAGCTGTTTGAAGACGAGCGCGACCCGTCTTCGGCTTGCTATCATTCCAACGTATGCCGGTTTGGTCTTGAGTGATACTTGGAGTGCTGGGATGTCGTCCTTGTGTCTAGTCAAGATCACGATGTAGGTCGACTGATCGATATCGACCTTTGGGAAGCCCTTCTCAACGAACTCCGGTATGACTTGCATGGCTTCGGGGAAGCTTTCTTTCTTCGCCATCGGATCTAGGACGATGATATCGAACTCGAGCATCTTTCCCATTCGGCTAAGAGCCTGCGCCAGATGACCGCTTCCAATGATTACAAGTTTTGGCGTCGGTTCGATTATCTCGATCGCTACTTCGACCTTGCCTCCGCAGTTCATTCCTACGCCGCCGAACTCCTCCTCAATGAGATCATAGTTCTTCACATGGACACCCTTGACTCCTTCCCTTAGCAACTTGCGAGCCTCACCTACGACCTCGGTTTCAACGCAGCCTCCCCCGATCGTTCCAATAGTGGTGCCGTCGGCGTTGATCACCATCTTCGCGACACGTCTTGGTACTGCCCCAGTGTGGCCCGTTATGGTTGCCACAGCGAAGGTCTTCCCCTCTCTCGTCAGCTTGCTGATCGTTTCGAATATTTCCCGCACATCGATCCCTCTTGGGACGTGTGGGTTATCGCCTAATCAGAAAGGGGCTAGTCATGACGCCTAATTTAAGTCAACTGCGTGGGAGTGAGAGGAGATGCGAGACAGACATGTTACGTCGGTTTAGGAGAGTAAGCTGCCTGCGGGAAGTACCTGTTGAATTCTTCTTGGGTGTCGATGTCGATTAACACGTTGTCGTTGTCGACGTCGACGTAGGTCACCTCTGATCTGTGGCGGTTGATCACCGCCTTCAGCCCAAGACTCGCCTCATCTATCTTTGAGACCTGTGCGAACAGTGACCTGTCAAGTAGGATCGGGTGCCCGCTTTGGCCTCGGTGTGAGGCAATTACTATAGAGGTTCTGGACTTCCTATACTCCTCTATGACCTTGTTGATGGACTGTGAATCTACCAGAGCCACGTCTGCCGGGAGGATCATGATAGCTTCTGCTTCGTCGGAGACTGCCGACAGTCCGACCTTGACGCTTTCGCTCTGCCCTACCTCATACCTGTCGTTGACTACGGGTCTGCAGTCGAGCTGGCCGATCCTCTGTTTGATCCTATCCGCCTCGAATCCGAGCACGACCACTACCTCGTCCACACTGGATCTTGTGGCCGTCTTCACGACATGTTCGATCAGTGTCTCCCCATCCACGGGAAGAAGTAGCTTGTTCTCTTTCATTCTCGTGGACTTGCCAGCCGCCAGAACAACTAGGGAGATCATTCTCTCACATCTTCATTGGAACGAACTGCGCTGAACCAGGTTTGACCAAGATCTGTCCATCTCTCGCGACTACTTCGCCTCGGAGTATCGTCGTTGTCGGCCACCCCCTGAACACCCAGCCTTCGTACGGCGTCCAGCCCACCTTGTAGTGAAGGCGACTAGCGCCCACCTTTTTCTCAATCGACAAATCAATGATGGCGAAGTCTGCGTCAGCACCGACCGCGATACGTCCCTTCCGAGGGCATAGTCCGAATCTCTTGGCGGGATTCTGAGAGAGAACCTTGGCGGCTTTCTGTAAGGTGATGCGGTTCTTATTGACGCCCTCGCTGAGTACGATCGGCAGCATGGTTTCTATGCTTGGGACTCCTCCCCATGCGTCCCAGATATTGTCCCAACCGACCTCTTTCTCGTCAGCTTCTCCTGGCGCGTGCTCAGATGAGATCATGTCAACTGTTCCGTTAGCCAATCCGCGCCAGAGCGCAAGGATATCTGCCTCAGTTTTGAGGGGAGGACTCACCTTAACGTACGGTCCGAGCTTCAGTACATCAGCCTTGGTCAGTGTCAGATAGTGCGGACACGTCTCCGCTGAAACGTCCACCTTCTCGCGTTTGGCCTTGGCAACTAAGACTACGCCCTCGCTCGTGGACATGTGCGAGATATGAAGCTTAGTTCGCACTGCACGGGCGAGATCGATCGCATCTGTGATCGCCTTCTCTTCGACGACGTTGGGTTTGGATTCGTTGTGAGCTATAGGGTCCTTCCGACCCGCCTTCTTCAGTTCAAAAGTAAGCTTCTGGCTCAACTCCTCATCTTCTGCATGAACGTTCGTGATCGCCCTGAATCGCGAGACATTCTTCATTATCTCATGAAATGTCGCTCGATCGACGTAGTAGGGAGCGCACATGAACGTCTTGAAGGAGCAGACTCCAAGCTTGGTCAATGCCTCGATGTTTCCAATATTGGCTCTGTTCATCATTCCCGCGTGAAGAGAGAAATCGACTATGCTCTCGGACGCTCCTCTTTCGACCCTCTCTCGTACTGCCTGCGGAGTGTCCACAGGCGTGCTGAGAACCATGTCAACGATCGTTGTGACCCCTCCAGCCGCGGCAGCCTGTGTACCTGTCGTAAAGTCCTCACGTCGAGTGAACTCGGGGTCACCGATGTGCGCGTGAACATCTACAACGCCTGGAAGCACGAACTCCCCACCGGCATCGATGATTTGGTCTGTTTGTACACTAATCCCTCTTGCGATCCTCGCAATCCTCCCATTTTCGGCCAACACGTCTGTTCGAAGAGTCCTGTCCTCCATGACAACAGTGCCATTCTTGATCAGAAGAGACGACAAGGCTGTTGACCAACTGTGCGCCATACCACGGACATCGATCAGTCTGCGTTCCGAACTATTCGACGTACCTATTTCTGCTTGTCAAGGTTAAGGTCTTTAGCATAAGCTAACCAGTCATTGCCAAGGAGCTTAGCATGACATCCATTCTCGTGAAAGACGGAATAATTGTCACCATGGACCCGCACCACCGAATACTCTCGGGTCACTCGATAGTTATTGAGGACGATATCATCCGCGCCATCGGGGAGACTGGTGAGATAACAAGAGACTGGAAGACCGATGAAAGTGTCGATGCTTCGGGAAGCATAGTTATGCCGGGCCTTGTTTGCAGTCACACGCATCTGTACGGCATGCTCCTTCGGGGGGCGGCCCTCCAGATTGCTCCTCCGTCTGATTTCACGCAGATACTCCAGCGCGTCTGGTGGCCCGTTGACGAGAGTCTCACATTCGACGACGCCTACGCGAGCGCCCTTGTAGGCAGCTTGGAGTTCCTGAAGACGGGAACGACAATGTTTGCGGATACTTACTCCGGACCTAATTCTATCGATGGCGTCTTGGACAGAATTGCGAAGGCAGTCAATGAAGTTGGAATTAGAGGTCTCGTTGCGTTCGAGGCTACAGAGCGGCATTCAAGGGAGGAGGGGAAGAGAGGTGTCGAGGAGAATGCGCGCTTTGCAAGAAGAACAACGTGTGAACGAGAATCCAAAGTACTGCCTCTGTTTAGTCTACACGCATCGTTCACGGTAACGGACGAACTCATCCGTTGGGTCCGAGGGCTCGCAAGCGAACTCGCTGTCCCCGTGACCATCCATACCTCCGAGGGTCTCGGTGATCTACAGCACAACATCGTGCGATACGGAAAGCGTACCGTTGAAAGGCTCCGCGATGTCGGCCTCTTGGGTCCGGATGTGGTGCTTGCCCATTGCGTACAGCTCAACGATAACGAGCTTGACATCGTCGCGGCCTCCGGTGCCAAGGTCGCTCATAATCCCATGAGCAACATGCTGAACGCTGTTGGGACGGCCCCCGTGCCATCGATGCTCAAGAGAGGAATTGCCATCGGACTGGGCAATGATGGTTACATCTTCGACGGATTCGAGAACATGCGAGCCGCCTACTTGATCCACCGCGTCATGTCCGGAGATCCAAATGTCATCAAGGCATACACGATCCTCGAGATGAATACGATCAAAGGAGCCGAGCTTTATGGCCTAAACAAGATCTTGGGATCGCTGGAAGGCGGCAAGAAGGCCGACCTAGTAGTCATCAAGCCAGATGTTCTTCCAACTCCACTCAACAGAGATAGCGTTGTAGGACATCTTGTCAATTCCATAGATGGAGACGATGTCAGAACTGTCATCGTCGACGGCAAAATCGTCATGAGGGATCGTGACGTGCTCACGGTGGATGGGAGAGAAGCCCAAAGCAAAGCTCAGGCGGCTGCTGCCGGTCTGTGGGAGCGCCTGAAGAATGTGAAGCCTCAAGTGGATTCCCTCTGATTCTAAGCAGCGGACGTCATGAGAGGTAGGCCAGATGCTGCTTGGCAGACTTGCTTTGATGGGGTTCCGAAAACTATTACGGTGGAATCTACTCGAACTGCGAGCAAGGTGTACCGCGTGATCTACGACGTTACTGTCCTCGGTTCCGGTCCTGCCGGTTTGACAGCGGCGGTCTATTGCGGCCGAGCTCTTTTGAAGACCTTAATCGTTGCCGGCGCGGTGCCCGGGGGCCAGCTCATGCTAACGACCGAGGTAGAGAACTTTCCAGGCTTCGAGGAACCCGTCCTAGGTCCCGACCTTATCCAGCGAATGAGGAAACAGGCGGAGAGATTTGGTGCAGAGTTCATACAGGAAGATGTAGTCGGAGTCAATCTAAGAACCCGACCTTTCAAGGTCAGCACAGGCAACGAGACCTACGAGTCGAAAGCGATGATCATTGCGACAGGCGCCTCAGCCAAGTGGCTTGGACTCCCGTCCGAATCGCGTCTACGAGGCAGAGGCGTATCTAGCTGTGCCACGTGTGACGGATTCTTCTTCCGAGGCAAGGACACTGTAACCGTCGGAGGCGGCGACGTTGCGCTCGAAGACACAATCTTCCTCACCAAGTTCGTGAACCACGCGACGATAATCCACCGTCGGGACGCGCTTCGCGCCAGCAAGATCTTGCAGGATCGTGCCTTCAAGAATCAAAAGATCTCCTTCGTTTGGGATTCAGTCGTCGAGGAAATCTTGGGGCGAGCAAAAGTCGAAGGAGTGCGGATTAGAAATGTCAAGACAGGCAAGCAGGATGCGCTCAAGTGCGACGGTGTCTTTGTCGCGATAGGACACCAACCGAACACCTCGGTATTCCTAGGTCAGATCGAACTGGACCAGAAGGGGTACATTGTCATCAGGGATCGTACAGCCACCAGCGTCGAAGGTGTCTTCGCCGCAGGTGATGTGCGAGACTTCCACTATAGGCAAGCAGTAACGGCTGCCGCTGACGGATGCCGTGCTGCCATGGATGCCGAGGACTACCTAGAAGAGAAGGGACTACGCAGCCAATAGGTAGCCGCATACCCACAAGGGCATGCATCCTCATAGCAAGTTCACTCTGGTAACGCATTTATCACATGATGGCTAACTATCAGAGTTGGTCCAACATGTTTCCCAAAATACTTGACCAGATTCAGGAGATCATGACAAAGGAGGTTGCCACCGCAGGGCCAGAGGACCTCTTGGTGACCGCGGCGAAGACCATGCTTGAAAGAAAGATCGGCTGCATCGTCGTAGTCGAACACGAGAAGGTGGCAGGAATAGTCACGGAAAGCGACTTGGTCCGGTGCGCTGCGTCAGGACATGACCCCAACCGCACATTGGTGAAGGACGTGATGAAAAGCCCATGCGTGACGTGCAGCCCAGAGGCGCGCGTCGAAGAAGCCTATGCGCTGATGAGACGGAACCAGATACGCCATCTGCCGATCGTCGACAAACAGGGCAAGGTTGTTGGCATCGTGACGATGAAAGATCTGATCTCTTTCGGGAAACTGATCCTGTAGCAGAACACTCGCCCTCCTGAGCCCGGTTCTTCGCATCAGAGGTTCATGATCGATTCCTTGCACCTAGAGGGCGGACGCTGGAACATCACGAGGAAAAAAGTCAGAGCAGTTCGGATTGCGGAGAGTCGTGCTAGAGTCCTAGACCGCCAAGTCCGGCAAGGGCTACGATTCCTAGGAATGCCAGAATGGCGAAGACGATTATCATGACGATTATTGCCACGATACCGATGAGCAGTGCTTTGCCCCAGCTCGCGTCAAAGAAGTGCTTGATCAGTGCTATCCACACTATCAGGGTCACTATGAATCCGAGCACACCGTGAACGAATACGCCAAGCACTGCGTTGATGATAGTGCCGAGGACTACGATCCAGAGCGCATCAGTGAATCTCGCCTTGGCTCCTCCGACCATTGAGCGACCGACCAGCCACAGGACCGGGGCTACGATGATAACGGCAGCGATTATCTGCAACACTACAGAGATGATGTCCATCTTCTTCCCTGAACCTAGCCTTGGACGCACAATACCATATAGCGTTATGCATTCAAGCGACTCCGATCCACGCACGGACATTGATCAGAAACCATCACGAAAGAGATTCGGGTGGAATAGGGCCGGAGCTCACTGTGAAATGGTCTAGAGATGTGGGCGACACGCGCTCCTCTGAGATCCTGATAGGCACCCTTGGTAGGCGCCATGCCGGACGTACTATGTAGCAGAATCTCTCTCAATCTGGCGACCGTTGCGACCATGACACATTGCGTTCCGTGATGCGAGGCAAGTTGGCTGTCAGACCCGAGAACGTCGAAGAGACGCACAGGCCATATGCCGCACATCTTCTCAGAATGGGTTCTCGAGATCAGAGTGTGAAAGACCCTGCAATCGCCCGAGCCTAAGGGTGGATGGCTCACCTCAAGGGTCACAGAAGAAATCTTATGAAGTAACAGGTGTAGGCTGGTTCTGGGCTGGGTAGTCCCGGCTCAGAGGCACGACACGATGTCCAGACAGCCCCAGCTACCAGAACATGTTTCAGATACATCAGTCCGGAGACCGGTAATATTCGTTTTCGTCACATTTTGTGCATCACTGCTCTTGGTATTGAGGGCACCCGATTTCTGGGCGATCCTAGTTCTGGAATTGAGTAGGTTACTGCAGCCTGTCGACGTGAACACCCACTGGCAGGCGATCTTGGCTCTTCGACACGGAGGAGAACTTTTCCAGAATCTGGTAGCTCAAATGCTTGCCAAGGGAGAGTGGGGTGTTCTGGAAGTCGGCACGCGTCCCATGCCGTTTGGGATACGGTTCAAGAGCGTGCTGATGATTGCTGCTTGCGACATTTCGGTAGTAATCCCTGCTCTAAATGAGGAGAAATACCTTGCAAGATGCCTCAAATCCCTCGTCTCCCAATCCGAAGGAGAGCCAGCGGAAATCATCGTCGTAGATGGCGGAAGCGCTGATCGCACAATCGAAGTGGCCAAGGAATACGCTAACAAGGTTCTCGTGGAACCAGCTCGGCCAGTGGGAGCCGCGCGAAATATTGGAGCGAAACTGGCAGAAGGTGATGTCCTAGCTTTCATAGATGCTGACACAATCGCGTGTGGGGAGTGGCTTGAGAAGATCTCCCGAACGTTTGATTCCAACTTGGGAGCAGTTGGTGTGACTGGCCCGACACTTCCGTATGAGGGAACAGCCTTAGATGGAATTGCCTATCATGTAGCGACTGGTTGGATGCAACGTTTCTCGTTGAGACTTGGACGACCGCATGTGTCGGGCTTCAACTGTGCATACCGGAGGAGGGCATTCTGGGATGCGGGGGGATTCGATGAGGATCGGGTCCTGTTGGAGGATGTTATGCTTAGCTTGAGAATGAGGCATCAGGGCCAGATTATTTTCGATCCTGGGATGATTGCGTACACGTCTTTGAGGAGAATCAAGAGGTACGGCTACCCATACCTACTAACTTACAACTTGGTCAACTGGGCTGTCATGCTGCTCTTCAACCGAACACTCGCATACCCGCAGGTCCGCTGAAGCCCGGAAGAAACCCACAAGAATGTGAACTCCGTCCGTACTAGGGACGGTAAGCAAGTATCGGGTCGGAGAAAATAGAAACGAGGTTTGGCCACATCTAGGGTGATGGAGTTCTTCAATTGCACCTTCGGCCTGTCACCTATTGATGTCCGTCGGACTCAGACTAAGCTGAAGTCCCGCGGGCAAAAAGTCTGTGCTACAATCAGGAGATCAGGATCCTCCGAGCGGATGCCACAAGGGAAAAGGAAGGACTTGCGAGTAACTATGACGTAGCGGAGATCCGATGTTCGCCGAAGAGAAACGATAGAGTCGGATACTCGTCAAGAACGAACAATGATCGCCTAGGGAACTGAGCGAAGATGGATGGTTCCCGAAAGCAGTTGATGACGCAGTCATTGCACTGAACGCTGTGCAAAAAATGGGCCTCATCATCTAGGGCATTGAAGAGTTTCCCTCGCAGGAAACACGGGTAAGTGTTTCCTAACCAATCGACGTAGACGACGTCTTCTCCTCCTCTGCAGTGGACGGCGGGAGGCTTTCCGCGGAGAAATCGTAGGATGTCTTCCAAGTAGACAGTCGGGTTCAGAATGCGGTGACCATCGCGCTTCAACTCCAAGATCGAGCGAATAGTTCGATAGACCTTCGAGGAGTCCGCGTCGGAGCCAACGCCACATAACCGATAGGTGTTCTCGTTCGACGTGGTTGGAAAACAGAAGGCTACGGGAGCGTCAAGTGTATGCTCCGTGTATTCAACGAAGGTCTGAATAGCTCCGTCTTCACAGAGCTGCGGGTTGAGGTAGGCGAGCGCGTAGACGCGTAGTCCGATGTGCTTGGCGTAGTGCAGCCTTTCCTCCTGTTTCGCTTGGATTCCGCGGTGCCTTCGTAGGCGTTCGCAGATTTCACCGTCCCAGTGATCGATGGAAACACTGAGCACATCTAGGCCAGCGTCTCGTAATTGCGCCAAGGTGCTCAGGGGGGAGGTGCCGTTCGTCGTCATCGATGTGACCAATCTCAGCCGGTTCGCGTGCTCAATGAGTGGAACAAGATCAGGATGAAGCGTAGGTTCGCCACCTGTGAAGTAGACGACCATAAACTTGTTGTCGTACAGAAACTGCAGCAAGCGAAAACCGTGATCCAGAGGAAGGTATGCCGGAGGGAGCCGGTGCATGTTACACATGATGCAGTGGCAGTTGCATGCGCTGGTGATGGCGAAGACCGCGGTTCGTTTGTACCCTCGAAGATAGAGACGGATCCGAGGAAGTGCAAGTAGGGTCAACCTGAATTCACCAATGTTCAACCCCTTCGTAGGTTAGAAGCCCTGCGGACCTTCTTGTGCGACAGTGGATGCTGGGCCATAGTAATCGAAATCCTTCAGGGAACCGTAGAAACGTATCGGCATCATCTCCAATTGGCTCTGAACCTTTGATTAAGCGCCCGGGGTGGGATTTGAACCCACGCGGCCCGAAGGGCCAACAGCTTGCTTGGCCCAATTCTTTGTGATCTCGAGGCTCAACGCCCGGCACATAGATGCGCTCAGGCTCTGTCGCCGTACCTGGCTCGGCAACCCGGGCTACATCGAACTCATGCCTAGCACCCATAAATGTCGTTCTCTGGGACCCATGGACCTCTTGTCCCCCAAAATCCCCGTACGGGCTTTCAACGATCGTGCTTGTTCTTATTGGAGCGGATTCATCCGCATGTATTGATTCGTGCCGGAATTCTTGGCCGTCAGCGGCCCAAGGCCATGATGTCGTAACATCATCGCAACGCAAGGGGAGCACGCGCTCCAAGAGGAATGACTCTGCGATTCATCTGGTATCGCGATCGCGTTCACGCATTTGCCTGAATATGACGGAGAGTAGAATAGGCTTAAGATATACCTCCCATGGAACCCTGCAGAGCCTACCGGCGAAGAGACCACTCTTGCAGCACTCGGTATGCGTCGTGTGCGGAAAGGAGATCACCTACACTTTCGGCAGACCACGACGCGTCTGCTCCCACGAATGCTATCTAATGTGGAAGCAGAGACGATACTATCGGGCGAAATTCCTCAAACGAGTCATCAGGATATCAAGAGCCGATGTCGAATTCGAGCCCTCTACTTGTGAATGTGGGTCTAAGGTGTTGGCATGGACGTTGGAGGGCGTCTTCTGCATGAAGTGCGGCCTCGAAAGCAGGTCCCACAGGTTCGAGACTTGGATCCCAGCAGAATTCATCCCAGTACCCGCCTGCAGGTGCTCGGGGTGCAAGCGCAAGACACCGTACCTGATCTGGCTGTATGCCTAGCGGACTTTCTGCCCACCCGGGGGAGTACTATTGACGGTCTACTGGTTCCTTTTTGGTGCATGTCTCCAGTTAGTGCATACCATGCCGCAGGGCTGGGTCCATATCAGCCTCACATGAAAATGCCATAGAATGATCATGACCGAGCTGGTTACGGACAACCGCTATAGGTACAGAGGGAAGCTGCTGAAGCTCCGAGTTGCACAAGTGACTTACCTAGCGGTTTCGAGACGACTAGAGAAATCGTGGAGCATCCGGGAGCAGTAGCCATCGTACCCATGCCGAAGTCAAGGACGATCTTGGTGACAAGACAGTACAGAATCGCAGCCGGAAGACGTATGCTTGAAATCCCGGCAGGAACACTTGAGGCAGGCGAGGACCCTCTCACATGCGCGAAGCGAGAACTCATTGAGGAGACGGGATATGCAACAAAACGGGTTCGGAGGCTAGTCTTGTGTTACTTGGCACCGGGGTACAGCACTGAGAAGATCCACTTCTACTTGCGAGCGATCTGGCGCCGGCGAAGGCAGCTCATCCAAAGGATGAGCGGATCACTCTTCGAAGAATGAGCCTACGGGAAGGGCTCAGCGCCGTCAAACATGGCAAGATCCAAGATGCAAAGATGATCTGTGCACTCACTACCTAGCCTAATAGGCCAATCTCAACCCACGTCATACCAACCGAGGGAATCTGCAGAGACCTAACGCGTAGCTGCGAGATCCGCGATATCGACGT
>CAZLHM010000002.1:0-142163 GCA_964559555.1 uncultured Candidatus Bathyarchaeia archaeon
GCCTGCCCCACCTAATCACTAAGCGCCCATGACAGAACCTGCATGGAGGCCTATCAACATCGGAATCCAACTTGCCTCCATACAGGCTCTCGAGGCAAGCAGATCCGCAAAACCAACATCCCTCTGCCTAAGACACCTGTCAAAGAGGCAAAAAATGTACACCAACCGAAATCGCATGAAAAGCCGAACCCAAAAGGGTATGGGCCGGGAGAGATTTGAACTCTCGACCACCTGCGGTCTGGGCTGCTTCATGCTTGTCAGGCAGGTATCCTAACCAGACTAGACGACCGGCCCATGATGGCCGTGAATGCGAGCAGGCAAGATAAAGATTCTACGGGGACCCGAGGGCAGCTTGACAGTGAGTGACGGGCTTACTTGCCCTAGACAAGCCTGATTCGGTTGACGTTCTTGTTCTGCCAAGAATAGCGTCGAATCTTCGTCGACACACCGTAGCCACATGCAGCACAGCTCTTCTTTCTTATGTGGTAGGAGTGGCGCCCGCACCTGCGGCATCTGATGTGAGTCTTGGATCGGCTTCTTGGACCGAAGGATGGTGTGCCTTTTCCCATTTCGAGACCACATGCATCAGCAAACGGGAACGGGTATTTAGGTCAACCTTTCCAGTCGACGATGTAAACAGGGATTTCGTCAGCCCGAGCTGCCGCTTCTCGAAGTCATGTGCCTAAGATCTGCAAGTGCACGCATTGGGTTGCGAGCTAGCGGCTCGGGGGTGGGCTCATGAGCACGACGTTGTCGCCTCTAACTATGATCGTTCCGATCTTTCTCGCGTTGTCGGGATTTGTGATGTCATCGGCATCTTCGAGGACCAAGTTCATGTGTTGATCGTAGCTGTAGAGTTTCCCGCGCACGGTCCGTCCGCCCTTTAGTTCGACCAGAACGACCTTGCCTAGGCTTTCCTCGAAGATCTTCGCGGCGACATCAGAAGACATTATCTGGGTTTCCTTGACCGAGGTCGAAGCTGTAAGCACGGACCGACGTAATTTAAGGGTTGGGGTACAAGATCAAACCTTGCGACGCTCTCAGGATGAGAACTGATTGCTTGAGGAGCATCGAGGCAGGAGAGTATGACCTCGAAGAGAAGAACTCTCAAATCAAGTGAGGCGAAGCAACTACTTCAGGATTTCAAGCAGAGATTTGCAAGATTCCCTCTCGATCTTCAAAGCAAACACAAGATCGAAGAAGTGGTAATCGATGAAGCAAAACTGTACTTGATGGACAACAATCCATTCGCTGTCTCTGTCGGTAGTACACTAGTGCCAAGTCTGTTGAATGAACAAGTCCTGAAGACGCTTCCTCTGATCGTTGTCGACATGGGCGCCATACCTCACATATGCAACGGTGCCGATGTCATGAGACCTGGAATCAGAGAGATTCAAGGAGAATTCGAAGCGGGCGATGCTATTTTGGTGAAGGACATGCGCTTCGGAAAACCAATCGCGATCGGCATCGCAGAGGCGTCGTCAGAATCGATGCGTGAAATGTCAAAGGGAAAGGCCGCGCGGAACGTGCACTTTGTGGGAGACCGTTTCTGGAACGCTGTCAAGAAGCCGTAGCGTGCTGATCTCTGTCATATTCTAGTTGATTTGAGCTTGGTCCGGTGGCTCGTGTGTACGTAAGGTTGGATACGTTCTTGATAGAATCGGACGAAGATCCTGAAACTTTAAAGTTGCGCCCTGAAGCTTGCTAGACTCGCAAGCTTCGGTGTTCCCATTGATCGAGCACCCAACCAGCGATGGACTCGCGTCTCCTTACGTTAGGGCTATGCCGCTGAGTAACCTGAAGGACTTGGACATGATCGAACGCGTGCTGACCTCTGGTAATGTCCTGATCATCAAGATCACTCCGATCGCCAAGAGAAGTGTTGAGGAGACTAAGATCGCGATCAACCAGCTCTCCAAGTTCGTGAAGCGCCAAGGCGGTGACATCGCGAGACTAGGAGAAGAGCGAGTTGTCTTGACACCTCCAGGAATCAGGATTTGGCGCGACAAACAGACGGCTGTCAGCACGTCATCCACCCAGCGCCACGGCAGCTGAGACGAGGCCGGGCCGACCGCGCTCAAGCATTCTACTTCAGCCGTATTGTCTCGAGTATGTCTGGCGCAATCGTCCTGACCTTGAACATCCGCGAAGCGACATGAGCGAAACTGTCCACTTTGTTTCGCTCGCCATGGCCAACCAGTATCTTGGAGGGCTTTGGCGAGATCCTCCTGAGAAAGGCCAGCAACTGGTTTCTATCAGAGTGCCCCGAGAATCCTTCCACGCTCTCTATTCTTAGATCAACTTTGATCGCTTCGATCTTTCCGTTCCTTCCCATCATTGAGACCTCCTTTACACCGTTCTTTAAACGGCTTCCCAGAGTCCCCTCGATCTGATAGCTAACAAACAGTAGCACGTTCTTGGGATCTGATGCCAACTGTTTGAAGTAGTCTATTGCGGGTCCACCTTCAAGCATGCCTGATGTGGCCATGATTATTGCTGGCTGTCCCGCGACGATCTGTTCTCGATCGCCTGGGTGATTGACTACAGTGAAGTAGTCTGACTGGAATGGATTGATGTCCTTGTGGAGCATCTGGTCACGAAGTTCTCTCACCAAGTATTCGGGGAAGGCCGTGTGAATGGCCGTTGCCTCCGAGATCATGCCTTCGATGTAGATCGGCATCTCTTTCATCATTCCGTTCTTCATGTAACTATCGAGAACAAGCATGACCTCCTGCGCTCGTCCGACAGCTGGAACCGGGATCAGAACTTTCCCCCCTTTCTCGGCCGTCTCATTCACGATGGATGCCAGTCGATTTTCCACGGCCGTTCTCTCTGGCATCACATCCTCCTGTGCACCATAGGTACTCTCTATCACCAGCGTCTCCGCGCGGGGAAAGATACAGGACGCAGGCTCCAGAAGCATCGTCCTACCAAACTTGAAGTCCCCAGAGTAGACGATGTTATGGTAACCTTCACCGATGTGCAGGTGAATGATTGAGGAGCCGAGTATGTGGCCTGCGTTATGAAGGGTCAACTTGATATCTGGTGCCACGTCGGTAACGACCCCGTACTTCAGCGGGATCGTATGCATTACGGTATCGCGAACGTCCTTCTGATCATATGGCGCGTAGACACCTTCTCTGTTGTATACGTCAAGATAGTCGAGTTGCAGAAGCGTCATGAGAATACCGGTGGGTTCAGAACAGTATACGGGCCCATCGTAGCCGTATTTGTAGAGGAACGGTACAAAGCCGCAGTGATCGAGATGAGCGTGGGAGATGACTACAGCATCCAACTTGTCTATGTCAAATTCGCCTGCATCGATCTTCGGAAAGGCATGTGATGGGTTGTTCGAGCCCGGGTTGATCCCGCAGTCCAAGAGGACGCTGCTTTCGCTGGTCTGGACAAGCAGAGCAGATCTGCCAACTTCATGAAATGCTCCAAGCGGTGTAACAAAGACGCCGTTGCCAACACCGATTCTCGGCCTAAAGATACGCTCGCCGACATCTCGCAGTATACGGTTCCTTGCTTCGCTTTCTGAATGGAGGATGTGCCTGGTACTGGTGACGATCTTCGAGGGCATCGGCGGCGCCCTGAGGACTCTCGGTCGCCAGCTCGTGGACTTGATGACTTCTTGGAGCGTTGAGCCATCCTTCCCTATCGCTAGCCCGGGTTTCTTCGCCTCGATGATCACCTCTCCAAGTGATGGATCGAAATTGATGCTCGTGATCTCCGCGTCTTGCGGGATCGTGGACTTGATAAGCTTCTCAGCCTCTGCCTCCGACGCTCTGATCGATGGATCGGACCGTATCACGACACGCTTGTGAAGCAAGTTGACAATGTCTGTTACGACATAGCTTTGCTCAAGGAGTAAAACAACGTTCTTGACATAGATTGCCAGCCGCGGACCCTCAAACTCGATTCTGGTGATCTCAGCTTCCTTGGGCATATTGGATACGATCGTCTCTCGGATCTTTGCATGGGAATCATCGATAGCTCTAGCCATCGAACTCACCTCGAATGACAGCGAAGGATCACGATTTCGTCTAACTCAAGCCGGTGAGGATTCTCTTCTTCTCGTCGTCACTCAATTCCTCGTATCCCCTGTCTGTGACAAGGGCTACATCAAAGCTGTCTCCGCTGGCTGAATCTCTCTTCATTGCGGAGTTGACTGCTTTCACAACAATCGGAACGGCATCTTTCACAGCCATTCCATCCTTGAACTCCGTCTCAAGGACACCATAGGCGACAGGGGAGCCCGATCCTGTTGAGACGCACTTTTCCTCAGTGACGCTGCCAAGTGGATCGAGGGCGAATATGTGTGGTCCTGAATTGTCAATTCCTCCCAACAAGGCTTGGATGAGAAGCGGCAAGTACCTGTTGGCGAAGAGAAGGTTTGAAGTGAGGCTTGCAGCCGCGCTTACAGGCATGACCACGCCCTTCTCGTACTTGTATAATTTTGAATTCGCTTTTACGATCTCCACGACGTTCTGTGCGTCAGCAACACCACCCGCGATCGTGATCGCAAGGTGGTCATCAAGCTGATAGACCTTCTTGGCGCGCTTGTGAGCGATAAAGTAGCCCATCGTTGCGCGCGTATCAGTCCCAAGGACAATTCCATCATGACACACAAGGCCGACTGTCGTGGTTCCTTTGAGCACGTACCTCGATACTTTGCCTGTGGGTGGATTGTACATTTGCTTCACTTGCCCTCTCGCAGAACTCGCGAGAGCGGTTGAGAATCGCGGTTCCAGAGAACGCGCGTCCTTATGGAGGGGTGGAATCCTTAAAAACGTTTCCAGAGCGTCGAATCGCCCTTCTCTATGCTTTATTCTTCTCGGTTGTTTCGGGCACGTTCGTTTCCGTCTTCGCCTCGGCTGGTTTCTTGAAAGTCTCCAAGAAACAGATCTTAGAAAGTTCCGGGAAAAACTTCTCGATATCGGTGGACATGGCTTTCTTTGCAAGTTGTAGATCTTCAAGGAAGAAGGCTTCTTCTGGGACTTCGACGGTAAGTTCGTTGGTACGCATTTGCAGGGAGAACTTGGTCTGATCGATCACAGGGAGGCGTTTGTGTATGATACTTCGAATCTTGTCTTCAGAATTTTGGAGCGAAGTCTGTATAGAAACGTCGTAGACAAGCGTTCGACCTGCCAGCGGGTGATTGTAGTCCATCTGCACTCTTCCGGCGCCTACCGTACGGACCTGTCCGACCTTTCCGTCCAGATTCACCTGTGTGCCTGGCACTGGTGTGATCCCTTCGCTTCTGAATCTTCTCAAAGGAACCAGCCTAACCTTGGATGCATCTCTCGGACCGTATCCCTTGTCAGGCGGCACCTCAATCGTCGAGGATTGGCCAGAATCGAGTCCTATGAGTCCTTCATCAAGACCTTTGGGAACCCATCCTTCTCCAACGACAAGAAACAGGGGCTCGTACCTGTGGGGTTCGGCGCCTTCTCCGTGCTCGTGGTGTATCCCTTTCTCTTTCGCGACTGATTCCAGTGTTGTGTCTACTATGTCTCCGCTCTCTTTCACCTTCAATGTATAGTTGAGTAGGACGAAGTCTCCGTTCTTGATCGGCACTTGGTTTCCCTCGCCAGCTCAAGCATTTGGAGGGTCTGATTTAACTCTTTGATGGCGTGCGTCGCGATTTTTCCATCAAGTTGACGATATCTATTTGGCGAAAAGGTCTCGGACTGCTCTTGATCCAACTCCGTACTCGAAGTTGTAGCCAAGATCAACGAGTGTGGATTCGATCGCGCCAACGGTTGTGAGTATTTCGAATCTTGAGACCGTTCCCATGACTCCGACCCTGAACATTGTACCTTTCAGTTTTCCCATTCCGCCGGCGACCACGACGTGATATTGCTCTCTGAGGGTCTCTCTGAAGCTTTTGTCGTCCACTTTGGGTACGTAGTTAGCTGCTACTACAGTCTGTGACCTGAAGTCCTGATGCGGGAAGATCTTGAAACCCAATGCCTCGAGGCCCGCGTAGAGCGCTCTGGCACAGATGCTGTGGCGCCGGTATCGAGGTTGCAGTCCTTCCTCCTTGATCATCAAGAGCGCTTCGTCGAGCGCGTAGAAGAGTGTGACCGCGGGAGTGTAGGGTGTCTCGTAGTTAGCTAGGAATTTCCTGTGCTCGAGGAGATCGAAGTAGTAGGATCTTCGGGCGTTTTCAGCGACCTGCCAAGCTCGGTCACCGATTGAGAGAATCACGAGCCCAGGAGGGGTCATCAAACATTTCTGGCTTCCCGCCACACATATGTCCACGCCCCACTCGTCGACTGGAAGTTCGTCTCCCCCAAGAATGGAGATCGCATCTACAACGAATAGCGCTCCGTGATCGTGACAGATCTCTCCGATCTCCTTGAGGTTTCTCGTTGTCGCGCCTGTCGATGTCTCGTTGTAGACAACCGCGAATGCCTTGATGTCTTTCTCTTTGTTGAATAGTTCCTCAACCTGCTGTGGAGTCACTGCTCTTCCCCATTCGATTGGTATCTCGAGGCCCTTCCCACCGAAAGCTGTGACAGCGTTTCTCAGTCTCTCGCTAAAGACTCCGTTGACTGGAACTGCTACCTTGTCTCCATTGGAGAGGACGTTTCTGATGGCGCATTCGACTCCTCCTGTCCCGGAGGCCGTCAAGACGAAGACGTCTCCCTTCGTCCCAAACACGAACTTCAGGTTGTCGAGCATTCTAGCATGAAGCTCACGGAACTCAGGACCCCTGTGGTTGATAACCGGCTTTGCCATCGCCCACATTACTCTCGATGGCACGTTTGTTGGTCCCGGCAGCATCAGAAGTTGTGAGGACTCCAACTCCTCCGCTCTCCTAGCGCTCACAACATACGGGAAAGGGAGCATCTCTCAAAAACTCTTTCGACACCCTGCTTTTTCGTGTATGCTGGGGGTGTCGGGTCATGTTGTCGGATTCTGCGGCAAGCAGGGTGAATGCAAGCATCGTGCGTAAGGGTTTCTGAAAGGTTTTCAAGCCTGACGGTGTACGGCAGAGGTATGCGAATCGTCACGCTCCTTTCGGATTTTGGACTTAAGGACGAGTACGTCGCCGAGATGAAGGGGACGATCTTGACGATTTGCCCATCGGCCAACATAGTGGATATTTCTCACGACATAGAGAAGTTCAACATCCGAATGGGGGCCCTCTTTCTTGCCTCCGCGTCCAAATACTTCCCAGCGGACACGATTCACGTTGCTATAGTGGACCCGGGCGTAGGCAGCAAGAGACGAGGTCTGCTGATCGAGAGCAAACGTGCACTGTATGTGGGACCTGACAACGGGTTACTACTTCCGTCGGCTCTCAGAGATGGAATTAAAGAAGTGTACTCGATTGAGAACAGGACCTTCATGAGGAGTTCCGTTTCGTCGACCTTTCACGGAAGAGATGTCTTCGCATTCACAGCGGGCAAGATAGCGTGCGGAGCCGTACCATCTGAGGTCGGACCGAAGATTTCCGATCCTGTCCCAGCTGCGCTTCCAGAGGCATCAGCTTCTCGTGGCAGGATTTCCTGTGAGGTGTTGGCAACCGACACATTCGGAAACATCGTGACGACCGCCAACGCCCAAGATCTGACGGTCGCCGGCATCGGAGTAGGGACGAAGGTTGTGATGCGCGCGAAGGGGATGCTCCGTCATCTGAATGTGATGGGAACCTACTCAGATGTGGCTGAAGGTCGTGCCGTCCTGCTGGCGGGAAGCCACGGATATCTTGAGGTGGCCGTCAACAAGGGAAGTGCAGCCAAGAGGTTTCATCTGCGTTCAGGCGACAAGCTCATCTTTCTGAATGGTCAGGGTTGTCGCTCATAGCGAGTTCTCTGATCCTTTCGATTCCGCCGAAGCCAACAAGCAGTTCCGCAACGTCCTTGGGAACTAGAGACTCCCAGTTCTTTCCTCTTAGGATCCTTTCACGGATCTCCGTAGCAGAGTAGGTTGCACGTTCGAAGAAGGGTATTCGCTCGACTAGGTATCCTCGCTCCTTGAAGAGACGCGAGGTGAGTGCCTCGTTGGTGAATACGATGTCGAATCTAGGGACTTGTGAGAGAACGAAGGAAGCCCATGTCGCGTGAATATGGACATCTCGTATGGGTATGATGAGATATCTGGCCGGATCTATCCTCGCTTCACTCAAGGCGGCCCGGATCATCTCCACGCGTTCTCCTGCCGTGAACGGGTTCTTGTCAGAATGGCTGTACTCGGCACTTCCAACAACTATGACGAGTTCCTCCACTCGGCCAAGTGCCGCCTTGATCGCGCTCAAGTGCCCCAGATGAAATGGTTGGAATCTCCCAACCAATAGCCCACGTCTCAGTCTCCCTGCCGTCTTACCTCGCCCCCGTAGGGTCCCAGACACAGCTCTCCAAGATCTTCTCTCCATCGAACTTCACGCCTTCCCGAATCAGAAGGGCTCGCTTTGTCCTGCTCCCAGCGGTTGATCCCGCGCCGCCGTAGTTGCCAACACGGAGCGTTGAGGGAACCACGCGGTGACAGGGGACGATCAGAGGGAGAGGGTTGTTTGCCATCGCGTTTCCGACGGCTCTGGAGAGTCCTCTCGAACCGGCCGATTGGGCCAGTCGTCCATATGTAGTGACCTTTCCTTTCGGAATCCTCATCGTCAGCTCGTAGGTCTTTCTCAGGAACTTCGAGGTCGAAAGAAGTGCGGTTGCAGGCAGTCGATCACACCTTTCGCCAGAGTAGATCTTGTGGAGGGCATCTATAAGGTGTGGACTCGCGGACGAGTGAACGATATCTTGCGTCAGGGTCTTCGGGAGAGATCCTCTGACAGACCTCTCAGCTGCTTTCCTAGCGGTTGAGAAACCGCAGGCGACAAGCGCTCCTTCCTCATCTGTGACGGTAGCGTACCAGATATCACCTTTCTTCGCCGTACTAAGAATCAAAGGTTGAGACTTCCCGTGTTTCGGTGATGCTCGCAAGGGTAAATAAAATAGAGGCATCCTCGTTCGCGAATCAAGCAATAACGACTCCACTCGACGGAGGGAACTCGGCTGATCGAGATAGACGGCAGCTACGGGGAGGGAGGGGGCCAGATCCTCAGAACCACCGTTGGCCTCTCAGCACTCTTAGGAAAGGAAGTCCACATCAGCAACATTCGGGCCAAACGACCAAATCCCGGTCTCGCTGCGCAACATGTGACCGCGGTCAAGGCCGTTGCAGCACTCTCTGACGCCGAGGTGCGTGGGCTCGCCATCGGGTCGACCGATATGTTCTTCACTCCTCGGAAGAGGGTTTCGGGATCATTCAAGTTCGATGTGGGCACAGCTGGTAGCATCTCGCTGGTGCTTCAGGCCTTAATGCCTGCAGCGGCATTCTCCCCAAGCAGTACCGAGTTCGAGATAACCGGAGGGACGGATGTCCGATGGAGCCCGACCATCGACTACATACGCTTCGTTGTCATTCCGATTCTGTCAAGGATCGGCTATGCTTCCGAATTGAAACTAATCAGGCGAGGGCACTACCCCAAGGGTGGCGGGAAAGTGTCGATGAAAGTCCAGCCAGCTCAAGGATTCAGCCCTCTCCAGCTGAAAGAGCGACCTGAGATCAGGGAAGTTCGAGGCATAAGCCACTGTGTCAAACTTCCGAGCCACGTTGCCCAGAGGCAAGCTGCGGCTGCCGAGAACAGTCTGAAGTCCATTGACGGGTTCAATGTGCTAATCAGTCTGGAGACATACCCCGCGAACGCTGATCCTCACATGGGTCCTGGGAGCGGAATAGCTCTCTACACGAGCGATGACTCTCAGGCGGTCCTCGGGGCTGACAACGTAGGTGAAAGAGGCAAACCAGCTGAGGAAGTTGGTCGTCAGGCTGCCAAGCTACTCGTTGAAGAGATCAAGAGCACGGCTCCTATCGATAGACACATGTCCGATATCCTAGTCCCGTATCTCGCAGTCGCGGAGGGGATATCGGAATTTCGGACTTCCCAAATCACTATGCACACGATCACAAACGCAAGAGTGGCAGAGCTCGTATCGAACGCAGAGATCAAGATAGACGGTGAGCTTGGAAGACCCGGAACCGTAGCAATCAAAGGAATTGGTCTACGGCCTTAGTGATTCTTCCGTTTGCGCGACGTCCATATCGAATCGCCTGTCTGAAGATTGATTATCTGTCTGACGCGGTGAAAGGGAATCAGCGTCTCATCCGATTCTGAGGTCACGTAAGTGAACCAAGATGCGCCTACTTTCCTGATGAGTGAGGCGTTGATCTCGCACATATCTCCGGGTGCCCCTCGATGAGTGAAGCAGACTAGGTAATTCTTCGCGCTCTCTCTCTTGTCCCATGTCATCTTGTTCAGAATATTCCTGAGCGGATGCATGGTTGATCGGCCGAGATCATACAAGAGAGACAACGCCAACCTTAATTAGAGTGACCAGTTTATGCGGAGCCTGCTACCGGTTTCTGGTGGGTCAAATGGGCGAGGCTTTCATCCCCGGCGCAACAACGATCGGCTTGGTCTGCAAGGACGGCGTAGTGCTGGCCTCTGAGAGACGAGTGTCGTACGGATACTTCGTCATGAGTAAGAGCGGAAAGAAGATCTTCCAGATAACGGACGGCATAGGAGCAGCTTGCGCTGGGCTCGTCGCTGACATGCAGGTCCTAACAAAGGAAGTCTCGGTCTACCTTCGCTTGTACTCGTTCGAGCGTGATAGACTCGCGTCTGTGAGATCCGCCGCGAAGGTGATGGCGAACCTCCTTTTCGAGAGAAGGTTGTACCCATATCTTGCTCAAACCATAGTTGGCGGAATTGACGAGGAAGGGCCAAGCCTCTACGTACTTGACCCGTTGGGGTCAGTGATTGAAGACAAATTCGCATCCGTCGGATCAGGGTCAGAGATCGCCGTTGGCGTCTTGGAAGCTGAATACAAGGAAGGCCTGACCGTCGACCAAGGCAAAGAGCTTATCAGGAAAGCGGCGAAGGCGGCGCTCGCCCGGGACATCGGCAGCGGGAACGGGCTCGACATCATGACGATAACGAAGAGCGGAATCAGGGAGGAAGGCGAACCGCTCAGCTGATCACCCCGTTCTGTTGAGCCTTTACACAGTCGTCAAATCTAGGCGAACTCATTTATTCGCGCCACTAGAGCTAAGTGACGGACTCATTTGCTGTCGAAGACAGAACTAGCGAGAATTCAGCAGCGTCTCACGGAGCACGACAGAACAAGAGAGGACCTCCTCGAGCTCACAAGGAAGGCGACCAGACTCGCAGGTTGGGCGATCATCCAAACCCACCGAGAGCAGATGTCGAAGGCAAAAGCTACGCTGAAAGATACTGAAGAAACTATCTCAAAGATACGAAATCTACTGGATGAACACTCCGAGTTCAAGCAGATAGGATTCGTGGTTGTCGCCTTCCAAGAGTTCGCAGAGGCTAAGATCCTTCTCAGTTTCGTCAGTCGAAAGAAGCTTCCCTCACAACGAGACATTGGCGTCGATTGGATGCCGTACCTTCTGGGTCTCTTGGATTCTGTCGGCGAACTCAGGAGAATGACGATGGATCAGCTCAAAGCGGGCAATCTGAAAGAAGCGCAAAGAACTTTCGAATCGATGGAATCAATCCTCGAAGATCTGCAATCGCTCGATCGTACGTCCATAATTCCGACTTTTCGACGGAAGATGGATGTTGCGAAGAGGCTTGTAGAGGCTACACGTGCTGACGTGATCAGTGACATACGAAGGGCTTCTCTCGAGAAGGCGATACGCAACCTTGAGAAGCGCATGCGCTGACTCGTTTTGACCCCGAAGAGAATATCCATACCAAGATGCCTGACCGTTCACGATGCTGTTCTCCTACAAAAGGAACTGGCCTCACTCGTATCTGAACGAAGTGATCTTCCTCGTGAGATCAAGTATGTTGCTGGACTCGACGGCGCATACAGAGACAAGACGGCCGCAGGCGTGGCCGTGGTTATTGACTATGCATCACTAAGACCGGTGGAAATTGCATCCGCAACGGGACGACCGACTTTTCCTTATGTTCCGGGTCTACTGGCATTCAGAGAGGCGCCAGTGATTCTTCGTGCGTTTCGGAAGCTGAAACACAAACCCGACGTATGTCTAGTGGATGGTCACGGCTTGGCGCATCCTAGGAGATTTGGTCTGGCTTGCCACTTCGGTGTGGTCGCAGATCTCCCAACTATTGGTGTTGCGAAGAGCCGACTCTTCGGGACAGAGGTGGGCGGGGCTCTCGTCGACTTGGCTGGGAACGTGATAGCGGGGGTTCTTCGACTCGGGAAGAAAAGACTCTATGTCAGTGTGGGTCACAAGATATCGCTCGAAGATGCTGTAAGGATCGTGAAGCATTGCCTCAGCGAGCGTGGGCTTGAACCTGTGTTGGTGGCGCATCAGGAGGCGAAGAGTCTGAGATGGTCGCACAGGACCTGAGCCCGGTACTTGTGTGGACGCTATTCAAGCTCGCAGAGCTCGGAGCCTATCCTGGAGAACTCTCGATCACAACGGCAAAGCTGGCCGAGAGCCTAGCCATCTCACAGCAGACAGCTTCACGGCATCTCATAGGGCTCCAGAATCTAGGTCTTATTCGGAGAACCCGCATTGGTCGCGGCGAGGCGATCAGGCTCACCGTGAAAGGCTCGGAAGAGCTCAATAGAATGCACCTCAGATTCAAGGCGATCTTTGAGATGGAACCCACCGAGCTCCTGTTCGAGGGAACTCTCTTCTCTGGAATAGGCGAAGGCGCCTGGTACATCAGCCAACTAGGATATCGAAAACAGTTCAAAGAGAAACTTGGATTCGACCCTTTCCCGGGCACGCTTAACCTGACGCTCAACCCTGCGTATGAAGACTCGAAGAAACGCCTAGAGGCGTTTCCTCAGGTTCAGATTGATGGCTTTCGCGACGGCGAGAGAACCTTCGGCCCCGTCGTGTGTTACAGGGCGAGGATCAATGAATCGGAGAATGGAGCCCTCATCTGCGCTGCAAGGACACACTATGCAGCTGATGTGATCGAGTTGATCGCGCCAGTCAATCTAAGAGTGAAGCTCGGGTTGAAGGACGGCGACATCGTGAGGGCGCGAGTTATCACTTCGACTCTCTGAGGAAGACTTGCTTAATCTCAGAGGAGCTCAAGTACTTCTCCTTGTCGAACTTCGACAGTCGGACTATCTGAATCTTCAGATTCCTTCTCTTGACCAGCTCGGTAATCGTCCGTGCAAGCGAGTCTTGATCATACCCGAGCGCAATGATGTCAGGTTTGACATCGTCAATGACTTGTTCGTAGCCCATCCCGACATCTTCGTATCCAAGGATGGCTGCGTCAACAGGTTTCAGCGAATCCACAAGTGCTCGTCTATCCTCCTCAGGGAAGACGGGTCTGCGTCCCTTCAATGTCTCTGCTGTCACGTCAGTCGCCACGACAACGATGAGAACGTCGCCATAGTTTTTCGCTTCCGCGAGAGCTGTGAGATGCCCGAGGTGGAGTATATCATAGACTCCTCCCGCCAGCACTATCCTCAACATCGATCTTCCAGCCGGGAGCAGAGAGTATTCGTCAGTGTTCTTTCGTTCAAGCGCTCCTGATCCTGTGAGCCCAGTCAACGTATCTTCGATCGTCTCGGCTTCAATGCCTGTCTTCTCGACTAGTTCTCTCTTCGTGAAGAATTGTCTTCGAAGTTGGAGGAGGTAGATGGATCTGAGGAGCTTCTTCTCGTTCCCTTTACTCATGTCGTTCTCACGCACGTCTTTATCGCTGTTCGCAGGTTCTTCGTCGGAATATTGGTTGTCAAATTCATGCATTTCAGTGCGTCGGACTCTTCATGCTTGCGATGCCAAGGATGCTCAATGAGTCGAGAAGGCCCTCGGCGTATGCGACTGATGCAAGAGCAGTCGTCGGTTTCCCTACCTTAAGATAATATTTGCTGTCCGCAACGTATCTCTTGACATAGTCGATGATGCGGGCAGTCCGTGGCTCATTGATGTTCTCGGCGGTTTTGAGCGCGAACTCAATAGCAGCCAAGTATGCTCGCGCTCGTTCTCTAGGATCTTCGCTCATCTCCAAGCCTCCAACAGCTGAGGCGGGGCTCCTGCCAACACTCTGAGCGATTCTGCTTCCATGAAGTGTAACTTGCTTGGTACGATAATGGAGAAAGGAGGTCCGCCAAATTCGGACTTCATTAGGTTTCCCGCCGTATCCACTCTCACGATACAATCAGGTGATTCCACTCGGGCAAGTGCGATGGTGAGGGTTTCCTCGGCCAGAACGCCGGCTTTCTTCGTGCCCTCCAACCTGACTAGGACACTGATAGCTTCAGGGATAGTGAGTTGTGGATCGTCAATATCGAGAAGCCCGAGAGTGTGAAGACCGATTCTCCTGTTAGCTTCCAAGTACTCATAGACCGATTCTGGATTAGGATTCGTTCTGGGCGAAGGGATTGTGATTGTCCTGCCAAACTTGTACACTTCGAGACCCGTGACACCTGCTGCCGCAGTGACAATCGACGCCGAGTGTACGAGTCTCACTGGAATCCCAATCTTCTTGGCTTCAAGGAGAATTGTCAGGTGTGTGGTTGCTGACATCGGGTCGCCTGGTGTGAGAAGGGCGACACGTGATTGCTTGGCTCTTGAGAGTATGGTGCGGTCTGCGTCTTCCTCGAGGTCATTCCTCTTGAGAACCCTGATTTCTTTTCCGACCAAGCGCTGCAGCCGATCTAGGGAAAGCCCTGGCATGATACTCGTGTAGAACTCCGCGTAGACCACATCTGCGTTCCTGGCTGCGTCAAGGCCCCGCAGTGTCAGTCCGTTCTCGTCGTGCAGGCCCATGCCGATCAGTAGTAGCTCTCCCATCTCATCTTCGCGGCAGAGCTAGTGGGGGGGATGGTAATATTCGTGACCTAACGGTCAGACCACTATTCTTCCGTTCTCTACGATTGTCCTGCCGTCAAGTTCGATGGTTGCTTGGCTGAGAGTTCCCTGAAAGGCGTAGTCGCTGTCGTTCTTCCCGCCCAAGTCTACGTTCGATCCTATTCCGATGGTGACAGCGCCCTTTGCGAATCCGTCCGTCAGAAACCCTGTCCTTATTCGTGGATTGAGTCCGATCGTGAGGCTCCCGATCTTGTCCTTGGCTCCGTGTCCTCGATCAAATATCGGCTTGACCGCGTCAAGATTCTTCTGCGCGTTGAAGGCTGTAACTCGTCCATTCTCGAACACCCACTGGAGCCCATGAACCAGCTTCCCAACCTGTGGGACGGGTAGGTCGAATGTCACCTTCCCTGAAGCACTGTCCTCGACAACAGACACGGCAACCGATCCTGTCGGGAGAGTTGTGAAGAACAGGCCGCGTTTGAGGTCGTCGTCATCTATGACTCCATCATTGATCTGAGTCTGTCGTCCTAGTATGGAGAACTTGAGGTCAGTGCCTATTCGTGATCTCACTCGAACTTCTCTTGCGCGCTCAAGGTTCGAGGCAACGCGCCTGCCCAAGATGCTCATGTCATCGTACCGAACCGCCGTCGCGGAATCGATCATCCGCTTCCATCGCTGGAAGTTGAAGCCATACGTCCGAGCCCTCTCCGGAGTGACTGCTCCATGCGCCAGATATGCACCTCGTATCTTCTTCTCTCGACTCTTGTCGAAGTGGGCCTTCTCCCCCTCGAAGGAAGCAGCGAACTTCTCCGGAGGAACCTTCCTCATCCGAAGAGGATTCGCCGGGCCCCCGATGAAGATATTGACGGTAGTATATTCGGCAAGACCTAGGCAGTGCTTCGAGGTGACCTTCAGATTCTCTTCGGAGAGCAACTCGAGCTGTGAGTAGTAGCTTCGATCTGTTTCGAGGATGGCCATAGCGTCAGCGCCAATCCGGAAGCACTCATCAAGTATCGTATCGGAAAGCTCGATCGTGTGTGGCCAAGTATTCACGGTAACGACGTCGTCAGGTCGAATTCTCAGACATTCGCTCACAATGGCGTGTGCAACTCGAACCGACATAGACTATCCTGCCAAGTATAGGGTCGAAGTGCCTGATAAGAATTCGATCGAATCGACGCCCAAAATCGTGAACGCACCGAGGAAAATCAAACGATTTGCAGGAGACAGGGGCTCATCACTACTGGATCCAACGCCCCACGTCACACTCCGCCTAATCCGAACGCAGGCAAAGACAGTCGTGTGGATTCCAGACTGATGATCGAGGATCTTCGGCAGGAACCAGCATAACCCTGAATGCGGTAGGCCCAAAACGAGTGTTCGGATGTTTTTCGAAGTGCAAAGCAGTATGCTTACACATCGGAGAGGGATCGGCGTTGCCTCACGGAGATCGAGTCCCTTGTCCAGCAGCCTGATTCCGAGCTTCATTCTCACGTTTCGAGAGGCGCTGGAAGCTGCTTTAGTCATTGCCATCGCAGCATCATATCTGAGAAGAGTTGGAAAAGCGAGCCTGAACCGACACCTGTACTCGGGTGCGGTTGCTGCTGTGGGAGTCAGTGTTCTGCTGGGCGTCGTTGTATTCGGGTTCTATGGCGGGCTGTCTGGTGTCTCGGCCGAGATCTTTGAAGGGATCGCCTCTTTGATCGCTGCGCTCGTCTTGACGTACATGATCCTGTGGATGACTAGACGTGCGCGGACCATGAGGACGGAATTGGAACATAGGGTCGAGGTAGCTGTGACTACTGGGCAGATGCTCGGAATAGTTGCCCTATCTTTCGTTGCGGTGTTCAGAGAGGGTCTCGAAACTGTTCTGTTCCTCACCGCACTCGCCATCGCTGACTGGTATGGCACATTAGTTGGCGCCGCGATCGCGTCCCTGACAGTGATCATCTTGGCGGCATTTCTGATGCGTGGAATCTATCGACTCGATACTCCGAGATTCTTCCAAGTTACGAGTGTACTCCTCATAGTCTTCGCAGCTGGGTTGTCTGGTTACGCCGCACATGAGCTCTTGGAGGCCGCTGAGCACTCCGGTATCGAACTCGGAATACTGGGACAGCACGCGTTTGACATCAATCCGCTGAAGAATCAGGATGGAACCTATCCTCTGTTGCATGAGAAAGGCGCGGTGGGATCTGTGCTCGCGGCGCTGGTCGGGTATGATGGCAACCCTGAATGGATGCGGGTCATCGTCTACGTAGGATACTGGCTCGTGCTTGGCGTGTACGTCCTATTCTCACGTCGACGCTTGAGTTCTTGATAGATCTGGAGACGAACGACCTCGCAGGAGACAGAGACCTTCCTGCGACGCCATCTATCCGCGTCGATTCGATTGATGAAAACTTAAGTAGACTTCCCAGTCATGTGCGAAATCTCGGAGGGTCCGTAGCTCAGGCAGGCAGGTTGATCTGCCCTCGAAAGGTAGAGCAGCGGTCTCGCAGGAGCAAGGCTGAAGCTCTTAACCGCTGAGGGATACCCGAAGGTCGAGGGTTCAATTCCCTCCGGACCCGCCAAAAACTGACTGGAGAGATGGACGGCTACGTCAGGCAGCTGGTCAAGAAGGCCGCTGATTCTGGAGGAAGGATTCCGAAGCAGTCGAACGTGTACGAGGAGATTGTCAGGAAAGGATGGGAGGCAGTGAAGAGGCAGAACAAGAAGTAGCTGGACAGTGATTTAAGCTCAAGCAGCCAAATATGTTTCGAGTGTTATGGGGACATTCTCGTCTGGGAACATTGCAATCGCATTCAACGATAATGACGGCAAGGCTGAGCGGATTCTAGCAAACGGGACGGATATCCGAACCATAGTTTTCCAACTTACCTCGATGCCTTCGATTGGTAGAGCTCCAGTTCTTCCCGATGAACTCCACCAATTAGCTAACCAAGTTTTCGACGCCATAGAGGATCTCGTTCGTCAGGGTCTAAACACATTTGTCGCGGTGTCCGCCGCCGACCGCTTTTTCGAGTCTTTCACACCGCTCTATCGCTATCTTTCGAGTTTCGGATTTCAAGGGGCAGCCTCGCATACGTGGGTGCAGCTTATTCGATGGACGCTTGAGTGGGAGAAGAGCCACTCCACCCAGATTCACAAGGGCACTCCATTCTTCTTTCTTGGAGAGAGCCTGATCTACCAGGGCGACATTGAGACTGCCTTTCTATTCATCTACAATGCCGTGGAAGAGGACAAGTCTTCGTATCAAGCTGTGGGCCAGCCAGACCGCTACAAGCAAGCTCCTGCCTACATGACTGCCACAATCGTTGACAATCCGGCGAACGTGCTCTACAAGCCTGTCGTCCGACGCATTCGAGAAGCAATCAGCAACTACGCCACATCGTTCTCTCAAGCGACCAATTCGCCTTACACTCTGGCTGACTTCCAGACCAACTTCTTGGACAAGCCCGATCTTGAGAAGCTCGTATTCTTCTTTGTCTACAACATGTATGTGCACATTCAGCGAAATCGCTTTCAGCAAGTATCTCAATTCTTCGACAACGATTTCACCAAGATCAAGAATCTTGATTCAATCTTCAACATGTGCCTCATAATTGAAGAGTTGCTTCAGCACAGGTTCGGTCAAGGGAAAGACAAGTACTACATCACAAATGGAATCTTGGACCTTGCGGCAAACAAGACATGGAGGACATGGGTCGCGAAAAACGAAGCATGGGAGCAGTTTCTCGGGAAGTTGGGTGGCGTCGCCATCGGGCCCGATCCAAAGACTACAGTTCCGGCCTTGCTAACTAGCAACATCACCTACGCAGGTCAGCCATTGAAGCAAGAGCTTCGCTACCTGCTCTTGGCTTGGCACTTGCGGAACTATGGCGGCCACAACATTCGAGTGCAAGACGTTCTTGTCAAGTCATACGATCAGATATTCGAGTGCTTGATCTATGCATTGTTCATCGCGGGTCAACCATGAGCCGGCTGAGGAGCGCTCTTGATAAGCAAGGAACAGTATTGGGAGATTGACAAGTTCTACAGCAAAGCAACATCGATACTTGACGAAGCCAGAGAGCATGTCAAGAAGTTCGAGTACGACCTGTGCGTGAGGCGCTCGCAGGAAGCCTTCGAGCTGTTTCTCAAGACCATGTTCAAGTTGATCGGCGAGGAGTATCCGCAGAAGCACGAGATCAGCCAAGAGATTTACGACATGCACAGCTCTCTAAAGAAATACGACTTCTCGGCTCAGAAGGTCGCTCAGATAGTCCACAGGAATCGGACCCTGGGGGTTTGGCGAGAGAAGTCGTTCTACGGCGACGAGAAGCTTGGAGTGACCTCCATCTTCACAGAGCACGAGGCAAGATTAGCGCTGTCCTATGCAGAAGATATCTCGACAGACTGTTATGTGGTGCGAAGTCGGGTGTTCTCGGAAGTGCGGTGAAAGCTCCAACTGTACACCTGATGATATCGAGCGCCATTTCCTCATCTCACTGTGCGAACCTGTGCCTCGCGAAAAGCGGCTCGACTGAAGCTTTAAGTTACGATATGATATATATCATAATATCACAAATCTGTGAGGTTGTGATATGAATGAAAACGGACATGTTGCTCAGAAAGCTCCGCATGGAAAATAAGGAATTCGCCACGTCAGAGGAGCTGAGGGCATATTGCAAGTCATTGAAGCTGGATTACGACATTGCGATCAGGCATCTTGTTCCGCGGGGATACCTGGTCAGAATCCTCAGGGGGATATTCTATGTCAAGTCACTTGAAGAGCTGGAGCTGGCGAGGCCCAGATACAATCATCTCGAACTCGTCGCCAGAGGCCTTGAGCTGAAAGGTGTCAGCAACTGGTACTTTGGCCTGCACACGGCGCTCAAGCTCAACAACATGACCCACGAGGCGTTTGCAGTGGAAGACGTGATAAGCGACAAGCTGTTCCGAGCGAACCCGTTCAAGATCGCAGGGTACAAGTTCAAGTTCTCAAGGCTCTCGCCATCGCTCCTTGACTTTGGAATAAGGAAAGGGGAGAACGGCGTAAGGTATTCTGATCCAGAAAAAACGATTCTCGACTTCATCTACATATGGAGATACAACGGCGTACCCGAAGACAAGATTGCGGCTGACGTGTCCGGTTGGGCGAAGAATGTGGCGAAGAAGATGAGGTCGTATGCGAGGAAGTATCCTAATACCGTGGCGGAGATTGCTGAGAGAGTGGCCAAATGAGAGCCGATTTTGTAAACGAGGTCGCAAGAGTCCTAGACATCAAGAGAAGGGACTTGGTCGAGAAAGACCTCATCCTTCATCAGATGCTGACGGACCTATCACAGGAGAGTTTCTTTTCCGATAACTTCCTGTTCAAAGGTGGGACGTGCCTAATCAAGTGCTACTTCGGCTACCTGCGATTCTCGGAGGACATCGATTTCACATGGAAAGACCAGAGTGTCTTCGAAGGCAAGTCGCAGAAGCAAATCAGAAAGTACCTGTCGGATGTCATCAACAAGACCGGAGACGTTTTCGAAGCCGTCGCCGAGAAGAGAGGCCTTGATTTCAAGTGCGTAAAGAGCAACAGGGACTATGTCGAACTCGGCGGCAATGACAAGACCTGCACGCTCAAGATATGGTACGATTCCGAGATACTGAAAAGGCGGACGTTCCCGAAGGTGCAGATTAATTTCGTCGAGACCATGTGCTTCTCTCCGAAGAAAGGGGAGCTCAGCGGACTGCTGACAGGCAAGCACGAAGAGCTTGAAGGCCTGTTTCCCGAAGAGACAGCCGAGTATGCCAAGAGGATAGCTTTCAGCGTGTACGACATCCGCGAGACACTGTGTGAGAAGGTGCGCGCGCTTCTTACACGCGAAGGAACCAAGGCACGGGATTTCCTTGATGTCTACTTGATATGGAAACGGTTCGGCCTCAGGCCAGAAGACGAGGAGAAATGCATAATCGGCAAGATAGATTTCTCGCTGAGGCTCTATGCAAAGTACAGGCAGCATCTGAAGCAGAAGGTCGCCTTGCTGAAGTCTGGGAAGCTGTTCGACTGGGGGACCGAGAAGGAATTGCTGCTGTCCGACATGGACGAGGGAGATTTCTACAAGTTCCTAGGCGGGTTCCAAGAGTTCCTTAAGAAAGCCGTGAAAGCTGTGGGCTACGGATAGCGCATTGCCGCTTCAAACACAATACTCATGATTGCAGAATATTGAACATATGTTCAAAAAATTAGAATTCATCACTCCGACGCTCATGTCAGTCTTGGAGCTCTTCCTGTCTGATCCCATGCGAGAGCACCATCAGAGGGAGGTGGCAAGAAGCGCCAAGGTGAGCGTGGGCTCTGCGAACAGGATACTCAAGCTACTGGCTGATCTGGATATGCTTGCCGGACAAAGGAGGGGCAGGATGGTGTTCTACAAGCTGAACGCTGGGGACCCGGTCGTCAGGCAGTTCAAGGCGCTGCTGAATGTCTACTCTTTGAAGCCCTTGCTCCAAGCGGCAAGGCACCATTCCAGAAGGATACTCCTGTTCGGAAGGTCAGCCCAAGGATCCGATGTGAAGGAAAGCGACATAGACCTCTTCGTTCTCACTTCGGACAAGGGGCCAGTCAGGAGCGAGATCAGCGGATCCAACAGGAAAAGCGAGAGGAAGATTGCTCCTGTAATCGTTGACGCGAACGAATTTGTCAGGCTCAAGAGAAACGACAGGGCTCTCTATGAGAACATCGAAAGGGGGATCACACTGTGGCAGGCAGAATGAGCTCGGAGCTTGCCAAGCTGCTGGAGCAAAGAAAGCTGTTCAGATCCAGAATCTCTCGGGAGATGATTCAGAAGGAAACCAAAGCGGCTGAAAAGGACTTGCAGGATGCGCGCTGCCCCTTGTTCACTGATTGGCAGAGAACTCCATCCTGCGCAGCTCTTGTGATATGATGGGAATTCTCACGGTGAACGTCGATCCCTCTCCGAATGTACTTTTCGCATGAATCGAGCCACCGTGCGCTTCCACTATGCGCTTGCTGATCGCGAGTCCGAATCCCATTCCTTTCGCCTTTGTTGTGAATAGCGGTGTCCAAAGCTTCGCTAGGGTCTCATTCGTCATGCCGATTCCCGTGTCAGCGAACGATATCTCTACTTGTCCGTCTGCCTCTCTGCTTGATATCGCGAGCGATCCGCCTTCGGGCATTGCTTCTATGGCATTCTTGATGATATTGAGAAGCGCTCTTCGGATCTTCTCTCGATCAGCCACCAGTTTGGGGGAAGGCTTGCTCGAGTCATCTATCTGCACGTTCGATGGAACTTGGACGAGAGGTAGTGATTGCTGTACCATTGACTTGGGACTGGTCAGGGCAAGATGCAGGTGTATCTCTGCAGAGTATTCCAGGAGGTCGGTGATGACCTTATCAGAATACTCGATGCAGTCGTCAATGACCCTTAGAGATTCCGTGATCTGTTCACCGTTCCTTGCGCCCAGTCTCGTCTTGAGTAGGTACGCTGCGCTCGCGATCCCTTGAAGTGGATTCCTGAGGTCGTGACCCACCATGGCTGCTGTTGTGCCGATCGCGGCGAGGCGTTCAGACTTGAGGAGTGCCTCTTCCATACGTTTGCGGTCGGTAATGTCCATGACAATTCCTCTCAGGCCGACAGCCTTGCCTTCGCGTAGAATGGGTGCAGCGTGCACGATTACTGGGAATGTGCTGCCGTTCTTTCTCTTGATCGTGTATTCGCTGCCGCTCACCTTCTCTCCCCTTAACAGCTTACGAATATTCTCTCTGGCCCTTTCATGATGTTCCGATGGAAACATCATGAATGCGTTCGATCCCTCGTGGAGTTCCTTCTCAGTATAGCCGGTAGCCTCAGAGGCGATGCGGTTCACGAAGGCGATATTGCCCTCGGTATCAATCTCAAACACGATCTGCGGCAGAAGGTCAGCCAATTCCCTGAATCTTCGTTCGCTCTCTGATAGTTCAAGGGTTCTTTCTGCAACGACTTGCTCCAAGTTTGATGAGTAGGCTCTCAGTTCCTGAGCGTGACGTTGTCTCTGCTCAAGGAGTCGCGCATTCTCGACAGCAATGGCAGCGTGATTGGCAAACAGACTCAACAACTCCAAGTCTGATTGCGTGAAGTGCTGTGACTCAGAGTAGTCGAGTACGTGGATCACTCCGGTGACTTGGCTCTGCCAGATCATGGGCACTGTGAGGACGGCTCGGAAGGGGTGCTCTTCCTCGTAGGCGATGGCTCGACCGGACCAAGTGCGATAGTCGTCGATGATCAATGGTTCTCCGGCTTCGGCCACAATCCCTGCTGCCCCCTCTCCGTACTTCAGCACAGTTCCAATGTAGTCACGAGGGGTCATGTAGCTGACAACGCAGCGAACCTCGCGTTTCTTGGGATCGCATAGATACATCCCCCCACTAGGCGCGTCAAGCAACCGAGCTGCTCGTTCGACGATCGCTTGAAGCAATGACGGTAGATCGTGTCGGCGCGTGATCTCGAGGACGGTCGCTTGAAGAGCGCTCAACTCTTCAGCTCGTGAGTGCAGTCTGTCACTCATGAGCTTACGCTCTAGGGCGTTTCCGAGAATTCCAGATGAAAACCGGAGAAGCGAGTAGTCATCCTCACTCCACCTTCTGGCCCCAACAATGTTGTCAAAACCTATGAATCCGGCCAGCTCTCCACCTACCCCGACGGGTAGTACCAGGAGCGATTTGACGTCTTGGCTCTCCAGAACACTTTTCTCAGCTGCTGCCTCGAGAGGTAGCTTTGAGACATCCTCGACGTGTATGACTTCACCCTTGCGAAGTCTTGTCATCCACCACGAGAACGTCTCACAGGGTAGATTCTGAAGATTCTCGATCTGCGGACTCACTCCGTCCGCACACCACTCATGCGTGTTGCTCATCTTGTTTCCGTCTTCGGAAAGCATGAAGACGTAGACGCGACCAGCTCCACTAAGCCTGCCCATGTCACGCAAAGATTCCTTGATGGACTCATCGATGTCGGATGCGCCCACAAATCTGGACGAGATCGTGGCAATGGTCCTTTCAAAATCGTACCTGCATGCGAGAGAGTGCTCAACCCGCTTACGTTCAGTGATATCTAGAATGATCGCTTGGAAGCCCACGGTCTTGCCCTCCACTCTGAGTCTTGTCGGCTTTGAATAGAGGTGAAGAACACGCCCGTCTTTGTGTATCGCTCTGAACTCCAGATCTCCGGTCTCTCTTGTTGAAGAAGCAGCTCGAAGGAAGAGTTCCATCACTCTTGTCGCATCCTCAGTGTGCAGGAAGCTCTTGAACTGGAGACCCAACAGTTCGAGAACTGAATACCCCAGCATCTTGGCGAATGCTTGATTCACATAGGTGAACTTGCCTTCCGTGTCTGTAAGCGCGATCGGTGCAGCGGTCTCTTGGACTAGGCTCCGAAACCTCTCTTCGCGTTCTCGTAAAACCCGATCAGTCTGCTTACGCCTAGTCATGTCACGCGCAACATAGAAGCTTCCAATCTGCCGTCTGCCCTCATGGAGGAGTCCGCCGCGAATCTCAAGGTTGATTCTGCCTCCAGTCTTGGTCTGGATCTCCAACTCAAGTCGCTTCACGCGCTGCCCACGAGAGATCCTCTGCAACTCGTTCTCGACAGTGGTTCGAGCTTTGGGAACCACGAAGTCCACTGGATTGCGGCCGATCAGGTCCTTGATGGTATATCCCGTCGCCTTGCATGTTGCCGGATTCACGGCGACTATTCTGTTTGAGCGGTCGAGAGCGAAGAAGAGGTCGCTGGCTTGTTCGAAATATGTGCGAAGGCGCCGATCACTTCGCACTTGCTCCACGAGTTTCTTCCGGGTTCGATCAGAGCTCACCTGACGACGCTCGCGCGGCTTTGGAATGCTTCGTACGTGCTGTGATGAATCGGGGCTTCTGCGACGTTCCAATAGAGCCTCGACAGTAGCCCTCTTTCCGCTCGGAGTCCTAGTCATTTCTAGTTCCCGAGCAAGGCCTGATGCCAACCAATCTGCGAGTACAGCTCTGATCCCGCCCAGTACGGCTGCGCAAGGAAAAGATATGGGTCTGCTGTCACTCGCAGGTTTTCGGTTGAGAGACAATACAGATCCGCGAGAGGATCTGTGCGCTTACGTGTGACGTTGCGCCGACAGTTACTGCCTAGTGTCTATCACAGATCTTGAAGCGCGTGCACCCTGCATATTCTTCTCAACAGCAGACTCTATGTATCTGCCAGCGCGCCGTTGGACTTGATTAGCGACCTCCTTCATATCGAAGGTCTTGATTTTCCTGTCCTCGACGACAACCTTCCCGTGAACGATGACTGTGTGCACAGATGATCCTGAAGCCGCCGTCACTAGGTTCGGCAACAATGAGCACTCGTACATGGGGATCCAGTCAACATTGTTCAGGTCAAAGAGAACCAAGTCAGCCAGCTTGCCCTTCGTTATCGTGCCGAGGTCATTTCTCATTCCCATCGCCTCAGCACCATTGATTGTTGCCATCTCAACGATCTTCTCAAAAGGAAACAGTGAGGAGTCCATCCACACGTCTCTATGAATCAGGACGGCAAACATCACCCTCAGGAGATCGGTTGTGTCGAGCTCATCTGTTCCGAGGGCGATGTTCACTCCCATCTTGTACATTCTGACTATGTTGCCTTTGGAGAGGATGCCTTTGCCGTTGATTGTGGTCGAGGTGGGACAATGGGAAACGTTTGCTCCTCTAGAGGCAACCAGCTGCATCTCGTTCTCTGAGAGCCAACCCATGTGAGCAGCTGTCAATCGTTTGCAGAGCACGCCTATCTTGTCGAGATACTCTATGTCCCGAACGTCGTGAAGTTTCACGGTCTTCTCCAGAAGTTCGCCGTGAACTCCTGCATGAGTATGCAGCGTTCCATCCAGTTCGTCCACGATTCTTCTCGCTTCCTTTCCCAACTCTTCAGTGCTTGTTGGGACTTGCATCAGGCAGAGTCCTGCCCTGACTCGATCCAAGTAACCATTGTATGCCTTGACGAAGTCGCGGCCGTTCCTGATCGCTTTCTCTGTGCTCTCTCTATGCTTCGGAGAGAAACCTCCTTCACCTAACGCCTGATCGTACACGTCCATTGTTATCCGGTTCAGGTTTGCCCTCACGCCGCTCTTCTCCACGGCATCTACAGCTTTCTTCTCAAAACCTGGGAGCGGACCAGAATCCACAATCGTGGTTGTCCCAGTCAGAAGTCGGGTGCCGATGCTGAACATCGCAGAGTAGTAGAAGTCCTCCTCGTCGATGAGGTCAAAGTACCATGCGAAGTACTCTCTGAGCCAACCCATCCACTTTGGAGGAATGAGTCCTCTCAGGTAGGCTGCGTCTAAGTGCATGTGAGTGTCAATAAAGCCCGGCATCACGAGCCTTCGTTTTCCATCTATCACGAGATCCGCCGAGCGATACTCCGGAGCTAGGTCATCGGTCTTTCCAACATCAACTATCCGGGATCCGTCAATGGCCACACAGCCATCCCATATGACGCCTGCGCTGGGATCGTTTGTGTACACAACGGCGTTCTTCACGAGAGTGATCATAGACACTTCACAAACCTACCGAATCCGGGCCCTACCTGAAGGTTATCATCTGACATCACGACCTTTCCCCTGAGCAGCGTCATGCTCGGCCATCCCTTGCCCTTCATGTTCTCGAACAGAGTGAAGTCGCCGTATGAACGCAACCAATCGGTGGTGATCTTGCCCTCTCTATCTTGGTCTATAATGGCTAGGTCTGCGTCGGAGCCGACACTGATCGTTCCCTTCTCCGGGAACAAGCCAACTATCTTAGCTGGGTTCGTGGAGACCAGCTCAGCCAACCTCTCGAGCGACAGGCCTCTCCTTCGGAATCCTTCCCAAAACATCGTGATCAGCATGGTCTGACTGCCTGTGCTGCCGGAGCCAGTGTACCATATGTTCGAAGCTGGGTCTCCGCCTGAGGATCCATCTCCCCAAACCAACTTCTCATACTTGCTGCTGACCACGTGATCTGTACCTATCGAATCAATGCAGCCATCCACTATTCCTGCCCACAGTGCCTCTCTGTCCGACTCGTGCCGTAGAGGTGGGTTCAGCTTGCCGAGATAGCCTGCCCGAGCCGGATCAATCATTAGATATTGCGGGCAGACCTCAACAGTCAGTCTGGCTCCATCTCTTCTTGCGGCCACGACTTGCTCGAGACCTTCCTTCGATGTCAAGTGGACAATGTGAATTCGTGACCCCACAATCCTCGACAGAAACGAGTATCTTTGCACATGTTCGGCTTCAAGGAATCCAGGCAGGGTTTCGCTCCACGCCTCAGGGTCAGTTCTCCCGGATGCCTTCACGCGTTCGGCAAACAGTCTGGAGATCTCAGTGTTTTCGCAGTGAATCAGCAGAACGGCTTTGTTAGTCTTCGCGACGTTCTCCAATGCCCGGAAAGCTAGGCGATCATCGTAGGACACCGGGAGCGCCATTCGTCGAGCCCATCTTGCTCCCATCGGATGATCTGCCACGTTCTTCAAGTTCCCATGATACTTGAAGGCAGAAACACCGAGCTTCTCAACGTAGTCAGGTATCTCTTCGGCGTGTTGCATCGAGTTGAGGGTGAAGATGAAGAGGAAATCGCAGCTCGAGTTCTGCTCCGCTGCTGTCCTACCCGATTCGAAGGCATCAAACCAAGACACGACATCAGCGGGGTCTGTATCCTCTTTGAAAGGTTGGCCCATCCTAGGGGCTCGGACTATGCCACCGATAGTTGTGACGCCACCAAGCAGGGCGCCAGGTGTCTCCGTTCTGAAGTCGTCGCCTAACGCATGTTTTCCTCCGGGATGTGTGTGAATATCTATGGCTCCGGGAAGAACGAGTTTTCCCTTGAGATCTATCACATCGCTGGCGGTGGGCAGATGCGCGTCCTTCGCAACTGCTGTTATCTTGCCTTCTTCAATACCAACCCCGCCATGAACTACGCCAAAGGGAGTTACGAGTTCTCCATTCTTCAGAACAAGGTCGATCAGTTGAGGCATTCCCCTTCTGCTTCGAATCAGAGTCTGGCCTACGGAGGCTGCAAATAAAGCCTCATCATTCTTCGAGCAGACGCTTCAACTTCTAGGCGTGCTGTGACTAGAGAGCCTCTGTTGCATGAATTCCCTCAGGACGTGCTCGCCGCACGTTAGCTCGACTGGATCTCTCTCAACTTCTGACTTGCCTTGAGGACTGCGTTAGTCGCGGCATAGTAGGTGCCGCACCTGCATAGGTTTCCCGCCAGAGCCTCCTGTACGTCTTCGCGGCTCGGCTTAGGTTTCTCTTTCAGCAGTGCGTAGGCGGACAGGATCATGCCAGGCGTGCAGTAGCCGCAATGGGCGGCGTCCTCTTCGATGAACGCCTCCTGAATCGGGTGAAGCTTGTCATCCTCCACAAGCCCTTCAATCGTGAGAACATCAGATCCGTCTACCTCTGCAGTGAACACCAAGCATGAATTCACCGCTCTCCCGTCCAAGAGAACCGTGCACGCACCACAGTCTCCTGTCCTGCAGACATCTTTGCTTCCAGTGAGTCCTAGTCTCGTTCTAAGGGTGTCAAGCAGAACCTCGTTCGGTGGCACATCTAAGGAGATCGAATCGCCATTGACGCTCATCTGGACGTTCATGTCAACCACCGCGAGCTCTCTCAAGCGCTCGGGCGAAAGCAGACCTGACAAGCGCTTTCACCGCGCTCTTTCTGTATTCTGCTGTGGCTCTCACATCAGTTACGGGGACGGCTTCGTCCGAAGCCATTGAAGCCACCGAGTCAAGAAGGGCTGCACTAGGTTCCTTTCCACTCAACATCTTCTCAGCTTGAAGCGCTCTCATGGGCATGGGAGCGACGCTGCCGAGAGCTATTCGCCCTTCAGAGATCTTGGATCCCGAGATCTTTAGCAGGACAGCCGCAGAAGCAACGGATATGTCCTCTCCGTTCGTTCGACCGAGTTTCTCGAATGATGAGCCGCCCTCTTGAGGGCGGAATGCAACTTCCTTCAGCACCTCAGCCTTTTCTAGCGCTGTCTTTCCCGGACCTAGAAAGAAATCCTTCAAGGGGATTGTCCTGCCCGTTCCTTGCCGGATTGTCTCAACTGAAGCGTTCAACACGAGAAGAGGGGGAGCTGAGTCGGCCGCAGGACTTGCGTTGCATAGGTTTCCTCCGATTGTAGCTCGATTCCTTATCTGGACTGATCCGATCTGTGAGAGAGCCTCATGGAGGCAAGGTGCTCTTGTGCAAACCAACTCTGATCTCTGTGCGTCGATGATCTTGGTCAGAGCCCCGATTCTAACTAATCCGTCCTTGATCGTTACGTAGCTCAGTTCCTTTCCAAGGTTTCTCAAGGAGACGACGTTCGCAGGTCTGAATCCCTTCAGTCTCGCTGCTGGAATGAAATCCGTGCCCCCCGCGATAAGACTGGGCGAATCAAGTCTTCCTAGTAGGTTCAGCAATTCTGGAATCGTGTCTGGAGCGTAGTAGTCGAACGCTGGTACGGTGGCTCTCATGCAGCGTGAGGGGTTTTGTGGGCGCTATTAAGCCTTTGATTCGATGCGACCAGTGATCAGGTACTGTAAATTCTCTTATAGTCGATGACGACGAAGTGGACGCGCCTTGTCTCGAGTTGAAGCAGTCCAGAAAGTCACAGGTCGACTCACATTCACGGCAGACATGCAACTTTCAGGTATGCTTTATGCGGCAATTCTTCGAAGCGACAGACCCCACGCGAGAGTTAGGTCGATTGATGCTTCAGACGCTCTCAACCTTACCGGAGTCAAGAACGTAGTTACCTACGAAGATGCGCCGAACACACGATACAGTCCAATTTTCAACGCGCCATACCCCAAAGCAGACATGGTACCGAGAGACAAGTCGATAATGCGAAGAGAGGTTTGCTATGTGGGCGAACCCGTGGCGGCGGTCGCAGCTACAAGCGTGGAGACGGCAGAGGAAGCCGTTAGCAAGATATGCGTCGAGTATGAGGATCTGCCCTACGTATTGGATCCTCTTAAGGCCATGGAACCAGGAGCTCCAAAGGTCAGGACTGAACTGCACTACAATGTCGCAGAGGCATGGGGAGCCAAAGACGGAAACCCGATGACAATCAGCACCGGGGACATCGAAAAAGGCTTCAAGATGGCCGATGAGGTCTTCGTAGACGAATACCAGACGCAGAGACAGAACCAAGTGCCGTTCGAACCGCACTGCTGCGTGTCATACTGGGACGAGAAAGGAAAGCTGAACGTGTGGTCTTCAACACAGAGCATTTTCCTTCTTAGAGAGAGGCTCTCAGAAGCGCTCGCCGTTCCCGTATCGAAGATAAACGTGCACAACTCCTACCTAGGCGGCTCTTTCGGCTCCAAACTGCAGATGAGCGAGGTTGAGCCAATCTGCGCTCTCCTGTCTAGGAAATCCAAGAAGGCGGTCAAGCTTGTTCTGAAGAGGGACGAGGTATTCGTCACCACGTCCAGACACGATGTCCGCATGACGCTCAGGACTGGAGTGAAGAGGGACGGAACCATAACAGGTAGGCACTGCAAGTACGTGCTGAACACTGGCGCATATGCGACTCATGGTCCAAGCGTGGCAATTGTCGGCGGCCTCTACTTTGACTCAGCCTACAATGCTCCAAACCGTTTGTTCGAGGCCTATGCTGTCTACACCAATACATATTCCCCAGGGGCAATGAGAGGCTATGGCGGCATCCAAGCTAGTTTCGGCATCGAGAGTCAGATGGACGATATCGCACATAAGATGGGATTCGACCCGATCGAGTTCAGGTTGAAGAACTCATTCAAGCTGGGTGACGTGAACCCGCGGACAGGCTACGTGGTGAGATCTTGGGGCCTGGAGGAGGCAGCAAGAAGCGCGGCGAAACGTTTCGGTTGGGACAAGCCACCGCAGCAATCCTCTGACCCCAATAGGAGAAGAGGCAGAGGTATGGCCTTCCAAACCATCCGAGGTTCCGGCACAGGCGCCAAGACCACAACCGAACGAATAATTGAGCACGGCGGAGCCACAGTCAAGTTCAACGAAGATGGAAGATTCACGGTCGTGACCGCAGCCATCGATATGGGCTGTGGTCAGCACACGGTGTACAGGAACATTGCTGCAGACACGCTGGGTGTAGACGCGGACATGATAGATGTCCAGACAGGCGACACTGACACCACCGTATTCGAGGGGCCTATCCATGCAAGCCGCGGTACATACGTCGTCGGAAGCATAGTGAAAGCCGTCTGTGAGAGGATCAAGGCGCAGGTTCTCGAAGCCGCCTCCACGATGGTTGAAAGGAACCCTCAGACCTTGGAGATCTCAGGCAAAGAGATCCGGTCAAGAGAGGATCCCAAGCTGAAGATGACGCTCTCAGAATTGGGTCTCTATGTCAGATTCCACTTGAACAAGAGCTTGGTCGTGTCCCTAGCGGACGAACCTCCCGACAATCCGCCTCCGTTCGGAGCGCATTTCGCTGAGGTTGAAGTTGATGTTCTTACGGGGCGAGTGTTTGTGACGAGATATGTGGCGGCACAAGATGTGGGCAAGATCATCTACGGGCCAGGAGCCAAAGGTCAGATTTACGGCGCGATTGCCCAAGGCATTGGACTCACTCTCATGGAGGAAGTCAAGTTCGACTCTAGGGGGCAGGTAGTCAATTCGAACTTGACGGACTACAAGATCCCATCCATCGCAGATATGCCCGAGGCGGAAGCCATACTAGTCGAGACCACTGAACCAAGCGCGGTGGGAGCCAAGAGCGTAAGCGAAGCGTCACTCCATCCAGTTGCTCCAGTGATCGCCAACGCGCTGAAGGACGCTTTGGGAATAAGATTCAGGTCGCTGCCAATTACGCCAGAGAAGATCTTGAAAGCGATGCATCAAGGCGTGAAGAACTACATTTGAGCTGAAAAGTGGTGAGATCCCACAGGGCCACCTCTGAACGCATTCTCTGTCGCCAAGAAAGTTCGGACTTTGCAGCTTTTGCATCGTCGCATTGCGCTTACTACACATGCTTATACCACCGCACGGTCGTCCATCGACATGTCTAACGTAACGTCTCTGAGCAGGATGGACGCAGCGGTTGGAGAAGAGCACCGTCAAACCCGATCAGGTGGGTCTGCGGTTATCATTCAAGTACGGCACCGCACAGTTCCAAGGTATCGAACGTCGTGAGGTAAGAAAGGAACCATTCCCCCGAACTCGAAAGATGCGAGACCTCTACTTCGAGACGAAGTCCTCCGCCAGCGTTGAATTCCCTTATTGGTACACGAGACGATGGAACCAACTCGAAGGGGAGATCCCGATCATACGAAGGGCAGAAGCTCTTCGACACGCCTTCTCGCATCTGACCCCTACGATATTTCCCGGCGAACTCTTGGTCATGGGAAGGACATTGTACCTGAGGGGATCCTACCCGATGCCATGGGTCTCCCAGAGTTTCATTCTGGAGACCGGGAAACGATACGAGGAAGCGAAGCAACGCGGACTTGCTGGCGAAGATGTGGTGAAGGTGGCGAAAGGAGGAGGCAACGTCACCCAAGCCATAGGCAACGTGATCTCAGTTGCGGGAAAATTCGGATTGAGGAAGGAAGAGTACCCCATACTCAAAGAGGTTACGACCTCATGGGACGGGAAGTCAGTCGAGGACCTCTCGCTGAAGTACGAAAGGATGGTGCCAAACTACGAGACCAAGGAAGCCATCATGCGCAGTCTCGTGTGCATGTATGATTCCGGTTATACTCTACCGCAAGGGAGAGAGGTCATCAGCTACTATCATCCGCTCCAATCAGGCATCGATGGCATGATCCAGTACTGCCATGGACAGATCGAACGGGTGGCGGGGGATCCTGGTACCGATGGAGTCAACGGCATGGATAGGCTGTACTTCTACAGGGCGGCGGCTACTGTCCTTGAAGGGATCAAGACATGGGTTCTCAACTACGCGAGTGAGGCAAGGCGACTAGCGAGCACAGAGACGGACCTCGACCAGAAGAACGAGTATGAGGAGATCGCAAGTACACTCGAGTGGGTCTCGTCAAAGCAGCCTAGGATTTTCCGTGAGGCCCTCCAGCTTGCCTGGGTCTTCCATCTCGCAGTTCTCGCGGAAGACAACTTCTCAGGCCTTGCTCCAGGACGGCTGGGGCAGATTCTGTATCCTTGGTGGAAGCAGGACATGGAGAGTGGGTTACTCGACAGAAAAAAGACTCTGGAACTGCTCGAATGTATTCGAATGAAATTCACTGAGATTGATCTGTTCGGTCCAAAGATGGTGATAGAGGGAATCCAGTCAGGGAGCACATTCAACAACGTAAGCCTAGGCGGATTAACGAGAGAAGGCGAGAGTGCAGCAAACGAACTTGAGATGCTTATGATCGAAGCTGGAATGACTTGTGAGACTCCTCAGCCAACCATGACGATACTCTATGACGAAAGGCTTCCAGAGGAGTATCTGCTCAAGGCTGTCGAGTGCAACAAGACAGGCACTGGGTACCCAGCATGGGTCAATAACAACGTAGCCATGGAATTCCTCCTCAAGAACTATGGCCCCGAAGGCATGACACTGGACGATGCAAGAGCTGTGGCAATAGGTGGCTGTCTACAGACTGCAGCCTGCGCATGGGCTGAGCTCAAGCTGAACGGAAAGAAGTACGTGATCCCACGTGGAGGAGCAGCTCCAGCCACAGACGTAGGAGTCCACTTTCTCAACCTTCCGAAAGTGCTAGAGCTAGTGCTCTTTGACGGACTGGACCAGAGAACGGGTCAAAGAGTGCTGCCGTCTCACGGATCAAAGCTCGAGACCTACGGCGAGCTCTGGGAGACCTACAAGAAATACTTCAGAGAGGTCGTAGGCATTCTCATTCGATGCAACAACGTTCAACACGATGTCTGGAGGAAGGTCACGCCCTCGGTCGTGAACTCCATGCTGAAGCCCGACTGTCTCGAGAAGGGAATGCAGATCGGAATGATGGGTTCTCGATACAATGCGAACTTCAGCGTCAACATCTGTGGTGGCATCAACCTAGTGAATTCTCTCGCATCGCTGAAGTTCAATGTGTACGACAACAAGAAGATCACGCTTGAAGAGCTGAAGGAAGCACTTCGACACAACTTCGGGTTCAAGAAAGCTGAAGAGGTCGGCTCCTACTCGCTGATGGACCAAGTCAGACTCTCCCACAGTTGGGACAGGGTTCACCACCTGTGCATGAACGCACCGAAATATGGAAACGATGAGCCATATGCCGATGACATCTTGAGGGAATGGGAGGAATTCTACTGCTCTGTTGTGCGCGAATACAAGTCACTATTCGCCAAGCCATTGTACGCGCTTCAGCTATCAGTATCCACTCATGGGCCCATGGGTGCGGTGAACATAGCGACTCCTGATGGGCGTCTGCATGGCACTACGTTGGCGGACGCATCGGTTTCCGCCTATCCTGGCACAGACCTGAATGGCCCATATGCCTTGTTCAATTCCGCGACTTGCTTCGATCACTCCAACTCCCAGTGCACACAGATGAACCTCAAGATACACCCATCAGCGATCAAGGGAAGGGAAGGCAGCAGGAAACTCCTGGAACTGATTCGCTCCTATATGCGGAAGGGTGGCTTCCACATTCAGTTCAACATAGTCGACTCCAACATGCTAAGAGAGGCTCAAGCGCATCCTGAGAAGTATCGGGACCTGCTCGTCAGAGTTGCAGGTTTCACTCACTACTGGGTGGAGCTTCCGAAGCCAATACAAGATGAGATCATCGCCAGAACCGAGTACGAGGAGCTGACCTAGATGCTTGCGCAGGTCATCGTTAGGCGATGTGCCGACTGCGAGCACTTCATTCCCGTCGACGTTTTCAAGGGACTCTGCCAAGTGTCAAAGAAGACAGTACTGACTGATGATCCGCCCTGCAAGGACTGCACACCTGCCAAGAAGTGCAAGTTCTGCAAGCACTACTCGCCAAGAGACGAGCATCTCGGCATGTGCAAGGCGAAGGAGATCACCTACCCGGAACTAGCGACCAAAACCTGCGAAATGTTCGGGTGGAGTTCTGACCTACCAACCGGCCGGAACTAACCCATGCCTTGCTATCCGTCTCCTCTTCGACAAAGTACGATCGTGTATATCAACACAATTCCATCGCCTGAACGGAGGGCAGACTTCATGTGCAAAGCGTAGCAATGTCGTCGACGCAGAAACCAGAATCCTTGAAGGGACTGATATTTGACGTGCAGGGCTTCTCGGTTCACGATGGGCCGGGTTGCAGGACTCTAGTTTTCATGAAGGGATGCCCTCTAACCTGCAAATGGTGCTGCAACCCCGAGGGCCAAGAACAGAAACTGCAACTGATGTACAGTCAGAGAAGATGCAGAAAGGAGACGTACGGCTGCGTAACGGCCTGTCCCGAGATGGCGATATCAGTCAATGAGGCTGGCGAATATCCCACCTTTGATCGGTCAAAATGCACGAGATGTCGGCACTTTGGCTGTGCCAATGGCTGCTATAACGGAGCGCTCAGGGTAGTCGGGCGCTACGTCACTGTTCAAGAACTGATGAATACTGTTCGACGTGATCGAGCTTATTGGGGTAGCGGAGGTGGGGTGACATTGGGCGGAGGGGAACCCCTCGCGCAAGCAGAGTTCACTCTCGCACTTCTGAAAGAGCTTCACGAGGCATACGTTCACACCGCGATTGAAACGTGTGCTCAGGTTCCTTGGAACAACCTGATGCGAGCGCTCGACTACTTGGACTGGATCTTCGTGGACATAAAACACATGGACACTGACAGGCACAGGCAAGAAACAGGCGTCGGGAATGAACTGATCTTGGAGAACATCAAGCGTATTTCCTTGTCGGAGAAATCACCGCGAATGATCCCTAGGATGCCCATAGTGCCAGGATTCAACGATTCCGACAGCAATGTTCTGGCCACAGCAGCCTTTCTCAACAAGATAGGGAAGAATGAAGTGAACCTTCTCCCGTTCCATCGCCTAGGTGTGTCCAAGTACGAGCAGCTTGGTCTGGACTATGCCTATAAGGACACCAACCCACCGACTGCCGAGAAGATCGACCACATCGCAGGGCTCTTCGAGAAGAGGGGTATCAAATGCTACGCTGGAAGCGATACCCCGTTCTAGTAGGCAAATCTGTCATCTTCTAGATCGATGAAGATTCTGACCAGAGTTTTTCGAATTCATTGCACAGCGCTCGGATCAAATCGGCGCTGTTTGACCATAGAGCCACAGATTGGTCGGCATACTTCGGAGGAGGAGCCATCTTGACGATGAGATGCTTCCTGTCAGCGATGAAGTACCTCAGCATGGTCAGCGTGTTAGAATGATTACGGATCTCTAGGCTCTTAGGTATCTCAGAACGCACACTGATTGGGACTTCGCGAATTTCGGTGAGTATCTTCACCTCGATTCCACTTTTCTTCGCCTTGTCTCCCATGGCGTCTATAAGGCCGAGGTTACGCGTGAGGAGAAACCCATCGGAAGATGTGACCTGCAAGATTTCTTTTCTCGATTGGCCGATCAGCCTTTCCTGTTGCCTGTAGACGTGTCTTCCAACAAGCAGCCTCGCAAAGATCTGCTGCTGACCGGTACTTGCTAGAGGGCGGTCTGCCATCTGCTCCTGATCCTGCACACTCGCGCGAGACGTGTAGCTCCTAATCCGGTCCAGCTGTTCTTCCTGCCTCGCGATGAGTATATCCACGGCTTCGTCAAGTACGACAGACTTGACTTTTGTCACGTCTCCGAGAATGAGTTCAATCAGTCCGAAATCCTTCAGATGTTTCACAATCCGGTAGGCGTTGGCACGATGTATTCCTGATTTCTTGGCGAGATCCGGAATCGTAGAGGGGCCCTCGTGGAGTAGAATCTCATACACACTTCTCTGATTCTTGGTCAATCCAAGTCTTACTAGGAGCTCTGTAGCGCGAGTGTCATCAGAGCCGAGGTGTCCTAGGGATGGATGCAAGTCTGACAAGATCGAACTCTCATCGCTGAATTAAAAGCTATGTCAGGACGAGAACGTTCCGCTTCGATGTTGTCGCCTGCGGGATCGACTCGGACATGAATGGTCTGTTGATCGATATTGAGAATCCGCCAAGCATCTTTATACATCTTGGAGGCAGTTGCGGCTGTCGTACGAAGAATCGTGTACTACGGGGAGACGTTGTGCGTGAAGCCTAGTGCGAAGAGCAGATCCGCCATCGTCGTCATCAACATGCTGAAGGACATGATTGAAAGAGGGAAGCCTTTCCCAATGCCACCGGAATTCAAGCAAACCGTTGTACCCAAGATCGCTCTACTGATACAAAATGCAAGGAAGGCGGGAATTCCTGTGATCTATGTCTGCGATGCGCATAGAGCAGACGACCCAGAGTTCTCGGACTTCCCCGCAGGAGCAGAACATTGTGTCAAGGGATCTGGTCGGGAGCAGGTGATCGATGAGGTGAAGCCTCTTTCAGGCGACTATATTGTTGAGAAGAGGCGTTTCAGCGGGTTCTTTGGAACAGATCTGGATATTCTGCTGTCGGAGCTGGGCGTGGACACACTATTCTTCGCTGGAAGGCCGACCAATGTGTGCGTGTTGTATACGGTTGCTGATGCATTTCAGAGAGGATACTCGGTAGTCGCCGTTGAGGACTGCCTCTACAGCAGAACGAAAGAGTATCACCAGTCCGGTCTAGATGCGATGATCTTCGCCCGCAAGACCACGCTTGATGGTTTCCTCAGGGAATACAGAGGTGCTGAAAAATGAGACAGGCTCTGTTGGTCATTGATTTGAACAAGGATCACATTTACCGGAACAAGCCCTTCAACGCGGACCGACTAAGGACGAAGATGCCGAACATTGTCAAGGCAATAGAATACGCAAGACATCACGAGATGCCTGTAGTTCATGTGACATGTACCCATACGGACAAAGACGCGATATTCTCGACGGGTTGGTGTAGACCTCACGCAATTGAGGGGACTCAGGGCGCGGACATCGTAGACGAGGTCAAGCCAAAGAGTGAAGACTACGTGGTTCACAAGAGGCGTTTAAGCGGCTTCTATGGAACCGACCTAGACCTCTACCTCAGAGAGCTAGGGATAGAGAGCGTCATGCTGGTCGGGGGACAGACGCACATGTCCATCCGATACACAGCCGTAGATGCATATCAACTCAGGTATAGACCAGTCATCCTACGAGACTGCGTGGACAGCTGCTCACAAGAATTCAACGATAGGACTCTGAACGAGTTGTTCTTCTGCAGGATATCAAGCTTGGGCGAAATCACATAACCCTGAAACGTGGTCTTGGGAGGCAGACTAAGACTTGACCGACGAACAATCGTCGATATTCGTTGACGGCAGATTCATCGGAGGAAGTTTCAGCGCCACCCGCAGGGTCAGCAACGCCCCCCATGGAGGCAATAGACTTCACGGACACACGTACGAAATCTCCGTAAGGTTGACACGGAAAAAGGCATCAGAGCAGAAACTGATTTTTCCATTCGAGGAACTTGCGGCGATTATGAAAAGCGTTTGTGAAGAGCTGAACAACAAGGTGTTGCTCGCCTCAGGAGGCGAGAATGTCTACAAAGAGAACTCCATCACAATCGAGTACGTGTCCGCCGACAACAAGAGGTATCTTCTCCCAGTTGAGGACGTTAAACTCCTGCCACTGGAGGAAGTCACCATAGAGGCTCTCGCATTCTGGATCGGAGCACAGACCGCAACTAGGCTCAAGGAATATCGCGATTTCTCCGGCAACATCGCACAGATGGAGATTACGCTCTACGAGGGTCGGCAAAGAGGTTGTACAATAGCTGTTCCAATGACATGAAGCGCCTTCTGGGCGAGTTCATGCTTGTTCCCGCGAGGATGCAAGATGTCCCAAGGCACAGCGTAGCAATTGATGAATAGAACACACTGACAATCGTCTACGATGATTTCGATGGCGTTCAGAGTGGCCGTGATCCAACCGGTAAGAGAGAAGGACGAAGATGTCGATAACGCCTTGGAGTATCTCGATCGAGAGGCTGGAGATGGAGTGCGGCTCATTTGCTTCCCGGAGGGCTATCCCGGCCCATGGCAAGAGGCACTCCTTGGCGTATCGCCGGCGAAGAAGCTAGGCTACCGTAGCCTGGACGAGTATGCTTCTGTGAGAGCGTTCTCTCGAGAAGCGAAGAACAAGGGTGTACACATCGCTTTCGGCTTGACGGAGGTGCACGACAACGACTACTTCAACAGCTACTTAGTTGTCGGTCCTTCAGGCGAGCTGGTCCACAAACATAGGAAGACAACGCCTGCCGCGTTCGAGGTTGCGGCCGACGGAAGACCTGTGAATAGGGGGAATGAGCTCGAAGTGTTCGAGATCGAAGGAGTCAAGGCTGGAATACTGACATGCTGGGAGGCCCTGTTCCCCGAGCTTCCACGTGTCCTTGCGCTCAAAGGAGCTGAGATCCTCCTCTTTCCAACTGGAGGGAAGATCTACGAGCTCTTAGATACTTGGCGAACGGTCATCTGGGCTAGAGCGATAGACAACCTAGCCTATGTTGTCATCAGCGTGAACCTCTACGGTAAGGAGAAGGGCCTCTCTATGATTGCAGGACCAGAAGATATCTTGGTTGAGAACGAGGGCGAAGGTGTCATTACAGCTGACCTAGACCTCGAGAGGTTACGTTGGATCAGAGAAACGGACGAGGAGCTGACGATACCGAAGAAGTACAAGTGCGTTCCGGGGTTGTTCAAGTACAGAAGGCCGGAACTCTACCGTCCGCTTGCAGAGTAACCTTCACCCTTGGGGGCACCACTTTCGGAATCCCATCCACATTCCTCGTAGAATTCCTTGAGCATAAGTTCGAGCTCGACTCGCTGGCCTTTGCATGGTCCCTCAGGCATAGGTGTCTCGATGAGTCTTCTAGGCAGATCATCGTCTCTTCTTCTAACGCCCGCTCTATAGTTGAAGATTCTTTCAGTATTGGATATATGCTCGGCCGCTTCTAGAAGTCGTGAGCTGGTGAAGTCGCTCCCCGTGGCATGCTTGAGGAGATTGGCTACCGCATCGAGATACACAACTCCGCTATAGAATACGCAAAGAATTGCAGAGTCAAAGACGAGCTGTTTCTTCCTTAGTTCTTTGACTAGGGATGCCTTGCCTTGTGGAGTGAATCTGTCCATCTTGCCTGAGAAGACCTCAGGGAACATCGTGTATCCGCCGGCGTGGTGGCATCCTCCTCGTTCGGATGTAGCCATGGCAAGTCCTTCTCCTTTGGCTCCTCTCGGATCATAACCTCCTAGCTCGAGTCCCTTCACGTGCATCGCATAATGATCGGAGTTATGTCCGACAGCCTTGGCTAGGTGTCTGACACCTTCTGCCAAGTCGGCTCCAAAACCCTCTCGGCGGGCGATCGCTTCAATGACTCGCGGGAGCTCCGCGTATTTTCCGAACTTGATCTTGAACTCTCCGAGCCGCCCCTTGAGAACCTGTCTCTCGTGGCATTCCATCATGAAAGCGATCACGCTACCCGTTGTGATAGTATCCATTCCCATTCGGTCGCATAGGTAGTCAGAGAGCGCTATCGAATGTATGCTCTTGATTCCGCAGTTCGATCCAAGCGCGTACACCGTTTCATACTCAGGGCCTTCAGTCACCGCAGCTTCGCCTCTGTAATGAATCGAACTCACCTTTCCGCAGGCGACAGCGCAAGCGAAGCAGGCGGAGTCTCTTGAAACCAGTTTCTGTCTCATGCGTTCTCCTCCTATTTCTTCGGCTCCGTCGAATACGCCTGTCCGGAAGTTGCGTGTGGGGAGCATTCCGAGTTCGTTGAGGGCGCGGACTAGTGAAGGCGTCCCGTAGAATCTGTAGTCAATCATCTCAGCATCTTTCTTGACAGCTTCGAACACGGGTTTGAGATTCTCGTCAAACTGTTTGATGTCGTGTAAGGTGATGTTGCCGGTTCCTCTGACCGCTATGGCCTTGAGCTTCTTGGACCCGAGCACGGCTCCTGCTCCGCAACGCCCTGCCGCTCTTCTGCCGAAGATAATGTTCGCGTACTTCACAAGGTTCTCGCCTGCCGGGCCGATGCAGGCGATCTCGAAGTCTCTTCCGAGATCATGGTGAATCGCCTCTTGAGCCTCAATTGTATCCGCCGCCCAATACGGTTCGGCATCTGTCACCGTAGCTCTCTTGTCGTCGATGACAAGCATGCTGGGAGATCTCGAGCGGCCTTGAATTATCACTGCATCATAGCCCGCGTACTTGAGTTCGGCACCAAAATGGCCGCCAGCGAGACTGAATCCATATGCTCCCGTGAGCGGCGATTTGAAATTGACACTGGCTCTCGACGAGCCCGGAGCCATCGTTCCTGTCAGTGGTCCGGTCGCCAAGATCAGCCTAGCATCAGTAGACAGAGGATCTATGGAAGGCGAAATCTCCTCCGAAAGGAGCGCAGCTCCTAGCCCCCTGCCACCCAAATACCTGTCGAACATTCTCTCCTCTAGGCGCTCGGTCTCGGTCCTAGCATTCGACAGGTCAACTCGAAGCACATGTCCATTGAATGAATTCAGAAGTGTTCCTCACCAATCGTGCCATCGTGAACAACCAAGATCGATCTTAAAGGTTATTCATCGCCCACTATCCCGAGTCCAAGCTACTTGCCACGCATTGACAGGAGTGAGTCATGGTGAAGCGATACGTGATAGAACACGGAAATGGAATGCTGGTTGATATGAGAAAGGGTGATCGTGCGCTCGTAAAGACAGTGAGTGGGGGACAGGTTTCCGACCTGACTTTCATCGGTTTTGATCAAGCCATGACTAGGAACGTGAACGGTTGGAGGCGATTCAATGAGCCGAGACTGGTCACCAAGTTCGACGAGGGGGACGTTCTTGTGGACGGGGACCTGAAGCCCGTTCTGCGAATCGTGAAGAACAATTCGTCAGCGAGCCATGATCTCCTCTTCCCTGGATGCTGGAGAGAGCTCTACTCGGACGGTCGGCGAGGTTGCAGGGACATACTGTCTGACTTCTTCCATATAGAGCGAAGAAATCTTCCGTCCATGGCCACGATGTTCATGGAAGTCAAGGAACTCAAAATCGTTCCGTCTCCCGCCAAACTTGGAGATTTCGTCGAGCTCGAAGCCTTGCGTGATGTTGTCGTAGGCCTCACCGCATGTCCTGACGATGCAGAGTGCAACAGCAAGCCAGGAGACATAGAGGTCACTGTCAAGAGCAGTGTCGCGAGTCGATGAAGGACTGGATCATGGTTGATCTGCTGATCAAGAACGCCCTCGTAATGACACTGGACAAGACACGTAGACTAGTCAGGAACGGAGCGGTCGCGATCGACCAAGGCAAGATCATTGCAGTTGGCGAGACAGATCGAATCTCAAGGGATCACAAAGGTCGGAAGGAAATAGATGCGACTGACATGGCGATTCTACCGGGATTCGTAAACCTGCACACACATCTTTCCGAGATGTTCATCCCCGGACTAAGCGATGACTTGGACCTCTACTCTTGGCTGAGCAAACTCGTCTACCCGGTATTATTGAACAGCCAACCAGACGAGTGCTGTTGGATGGCCCTGCTCGGTTGTGTCGAGATGATCAAGTCGGGAATTACCTGCTTCGTGGACACGTTTGGTCAGCTTACTGAGAAGGAGGTGCTGGGAAAAGTAGCCGAAGCAACGCTACGCTCAGGTCTACGAGCGCATCTATCTAGGGAGATCGAGGAGATAACTGCGGAATCAGCCCAGCTCGCAATTGACGACACGATTCAGACAATGAAGAAACTACGATCAGCATCCATAGATAGAGTGAAGGTCAGGCTGGCGCCTGGAATCGCAACCACGACCTCCAGAGACCTACTTGAGAGGGTGAAGGAAATTGCCTCTCGCGAGAAGTTAGGACTCAACATGCACCTCGCGGAGACGAGAAGTGAAGTTGTGGAATCGAAGAAGAGGTACGGCGAAACGCCAATTAGATATGCTCACAGGGTCGGCTTGCTCGGACGTGACATGATAGGTGCCCACTGCGTGTGGGTCGATGACGACGAGATCAGGATGCTCCGCGAAACTGGAACGAACGTGGCCTACAACCCCATTTCAAACATGAAGCTTGCCGACGGCGTGGCACCGATATGGAAGATGCTGAGCGAGGGGGTGAACGTCGGCTTGGGAACCGACGGACCCGCAAGCAACGACAACCTCGACATATTCTGCTGCATGAAGACTGGCGCCTACTTGCAGAAGGTGCACTGCATGAACCCGTCACTCCTGCCGTCACAGAGGATGCTCGAAATTGCGACAATCAATGGAGCGAGGGCCTTGCGTGCGGGGAGCGAGCTGGGATCCATAGAGGTCGGGAAGAAAGCGGATCTGATCCTTGTGAACCTCAACTCGCCGAACTTGACACCCGTTCACGATCTGCCGAGACAGCTCGTCTGCTCAGGAGATATCGAGAATGTGGATACCGTCATCGTCGACGGGAATCTGATCATGGAACATCGCGCGGTACTCTCCGTGGACGAAGAGGAGATCATGACGAAGGCCGAGGAGATTTCAGCGAGTTTGATCTCTCGAGCGAAGGTTAGGGAACGGTTGAGGGGAGACCTTCCAGGTGTGTTGGACCTGGAGAATGTCTCGAAGTGATCGGGGGTTCCCCTATGGGGCGCCTGATAGTCGAAGGCGGAACAATAGTCACCGTGGACAGTTCTCGTAGGATCATCAGTGACGGAGCTATAGTTGTAGATAACGATAGGATCGTAGAGGTTGGAAAACGAAACGAAATTGTGAAGGAACACCATGCGGATCAAATTGTCGATGCCCGAGGGAAAGCAATCATTCCGGGCTTCGTAAACGTGCACACTCACACCTCCGAGAAGCTTGTCCCCGGTCTCGCAGACGATCTGAATCTCTACTCATGGTTGCAGACGATCATCAACCCTATGATGATGAACCTTACGATAGATGATTGCTACTGGACTTCACTTCTGGCTCAGATCGAGATGATAAAGTCAGGCATCACGTGCTACTCTGATCACTTCGATACAACGATCGAGAGCATATTCGACACGCTCATCGGTTCAGTCGATGCGTCTGGAATACGCGGTGTGATCTCGAGGGAGATATTTACCAAAGATGCCCTGCCAAGTGAGCTGGCCTTGTCGGTATCTGACGACATCGATGAGAAGATGATAGACGACACTGTCAAACACGTCAAGAGACGAAAAGACGAGTCGAGAGCTACCGTACGAGTGGGGTTAGGTGGGATATCCTACGCCTCGGAGTCATTGATGGAAAGAGTTCGATCACTCGCCCATGAGTTCGGTGTTGGCGTACACGTTCACGCCGCAGAGAGTCTCGACGAGTTAAGATACTTCAAGCAGAAAAAGGACACGACGCCGATTAGACACGCCCACAGGGTCGGCCTGCTGGGACCGGATGTCTTGTTGGCTCATTGCGTATGGGTAGATAGCGAAGAGATCCGGCTGCTCAAAGAGACAAAAAGCAACGTTGCTTACAACCCAGTCTCCAACATGAAACTGGCAGATGGGGTAGCCCCAATATGGACGATGGTCCAAGAAGGCGTGAACGTCGGGCTGGGAACCGACGGACCCGCAAGTAACGACAACCTCGACATGTTCTGCTGCATGAAGGTGGGAGCGTACCTGCAGAAGGTCCATGCGCTGAATCCTTCCTGCCTCCCATCGCAGAAGACCCTCGAGATGGCCACAATCGACGGAGCAAGAGCGCTGCAGATGGAGGACATAATTGGCTCGATAGAGGTCGGAAAGAAGGCCGACCTCACTGTGATAGACCTCAGGACGCCCAACATGACGCCCACTAATGACATCGTCAAGCAGATAGTCTGTTCCTGCACACCTTCCAACGTTGACACCGTCATAGTAGACGGAGAGGTCATCCTAGAGGATAGGAAATTCACGAGAGTGGATGAAGCCGCAGCCATCAAGGAATGCAGACGCAGAGGCACCAAACTCATCGAGCGCATGTATGGCTAACTCAGGGTGCAGCCTAGTCAAGCTCCACCAAGGACATTCTGTCTTCGTCCGCGTAGTGTCTGAACATCCAGATGAACACAGCAGTCATGATGACCGTAGCCTTGCAGGCCTCGCCGTTTGAGCCAATCCGAGTGCTCTCGCAACTCGGCATGTGACCATGATTACTCTCCGATTGTACTTCTTAGCGACGCGGGGCTTCTCAGCGAGCCTATACAGTGAGTGCCGGAACAGGTATCTTCCTGTTCTGTTCCTAGCGGCTACGGTGATGAACGAGTAGTGTCTGAAGAACTCGTCTCTTGGACTTCTCGACCCGCAGCGTCGTGGGTGTGTTCTTGTATCGAATTCCTTGATCATGCATTGTGCTGAGCTATCTCCCTCGGCCGCTTTCTTCCGAGTGTAACAGAGGGTGTAGTCCCAGACTCGCTCGAAGGTTTTTCTCTCTTCAGTCCCCGGCCGGAAGCTTGCCAGCGTTTCGAAGAACAATAGTTGGAAGATGGTCGACATCTTGAGCTTGAGTTTTCCGTTGCACGCTCTCGATATTGCCTGATAGACCTCCGGTCGCTTGTCGCTTCCTGAGTGGAAATCCAAGATCGCACCGAAATGCCAGGCCACGACAGCGAGTCTGTGAATCCTAGATTCCAGCTCGCCTAGATCGCCGCTGTGGTCCTCTCGTTTTCTGAAGCCGACATTGGGAGCCACAAGGTCGGCTCTCATGCCCATTCGAGCAGATTCGCTTAGGTAGAAGAACAACTCCTTCTCGGTGGTGAGGGTCTTGTATGCTTCGTCAAGAGACAGCTCGAAGTTGAATGATCGGCCCCTCATCCCGCTCTTCATGTGTTCGTACAGTCTCTTGTTCACGAGTAGGCCATCTCTGTACTTGACTGCCAGACGGGCAAGCTCCTCATCGCTGAATGTTAGCTCGAAGCCATCCATGCCTGAATGATCGGCAATCACGTGAGGAGTACCGGGGTGATACCACGCTAACAGAGCATCTCTCTCTTCGGGAGAGAGAATCCTTTCATACTCCGACAGGATGTGTCCTGTTGACCAAGCGACTGAATCATCTACCGGTTCCTTGGACAGAGCCGAGACATCAGTCGTCATTCCAACGACGAGCCCTGTGCGGGTTGCTTCCTCGATTACTCTCTGGCAGTACTCTACAGACTTGTCGAGCATTGTACGGTCGATGTCGGTCGTTGGGATGTTGGGTTCTGCGTGTCCTCGAATTCTGGCGATGACAGATGATGGATCAGTTGAAACGATCAGGTGATCGATCTCCGTACCGTATGTCGATCTGCCAAACTTGAAACATTCTTTGACGATTGTCCCATACAGGAGGTCGGCGTACAGTCCGGTGTGACCTAGCCATTCAGGATATCGTCCAGGCAGCGCTTTTATGACCTCCCGCAGGCTGAATTCCCTTCCACCGGATAGCTGGAAGTCCGCGCGAAAATCAGCCTTCTCGACGGCCTCCAACAGCGGAGGCAACGAGAACAGCATCCTTACGCCCAAGCCTAGTCTCGGAGTTGTCTTCAAGTTCTGCGGGAGAATTCCAAGTTGCTCCTGCTCGGCAAGTAGCAGAAGGTTCTCCGAAGTGAGAGGCGACACGTACGCAATAATTGCGTTATCACCGTCTGGAACAGCTACATGACGCGTTGCTTTCGTAAGGAACTTGGGAGGGTCTCCTTCCGAGAGCCTTGAATGTTCGAGGCACACGAGCGCCTCGCCTGTCCCGAACGTGGCAGCGAAGTATACTCTGCCTCTGCTCTGCCTAACGGAACGCCAGAACATTGCGGCGTCTACTCCTGCTCTCTTGATTTTTCGACGAGCCGAGAGAATTAGCCTTGCATCTACAGGTCTTTCGAAGCATCCGACCTGTGATAGCACACGAGCTATGGTTCTCAATCTGGAATCGAATTCTGTACGGGAAGAGTGGTGATGACGTGTCGCTCTCATCTCAGGGAAGACCTTCCGAAAGGGAATTTTGACAAGCCAGTGTGTTCGGGCAGTGTCTCCCCGGGCATCCACGGCCTAGCGGTTCTAGTCGTGTAGTGTGATCCACGCTGTCGCTTCCCTAGGTTTCATAGAGATCGTTCCTCGCCACTGATTAATTCTTTTCTCGGATGTGAGAGATGGCGAATGTCTCAAATACTTTTGCAGGTCGCATGGGATGAGAGTGATGTTCTGGTGCTACCATGCCTCAACGAGGCGACAGTAAAACAGACTGATGTTGACACTTTCTTGGCAGCGTCTGCTGCCGCGGGCTTCAAAGGGATCGAATTCAGAATCGAGCCCCTGCGTTCATACTCTGCCCTGAATCATAGCTGGGGCGAAGTCCGACAGCTCCTCAACAAGCATGGTCTTCAGTCGGTCTGCTTGAACTCATTTGAGGACTTCGGCAATGTTCCTGAAGACGAGTTTGAAGCGGTCCTGCACAGAGCTCGAGAGTTCTCGATCGTCTGCAAGGAGACGAACACCAAGGTTTTTGTCGCATGTCCAAGCGGGACTCCGAAAAGCTTCTCGAAAGCGAAGGCGCTCGAGATTACATCGAATAGGCTTGATAGGATCGCGGCGGTGGCTAGAGAGTATTCCATCAACATAGCATTCGAGTTTGTATGCGGTAGATCAGCCAACACACTTGACGATTCGATGACAGTCCTGAAGGCCGCAAAAGCCTCCAACGTAGGGCTACTGATAGACACCTTTCATCACTATGTTGCCCAATCAACGCTTGTGACGCTTCGAGACTTTCCACTTGAGCGATTGTGGCTGGTTCACTTCAACGACACTGAAGGAGCACCTATTGATACTCTGACCGATGAGATGAGGCTCCTCCCCGGCAGAGGCGTCATAGACTTGTTTGGTTTCTCTCAATGGCTCAGAGACAGAGGTTGGGATGGGTGGCTCTCAGTGGAAATGTTCAGGCCAGAGTACTGGAAGATGGATCCATTCGAGTTGGCACGGCAGTCAATGAGATCCCTGAAACCGTATCTATGACAGCTTGGACCGCGGACTAGACTGAAGATACCGGTGCACTGCGATCTGCATGTCTTCGGTAGCCGTTCATCGGATCCTCACGAACTATCTAGTCTGAGGAGCATGTTGTGTTCGATCGGTTGCGTCATTGTTGAATCTTCACTGGTAATGCTATGGTAGACTGTCTGCACATTTCGTGAATCAGACTTCTCGGGCTAGCACAATCGCTGGCTCGGAGATTGGGCAAGTCTTTTCTACAGTGCTGCGGGGTACTGCGAGAGGATGGTCCATGACCGGGAAACAAACGGCGGCAGTCTTGCATGCAGATTGGAAACCGAGAAAAGGCTACGTACCTACTGCTGCTGAAGAGGCAAGTCGACGAGCAACGTACGCTAGTCGCGTTTGGCACAATCCTAGAGTCGTTGTCGAGGACATACCGACACCGGAAATAGGAGCCAAAGATGTTCTTGTGAAGATCAAAGCCTGCGGGATCTGTGGTTCCGACGTTCACATGTTCGAGAGTGACAGCGAAGGCTACATGGTCTATCCCGGATTGGTCAAGACACCAGTCGTCATTGGGCATGAACTGGCAGGAGTCGTCGAGAAGGTGGGGAGCGAAGTCGTCAAAGTGAAACCAGGCGACTACATCGCATGCGAAGAGATGTGGTATTGTGGCGAGTGCGATCCATGCAGGACGAGCTATTTCAACCACTGTCTGAACCTAGAGGAAATGGGTTTCACACACAACGGCGGATTTGAACAGTACATGCGGCTTCACCAGAAATTCTGCTGGAACATTAGCGAGTTCAAGAGCCGGTTCAGGACAGACGACCAAATCTTTGAAGCAGGGTCTCTCGTTGAGCCTGCATGTGTCTCCTACAACGGGATGTTCGTTCGCTCAGGAGGGTTCAGGCCGGGGTCCAATGTCGCGGTATGGGGTGCAGGACCCATAGGTCTATCCGCTATTGGTCTCGCCAAGGCTGCTGGTGCCGCTAAGATAATTGCCTTTGAAGACATACCACAACGTCTAGAAATGGCCAAGAAAGTCGGTGCCGATTACGCATTCAGCCCGAAGGATCTCATACGCAAGGGCACACAGCCATGGGAGAAGGTTTTGGAGCTCACAGGCGGAAAAGGAGTAGAAATGCACATTGAAGCCGCCGGCGACCCTTCATCGATCATTCCACAATCCGAGAGAAGTCTCACGCTTGGCGGGAAGATTGTGCAAATCGGTCGAGCAGATAAGGCTGCGCCTGTTTTCTTCGAACTCTACCAAGTGAGATCATTACAAGCATTCGGTACCCAAGGACACGCGGGAGAGGGCGTGTGGCCTAGAGTCATCAACCTGATGGCATCAGGAAGACTCGATACACTTGACATCATTACTGCACGCTTTACAATTCCAGAGATCAACGATGCCCTTGAACAGATCAGGAGCAGAACAGACGCGAAGATAACCATAAGACCGTAGACTAGTTGCCCCCCAGAGATCGCTAGTCCGCACTGTTCGAGAATAGTCGAGCACGAGCCTTTTCAGCGGGGCATCCTTCCCAGGAGTCTTCAGCGAGGAATTCGTTCCTGTCACGACGCATTGGACACTCGATCTCTACAATCGTCCATGCATGGTCACACCGTGAGCATGATCCGAGAGATTCGATTCATCTGGCAATTCTTATTACAGGAGTACCCCAGACTACGCCGCGATTATCATGGACAAACTGGCGATTCTTGGCGGACAGAAAGCTGTTGAAAAATCTACACTGAACTGGCCCGAAGATTTTCTGAAGATTCACGGCGAAGAGGAGATAGGCGCGCTTACGAGGGTGATAAGAAGCGGAGTTGTTTGGGGAGCCTTCGCGTCGGAAGTCACAGCGTTTGAAAGGGAATTCGCGCAGTACATAGGAACAACTCATGCAATAGCAACAAACAGCGGAGCAGCCGCGCTGCACTCAGCAATGGCGGCCGCGGGAGTCGGCCCAGCGACAGAAATCATCACGAGTCCTCACACGTTCATTGCATCTGCCACGAGCGTGATGCATCACAACGGCGTTCCGGTCTTCGCGGACATAGATCCGAAGACCTACAACATTGATCCTGAGAAGATAGAGGAGAGAATAACTAAGAACACGAAAGCGATCGAACCAGTCCACATATGCGGTCTACCGGCTGACATGGATAGGATCGGGAAGATCGCGGATTCCCACGGACTGGTCGTCATTGAAGATGCCTGCCAAGCTCATGGGGCAACATACGGGGGCAAGAAGGTAGGCGCGATAGGCGACATGGCTGCGTTCAGCCTGAATGGAGCCAAGAACATGATGAGTGGCGAAGGTGGAGTCTTCACAACCAATAGCGACGAGTACGCTGCCCGTGTTGCGCGGGTCAGAATCTTTGGGGAGGACATCAGGCCAAATACGCCAAGGGAGTACAAGTCGGCGGAGATGGGATGGAATTATCGTATGTGTGAATTGAATGCAGCCATCGCGAGAGTCCAACTTGCTAGGTTGGACGCAACTAATCGTGTAAGGATTGAGAACGCCGAGTATCTCACTCACAAACTTGAACGGACAGCTGGTTTCATTCCACCATATATTCCACAGGATCGGACCAGTGTTTATCACTACTACAAAATACGAGTCGATCCAAGTGCGCTAGACGTGAAGATGTCGGGGCATCAATTGCGAGACCGAGTTGTGGCTGCTCTGACCGCAGAGGGAGTAAAGGCGGCTGTTTGGTGCCGTGAGCCGATCTACAAGCAACCACTCTTCAAGACGCTGGACGGCTACGGTCTCGGATGCCCATGGAGATGTCCTCACGCAACAAGGAAGATTGAGTACAAGGATGGGGACTGTCCAATCGCCGAAAGAATCAGCGACGAGACATTCAACATCCAGGTCCACCCACCCAATGATCTCGAACTGATGAAGCAGTATGCCACTGCATTCGAAAAAGTCTCAGCGAATGCATCGGAATTAGTTGAGATCAAGCTGCCGAGGTGGGAGAAGTGGTGGGGTGGATATATTCCCGTTGAGCCCATAAGCTAGCTGCGGCCGTCGTCGCGCACTGTGATATTCCCCGAATTGATCTACACGGTCTCCTCCACGAGAGCTCGAAGTCTTATAGTCAAAGGCTCCAGCCTATGGAAGGTGTTTTCCAAGAATGGGTCTACCCGTTCCTCTGGGCGAGTATCGTGAACGTATTGTGAAGTGTCAAAGGACAGCGGAGAATGAAGGTCTCGACGCAATCCTAGCGATCTCACGATCGCCTGACCGTCCGGGACATGTGCGATACCTCTCCAACTACTACAATCCCGTCTCCTACAATCCATCGACAAACGTCTCCCTTGGGCTTGGTTATTCCGCTGTATTGATCCCACGCGATCAAGATGCCGTTCTCATAGTAGGATTTCCTCCGGAGGAAAGCGGACAAGAAGTAGCGGTGCAGGATGTTAGGCCCTTTCCTTTCATGTCCAATCTTGCGGTGTCAGTCTCCGAGGTTGTGAAGAGTAAGGGCCTTCAAGGGTCGGCAATCGGGATCGCAGGACAGGATGTTCTCTCAGCGCAAGCATACGTGGATCTCACTGCTCGACTTCCCTCGGCGAGACTTGTGAATGCAGATCATATCGTCGAAGACCTGCGAATGATCAAGAGCGAGAACGAGATCAAGCTCATGCAGCAGACAGGAAAGCTTGCAGACCGGGCAATAGAATGCGCACTAGCCAACTCAAAAGCCGGCAAGAGGGAGGCTGAGCTCGCTGGAAGCATTGCGAAGTATCTGGTTGACAACGGAGCTGAGCGTGTATTCTGGATTGATGTTAAGTCAGGTCCTCGTCTTCGTTACCCGATCACTTGGCCGATGGCTTCGGACAGGAGAATGAGGAAAGGAGACTTGGTGTTCTTCGATATTGGCGCGGCTGACAAGAATGGGTACCTTCTTGATGTGTCGAGGACTGTGGTCCTGGGCAAACCCACCAGAGAACAGAGGGAGCTGCTAGCACTGACGTACGACATGAGCCGCGAGGTTGTCAAAGCCTGCAAACCTGGCGTTATGGCGAATGAACTGATAACGATCGCCCAAGACTACGTCAGGCGAGAGACCAATGCTCGGGTGTTGAGAATCAGGCCCGACATTGATTCGATCACATATGGAGGTCACGGACTAGGGTTTGAAGTAGAGCGGCCTCAGCTCACCCCTGAGCATACGGACGAACTGAGAGAGAACATGGTCCTATCTCCCGAGCCTGGGATTATTGTACCAAGGTTGGGGAGCGCAGCCTTCGAAGAGAACATTGTCGTTACGAGTGATGGCGGCAAGCCGCTAACCAAGAAATTGGACAGGATCTGGTGACGATTGCACCTCGACATTCTCCAGTTGAGTAATAGTTCTTAGGACACCAACAGGGCCAGTCGTGCAAGTGGCAGACTCTAAGGAGGATAGCCAAGAGTATAGATGTGCTTGCCTCCCTTGAGTGGCCCCTTGATCACAGCTTCTATGTCCTCTTTCTTTCTCTGCGTAACTTCCTCGATCGGTGGAAGCTGTCCAGCAGGGAACCTCTCCATAATAGCGTCATGAAGTTCCACCATGTAGTCAAGCAGGGATTCAACGCCCTTGAACGCCTTTTGTGCCCTTCCGAGTGTGGCTTTGCCAACGACTCCTGCAGGGTATGCGAATATCTCCATCGGTCCGAGTCCAACTTGCCCATACCAGTTGATAGGTTTCTGGTACATGTTGCCTGCCTTGTCAACGTGCCTCCCCTGATCCCGAAGGAAGCCATACGGTTTCGTATCTACGGCCTTCTCCATTTTGAACATCTCGGGAAACAGGGCGAGACTGAAAGATGTCTCAACTTCATCAGCATGTATGAACGGAGTCTCAAAGGGACCTTCGTGATCTCTATCCTTCACCCATTGCGGAATGGCGTGATACCAGTTCAGATTCACGAAGACGCCCGGGACTTGATACTTCTTGGCGAATTGGTGAATCGCTGATGGTATCACGTACTCCTGTCCGTGACCATTCAGAAGAATCTGTTTCCTGAAACCCGTATTCCAAAGCCCGGCTATGATTGCTCTCAGAGTGGCCTTGAAGTCATCATCGTCCACAATCACTGTGCCAGGCATTCCCAAGTGATGGTACGGATGGGATCCGTACCAGTATGGCTGAGCTACTGTGCAACCGGTCTTCTGGGCCACCAACTCCGCCATTCTCGTTACGAGGAATGTGTCTTCGCCAAGCGGTGCGTGGGGTCCGTGAGCTTCAGTCGACCCAACGGGCACAATGATCAAATCGTTCTCTGTGAGACGCTCTTCGACGTCAGACATAGTCATGTTTTGGAGGTAGATCTTGGATGGTTTCTCCATGTGACCTTCATGAGGTGGTAGCTTCCAATTCCCCATCCTTTTACCTCGGTGGTTCTCATGCACCATCAGAAGTCGTATTAATGTTCTGTGTCCGATAGTCACGGCTTGATAGTGCGAGGATACGAATGCCAAGTCAGCTGAGTGTCCACGCAAGTCGTTTTATCGCCGATCGCTCTCTGAGTGAGAACATGTCGAAGCTGAAGCTTGCTGTGGCTTTCCCACTAGTCGGCAAATCAGAGTTCAAGTACGAAGGTCTTCTCAGACGAATGAAACGCGCGGCGAGGAATCAATTCGATGGTGTCGAATTGCATATCGATCAACCACGAAACGCTGACACAAAGAGAATCAAGAATCTGGCACGAACAGCGAAGCTAGAAATAGCCGCTATAGGTACGGGCATGACATACACGAAGTATGGGCTGAGCCTTCTCGACGATAGAATCGAAATTCGACGAGCCGCGTACGAAACGACAAGACAGTACATCAAACTTGGATCTGAGCTCGGTGCTGGCGTAGTGCTTGCTTTGATACGAGGCAGATATTCGGCAAGATCAGGAAGAGCAAAGGCGGAAGAGAGGTTGTCACGTGTACTGCGAGTTCTCGCCCTGTATGCTGAAACGAGAAAAGTCAGCCTGTTCTTGGAACCAATCAATCGCTACGAACTCAATCTGATACACACGCTTACAGAGGCAACAGAAATGATCAAGAAATCCGGCGCATCAGGAATCAGGATTCTCGCGGACACCTTCCACATGAACATAGAAGAAAGCTCATTCGTGAAGGCTATTCGAGCCTCTGGCCGGCACATTGGACATGTACACCTTGCCGACTGCAACCGAGGCGCACCCGGCCAAGGACACATCGATTTTCGAGGAATCCTCAACGCGCTGAAAGCATCGGGATATGCAGGTTGGGTGAGCGCAGAGATAGTCTTCAAACCAGATGAGGCAAGGGCCCTCGCGCAGACAAGTAGGACAGTTCGTCCTCTCTTGTGAGCTGCATGATTCGCCTGAGTCTCATGTTGAATGCGAACAGCACATGTTTCTACGAAAACCTCACATACGGTCAATCTCGTAACGAAGAGAGATCGAGTGATCTGTGGTGGACAAAGTAGGCGTTGCCATCATAGGAGCCGGATACGCGGGGCTAATGCATGCTGAAGCAGTCTCGAAAGACGAACGCGCAGAACTACTTGCTCTTGCCGATCCCATGAAGCCAGCCGTCCTTTCGTTTACGTCAAGGTATCGCATCAAGGGATATACTGACTATCACGAGATGATCGACAGTCCCGAAGTGGACGCAGTCATCATAGCGTCTCCCAATGCGTTCCATGCGGAGCAGGCGCTCTATGCGGTATCGAAGTCGAAAGCAGTATTCTCTGAGAAGCCAATGGCGATAGCTCTGAGTGATGCTCGCAGAATAGTCGAGGAAGTCTCAAGACAGAAGACCATATACCAGTTTGGCTTGACTCGTCGGTTCTGGCCCGTCTACAAGTTTGTCAAGGACCTAATCGATAATGGGAAGCTCGTTCCCTACCTAGCAGACATAAAGATGGCACGTGGGGACCTCTCGAGACCTTCTTGGGTCAAAGACGAGTCAATCTCGGGTGGTTTCCTCCGTGAGAGCGTAATTCACGTGTTAGATCTCTCAAGGTGGTTACTCGGAGACATGGTCGAAGTCAGATGTGTGGCAAGGAAGAACGTCTATACGCAATTGGACGATTTCGCGATCACAACCCTGCACAAAGGCAATAGAGTCGCAACGGTCACCTCTTCGGGCCATGCTTCATGGGCATTTCCATTTGAACGCGTAGAGCTCTTCGGCGATCACTGCTGCGTAATGACCGAGGAATCCACTCGAGTCTTGTTCTCGCCTAGAAATGAAGCAGAGATGACCGTCAAGGACTATTCGCAACTGCCCAAACTCGCCCAATTGGGCTTCCTAGAAGAGGATCACGAATTCATCTCATCTGTCGTCAACCGCATGAAGCCGCCAGTGACTGAGAAGGATGCTCTTTCAGCAATGGAAATCGTCTCCGCATGCTATGAATCAGCCGAAACCGATAGACCCGTGAGACTTGAATCGTGACCCGGTGACTGGATTTTGGACTCGCGAGAAAGAGTTCTAACAGCTCTAGATCATCAAGAGGCAGATCGAGTACCAATAGACCTAGGAGGGACAATCTGTTCGGGGATACACAGAGTTGCGTACGAGAAGGTGACCAGGCATCTTGGGCTTAGTACCGATACGAGCATAGTCGATCTTGTACAGCAGTTGGCAGCCCCAAGCGAGGAAATCCTTCAGCGATTCAGCTCTGATTTCAGACCTGTCTACATGAGGCCTCCGAAGACATGGACCTTTCAAGAGCACATGGATGAAACCGGGCGTCCGTACTTCACAGACGAATGGGGAATCAAATGGGGCAAGAACCCATACTACTACGACATGATAGATCATCCCTTGAAGCAGCCAGACATCAAAGCGATCGAGAAACATCCGTGGCCAGATGCCAACGCCCCTGGTAGACTGGACGGAGTAAGAGAAGAGGCAAGGAAACTCCGCAGAGAGACAGACTACGCAATAGTCGCTGGCATTTCAGGACCGGTCGCCGCCGGGCTTTTCGAACAAGCTTGGTTCATGAGGGGCTTCCAGAATTTCATGACAGACATGATGATCAGGCCTGAGTTTACGAACCGCCTCTTGGACAGAATACAAGATGTGCACATTGATTTCTACGAGAAATACTTGGATGCCGTTGGTGAACATGTGGATATCATAGAATGGGGAGACGACTATGGGATGCAGACTGGTCCCTTGCTGTCTCCAGCATTGTTCACGAAATACTTCAAACATAGAGACAAGGAATTCCTTGATTTCGTGAAGAGCAAGACTGATGCAAAGATATTCTGGCACACTTGTGGGTCCGTCTATCCATTCATCAACGACCTAGTTGAGGCTGGTGTTGACATATTGAACCCAGTCCAGCCGCTAGCTGCGAACATGGATCACGGAAAGCTGAAGGCGGAATTTGGTGGTCGTCTTTGCTTCCACGGGGGACTTGACATTCAGAAGACACTCCCACGTGGCTCACAAGAAGAGGTCGCAAGAGGTGTCAAGGCAGTGTTGAAGAATCTAGCTACCAAGGGCGGCTATGTTTTCGCCTCTGCTCACAACATCCAAGCGGATGTTCCGCCGGAAAACATCATCGCAATGTTTGAGGCAGCTAGGGAATACGGACAATACCCCTTTGATTTCTAGCGAAGATAAGAATACCCAATGATGCGACTCCATGAGCAATGTCTGCGTAGATTGTTGAACTAGTTCAGAGAGCAGCAACTTACAGAAGCTCTTCTACCTGACGCCGACAGCATTTTATAACAAATCATGGTCGGAGCTCAGAATGGTGCACTCATGTGAAGGTCAAAGTCGCCGCGGTCCTGCCGCTAACCAGATCGATTGATGAAGAAAACATTCCCAGAGCTGTAGAATATCTCAACGAGGCCGTTCAGCAGGGAGCGAAGATTGTCTGCTTTCCAGAAGACTACCTCTATTCTGATACCGCAAGGCTCCCCAATTCAAACATTGAGTCTTATCCCGGCGTGAGGGTGCTCCGAGACAAAGCAAAGGAAAGTCGCGTGTATGTGATACCGGGCACAATGGCAGAGAAGGCTGAAGGCGGTGGTTTCTACAACACTGCGCTCTTGGTAGACCCAAATGGAGAGGTGGTCGGCAAGTACAGGAAGACCCATCTTGCGGTGGGCGAAGCGAGAGTACCTGGCGGCAAAGAAGAAGTCCGAAAGCTATTCAGAACAGAATACGGTAATGTTGGGATTCATATCTGCTATGAGATCTGTTTTCCGGAAGTCGCGAGAATAACCGCTCTTGTAGGCGCTGACATGATATTTTGGCCGTGCGGCGGCAAGTACTACGAGATACGGGAGACATGGCGGCACATGGTGATTGCACGAGCGATCGAGAACTTGACATACGTGATCAGTTGCTCGAACCTCTTTGGGATGGAGCGAGGAATAGCGGTAATCGCTGGACCCGAGGATGTTCTGGCCGAGAGAGACAGCGAGGGCGTGATAACCGCAACTCTGGACATCGATCGCATCCACTGGCTTAGGTCTACTCCAGAATCCTACGATGTCCCAAAGCCATTCAAATGCGTGCCAGGGACACTGATGCACCGCCGTCCCGAGCTCTATCAGAGTCTGACCGAATAGACACTCAAACGTCGAAGGGCTCTGTCCTCACTTGCAAGCGGCGGCTATGGATTCAGACCTCGTACCTGTAGGTGTTCAGGAGTTCACCGCCTCTCTTTGTCACTAGCATGAGGTCCTCAAACCTGGAACCGCCGAGGCCGGGCACTAGGATCCAGGGCTCGATCGAGATCACCATTCCCTCTTTCAGCTCCATGTTAGCCCCCGGAACATACCATAGGCTCTCCATGTCCAGCCCCATTCCATGTCCAATGAACATCACAGGAGAAGGGCGCGCGATGCTGTACTCACCTGAATCCATCTTTTTCGTCACAAAGTCATTGGTGCTTTGCATCCAGTCAGTTCCCTTCAGACCAGCTGCGCCGATCTCAGCCACAAAATCCGTCGTTTCACGTCCAAGCCGGACAAGATCACGCTTAGGCTGAGATGCTCTGCCAGCTATTGTCGTTCTAGCGACATCGAAGAAGTAGCCGTTCTCATCTTGACCCCCTAGGTCAATCATTACCATATCATCTTCTCGAATGACCCTGTCTCCAGCCATGGGCCATGCGATAACGAGTTCACTGTTCGGTCCCGACTGAACATCGTTGAAGAGCACACGTTCCGCTCCCTCTCGGAGCATTGTTGCCGCCGCTACTGCAGCAATATCTCGTTCCCTCACGCCGGGCTTTACGGCTTCGACTGCTGCTTTGAGTGCCCTATCTGACAGATCTGCGGTCTTCCTCATCAGCTCAATCTCATTGTTGCTCTTCACTTGGCGCAATTCTTCGATGATGTAGTCTGCATACGCGAATTGGACCCGTGGGAGTCCCTCCTCTATGAGTCTCATCAGATAGGCGGCGACTATATCCTCACCCCCAACTCCAATCCTTGCGTGATCAAGCCCTTTCTCTTTGACAACGTTGACGACAGCCTCCACGATATCGGTTTCATAGTTCCTAACATCTCTGATTGTGATCTCGAATTCTGTGAACGGCACCTCAGCCTTCAGGAGTACAGGTTCACCGTAGGTCGGAATCAGAACGCACGAGTCAGCCATCCCCCTCCTGAGAGGTTGCCCGGGAAGACTGGACGCATTGAAGGAGCAGGGGGCGTAGTAGTTAGAGAGATACCTAACATGTCCGGGTCTATCTGGTGAGTGTGAGAAGACCACCAACGCATGAAAGCCGGCCTGCTTCGCCAACTTTCTGCATCTCTCAACTCTCTCCCTGTATTCACTTAACGGCACCGGAAGCCTTACCATCTCAAATTCCTCCTTTCTATGCAACTCAACTCCAGAAGAAAGTGTACGCGTGGCCGTAACCAAGAATCCACAACGCGACAAACGCTCCAGTCACCGATAGCACATATGCCAGAAACAGGAAATCACGCAGCTTGAATCTGTATTCCCGAAATATCGTGCGCTTCGGGGCTGCCCCAAAGCAGCGTGACTCCATTACAATGGACATCTTGTTGATCATGTCTATTGAGAGCAACAGAACTGGAACGAACATGCCGACATAGGCTTTGAGTTTCTCTGCAAAGCTTCCTCGTTCGTATCCTTTGAAGCCCTTGACCTTCTGAGCATTCATCACAGAGAATACATTGTCTTCTACGGTTGGGATGTATCTGATAGTCATCGCAAACATATAGGATAGGTATGTTGGGATTCCCCACTTCTCGAGGCTGTTTCCAACGTCCCTCGGGAAGGACGTTCCTGTAAAGATGAGCAATGACAGCAGCATGTTGAGTATCCTGATTCCATAGTTCACGCCGAGCAGTGCGCCATAGGTCGTCACCGGAAACGGGCCAAGCCAGAACAAGAGTCCAACGTCGACTCCTTGTCTAACAAGCTCAGGATAGTCACCCGCGGGTAACCTGAAAACGGCGTTCGCTGGAACAAGAAGAGCAAACGTCAGTATTATGCCAGTCAAGAAGAGCTTGTTCCTCAACTCGGGTCGAGCAAGGATCTTGGAAATGATCAGAAGCGGCACAACAAGGCTGAGGGTTATTGCAAGCTGATATGTGTAGTCAGAGAATAATATCGCGATTACAAGCACGGCTGTCATGTAAATTGCCTTGCTTCTCGGGTCGAGTCTATGCATGAGCGTGGTGCCTGTGTAGTCTCTGAATAGTACCATTATAACCTCACTTCCTTCTCGAAGGTTTGGCAGAACTCCTCAACGGTGAGAATGTCTGGAGGAATTCCCTTCCCTCTGGAGCGAAGTTCCTGTGCAAGCAGAGTAATCTGCGGAGGGATTAGGCGAAGTGATTTCAGCAATTCGATATCCTTCGTGAAGAGTTCTGCTGTTGACTCGTCTCGCAGAATGATTCCCTCATTCATGACCACGACCCGACTAGCGTATCTGGCAGTCACCTCCATGTCGTGAGTAACCATTATCACTGTGGCACTTTTCTCGACTAACTGCTTCAGTTTCGCCATGATGAGACCTATCGTTGTGTGATCCATGCCAGACGTCGGCTCGTCGAACAGCACAAGCTCGGGCTTCATAGCGAATGCGGCTGAGACAGCGGTCAGCTGTTTTTCGCCCCTACTCAGGTTCTCTGGCAATGCTTGCTCAAGACCTGCAAGCCCGAATTCCGTGAGAATGGAAGGAACCTCCGAACGAATCTGCTCGTCAGGAACGCTGAGATTCCTCATACCATAGGCTACTTCCTCGCCGACGGTCTCACAAAATATCGAATTCGCGGGATTCTGAAACAGGAAACTTGTGATCCCCGCCATGTCCGAGACCTTGATCCGGCTCATGTCCCTACCCTGAACCCGGACCCTGCCTTCTTCAACTCTTAGCAGTCCGTTCAGAGTCTTGAGAAGAGTGGACTTCCCCGATCCATTCTGGCCAATTATCGCAAGGAACTCGCCCCGAGATACTTTGAGATTAACCCCCTTCAGAGCTTGGACAGGTCCAGGGTAGGTGTATTTGAGGTCCCTTACCTCCACAACTGGCTGCAATCCTCCCCCGCTTGCCGTTCCAGCCCTGTGATGTCGCCCAACTGGCGCCTTCGCTTCAGGCAGAAGTCTGCAGAATGCTCCTGCAGCTTCTTTCACATGGATGGGGAATCTCTCAAATCTGTATCCGTCTTTCCTTAGTCTCCACGCAGTCTCCGTCACTTGAGGGATGAACGCGCCGATCTTGTACATTAGATCGACATCTTGGAAGACCTGACTTGGGCTTCCATCCTTGACTATCGTGCCTTCATCCATTACTATGACTCTGCTGGAAATCTCACTGATCAAAGAGGACTTGTGATCAACCATGATAATTGTTGTACCATTTTCCGTGTTCAGTTTGCTCAAGGTGGAGTAGACCATCTGTGTTCCTAGAGGATCCAAGTCTGAGGTCGGTTCATCCAGTACAAGTATCTCAGGACCTGCGATCAAACCGCAGCCGATGGCAACGCGTTGCTTCTGACCTCCCGAGAGGTACATGGGATTCCTTTCAAGCAGATCTTCTATCTCGACGGTGGCCGCGGTGGTCTTGATTCTCTCTCTTATCTCCTCGGCCGGGACTCCTAGGTTCTCAAGGACCATTGCCAAGTCGTCGCTTACTCGCATTTCGAAGAGCTGGGTCTCGGGATCTTGGAAGACCATCCCTACCTTCTTGGCCAGCTCGCTGATCTTGTGCGTCTTCGTGTCTAGGCCTGCGATCGTGACGATTCCTTCTAGAGTTCCTGCGAGATAGTGGGGAATTATCCCATTGATGCACTGACAAAGCAGGCTCTTGCCGCTACCGCTGGAACCAATAACGACGACAAACTCGCCGCTTCTCACGCTGAAGGTGATGTCCTTCAGCGCAGGCTCTTTCCTCTCTTCAGGTGTAAAAAAAACGTGGGAAAATTCGATCACGGACAAGTCCGGATCTCACGGCTTGACTATCGAGCGTAGTCCCTTCTGAATTCGTTTGTTCTTCAAGATCAGAACTGCGATGAACGCCGCGATTACGTCCTGTGTGATGTCCTTCAAGGTTAGCGGGAACCATATCTCAAATGGATTGCCAAACATGAATATCATCGACAAGATGTCTCCAGGTGCTTCGCATATCGCTCCGATGACTCCTGCCCAGACTGGGTACTTCTTGAAGAAGCTCGTGAACTCGACGAGCGCTCCAGCTACTAGGCCCATCACGCCTGTCAGTATCAACGCGTATCCTATGAACCCGTACTGGAGGCCGAGCATGATCCCGCCCATGAGTCCCGATAGGAATCCCACTTTCCATCCTCTAGCATACGCCGCCAAGAAGACGGGGACCATCGTCATGGCGAACTTGATATTCAGCGGACCCGGTATTGCCAAGAAGCCTAGGATGTTTGCGAGTGCGCCCATCACAACGACAAGCGCAATGTCCCACGCAGAGAAAGGTTGCGATTTCCTTTCTGATGTCATTTTCGATCACTCCTCTCAGAATGGCCAAGTTAATGTGACGATGTACAGACAGATTGCGAGCGCCACGACAATGATAAGGTAGCTCAGATACTCAGCCGTTCTAGATTTTTTCTCTTCATCCATTCTGTCACTTCCATGTGGGGAAGGCAGAATGTATCTCCGACATGTTTTGTATTTAACGACTGTTGTGTGGAAGTAAACGAAGAGGCAGTTGTGGATTCGTCAATGAATTCGGGTTGCACAAGAAGAAGGCGAGAAAATAGTCGAGACTCAGCACTACTCACATTGCGACAATATGAGTTGCGCTTAATCTCGTCAGGGAATTGTTGAGTGTCGAGTTCTGGCAATCACCTCTTGACAGCGTCGCCTTTGGTCAACGCGTTTCCGTATGAACTGTCTAAGCTTGGTCCCTCAGAACTGAATCCAGTATTTCGATGGCCCTATCCGCTTGTTCGTCTGTAGTCACCAGTGGAGCTCGGATTTCAAGGACATTGCCGTAACCCGGCTTACCCGAAATTCCGAGCAGGAGTCCTTTTTCCCTTGTCTTAACGATAGCTTCTTCTGCCTCAGCTATCGCGGGTTCTTTGGTTCTCGTGTCCTTCACGAGTTCGACTCCGAGAAACACGCCCGCGCCTCTGATATCCCCGATCATGCGCTGATTGCGTGCCATATCATTCAGATGTTTTCTTATTCGAGCGCCTAGTTCTCGGGCTCTGTCTGTGAGCTTCTCCTGTGTCACAACATCAACGACAGCCGAGGCAGCGGCACACACTAGTGGACTGCCACCGTACGTAAAAACGTGCCAATGCTTATCCGGCAGATCTTCTGGCACCACATCAGATTTGATCATTGTTGCCGATATTGGGAAACCGGACCCCATACCCTTCGCAGTCGTCACTATGTCAGGTCTGATGTCGAAGTAGTCGGAAGCCCAATACCTTCCTGTCTTGCCAGTTCCAGTCTGCACTTCGTCGGCTATTCGGAGCACGTTGTGTTTCTCGCAAATCTCTCTTATGATCTTGAAGTACTCCTTGGATGGGGGCGTGATGACTCCGCCGTTGCCCTGTATGGGCTCGAAGATAAAAGCAGCAACATTAGTCGACCCGTACATTATCTGATGTTCCAGTATTCTGGCGCATTCGAAGTCGCAGTCTGGATATGACTTGCCGAAATAGCAACGGTAGCAGTATGCGTCGGGAATCTGGTGGAATCCTGGAAAACCCGGCATCGGAAACAAGGGTTGATTCCTCCAATACGACTGCCCTATGAGGCTCATCAGAGCGAGCGTGTCGCCATGGTAGGCGCGATAAAGAGAGATGATGTCGTGTTTCTTCTTCGCTATCATTGAGAACTTGAGTGCGACCTCGTTTGCTTCGGATCCTCCAGAAGAGAACAGGGTTCTGCAATTGTCTCTCATGTCGCCCGGGGCGATCTTCGCGAGTTTCTCGGCGAGTTCTGTACGTGGGAGGTTGACATTGCTCGTGAAGCTGTGCACCAGAGAGGCGTCCAGTTGCTTCTTGACCGCTGCGATGACCTTTGGATGAGCATGTCCGATGCTATTGACTCCCGATGTCTGGCCGATCATGTCTAGGTATTCTTTTCCGTTGATGTCTTTGATTATCGCACCATAACCCTCAACGAATACTGGTGGAAGAACGCCCTTGGGCATACCGATGCCATAGAGGCAGTACTTCTCGTCCTTCTCTGCGTATGAATCCGCTGAAACCAAAGTCCTTCCCGACTTTCAGATCTCGGGTGCAACCACGTGTATGGCCTTGACCACATGCTGAGTGTAGTTGACGTACTGGTGCTTGATTCCTTCCGGCACGAACATGACCTCTCCATCCTTCACTTCGAACGTGTCCTCAGTCGCGGGCAGGAAAACAGCAATCGGACCGTTCAAGACATAGAGTGCTTCGTCTCCCTTGTGTATTTCAGGTTCGGATGACCTGACGCTTTCACCACCAGACGGGAGTTCGATGGTTGAGAAGTGTATGAAGTCATTGCTGACGTAGAATGTCTCGAGCATCGGGTGATCTTTCCCGTGGATCACTTGGAGAGCATCGCGGCGTGTGATGAGGTAATGCTTGGGCGGCTTGACTCTTGCTTCCTTACCAGGCACCGGCCATTTTCCGATTGATTCGGGGCCCATCTGGACCTACCTCATTCCACCTTGAACAGCTTGTGTCTAGTAGGGAACGGAGGCGCATGTGTTACACCCTTGCCGTAGATCTCAGGAGCAATCGCGTACAAGAGCACGCACTCCTCATTCGTGAAGTTGTAGCCGAAGTGCCATGCTCCTGCAGGCTGCCAGACCACGTCGCCCTCATGTGCCTCGGTAACCTGCCCGGTTTCTGGATTGAACTGCGTGATTGTTCCTTTCAAGATCCAGTACACTTCGTCTCCTATGTGTACACTCTCTGGCAGGTACTTCGATCCCGGCGCTACCGTGAAGATTCCGAAGTGAAGTTTGTCAGTGCTCACGAACAGATGACTGAGGTTGCTGAAGTACGGTGTCCCTAATGGATGGCCGGATGCAGGCAGTACGAACGCTTGTTCTTTCTTAATTAGTGTCGGTTTCTTCTCGTTCGGGGGAAACGGAAAATTTCCTATCTTCGTGGACATGCTGTCACTTTGACTGGGGACAATAGAGTCCTTCAACGGAATATAAGACTTGCCAGAAATCCACATCGTCAACCCAGGGCCGCGTTGCAGCTGGCTGATGGCATGTTTCTGGAACCTCTTTCTCAGTTCCCTGTGACTGCGTTCGGCAGAAATTTAAGATGATGAAAAGAGAAGAAAATTGACGCAGTCGCGATCCAGCCGGTAGAGTAGGAGTCGTAGAAGTTAAAGAAAAATAGGAGAGAATCGGAATTCTATGCAGGCGGAATTTCTTTGAAGGCCATCTCGACAGGGATTCCCTGTCTCTTTCTATAGATGGCGGCAACATAGTACAGTACTAGGCCTATCACAGCAGCACCGACGAATATCATCAAGGCGTTCTCCCAAGGACCTAGGCCTAGGCTTGGGAAATTGAGGTACAAGTATGCATTGAATATGCAGACGATCACTGCGACAATTCCGGCGAACGATATGAGTGGCAGAGGCCCCAGCTTGAGGTTCTTTATTGGAGAAGCCTCGTATGCTTCCTTCTTCCTCCACGGGAAGAATATTGCCGTAATCGACGTCAAGGCGACGTTTCCCACCCATATGTACATGCTGCTTGCTGCGAGGACAGGAAATACTAGCGCTGGATTGTAGACGACACCCACCAAGACGAGCCAGAATAGGATACATGCAAACACAGTCGCGTACACTGGTGTGTGATATTTCGGATTGACTTTGCTTAGGACGGATGGCGTCAGCCTATCGAACGACCATGAGAACACGTACCTTGTCGAAAGCATCATCGCAGGAATCATGATGACCAAGGGCCAGAACATGAATGTGACCGCGACGATGAACTGAATGGCTGGGTTTCCGTAGAGGATGGCCATGAGGAAGTTAGAGAAGGGTGGGACCGGCAAGGGGTATTCGCTTGGGAAGACAGTCCATATCCAAGCTGCGGATGCCAAGAACTCGTATCCGATCACGTTGAACAGTACGAATAGACCTCCTATCATCAGCAAACCGTTGAAGATTGTTGGACCTATCATGATGCCAAGCTGCCTCTTTGCACTGTCAGCTTTCTTCACTTCACCCGCCCAGAAGGACGAGAAGAATCCCCAGCAAGTGGATGACGTTCCTACCGCGATCAGTCCAAGGGTCATGGTGCTATCATAGCCTGCTGGGAGAGACAGCTCCAGCTCCTTTGCTTTGTCTATGAACCACTGATAGGAATTCGTTGAACCTGTATACTGGTTCGCGAGCGCGTTGAAATGAGCTACGAAATCTGCTCTGCTTGAGAGTGCAAGACCTGCTAACCCTATCACCATACCGATGAGACCAAGTATGAAGAAAAGATCGTTTAACCTGAACAGTACCTTGACTCCGACGGTTGTGATCAGTCCCACGAATATGATGAGTATCGTGCCCAAGACGAAGATCCCGTCAGGGCTCGCAGCCCACGCAGCCGCGCTCACCAAGGATGGGTCGTTGAATGCAAAGCCTAGGACGGCCAAAGGTGCATAGACGCAGATCTGTCCGAACCAGTATAGAACGAGTCCGAAGTATATTATCTCGAAGAAGAGGAAGTTCGTGCTCGCCATGAATCCTATGGCAGGATGAAGCGATCTACTCAGGAACAGGTAGTCGCCACCGGATCGCGGATACACTGCTGAGAACAACGCGTAGACCATGACGTGCCATATCGACATGAAAGTACCTATCGCCACAGCTGTGATGAGGTCACCGCCTGGTAGCGCGAAGAGTGCCCAGAAGACGCCGTATGCGAGAGATAGACCGATTGGGCCGGATATCGTAGTGTTAGCGACAAAAGCGTCGAAGGCATTAAGATCACGTACTAGTCCACTAGCTCTTCTAACGAAGACTTTTTCTGTCATCGGAATTTTCCCGGTCTGGTAACGCCCGTCTCAATGTTGATAAAGCTTTGCACAGAAGAACCTGATCTTTCGAATCTAGTGCGACGATCACAATACGCGCTTGTTGTTCTCATGTGATTCAATGTAATTCGTACTGCTGACGCCTGAAGCTTCGAACCAAAGGCCTATTTATCGTGCTGGCGTCCCTATCGGCAGTCTTCGGATAGTGTCCCAATGTCCAAGGAGATGGATCTCGAACAGCTTATTGAGAAAGATGCTACGTTCGTTGCCCAGACAATCCCGGGATGCAAGAGACCTCTGGTAATGGAAGAAGGCCGGGGAATCTATGTCAAGGACATTTCAGGCAAGGAGTACATTGACTGCACAGCAGGGATCTCCGTAAACAACCTCGGCCACGGGCATCCCAAGATCTTGGAAGCGATCCGAAGACAATCCGAGAAGATACTACATACCTACCCGTTTGGAAATTTCATATCCAGGCCACAGGTCGAACTCGCAGAATTGCTCGCGAAGATTGCTCCCGGGCGAGTCTCGAGGACTTTCTTCTGCAACAGTGGAACAGAGGCAACTGAGGGGGCATTGAAGCTTGCGAGAAAGTACACCATGAGGAAGTGGTTGATCTCGTGCGAGAAAGCATTTCACGGAAGGACTCTGGGTTCGACGAGCGTGACATGGAAGGAGATCTATCGGAAGCCCTTTGAGCCGCTGCTTCCCGCCTGTCAGTTCGTGCCCTATGCCGATGCTGACGCTCTTGAACGCGCAATAACGGACGACACAGCTGCCTTCATCGTGGAACCTGTACAAGGTGAAGCAGGCTTCATCGTTCCACCAGACGACTACTTGCCCAAGGTCAGGGAGATATGCAATAAGCACGGTGCATTGCTTATCATCGATGAAGTTCAAACTGGCTTCGGTAGAACTGGAAAGATGTTCGCTTGTGAGCATTGGAATGTTACTCCTGACATAATGACGTTAGGCAAAGCCCTGACGTGCGGAGGAATCCCAATGGGGGCATTCATGTCGACTCCTGAAATCATGGACTCGTTCAGATGGCCTCCACTATCGCACTGCACGACCTATGGTGGACACGCCCTCGCATGCGCCGTGGCAAAGGCAGCTGTTGAAACAACCATAGCCGAAAAGCTCCCCGAGAAAGCCGCTGAGCGAGGTACCTACTTCAAGAAGAGGCTTGGCGAACTGCAGGAGGAGTTCCCGAGTCTAGTCAATGAGGTCAGAGGTCTTGGTCTAATGCTTGGTGTTGCCTTTAGAGACACAGGCGTGGCTGACGCCTTCGTGAACGGCTGTTTCGAGAAAGGGGTCATTGTCATATGGACGATAAACTCAGCTAACGCTATTCGGATATCTCCGCCTCTAATCGTGACCAAGGAGCAGATAGATGAGGTAGTATCGAGATTCAGGGAAGTCCTGAAAGACATACGCTAGACGGACTTCGAGACCTAACCAGAAGTAAAGAGGTAGTCCTTGAAACCCTTCTCATGAAGGTCCACTAGTACACCTCTCAAGATCAGTTCGGAGTACTCGCTTCCTGCGTTCAGACACAGTGTTCTTCCCAGTCTATACGCTCCTTTCGACTCGTGTATGTGTCCATGAAGCCCAAGCAATGGTTGATACCTCTCGATGGTTTCCCGCACCGCCTGCGAGCCAACGTGAATCATCGTGATGCCGCCACGCTGAATTACGGGTCTGAGGTCTTTGTCGAGTTTCGGCGCCACATCTAGCTCAGTTCCATAGGGTGGGCAGTGTAAGCAGAAGATGGCATTCTTCATGTCCTTGACTTGACTGGTCATTGCTTCCAGTCTTTCTCTGAGGGCATCCTCGCTGACATCCCTAGGGCAATTCCACGGCGTCACGTTGGCGAATCCCGAGCTGATCATCTCATGATGGGGATCGATCTCGACTACTTTCCCTTCAGGGTTGATGGCGTATTCGGACTTCTCCAGAATCGGATCGATCTCATGTCGATCATCGTTTCCTGGAACGATGTAGCATTCTATGCCTGTTCCTTTCAGTTTCTCTGCCACTATGCCCAGCCATCGTTCCAAAGTCACGTTCATGAGGTTTGAAAAGAGCTTGTCGACTCTCTCGGGATCAGCGTTCAGCTCTTCCATTTCCTTCTGAGTCGTCCGGTACGGATAGTACCCAGTATCCCTGATCCTCTTCTCGATCTTGTCAGTCTCTTCCTTGCTCTTTAGGACGTGATCTATGCCCATGAAGTTCGTCGTGTAGGATCCATCAGATGTCTCGACTAACGGCACTATCATTTTGCCGGTGATGTCGCCGCCTAATATGATCGCATTCGCGTTGTAGAATTTCCCCGAGGCTACGAACTTGAGGAAGCATACTTCGGAGCCATGGATGTCTGTAGTGAAGTAGATTCGACTCTTAACCAAGTGATCTCCTCATACTCGCCGAGGCGAATTGCCGCCGCTGAATCGCTAATAAGAATTTCTACGCTTACCCACCGTTTGTCGAGTCTGCCCCATCGTCTACGGAAGAACGCAGTATCCGGTTGAACGCCCCCGCCAAAGACTAAATATTCCAGCCAAGAAACGCCGGGGGGGATCTGATCTCGTTGACAATGCAGCTGTCTGCCTGTATGCATTGTTTTCCGATGTATTCCGTCGAGAAGACAATAGAGATTACTGCTGAGCTCGGTTTCAGGATGATCGAGCTCGCGGCCGTCAGGCCGCACATATACTATCCCGAAGACCACACGAAGGACGACGTTAAGAGAATCGGCGAGCTTGTGCGGTCTGCTGGCCTGAGAACCGTTGCATTGCATACGGACGACGGAAGCGCTTTCGTCTCGAACCTGACACACTACAATGAGAAAGTTAGACGGTGGAAGATCAACAACCTGAAGACCAACGCTGAATTGGCATCTATGTTGGGAACGCGGATAATCTCCACTACGCCAGGGTACTATCTGGCGGTTGGCACCAAAAAGGAGAGGGCGTGGGAATGGGCCAAGCAGGGACTGTCCGAAGCGGCAAGGACATGTGCAAACTACGGTGTGACAATCGCCCTTGAACCATGTCCTGGCACGATCGTGGAGGACTCGAGCGATGGGTTATCGATGGTCGAGCAGATAGGCTCGGACAATGTCAAGCTGCTCTTGGACACGGGTCATGCGATGATGACATTTCACAGCAGCTGGAGAGAAACCGGACCTCATCCAGTCGACGCTATACATGATCTAGGAGATCACCTTGTGCATGTACATCTTGACGATAACAATGGAGTGCTGGACGAGCACCTTGTTCTTGGCACGGGGGTCATTGATTTCGAAGCCGTGCTGAATGCCTTGCGCCGAGTTCGCTACAAGGGTGATCTTTCGATAGAGATCGTGGTTCGAGATCCGAGGAAGGGTTTCAAGGACAGCAAACGCTACATCGAGCAGTTACTAAAGTCCTGAACAACTCATCCTAAGCTGTTTCACCTGAATCACTGTCCAGAGAAAACATGAGGGATCATGATGCGCGGAGGATATGTTGGCAAGGTACTGCGAGCGGATTTGACAAGCAGGAGATTGAAGGATGAGACTCTCATTGACTTTTTTCCCGAGAACATCTTGAGGGAATACGTCGGGTGTTTCGGGCTTGGTCTGAAGTTTCTCTACGATCATCTTCGAGTCGGCACCCGAGCCACAGACCCGGAGAACCCTCTGATCTTCATGACGGGTCCGCTCACAGGCGTGGCCTCCATACCTGCTGCCACCAACACGACCATTGTCACGTTGAATGCTGATACTATGTTCACAGCGGGGAGGTCTCATTCTCACGGTTTCTGGGGTCCTCACCTGAAGTTTGCAGGCTATGATGGCATCATACTGCTCGGTGCTGCAAGCCAGCCAGTGTATCTTTGGGTGAATGATGGCGACGCGGAGATCAGAGACGCGAGCAGGTTCTGGGGCAAAGACAAGGACACTCACGAAACAGAAGACCTGATCAAGCAAGATGTCGGTGAGCCAAAGGCGAGCGTGGCCGCAATCGGCCCCGCCGGCGAGAACTTAGCTGCCGGCGCTTTGATCGCGAATGACAAGAACCATTCATTTTCTCATTCAGGCGTCGGCGTCGTAATGGGCTCAAAGAAGCTCAAAGCCATCGCTGTGTATGGAACGAGGAGGGTACCCATTGCTGATCTCGAAAGCCTGAAGCAAGTGAGTGCGAGGTGGAAGGAGAACCTCTTCAAGAGCGAAGTGGCAAAGGGTGAAAGCAACGCAGGCGCGGGAAAAGGAAACTACGCCTATGAGAAGGAGCATTCCATCGCGTCGGGGAAGAACTTCCTTGAGGTGAACCCACCCCAATGGGGCATAGGGATGTCGGACAACGAGTTTGTGCTCCGACCCTGTTTCGCCTGCCCGATAGCTTGCAGCTACGATGTCAAAGTCACAGCCGGGCCGTTCAAGGGATACGTCGCAACGATGAATGGAGGAGGAGAGAACCTCGAGGGTGCCGCTTCGATATCTGGAGTCTATGAGATGGGTGCCGCGTTTTACCTATGCGACCTTTGCGACCGGTTAGGATTCGAATCAAGCACCGTTGGATGTACAATAGCTCTGGCGATCGAATGCTACGAGAAAGGTCTCCTGAAGAAAGAAGACACAGATGGCATCGAACTCACTTGGGGAGATGCTAGGCTCGTGGAAAGATTGCTGAGGATGGCATCCAGGAAAGAGGGGAGACTCGGCGAGCTACTCGTGCTCGGACCCAAGCGAGCAGCTGAGCGCATCGGTGGGGACGCACCGAAGTTCGCGATCCATGTGAAGGGTACAGGAATGAACCTTCATGATTGGAGAGCGGCATGGGGTACAATGCTCGGCCAAATCGTTGGCGGAGGATCCTCATGGCCAGCTCACGGTGCGAACGTGTACGCTCCCGAACCCGATGTTGGATACGAGCAGTTCGTGGATCCCCTTGACCCTGAGGCTCAACCATCAGCCGTTGCTAAGACATGGCCGAAGAAGTACTGGGACGATTGCCACGGTACATGCTGGTTCTCCACATGGGGCGTTCCAGGAAGCGTTAGTCTCACGGCCGAGGCCATTGCGGCAGTGACTGGTTGGGACTTCAAGCCAGAAGAAGCGCTCAAAGTCGGCGAGAGAATGGTGCACTTGGAACGAGCGTTCAACCTGAGACTTGGGCTCAAACCGACAGATGATTATGATGTGTCTCCACGAATCGTGGAGTCGCCTCCCGCGGGAAGAGGCAAGGGCAAACCGATGGCTCCCCACGTGAAAGCAATGGTGACGGAAGTATACCGATTACTTGGCTGGGATGAGAAGACAGGCAAACCTCTCAAGAGTACGCTTCAAAAGGTCGGTCTTGGCGAGGTAGCTGACGGAATTTGGAGTTGAGGTGCAAGACATGAAGAGACTAGAAAACAGAGTTGCCGTCGTGACGGGAGCAGCTCAAGGAAACGGAAAAGGAATAGCAAAACGGTTGGCCGAAGAAGGTGCCACCGTGATACTGACGGACGTACTAGAGAAGGTCCACGAGACCGCGAATGAGCTGAAGGTATCGGGCTGGAAAGCTGTCGGAATGAAGATGGATGTCACAAAGCATGATGACGTGAACGAGACAATCAAGGAAGTTCTTGAGCAGTTCGGGAAGATCGATATCCTTGTGAACAATGCTGGAATCTATCCAGATGAGCCTTCCATCCCTGATATGCCGGAGGACTTCTGGGACAGGATGTTCAACGTCAACGTGAAAGGCATCTTCTACTGTCTGAAAGCCGTCCTTCCAACCATGATAGAAAGAAAACAAGGCAAGATCATCAACATGTCATCTGTCACTGGACCAATGGTATCTGTCCCTCGTTCGGCTGCGTACTCGGCGACGAAAGCGGCCATCTCAGGAATGACGCGAGCTCTGGCCCTTGAGTTCGCGGAACACAACATCAACGTGAACGCAATGTGTCCTGGCTACGTCAAGACGCCGGGATCGCAATACCTAGCCGAGAAGGAAAACAAGATAGCAGCGTCGATACCACTCAGAAGGTTTGGAACCCCAGAAGATGTAGGGGATCTAGCTGTCTTTCTGGCCTCTGACGAATCAAAGTACATAACTGGAGCAGAATTGGTGATCGATGGAGGAAATATCATACAAGAAGTCAAGACGGTTCCCTGAACATCAGCTCGAACAAGAAGTAGAGGCTCACCTCGCCTCTTGTCGCTCGATGGTTTGATATCAGGGCGTCGGCGTGCTTCTAGTTGCGACCTAGATTCGTCCCTGGCTCTTTGCGTCCTTGAGAACGTCTTCGAATCTGTCAGCGATCTCTTCGATCTGCTCCCGCTTTGCGTTGACAGCAGGTTTCATCTTCAGGACATTGCCGTGTGCGCCGAATACGGGACCAGAGATCCCGATCATTAGCCCCTTGTCATAGGCCTTCTTGACGAGGTAAGCGGCTTCTTGGTTAGCAGGTTTCTTGCTCTTCCGGTCCTTCACCATCTCCATTCCTATCATCAGTCCCAAGCCCCTCACGTCTCCGATGGCAGGGTAACGCTTCGCGATCTCGTCAAGACGATTCATCAGTATCTTGCCCATTCTGGTTGAGTTCTCAGCAAGCTTCTCCTTTTGCATTACCTCAATCATGGCCAGTGAGGCTGTGCAGGAGATGGGGTGACCAAGCTGCGTCCACCCTATTTCCCAACCCTTCACGCTCGCATACTCCTCTGTTGCCATGGCTGCAGCAAGTGGGAATCCTCCTCCGATGGATTTCCCTAGGGTCAGAATGTCAGGTTTCAGGTGATATAGATCGGAAGCGAAGAAGCTTCCGCATCGGCAGAATCCGGTCTGGACCTCATCGACTATGAGCGCCACATCGTTCTGCGCGCAAATCTTGCAGCTGATCTCCATGGCTTTCTCTGGGGCAACGATCATCCCTCCGTTTGCTTGGACAAGCTCGAAGAACACGCCGGCCGGCTTCGAGTCCACACAGTGCCTCAGCGCAGATTCGATGAATTGTGCGCAAAAGGCATCGCAGTCAGGGTACTCCAACCCATAGTGGCAACGGTAGCAGTAGAAGTTGGGGATCCTAGTTTGTTTTGTAAGGTACCGTTCAAGACCTGTCTTGCACTCCCCAAGCATCATCGGCTCGGTGTAGCTGAGCGGAATTGTCCCGAACGTCCTGCCGTGGAAGCTACTGTAGAACGTAACAAACTCCTGACCGCCGGTCTTCCGCATAGCAAGGTGCATCGCTGCTTCGTTCGCGCCCGCACCAGACAACGCAAACAGTGTCTTCTTCAACTTTCCAGGTGCAATCTCCGAGAGTTTCCTAGCGAGCAGGAGCCGCGGTATAGAATCGTAGACCGGGCTGACATACTCAATCTGCTCCATCTGTTTCTTGATGGCGTCGATCACGTGTTGATTCCTGTATCCGAGATTAAGAACCCATTCCGCTGATATGGCGTCGAGGTACTCTTTGCCCGTTATGTCTTTGACATACATGCCCTCGCCTTGCACGAAGGTTATGGGAACATCTCCCATGACCTTGATCTCGTATTCCTCTCTCATCTTGCGAATCTGTTCTTGTGTCAGGGTCACCTGAATTCACCTTCTCACGGCGCATATCACGCGTTCGACTGTACTAGCGCTTTGATCAGCTCTTTGTCAGTGTGTAGTAATTTCAAGGCTTCGCCAATTTCGTCGAGCTTGAACCTGTGAGTGATCAGCGTTTTCACGTCAAGTCTTCCGCTGGCTAACAGAGCTAGCGCTACGGGATACTTCATTGGCGCGCCAGCCACTCCGTAGACAGAGAGCTCTTTGCTCAGGATCAGCTCTGAAGGGGGACCATGAGTCATGAGTTCCTCGGATGATCCAACCAGTAATACTCTTCCAGAATTTCTTGCGATGTAGGGGGCTATCTCGACGGTCTTCGGTGATCCGGTCGTGTCTACGACGATGTCGGCTCCACCGCGTGTAAGCTGTCCGATCTTGGCTCTGAGATCCTCCACTGAAGGATTAACTTGGTGATCGGCTCCGAATTTCTTCGAGAGAACGAGACGGCGCTGATTGACCTCCACAGCCAAGACGTTTAGGCCGGCGACCTTCGCCACCTGAGTGTGCAGGAGCCCAATAGGCCCCTGACCGAGAATGGCTATGTTCTCGCCCGGCATGGGTTTGGCATAGTCCATCGTATGCAGAGCTACGGCTGCAGGTTCCAACATCGCTGCCTCCTCAAAGGAGACCCGTTCAGGAATCTGGAAGACGTTCTTCTCAGGGGCTACTACGAACTCCGCAATTGAGCCATCGATGTGCATGCCCATGATGTTCCTGTTTTCACATACGGTGTATCTACCCTTGAGGCATGCATTGCACTTGCCGCAGTATCTGACGGGTTCAGCCGTGACTCGATCTCCAATGCGAAGAGTGGTCACATTCACTCCTACTTCAGCGACAATTCCAGAGAAGTCGTGTCCAAGGACGAGCGGAGCGTTGACGGGGAAGTTACCGCGGTAGATGTGACTGTCGGTTCCGCAGAGGCTGCTCCACTTGACCTTGATTGAGACAGAGTCCACATCGATCGAGGGTTCGGGCCGTTCTTCTACTCTGACATCTCCAGGCCCGTGGAACACTGCTGCCTTCAAAGTCCACTGTACCCGCAAACGAGCGATCTAAGTCTCGAGTCTTTGGGTTCTGAGAGATTAATGATTCCTATTTCTTCTCTAGACTCTTGATCGCTTCGAAAGCGATCTTCAGCACTGACTTTACTCTCCGTTCGCTCTCCCCAGGCAAGATCTCATCGTTAGTGATCATGTTCCCTGTGACACAGAAGAAGGCACCGCACTTGAGTCCTCTAAGTCTCGCAGGCACGATCGTGGCCGCTGCCTCATTCTCAACCGCGAGTACGCCGGCACGAGCGAATGTCGAGATTCTGGATAGTCTTCTTTCGGTGTGCGAGAAAGCTCTCGGTCCTCCTCCTCCGGTAGGATCTCCCATCCCTTCGTTTGTCTCAACGAAGTATGCGTCGTGGGTTCTGGTGATGCCCAGATAGTACTTCTCTCCTAGTTTCTCCGCGGCGTCAACGAGCGCCCTCGTGACCTCAAGGCTGCAGACCGCCGGATATTCAGGAGGCATGTATTCCAAGGATGCTCCATCAGCTCTGACGCAGCCCTCCCCTATCACGAGATCAGCAAGTTTGAGCCAGCTCTGAAGTGACCCGCAGGTTCCAAACCGTATGAACGTGTGCACACCTATGTTGGCGAGTTCCTCCACAGTCACAGAAGCCGCGGCCGATCCCCAGTTTGTTGCTGCAACTGCAACTCTGACCCCCTCGTATAGGCCGGTCCATGTTGTGTTGCCTCTGAAGTCGCCGACCATTCTCGCATCTTTCAGATGGTCGACGGCGAGTTTCCCTTTGCTTCCAAACTCATCTCTCCATACTAATGCGTACTTGCCGATGTTCTCATCTGGTCTTATTCTCAGTCCCACATCCCAAAGCATTCCAACATATCCTTGAGGAGTTGTCAGCTCATCGATTGCATACTTCTTCTTGGGTTCAGCCTTTGACAATCCACTTCGCCGTCAACGCAAAGACGGAAGATTGTATATAACGATTTCAAATCCAACAAGATGCGCTTCATTGAAGTTTCTCAATCGGATTGTTCTAGATTTCTCCAACCTACAATTGATGACTAGCCCGATTGGCTATCGCAGACTGAATCGTACACTGACTGAATATATAGAAATCGAGCCATGTCTTGATATCGCAAGTTCAGGCAGCGTCCAGTCGAGCCGTCGAAATCAATAGCACTCAGCATGTGTTGAGCTTGCGGATCCTCTAGAGGCTCTTGACGAAGACTCTAGGAGTGTACACGTGAATTCCCTGAAAGGAAGCGAGCGATGATGGTGCGGAGCTGAAGGACAGATGAGGAAAGCAATCGTGGGATACTTCGACCTTTGTACGGGTTGCGGGATCTGCGAACTCGCATGCTCGATGACCAAGTTCGGCGCCTATTCTCGAGCTAGATCCCATATCAAAATATCAAGGGACGTCAAGAACCTGACTTTCACGCCCGTCTCGTGCATTCAATGCGACAAATTGCCGAACCATGATGCTCCATGCATGCAAGCTTGCCCAACTAGTGCCTTCTCAAGGGACAAAGAGATCAACGCGGTCACGATAGTAGAAGCGAAATGTACTGGATGCAGACTATGCGTCGACGCATGTCCTATAGGAATGATTCAGTTTGACGAAGTCTCGAAAAAGGCGTCAAAGTGTGATCTATGCTTCGGGAAGCCCAAGTGTGTGGAGTATTGCCCATTCGAAGCTATAGAGTACAAGTAGTTGACTGGAACCAAATGAAACAAGTCGCGACAACTACAGGCCTGAGAATCGTGCTATCGAGCGTTCAACAGTCTCTCACCATGAAGGTATGAAGTCGCATGACAATCTTTGTCACATAGTTCGCATCATGTGGAGTCGTCATCGTACAGTTGACCGTAGAAGATGAAATCAAGGATTACGCACGGGAGATAGGGGCAGCAGCTGTAGGAATCACCGGTCCAGAACCGCTCGATGATGCTCTTCCAGCATGTCGGAAGAGAATGGAGCGAGGCTTCCTCACAGGCTTTGAGGAGAAGGACCTCGAGCTGAGATTCGATCCACGCCGAAGCCTCTCAGATGTCAAGTCGATCGTCTCTGTCGCCGTTCCCTACAACGTTGAGTATATTCAGTCGAGCAGGCCGAAATATCATGGGCAGCTCGCGAGAGTCGCCTGGGGAAGAGACTACCATGTCGTTGTTTCAGAGAAGATGACAAAGATTGTGGAGCTACTCGGAAAGGTGTTCTCCGATCTGGATTACGTGATGATGGCCGATACCGGGCCACTCCTCGACAAGATTGTTGCTTGGCGAGCGGGGCTCGGATGGATAGGCAAGAACAATACGCTCATAGTTCCCGGCGTAGGTTCATGGGTCTTCCTCGGCGAGATACTCGTCAACAAGCGACTGCAAACTGATTCCGCGCTTCAAGCAGACTGTGGGCGTTGCGAGGAATGCCTGAAAGCATGCCCAACAAGGGCTCTTGTCGAACCGTACATGCTCAACGGCAAAGCGTGTCTCTCATACCTTACCCAAACCTCCGAAGCAATACCGGAATGGGCGATTCCGAAACTCGCTCGAAGGATCTACGGCTGTGACGTTTGCCAAGAAGTCTGTCCCTACAACAAGGCAGCACCGAAAATAGGTGACAAAGCGTTCTCGCCAAGCATCGTCCAACCCTATCCAGACCTCATAGAGCTCATAGGCATGGATTCACGACGCTATGTGGAAACCATCGGCCAGACATCAGCGGAATGGGTCGGTCGTACTGTCATCCAGCGCAATGCCATCCTTGCACTGACGGACTACAGAGATCCGGATACGCTCGCGATTCTAGAGGAGGTTCAGAACGATCAGAGGCCGTTGATCAGGGAGCTATCTCAATGGGCTTCAAGGTCAATTCGAGAAGTCAACTAGACTATAATTCGAGCACAGCGGCGCCACCGCACACGCGCTGACGGCCCTGCACATATCCGTTCTTCGGACGCCGCGTCAAGTGGCGTCGAGTGCCACAATCGTGAAATAGGAACTTCTTGAGATTTCGTGGGAGGTGCAGATTCATTGTCTCGATCGGGCGTTGCCGCTTGGATGGCACGGCTGAAGAAGAAAGGAATGAGGCTCAAGGACGGCCGGATGCCGCACATCCTATTGAAAGAGAGAGATGTCGCACCTTACGTTCTCACTCCAGGCCCACCTGAACGAGCTCAGCGTGCATCCGAGCTCCTGGACAAAGCAGCCAAGAAGATGTTTCATCGTGAATATCTCACGTTCACAGGTAGGTACAAGGGGGTTCCTGTTTCAATCATGTCGACCGGCATGGGTTGCCCGGCAGTCGCCATCGGCATAGAAGAGCTTGCAGCGATAGGAGCGAATACCTTCATCAGAATCGGCTCATGCGGCGCGATACGCAGCAACATCAACATTGGAGACTGTGTCATTGCATCAGGAGCGCTACGAGAGGAGAGCACAAGCACACACTATGCTCCAGCCGGTTTTCCCGCTATCCCCAGCTTGGAGGTCCTGCTGGCGTTGATCAAGTCCGCTAGGGAGCTGGAGTGGCCTTATCATGTTGGCGTTGTTCGAAGCTTCGACGCGTTCTATCGACCGCCAGCAATTGAATCAATTGAGGAGCTTCGAGACCTCGGTGTTGTTGCCGGTGACATGGAATCCTCTGCTCTATTCTGTATTGGTAGCGCCCTAGGTCTGCGAACCGGCACGGTCAACTGCGTAGGAGGCAATCCGAAATACAACAGGTACAGAGGCCAGAAACTGAAGGAATACTCGAAAGGCGAGGAGATGATGCTAAGAATCGCCTTCGAAGCCATAGTGAAGATCCACAAAGGCAAGTCGCTTGAAATCTAGATGGTTGATCTGAGCACCGACTCTATTCGACTGATACGACCAATTCTTCTTCAGGCGTGTGGCCTGCCAAGTATTATATCCGACAAGGCCTGAGGCTCAACGGATTCGCAGATGGAACAAGTGATTCAGCACCATATCCGGTGCAAGAAGGGCGATGTTGGAAAGTACGTCTTCCTGCCCGGAGATCCGGGCCGGGTACCTTGGATTGCGAGCTACTTCGATGATAGCAAGAAGATCGCTGAGAACAGAGAATACGTAACCTACACTGGTCACGTTGATGGGATCAGAGTTTCTGTTACGTCGACAGGGATCGGCTGTCCCGCTGCAACGATCGCGGTTGAGGAACTAGCCAACATCGGCGCCGAGACGCTCATTAGGATCGGAACATGTGGCGGAATAGATCCATCCATCACCGGCGGAGAGGTCATCGTTCCATACGCAGCCGTGAGAGGGGACGGAGCGACACGTGAATACATGCCGATAGAGTATCCGGCAGTTGCTGACATCGATGTCAGCAACGCGTTGGTAGAGGGATGCAGGCGAGTTGGAAAGGAACCTCGTGTCGGCATTGTCTGGACACATGACTCTTTCTATCGGGGAACTTGGATCGGATGGCAACCCGATCTCAAGGAAGTGATAGCACCGTGGCTCAAGGGCGGCGTTCTCTGCGTGGAGAACGAAGCTTCAGGGATCTTTGTCGTGTCTCGGTTAAGAAGGAAGAGGGCCGGCGTGATTCTCGCTACTGGAGGCAATAATCTCGTAATGACACCCGAAAGCGAAGAACTCGTCAAGGAAGCCCTAGACAAAGCCATTCGCGCAGCGATAGAATCAGTCCGGATTCTCGAGAAGAAGGAGAAGAAATAGAGTTCTGGGACATGCTGGGAGCTGTCGGTTAGATTGGCTCTCCTGTTGAAAGATATTCATCGCGTAGTGACCATGGATAAGCAGCGTAGAATCCTAGAGGATACTTCCATTCTGGTTGATAATGGCGCAATTGTCGACGTTGGTCCGTACAGCGAGCTGCTGAGAACGCGAAAGGTCGATGAGGTAATCGAAGGAAAAGATCGCGTCGCTATTCCTGGTCTTATCGACGTACACGGTCACTCCACCCAATCGGCTCTTCGCGGAGTTTTTGATGAGATTCCACTGATGCCTTGGCTCACTGTGATGGCGGAGGCTGAGAGCCGCATGAGCGAGGAGTTGCTCAAGATAGGGATACAACTCTCGTTCATGGAGAAACTACATTCGGGAGTTACGACGAGCGTCGACATGGAGGGTTGCGTGGACCTAGTTGCGGCTGTTGCTCCTCCGATGGGTACTAGACTTGTGCTGGCCGGGATTCTCTCCGATACCGAAGAGGTACCCTACTCTGGGCTGAAACGTACTTCATCAGTGGACGACGAGGTCAAGAAGGCTGGAACGTGGTATGAGAAGTACAACAGCACGTGTGATGGCCGGTTGAGTTTCTGGTTTGGTCCAGTGGGATTCCCCGCCAGTTCGCCCGAGCTGCTGAGGGCCTCAGCAGCGGAGGCGAGACGAATTGGAGCGAGATTGCACACGCATGCAGCCGAAGGTTGGATCACACCTGAACTGTGCAAGCGAAAACACGGTATGAGAGAAGTGGAGCTACTTGAAGAGGTCGGATTTCTCGGACCGGATGTGCTTCTAGCCCACTGCGTTCAGCTTGCTAAGAGAGAGGTCTACTTGATCTCAAAGTATAGGAGCGCAGTCGCGCACTGTCCATCTAGTAACTCAAAGTTGGGCCATGGTGTCACTCCGGTGACGCAGCTGCTCTGGCAGAGTGTCCCAGTTGGCATCGGCACTGACGGAGCTGCAAGCAACAACAGTCAGGACATGTTTGTAGAGATGAAGATGGCCGCGATGATCCAGAAGGCAATTCTCAGGAACGCATGCGTCATGCCTGCTCGTACGGTCCTCGAAATGGCTACAATACGAGGCGCGGAGGCGATTGGCATGGCAGACAAGATAGGATCGATTGAAGTGGGAAAGCGCGCTGACATAGCCCTAATCGGCTGCCGGAAACCGCATATGATTCCAACCAGCCGTATCGAATCGCACCTCGTCTACAACTGTTCGGGACGCGATGTAGACACAGCCATGGTCGACGGAAAGACAATCGTAAGAGAAGGGCGACTTCTCGGTATGGATGAGGAGTCCTTCCTTGAGAGAGCAAACGGCAAGATCACAGAGTTCCTTGAATCCAGACGATAGTAATGACGGCAAACCGTTGCTCTATGGCTTGAGTCTAGTCTCCTTCTTGTTTCTGCTTGGGTTCGGGATTGCCCTCCCCAGCCTACCAAGGGCAGTCGAAGAACTCGGGGGCTCAGAGCTCGACGTAGGACTGGTCATCAGTATCTGGGCCCTGTCGTATGTTGCAATGGGAGTTCCCGCAGGGGCGTTGTTGGACAGACATGACCTGAGAGTGACCATTCCGGCCGCGATGGTGGGGAATTGCTTTGTTGGTGCTCTTTATGCTCTGGGCACATCGTTGCCGTTCTTGCTTGTGGGCAGGCTTCTCCAAGGTGTCCTTGAATCTTTCGTTTGGGCAGGCATATTCGGCCTCGTGTCATTCAAGTTCCCTCACTCTAGGACAGGCGCCCTCGCAATTGTCACGGTCTTCAGCTCGCTCGGTTTCTCCATAGGCCCAACTTTCAACGGCCTCCTATTTGCTTCAGCTCCGGCAAGGTTTGGACTGATACCTGTCATTGCAACGAGCCTCTTCTCTGCGATATTGACCATTGTGCTCTTCCATTCTCGGAGCGTCTACCATGTTCGAGGCGGGAGAAGAGCACCGGGAGTCATGAGCGTCGTTCATTCCGTCGACTCCGTCGTCGCTTTGGCATTGGTCATGACTGGCATTATGGGAGGATTCGAGGGAATCGTGCAGGCACACAACTCGGATCTCTTGACAGGCATTGGTCTGCCGGTTGCACTGTCAGGTCTGCTGCTGTCGTCGTATCTCGTCTCAGCGCTCGCGAGCAGGTCCTCACTGCCCTATACATACCGTTTCTTTCAGCGGAGATACTACCCTGCATTGTCCTTTCTCACTGCTCTCCTTGTGCTATTGTTGGGTACCTATGTCATCCAGAGCAGTTGGACGCTCATTCTGCAATGGATTGTCATAGGTGCCCTACTGGGTGTGAATTGGATCACATTTCAAGCTTTGATAGCAAACACCTTGGGCGAGAAGGCACCCTCAACAGCCATGGGTATCTACAACCTGTCTTGGGGGCTAGGATACATGAGTATGCCCCCAATGGTTGGATTGGTCACTACGAGGACTGGAGGTCATCTTGCGTATGTGTCTCTGGAGATTCTCGTCACGATTGGCTTGCTCTGTGGCCTAGTTTTCTTCTTCACGCTCAGGGGCGAGAGGTCGTTTTAGCAAGGCTCCTTCTGGGGATCTCTATTTGCGGATTCCTTCAAGGCATGAGTACATTTCATCGACCGTTAGGATGTTGTGGGGTATTCTTGGATCGGCGAACATCTGCGAAAGCTTCGTTATCTGAGGCGACATCAAGTGCGTGTTCTTCATGAGGTCGTCATTTGAGAAGATCTCCTTCGGGTGAGCGTCAGCGGTAATTGCGCCGTCTCGCATAACGACTGCTCTATCAGCCGTTGCCGCGACAAGAGGCATGTCGTGGCTAACTAGGATCAGAGTCCGGCCCTCTGACTTCAGTTCTTTAATCGTTCGTTCAATGAGACCCATGCCTATGTGATCTTGACCCGTTGTAGGTTCGTCAAGCACGACTGCATCGGGGTGCATCACATAAACGGATGCGATTGCGAGCATCTTCCTAAGCGGAAAGCTCAGTCTCAGAGGATGTATGTCTCGGTACCTGTCGAGACGAAAAGCTTTGATGGCATCTTCCACCCTTTGTCTGATCTCCGCTTCCTGCAGGCCCAGGTTCTTGGGTCCAAATGCTATCTCCTCCTCGATTGTCGTGCAGAAGAGCTGGTGTGTAGGGTTCTGAAAGACATAGCCGACCTTGCGTACTATTTCTCTTGGCTTGTAGTTCTTCGTCTCGATGCCGTCTAGGAGCACTCGTCCTCGCGTTGGCTTGAGTAGGCCGTTGAAATGTTTCACGAGAGTCGTCTTTCCTGAACCGTTCTGGCCGATTATGGCGGTTACTTCGCTTCTCCGTACCGCGAGGTTGATGCCCCTTAGAGCCTCAACGTTCCCCGGATATGTGTGCGCCAGACTGTCCACAACTATGATTTCTTGCAGTCCGGACATTGGAGGACTCACCTCGCTTCGTAGAGTTCAGCTATCCTCTCGTGAGCTTCCTTCAGGTTTGTCGGCAGGGTCGGCCAAGGCCACTGTCTGTTTCGTTTGATTCTTGAACAGAGCGTCGTCACTTGAGGGGTATTCTCGCCCTTTGATTCGAGGAGATCTATTTCATTGAAGACTCTGCTCGGTGGTCCGGTCGCCGCTATCTCTCCTTCGGAAAGGAAAACGATTCTGTCAGCAAACACTGCAAGCCTCTCAACATCGTTCTCAACGACGACGATTGTCATGCGCTTCTCGCGTTTGAGATTCCAAAGGACTCTGAACACCTCTTCTTTTCCGATCGGGTCCAAGTTCGAGGTGGGTTCATCCAAGACGAGAACGTCCGGATACATCGCAAGAACTGAGCCAATTGACAGTCGCTGTTGCTGGCCTCCTGAGAGGTCGATTGGTGCTCTATCTTCAAGACCATTCAGGCCGACTAGATCGATCATTTCTACGACGCGTTTCTCTATCTCGTCTCTTGGGACGCCTAGGTTCTGGAGACCAAACGCGATCTCCTCTTTCACTGTGAGCTGTGTGAGTTGAGCCTCCGGATCATCAAGAACCATTCCTACTTTCTTGGCCAGTTCCGGGACCTTGCTCGTCCTTGTATCGATCCCTTCAATTTCGACTGTTCCTTCCATCAGAGCTGTGACCATGTGTGGAATAAGCCCCTTCAGACATAGGCATAGGGTAGTCTTGCCGGAAAGGCATGGGCCGATTACCCCAATCATCTCGCCTTTCTGAATCTCAAAGCTGATTCTGTTCAGTGCAGGTTTGTCGGCGAGCGGATATTTTACCGTAAGATCGTGAACTCTGATTGCCGCTGTGGACATCAGCGCGAGTGACCTCGTCCTGTTGGACGTGCCAAGTGATATATATCCAGTTCTAGGACTTGAACTCCACGAAAATTCCGAGGAAGGACAAGCTTGACATCAGAGATACCGATTAGTAGATCATACGCTGTGTCATTCGTCGTCGTCGGCATTGCACTGAACATCGTAGCAAGTCGTCTCGCAACACTGACTGGGTTACCCGGCATCTACATGGACCTGATGGGCACGTTTCTGACTGCTCTGATCTTGGGACCGTGGTGGGCTGCTGCCACAGGTTTCTTCACGAACATACTGAACGGCATAATGTTTAGTCCTGTCGGCATTCCATTTGCCATCGTCAACGTCGCCTTCGGTCTCCTGACCGGATATGCTGCTGAACACGGATGGACCAAGACATGGCCAAAGACGGCAGTTGTGTTCATTCTCTCATGCCTCATCGTCTCATTCACTGCATCCATTATCGTCGTGTTCCTGTTCGGTGGAGCAACAGGGGCTCCTCAGGACATAATCGTATTTGCACTTCTCTCTGCGACGGGCTGGGGAATGTTCTCATCGGTTTTCATCGCCGACATAGTGGGCAAGCCCATCGACATGATCATTGAATACGCAGTTGCTTTTGCGATACTCAGGGCCCTACCAGGAGAGTATCGGCTGAAGACACCCTATGGGAAGAAGAAGTAGTCGGAACTGGCACGGGTGACCTGATTGCCTTGGGTCTCGATGTACGTCCCGAAGGACACTGTCCTTCACCGACTCAACGCAAAGAGCAAGCTGACTATGACGGCCGCCGCCTCCGTCTCCGCCGTGCTTTTCTACAGTCCTATACCCGCATTCCTAATCTTCCTTGGGTGCCTCCCGTTGGCGGCGGTTGGGCGTGTGTTCGTTTCGTTCCTGAAACGCTACACATTCATCGCTTCCATGATCATAGTCATAGTTGTCTTCCAGAGCTTCTTCTATGCTTTCGAGCATCATGTGATCGCGACTTACAGTCTGGGTCCGATTACTTTGCAGCTAAGGTACGAGGGCGTCTGGAAGGCGCTTTGGTTGGTAACGATCATAAGCGCCTTTGTGGGATGGCTGTCGCTCTTGTTCATCACGACCCATCCCGGAGATCTCTTTGCGGCTTTGCAGGATCTGAAGCTTCCATACTTGGCAAGCTTCATTGTCCTCTCAGCATTGCAGATGGTTCCAATGATGCAGAGAGCGCTGAACTTGTGCATCGAGGCGCAGAGATCCAGAGGCTTAGAGATAGGAAGAAACCCCCTGAAGCTTGTGCCGATCGCAATTCCGCTTACGGTTGGAGCTCTCGAGCGAATCAACAAGATGTCTTGGTCGCTCGAGGGTAGAGCTTTCGGGTCGACCGGCAGCAAGACCTCACTGAGATCAACAGAACTCCGGACCGTGGACTGGGTTCTGATGGTCGTCTCTGCAGTGTTTCTCGGCGCAATGATCGTTCTCAGGCTGGCATGGGGGTCACTGTATGTGCCATACGAGGTGTTCTTCCCTTCGAGCTAAAAGGTGAAACGTGTTGTCTGAGAAAGCTCCTCCAAAGAAACCCGCGACAAAGAAGGACGGCATGGCTCTCGCGCTGTTTGGCCTAGGACTGATGACGGTACTGGCTCCTTGGTATGCAACTCAGGTAGGCTTCATTGATCCTAGCGTATTTCTCGCGCCCCTGTTCATCGTGATAGGTGTGCTGAACATCATATTCGGCATTGCTCTCTTCTTCATGAAGACATAGCACCAAACAGTAGCAGACGCCGTCCCGCTTGGAGCGGGACGAACTCCCCCTTTTTTCTTTAATATGCGAACACGAGACTTGAACGTCGTCGATCATCATCCCAACACTCGAGATGTCCAAAGATAGTCGACCGGAGGTCCAGTTCTGAATAGTGTGTAACCAATCCAATGTACGATGCAGGGATCTAGCTCTTGATTGCGTGTGCAAGCTGTCTGCTCATCTAGATATTGTGACAAGATATCGACGAGATTCCTTTCTGTCTCTCCGGATATGCACCTGATCCTGTGCCTTCAATCCGTGCCATCGTATGAAGTAGTGTTCGTGAGGCAGTGCAGGGCCTCTGCAAGTACAGGGGTATGACTCCACTCTGGCCTTCCTTGGGCGGCCATTCTTGACGAGAGTGAAGTCTCTTCGAAGAGGGGGAAAGAAGGAGAGTTTGTCCTTGAGAACTAGGATGTAGCCTTCCCGTGCTTCTTCACTGGATATTGTTCTGGCATAGACTGCTTTCGCTGGCATAGAGAGCTCAGCTCGGCGAGGATATCCCTCTCCCCTTATATATCGTCAAAGCGGGTGTTTCGCTAGGGAGATGTCTGGTTTGGACCTAGCAGCGAATTTGAGCAATAGCTTCGAGTACGCCAAGAAGCTGTTCAGCGACTTCGGCAGACTTGTGATTCTGATAGTCCTTAATCTAATACCGATAGTCGACTGGATCGTTCTGGGGTACGCCTCTAGAGTACTGAAGGAGTCACCCGGAGCCGACGCGCCTCCGAAGCTCGAGAACTATGGCGAGCTTTTCGTCGACGGCGCCAAGATCTTCTTCGCCTCGCTCATCTACATGATCATCCCACTGATCCTGATTGCAGTTGGCGTAGGTGGTCTCGTTGCGGGAATGTTCATGGGAGGAGGCGTTGCGCCTATGCTACTCCTCGGAGGTACTGGACTAGTGCTCCTACTGATCGGGATCGTCGTCGCCTTCCTCATGCTGATAGTTCTTGCCGCCGGCGTAGCGCACATGATCAAGACAGGCAAGTTTGGAAAGGCCTTCGCATTCGGCGAGATCTTCAGAGTTATCGCGAAAGTTGGGTGGGGCAAGTATCTTGTGTGGGTGGTCTTCGTCGCCGTAATCGCCATCATAGTTGGCGGAGTATGCGGATCGATACCCTACGTCGGATGGCTAATCATGGCAATCATCGGACCTGCCCTTCTGGTGTTCTTCTTCAGGTCATTAGGAATACTGTACAGTGAAGGTGCTCCATAACTCAGCCACAAGTACATGGAAGCCAGAAGCCTCGCCAAGTCAACAGCGGACATGATTCTCGGTCTTTCTTTCGATCGACCGAGCATTCCCCTCCTTTTTGCTGCCTACCTCTATCGAGTGAGAACCATGCTCGTTGCTGGCAACGAAGAGTTCAGACTTCAGGTCCAAATGGACAGGAAGTATCCGGACCCAGCCAATCTCCTGTAGTCACATACGCTGTGTATCGGCATCCACCGCACAAGGCACTGTACACACACTTCCTACAGTATCCTTTCAGCGACTTACGATCTCTGATATAGTTTAGCAGCTCATTATGAACCCAGATCTCTTCGAGGCTCTGATTAAGGAGGTTCCCTAATTTTATAGGAGCAGGAACGCAAGGAAGCAAGTCCCCAGACGCATCAAGTCCTGCATACGTGAGCCCAGCTGAACATCCACCAAATCCTGCCGCAATCTTCCTTACGATCTTGGAAACGTCGAGGCCGAATCTGTCTTGGAACATTCTCTCGTATCCCGAGAGAGCCTCACTAACCGTGAAGATCACGCCGTTTGAACGCTCGTGGCTTAGGCGAGAGTAGTAGGTCATTCCTCGAGCGTAACACTGCATGCCAGATCCCTCATCGATGGTGGTGCGGAACTTCCTGTAGAGTGCCTCAAGTGCTATTGTCTTCTCGCGAGGGCTCACGTCAAGGTAATATGCATCAACTCCTCGCCCAGCAGGTATGAGGCGGTTGAGATAGAATCTGGTCGCCCCCAATCTCTCCGCTAAGCTCATCGTTTCTTCCAGCTCGTTGAGGTTCTTCGAGTGCAGAGTCATTGTGGTCGCTATCTCATCGAAACCGACAGCTGCACAGTTCCTGATCCCCTTGACGGTCGCATCAAAGCTGCCAACGCTGTTTCTTAGGAAGTCGTGAGTTTCAGGAGTTGCTCCGTCAAGTCCAATCTCGATTCTTCTAGTGCCCGCTTTGGCAAGTCTCTGGGCAACTTCACGGGTCATGAGTGTTCCGTTGGATGCGATGGTGCACAGCATGCCGCTCTCGCTAGCTCTCTTGATTGCATCGAAGAGATCTCTACGAAGTAGGGGCTCACCTCCAGAGAAGGTGAGTATCGCGACGCCAGCATCACCCATGTTGTCTATGACGCGAAACGCCTCTGAAGTGCTGAGTTCCGGATGAGACGGCAAGGGTGAGGAGTCTTGGTGGCAGTGCAAGCAGTCGAGGTTGCACCGGTTCGTGAAGTTCCAGACGATGGTTACGGGGGAACCCACGGGCTGCGGATACCTTATTCCGAAATGGCTGATTCCCCTGACAACACTGAGCATGCACCTGCGCGTCAGGGGATCTTCGAGTAGACGCGTCACTCCACTATCATCAATGTCGAGATGTGAGAATAGCGAGCGAACTAGAGGCAACAGTCCCTTCGATGTCAGCATACAGACGCTGCAGCCGCGGTTGTAGCCCCTTGAATAGGCGTCGAAGACAGAGAGCAACCTCTCTTGGCCGCAGTGCTCACACTTGGCTGCTAGATGATGCGCCAAGGTCTTCCAGACCGGATTGAGGAATTGAGATACATGGCGATCCCGGAATGCCCCATCCGTGCTCTGACTTGCCCTACTCATCGTGTTGCCCCGAAGCGTCACGTGTAATTGTCATGTGACTTGGATGAATAACTGCGAGAGCGGAATAGGTGAGGCAAGGTCGCCGGGTTACCGGGCTGTAGAGCGTACTCGGGGTTCGAGCAGTGTCCACAACCATTCAACCAGTTCTCGCATGTTCTTGGTCTGTATCAGGACCTCTCCCGGCCCAGTGATCTGGGTGACTAGTCCTTCACCGCTCAATAACGTCTCCTTCCAGCCTCCGAATTTCTGAACGTTGTACTGGCATGAGTCGCTGAACCCGACGAGATGGAAATTGTCTACTACGATCGTCTCTCCGGGCTGTAGGACGTGTTTGTCGATCGCCCCGAAGCAGTTTATGAAGAGCTCTCCTTCGCCTGAGGTCTTGATCATGAAGAGTCCTTGACCGAATATCCCCTTCGTGAATCCCTGCCATTGTATGTCGAGGTTCACTGTTGGAGACGAGGCGACGTAAGCGGATTTCTGGATGATGTATCCTCTCCCGGGCGAGATGTCTATCTTCGTGACATCTCCCACGGGTGCCGAAACTAGGCCGATCTCGCCTTCACCTTGACTTGGCCAATACTCATTTACGAAGAAAGACTGGCCTCCCAGAATTGAGATACCCAAACTGCCGAGGACACTCTTCTCACGTGCCCGTGTCTTGACCTGCACGTTAGGAGTCATGTAGGTCATGGATCCCGCTTCAGCCACTACGACCTGTCCCGCGTTCAGAGACAACACGAGCATGGAGTAGGACGGCTGATACTTGATCTGGTACCTGTAAGGAGCCTGTGCTCCAAGAGAAACAGGCGCTCCACAATTCGTGCAGAACCTTGACTCAACAGGGACTTCTCTTCCACACTTGGGGCATTGTGTCATTGATGGTCTCGATCAGGCCTCTGCCCGTGGCCAATATAAGCGTTTGAAAAGCGCCGACGAACACGAAGAGATCACGCAGAGACTATCCGTTGTAGTGATACTCCTCTCATGATTCCGTCTCATCGGATCATGTTGAGACTCTGTATGGGAAAGATTGTCGTAGCGGGCATAGTACTGACACAATCACGTGCCTTGACAAACTCGCATTTGTATGGAGCCGAGCAAGATCACTTGACAATGGACTGGGACTAGCCTTTAGATCGGGTCACGGGCCGAGGTCTAAGTAGTGAGCTTGAATGAGTCCCGACGGAGACCTGACCAGACTGATTCGCGAGCAAATTGAGATTGAAAGACAGAGCGTAGAAAGGCTCTCTGATACAGAGAAGAAAGTCGGCAGCAGCGCAGCAAAACTCCTGCTAACAGAGATGAGGATGGATTCGCAGAAACACGCAAGCGTGTTGGAGGCTGTACTTGAGGTGCTGACGGGCGGACCTACGAAGCCTCTGTGGGAGCGTGCCCTCGACAGCTACGTTGACCCAATCATACTGAAAAGAGAGATAGAGAATCACAAGACGCTGGGGAAATCAATGTTGACACATATACAGGGCGAGATTGACAATACAAGGGATGAAGCAATTCGAACACTTCTTCAACATCTTGCAGAAGACGAGAAGAGACATGACGAGATCCTAAGCACCATAGCAGAGAAATGCTACAAGATAATCTGATAGAAACAGATCGGACGCGCGCGCGGTGACCCGAGGCGGCGCGTGCGCTGAATGCTGTACCGAGTGAGCAATGGCGTCGATGGAATCCTCGTAGTGTACGTCTGCACAGCCTTGGAAACGCCGCTCACTTCGGCATAAGCCAGAACACATTGCCGTCGGGATCCCTGAACATGGCGTATCTCATGTTCGGATCCCATTCCGCCTTGCCAAGTTCCCTCGTGAATTCCACTCCTCTCGCTTTCAGTTCGGTGCATGTGCCTTCAATGTCGCCGGCAAGGAATAGGATTCCTGTGTTCCCGGGTTCAAGCTGATCGTCCGGGCACAGGTGAAGACAGGTTGTTGAACCCTTTGGACCGACCACTACCCAGTGCTCCTCATCACTCCGGACTTCGAACCCAAGTTTGTCCCTGTACCATTCCTTGGCCTTCTTCTCATCCGAGACCATGACCGCCACGCTCGCAAATAGATCAATCATCGAACTCTTCACCTCCAACCGGTTCTTCACCCTACGATTGGTATTTAACGCGGATAGGTATGCGAAAGTGCCATAACGCTTGTTGGCTCGGGTGTGTCTTCGCCAAGTGTCGCGAGAAGTGAGTCTATTGCAGATCATTCTCTTTGATATTGATGGGACACTCCTAGCGAAGCAAAGCACCGAAGGGGACGAGCGCGAACGTTTCAGACGTGCTGTGCTTGAGGTTGTAGGCAAGTCGCCGGCGACCGAGCCATGGAAATACGACGGTATGGTAGACCCTGAGATCTGTAGGCTTCTTCTCACGAAAGTCGGTTTGAGTCCAACTGCGACCGCCGAGCATCTTCAACAGGTGCTCACGCAAGTAGGTGAGATCTACTTGGCAATGGAGAAGAAGCCGATCTTGAACAAGGGCGTCGCTAACCTGTTGCCCATTCTGAAAACATCATCAGATCACAGGCTTGGAGTTCTCACAGGAAACCTAGCAAGCGTCGCTGAGGAGAAGCTGCGTATCACAGGAATTCGGTCGCACTTCTCGGAGGTGTTCTACAGCGACGGGTATTTCAACAGAGAGGATTTGGTTAGAGCGGCCGTCGGGCAGTGCATTGGGAAGTATCAACTGCGTGACCCCAAATCCGTAACAATCGTAGGGGATACGCCTCGTGACATCGAGGCGGCCAATGCAAACAATGTAGAAGCATTAGGCGCGGCAACTGGGTTCTACTCCGCGGAGCAACTTGCAGAGGCCGGAGCTACGGCCGTCTTTAGCAGTCTGGAACCATCCAAGGGCTTGCTTGAGGCTCTGCACATGAAGAAGGATTGGACGCTAGGGTTTTTGTCAGCGTAAGCTTTCAACTATGAGACGGTTCAGTTTCTGTGCCTCTGCTCCTGTCGGATCCTTGTCCGCGTTGAACACCATCACAGCCAAGCCGCATAGCCTTCCAGTTTCCCGAACTATGTGCAAGGCTTTTGTACAGTCACCTAGTCCGAGACCATTTGGCGCGTTCATGTGCACGGCCTTCATTTCAGTTGGTTCCAAGACGTCAATGTCCATGTGGATGTAGATCTTGTCACAGTTTGCCGAGAGTCTGTCGACCACTTCTCTCATAGTCTGCTCGGCGCCGAGTTTCCTCACTCGGTCCATCGTGTAGAGATGTACCCTTGATACTTCTAGCATCTTGATCTCGGGCGGGTCAAGGTCCCGAGCACCGAAGATCGAGATCTGTTCCTCACGTAGTTGCGGTTTGTTCCCAAAGATGTTCGTCAGTTGCTCTGGACCTCGACCGGCAAGCATGGCCACATCCATTCCGCCAATCAGGCCAGAGGGTGTTGTCTCTGGAGTGTTGAAATCGCCGTGGGCATCAAGGTAGATCAATCCAACTTCCTTGTTGAGTCCCTGCTGGAGTCCTTCCACGATCCCCATGATGATGCTATCCTCAGAGCCCAGTACGAGGGGGAAGTATCCACCCAGACAGGCTTCCTTCACGCGTGGAGCGATCGCCTGGCAGACGGCAATTACTTGGTACGGATTCAGAAGCTTGGGGTTCGAGTCATCTCTCGGCGGCATCTCAACACATAGGTCGCCCAGATCCACAACTAGATCCGCAACTTGTCCAAGCTGTTTCAGCAAGCCAGCCTTTCGGAGGGCAGAAGGGCCTTTGTCTATGCCCTCCCCCTTCCACCCGACGTTGTACGGAATTCCGATCACGCCAATTGCGTTCAGTCTCGGCATCTTGGGAAGACTCCGGCGACTAACAGACGCGCACATCATAAATGCGCTCCGATTCGTCGGTGTCGAAGTCCCATCCTCTGCTCTCTGACGATGTTCTGGCCGATGTTCAGAAGCGTAAACGACGATCACGACTTTTAGTCTTGAACTACGCCGTGTTCTTCGACGATCTTCTTTTCAAAGTCCGTTGGAGAAGATTGAGTTCCCTCTCCGCAATGTGTTGTTGCCATGGTTCGAAGCCGCCGATCTCATAGAGACTCCTGATAAGGCGTATGCTGTTGTTGAGATGGCCGACTATGTCGCCTCGCTCGTACGAGGTCCCGTTAAACAGCTTGCTTTGCCTTGCGGACCAGTCGCCGGGCTGATCAGATCCTGGAACGAAGTATGGGACATAGTCTTTGAGGCTCGTCCTGTCGATGATGCTTCCGAGCTTTCGGATCGTACGGGTCTTCTGCCAGTGAGCTTCGTCAACGCCATAGAGAGGCATGTCGTAGTTGTTAGTCGAAAGGGCTGTGAGGTTCCCCATCGCAAATGCGATCATTTGAATGCCGTTTTGTTTCGCAAGTCGATTGAGTACGTCAAGGCCGTATTCGGATATGAAGCCGTACAGGATCCATTTCGTGATCTTGCAGCCGGATTGCTCGCAGCAATTCAGTGTGGCATTTATGCTGACTTCGGCTGACCGTCCACTCGCGACTGTATCTTGCATGATGAGTGCGATCTTCTTACCATTTGGGAACTCTGAGAATTCTTGGTGGATTATCTCTATCTCTCGCTGAATGGTCCCGTCGTGGTCACGATATGATCTGTGCGTATATCGTGGGCGAAGATATACGGTTCTGTACGACCTTCCAAGCACTCTCGGGGCAATATCCTGAAGCTTGTAGCCGGGAGCAGCTCTCAGGATCTGCTCGAAGACGATCTCCGATTCCGCGCGTTCGGTTCCTATCTGTGCTAGCTCCAGAATTGCGGGCAGAGCCTCTGCCGCCGCCTTCCGAGCTGCCTGTTCCAAGCGCTGACCTACTAGGTGCGGATAGCAAGCGATGTCACGTGTCATTGGTGTGTCGATGATGAACGTCAGTGGCTCTGCGCGATCTAGATGGAAAATCCTCGTCTTCCTTGCGACTTTGTGCTTCGTTGCCTTGATAGGCTTGGTCAGGTCTGTGTTGATCTTGTGCTCCTGTATCAACCGGTCAATGGTACTACTCGTCGGTTCCTTCATGCGCCACACCAAGGAAAAACATGGAAGGAGAGAGCAGAGGACGAAGATGACGGTCTCTCGCACACCTGCATATGGGGTCGGTAACTGTTCGCAAAACTATAATATGAAACCATTCTACGTGAGGCGGCCAGATCAAGCGAAGGCGCGAAACAAATGAGCATGACAGAAGAGGACATCGTCAAACGAGCCCTAGAGGAGTTGCACCTTAGAGTCTCTGAATCCGCCAAGGGAGACCACGTTCCTCCTGTGAAGGCTCTCCCGAACGGAAACAACGTCGTGACTCTCAAGTGCACGCAAGGGGGCACCTCATACGAAATCGAAGTTGAACTTACAAAGAGAGGGAAGTTCGTGGACCTCCGCACGAAATAGCAGTGAATAAACGGACAGTGCTTCTTTCAACCCTGCCCCATGAACCTAACAGAGCCGAAGGTATTTCATCACCTCAGATTCTCGGCTCCTCACGAGGTATGTTCTGCGCCCTTCTCAGTTAGGCGAGAGATTCAGCGTTATGACTACATTCTGGGAAAGAAGCATGCAGCTCGATGGCCGGTTCTGATTTCTTCAAGCTGGGGCTCATGTTCCGAGCATATTTCCTGTGCATACGGGCATCTCGGGTGAAATCTGCAGCCTTCAGGAGGTTTGATTGGGCTTGGGATCTCACCTTTGGGGATCATCCGTTCTAGCTTTGCTTTGGGATCTGGGACAGGAATTGAAGAAAGCAGAGCCAATGTGTAGGGGTGCAGCGGGTTTCCGAAAACCTCTTCCTTTGGACCCATCTCTAGGATCTTGCCCAAGTACATGATAGCGATGCTGCGACACACGTAGTTTGCCATGGCAAGATCGTGAGTTATGAAGAGGTACGTCAGATCGAATTCCTTCTTGAGCTCGAGCATCAATTCAAGGATCTGCGCCCTCACCGAGACATCTACCATTGCGATAGGTTCGTCTGCGATGACAAACTTTGGATTCAGCACTAGAGCTCTTGCGATGACGACTCGCTGTCGTTGGCCGCCACTGAGCTGGTGCGGATAGCGATCGTAGAAGTTGCTCCAAGGCGTGAGACCGACTCGTTCCAGCATCTCACGTGTTCGCTGTACCTGTTGAGCCGGTGTGCCCACTCCTTGAAATGAGAGAGCATGTCTTATCGCGTCACCAACTCTGATACGCGGACTCAACGAGGCTGTCGGATCTTGGAAGATGAGCTGTATGTTCCTTCTGAATCTGCGAAGCTCCTCTCCGTGCAAAGCAGTAAGATCGGTTCCTTCGAACGCAATCTGGCCGGATGTTGGCTCGACAAGTTTCAAACACAGCTTTGCTGTTGTGCTCTTTCCTGAGCCACTCTCTCCGACCAATCCGAGGATATCTCCACGGCTCATCGAGAATGAGATACCATCTACTGCATGGACAAACCTCTTGTGCGACGTCAGCATTTTGTCCAGGAAACCTCTCTCGACTGGGAAGTACTTCTTGAGATCAGTTGCAGTAAGCATGTTGCTCAATGAGTTCTACCTCTTATCGCAAAGGTGGCAAGCGACCATCGAGCTATTGTGCTGCGTCAGTAGTGGCTCCTCTCTCTTGCATCGGTCGAATACGAAGGGACAGCGCGGATGGTAGAGACAGCCAAGTGGCGGTTCAGCTAGGTCGGGAGGTGCTCCGGGGATCCATGACAAGACCTGATCTTTCTTGGTAATGTTTGGGACAGAGTTCAAGAGAGCTTGTGTGTACGGATGCCTAGGTTTCTCGAATAGCGTGTCAGTATCGGCTAGCTCGGCGACTCTACCTGCGTACATGACGACCACGCGGTCAGCGGTCTCTGCTACGATACCAATGTTATGCGTGATCAGAATCAATGTCAGCCCGAGGCTTTCTTTCAGCTCCTTAAGGAGCTCGACAATCTGTGCTTCGACTATTACGTCAAGAGATGTAGTGGGCTCGTCTGCGATCAAAAGGTCAGGGTTGAGGGCAAGAGCTAATCCGATCATGACCCTTTGCCTCATTCCACCACTGAATTGATGTGGGAAGTCCCGAAGCCTTTCAGGAAGAATTCCGAGACGCTTCAACACATCTTGGGATCGCTTGAGCGCGTCTTCGCTGCTAGCCTTGGGTTCATGGGTTTGGATCATTTCAACGAAATGAGCACTGATGTTCTTAACGGGATTGAGCGAGGTCATCGGATCTTGGAAGATGTAGCCAACACGTTTGCCCCTTATCTGGCGGATCACTTCATCAGAGCAGTTGATCACATCTGTTCCATCGAGCGAGACACGTCCATTGGTGATTCTCCCCGGCGAGGGTACGAGTCGTATGGCAGATAGACCGAGCGTTGATTTGCCACACCCTGATTCTCCTACCAAGCCGAGGGTCTCTCCCTTTTCCACGGATAGGGATACTCGATCTACTGCTCTCACGACTGCCTTGAGGGTGTGATACTCTACTACCAGAGATTGAATGTCGAGGAGCGGCATTGAGTTTCTTCACCGTGTTCTTCATTTGATTTCTTGGATCTATTGTTCAAGTTTCGGGTTGAGCAGCTCACTCAGTCCTTCGCCGACAAATGCGAAACCCAACGCAAGTATTACTATCATGAGGCCTGGAAAGGTGATCACCCACCACGCTCCGCTGGGCAGCAATCTTCTGCCGTAAGTGAGATCCCACCCCCAGTCCGGAGTTGAGATTGGCAGGCCCAGTCCCACAAACGTGAGCCCAGCTGCCGTGAGGATTGCGTCGGCGAAGTTCACGGTCGCCACTGCCACGACTGACGGCAAGACGTTGGGTAGGATGTAGCGCAGTAATGTACTTCTTCCCGATGCTCCCAGCGTTCTTGCAGCTTCTACGTAGGGTAGCTCTTTGATGCTGAGCACTTGGCTTCTTACTATTCTGTAGTAGGACGGCACGTAGACGACTGCGATGGAGAGGGACATGTTCACGACTCCCGGTCCGAGCATGGCTGCTATGGCGATTGCAAGTACCAATCCCGGGAAAGCGTAGATGCTATCCATAGCCAAAGAGGCTGACCTGTCTACTAGACCTCCCGCATAAGAGGTAAGCAAGCCCACTGGAACACCGACAATGAAGCACACAAGAACCGACAGAGCAGCAACCTGAAGCATCGTTGACCCTCCCCATATCAGTCGGCTGAGCATGTCTTGTCCAAGATGGTTAGTCCCAAGAGGAAAGCTCAGGCTCGGAGGACCTAGAACTGGGCCTGTGCCAATCTCGTTCGGATCGTGCGGAGAAATCCAAGGTGCAGTTGCAGTCATCAATACAACCACGAAGACCATTGCCAGGCCGATGACAGCAAACCACCCAGCCAATCCTCTCTTTCTGAGGGACGCCAAGCCAGGGATAAGCTGGACGACGATTCTTCCACGTGTTTGAGTGTCGGTCATGATCTCACACACTCAGAGTCTTATTCTCGGGTCAAGGTATGCATACAGAATATCGACGACCAAGCTCACAAGGGCAACAAGTAGACCAAAGAATACTATTGCTCCTTGAATCGCCGTGTAGTCTCTGAAAGCGATCCTGTCCACCAGATACCTTCCCAATCCAGGCCAAGAAAAAGTGGTCTCGGTCAAGATAGCGCCGGCCAGCAGGGCTGCGAACTGGAGCCCCATCATCGTCAAAATGGGGAGGAATGCGTTCCTCAAGGCGTAACCGTACAGTACGGCTCGCTCGCTCAATCCTCTAGCTCTGGCCGCAGTCACAAAGTCAAGTCTGAGAGTTTCCAGCATGTTGCTTCTCGTCAGCCTAACGAATATTCCCGAAAGAACGATCCCAAGGGTCAAAGAGGGAAGTAAAAGATAGCGAAGTGTCGCAAACAGCTTTGAAGGATCTCCCTCGAGTACGCTATCAACGGTGTACAGACCTGTGGAGAATCGGAAATCTCCGAGAGCGAGACCATGTGGTTCCATCCCTGGCGAGATCCTGCCTCCAGTGGGAAGTATGTGGAGACCTATTCCAAAGATCAGCTGGAAGACCATTCCCAGAAAGAAAACGGGGATGGCATAGGATACTATTCCGAATACTCTGATTGAATGATCTTCGACCGAGTTGTAGGAGCGAGATGCTCTCGCACCCAAGAACACTCCCAGCAAGACGGCGATTATCATTGAGAATATGCTCAACTCCAGGGTCGCCGGGAACGCGGTGAAGATCTGTTGACCCACTGAAGAGAAGTCCGCCATCGACTTTCCCAGATCGCCACGCAATAGCCCCAGCAGGTAGTCGCCGTACTGTTGCTCTAGGGGTTTGTCCAGACCTAGCTGGTGCCTGAACTCTTCAATCATCGCTGGGGTAGCCTTTTTTTCGAAGTGTACGAGGACCGGATCTCCGGGCAGAATCCGGACAATAATAAACACGAGCGTCAGCAGCAGCAGGATCATCGGAATTGTGAGGAGAATTCTTCCGATGACGTACGAACGAAGGGTCATAAAAAGAGGGGGTTCCTAGGGGTGAAGTTAAGCCTTATTCTTCTTGTGCAGCAAACAGTAGATAGTATCTGAAGATCATCGAGATGTCGAGGACGACGCCATCGACATTCGGTTTGCTGACAGCCCAGTTTGAGCCCTGAAATAGTGGAACGAGCGGTGCATCTTCTGCGAGCAGATCTTGAATGCTCGTCATCAGCTGTGTTCTCTTGTCTGGATCAGTTGTCGCTCTTTGCTGCTCAACCAAGGAGTCCATCTGTGGGTTCTTGTAGTTGTAGTGGATCCATGACGCCCCGCTTGAGTGCACAAACGGGAACAGATAGTTGTCAGAGTCAACGTAGTCAGGGTACCAGCCTAGGACAAAGAGTGCCATGCTTTCTGCTCTCATGTTGCTTCTGTATGTGGGCCAGTCAACGCCGTGTAGATTGACCTGCATGACTCCGCTCTTCTCAAGCGACGACTTCATGACGTTGGCGATTTCTGGACTGGATTGATAGTGTCCTGAGGACTCGTACCACAGATCAAGGACCAGTTTGTTGCTCTCGCTGTATCCGACCTCGGCCAGCAACGATTTCGCAAGTTCATAGTTTGCATCTCCTAGTTTCTTGAAGGGATCTGAGTGGAAGGCCATGCCATTTGGTATCATGCTGTAAAGCGGGGTCGCCTGTCCTAGGAGAACGACATCAGTCATGGGTTTTCTGTCTATTGCTGCCGCAATCGCCTTCCGGACTCTGGCATCATCCAGTGGCTTGATGCCTTCTTGCATCACAAGGTACTGAATGAATTGGCTGGGGCCTCGCCATACCTTGAGTTCCGGCTTCTGCTGGAATCTCTGTATGTCAACCGGGGCTATGTGGCGGTACGCTAGGTCTACCTCACCTGCCTCCATCGCCAATGCGAGCGCTGTCGCATCGCTGTAGAACCTGATTACGATGTGCGCGGTCTTAGGATACCCTGCGGCCGCGTTCCAGTAGTTGGGATTTGCATCCCACTTCATCTCTTGGTCCTTTCCGCCAACGCGTGTCCAAGATGTCAGCACGTACGGTCCGAGGTCCATCGGGCTGCTTGCCCTTGCGTTTCCTTCCGTATAGTTGATCCTGAAGTACTCCATCGGGGCATATCTTGGATTCACTATGTAGGAGGGAGCGGCGGCCATCAGTTGACCGAAGAATGCGTTAGCATACTTCAGGTTGAACTTGACTTGATACTTGCCGACAACTTCGATGCTGCCGATTATTGAATCGTACCCTATCCCGACAAAAGCACCGTCAGGGTTCGCGATCTTCATGCCTCTTTCAAAGCTGTACTTGACATCTTCAGCGGTGAACTCGACGCCGTCGCTGAACTTGAGACCCTGTCTGAGATTGAACGTCCATGCGATCCCGTCGCTGCTGACGGACCAGCTTTCTGCCAGAGCAGGTGCTAGGTCCTTAGGACCGGCGGCGGAACCGGGAACGATGTCGATGAGCGGCGCTCCTAGGGTCTGAATGACCGCCCATCCGAAGAAATCGTATGCGTCCGATGGATCGATGCTTGACTGCACAGAGTCCGTTGTGCCTACGATCAATGTATCTTTGAATTTCACTGGGGGTGGAACTGTAAGGTAGTAGGCTGCTATTGCCGCGCCCACGACGACTAGGATCACGACGATTAGGATGCCCTGCATTCGTGTGATTGCTCTCTTGCTCAATCGAATTTTCATTTGTAATTTCCCTTGGAACAACACTATTCTTTTGGATGCGATATAAAGTAGACAGTCCAGTCGTGAGGGATTCGAGTGGGATGTCTGGGAAAGGTGGGTGGGGGGACGGTTTACGACGCTTACTTGAACCCTCGCAGAAATGTAAGAATCGATTGCCCCAGAGTCTCGTGATTATATCCACCCTCGAGGACAGCGAACCGCCTTCTTCGAGACTTGCTCAACGAGTATCGCCTCAACACCTGCCCGATTTGCTCAAAGTCTTTGTCCGTTAGTGCGCCTCCCCAGTCTGCGATGCCTCTGTCGAATCCTGCTGAGACAGCAAGGATGTCGGAATCCGCAGCTGACGAGAGGAAGGACTCAAGGTCCCCTATCTTCGACCCCATGTGATGATACACAACATGCGTATCCCCGGCGAAGGCGTTTCTTGTTCCATCCCCAAAGTGTAAGTCGAAGTCCACGATCAGGACATTCTTGACTCGTCGGGTCTGGATCAGCCTCTTGATTGCTATGGCGATGTTGTTGAAGTAGCAGAATCCCCAGCACGAATCGGGGCTTGCGTGATGTCCGGGGGGCCTTATCAGTCCGAACGCTGGTTCGCCCCTGAGAGCAATCTCCGAGGCCCGAATGGCGCCACCGACAGAAAGAGATGCGACTTCGTAAAGTCGGATGTCCCGCTTGATCTGTTCGACATGTGATTGTGTGTGCACAAGCTTGAGGTCGTCTTCACGCGCCGTCTCTGGCTCCTCGAATTCGAAGTCGTGTCTCAGGGTTTTGCGGGCGTGATCCAGTCTTCCCTCGGCCGAAGCCGGATCATGACTGTAAACATCGAAGTATTTCTCGTGGAAGACCACCTTCAGACTCGCTCACTCCCTCCTGGAACCCGGAATTCACTACTCGAGCAGATCAAGGTTACTTGGCATGACAAAGGGCTTCATCCATTCGGACTAGCCCGGTGCTAGTATGTGACGAGTTGAGTTTACCTCACCCTCCAACGAGCTTTGAATTCGGGTTCTGTGTCGAAACGGCTTCTCATTCCGCGGTGTTCATGGAAAACGATAGAAGAGACCGAGGAGTCGTGGAGGTTAAATTTCACGGTCGCGTTGGCGGAACTGACCTTGCCCCGAATCTTCAACACACTCACAATGCACAAGGAAGAACTACCTGAACCCAGCGGGCAGCAGATCAAGATATTCGCCTGCGGACCCACGGTGTACGACTACGCGCACCTTGGTCATGCGCGAACGTACTTAGCGCTTGATACGATAGTGAGGTACCTCAAGTTCAGGGGGTATCGACCGTATGTTGTGATGAATATCACCGACATCGACGAGCGGATAGTGAAGAAGTCCGAAGAGACGGGAAGAGAGTCTGCGCAACTGGCCAGCGAGTTCGAGAAGTTGTTCTTGGAAGACATGAAGGCCCTAGGGATTGAGACTGTCGACAGGTTCGAACGCGCCTCTGACCACGTCCCAGACATGATCAGACAGGTCCAGCAGCTCATCACTTCGGGATACGCATACGAGACCGAGACGGGAATCTACTTCGATATCTCCAAGTCCCCATCGTACGGTGAGCTTTCCCATCAAAGCAAAGAGGATCTGAAACTCAGGCGTTTGGAGCTATGTTCAACGAAACTTCATCCGGAGGACTTCTCGCTTTGGAGGAAGTTCGAAGACGGCCCACTCTGGGATTCCCCATGGGGCAAGGGCCGACCGGGATGGCACATTGAGGACACAGCTATCTCCATGAAGTACCTTGGTTCATCCTACGACGTTCATGCTGGCGGAGCCGAGCTCGTCTTCCCACACCATGAAGCCGAGATGGCGCAGGGGGAAGCTTTGACCGGCAAGAGACCTTTCGTGAGGTACTGGATCCACACAGGCATGCTGAACGTGGGCGGAGTCAAGATGAGCAAGTCCCTAGGCAATGTCGTACGAATCAGGGATGCTCTTGCCATATGTGGTCCAGAAGAACTGAGATGGTTCTTTGCCAAAACACACTACACGCGAACCGCGACCTTCTCAAACACGGGACTTGTGCATGCTAAGAGAGAAGTGGAGCACATGCGAGACACGATTCGTGTGCTAAGATCTCACGAGTCTACCAGAGCGGCCGGCAGGTCGGATCTGAGTCTCTTGAGAGATCTCTCAAGAACCGAGACCGCCTTCGAGACAGCCATGGACGACGATCTCGATACTCCAAAGGCACTTCGAGTCTTGTCGAGCTTTCTGCTCGCGATAGGGTATCAGTTGAGAACTCGCAAGGCTCTTGCTGCTAGCACCTGCGAAACAGTGGCGAAGAGGATCTCGCTTCTTGCTGGTACTGTCGGAGTAGGGTCTATCTAGTAGAGCCATGCCTTCAAGGGTCCGCGAATGAGTGGGCGTAGGAACCTCCAGAGACCCTCGAACTCGTCGAAATAGAGCCATCGGTCGTTCGATCCGACCGTATAGTCCTTGGATCGCTTCTTTCGAATCCGATCACAGAGATTGACGCAGTAGCTGCCTCGGTAGAATCCAACGAAGATGTATCCGCCATTGCTGAAGTCCGGTAGCATTCCTTCGATTCGTATGCCTTCGTCCTCGTCAAGCGCCTGCATCAGCCGCTTCAGGAGAGCCCTGTCTTTGATACGTCGTTCGCTGTAGTTCGAGCGCGGACGTTTCATGTCCATTGAGACTCATCCTCGTCGCTTATTAACGGACTCGAAAACCCTTTACCAGACTTGCGTCAGTGCAAGCGTGCATTGTTTGAGCACATTAGAAATAGTAGGGCTGACGTTGTCGTGGATTCGTCTAGGGAGAAGCAGAGCGTTGCGCTTTCCTCCCTGATCGCGGCTGTAGTGCTCACGATCCTCAAGGCCGTGGTGGGTGTCCTCACAAACAGTCTTGGAATAATCTCCGAAGCGCTTCATTCGGGTTTGGATCTGGTGGCTGCCGCTACGACAGTCTATGCGGTAAGAACCTCAAGCAGGCCTGCCGATAGAGACCATCTGTATGGCCACGGGAAATACGAAAGCTTCTCTGCCTTTATTGAGGTCTTGTTATTGCTCGCAACCTGTGCGTGGATAACGCTTGAAGCCATACAGCGTCTGTTCTTCAAGGAATCGCCCGTGGAGGCGAGTCTCGCCGGCTTCGCGGTCATGATAGTGTCTATCGTGGTCGACGTCTCAAGATCACGCGTTCTCTATCGGGTTGCGAAGAAATATGAAAGTCAAGCTCTTGAAGCAGATGCCCTTCACTTCGGCAGCGACGTACTGAGTTCCATTGTGGTGATCGTGGGGCTGATCTTTCTCGCTCTCGGTTACCATGTAGCTGACCCACTCGCAGCGCTGGGAGTCGTCGTGATCGTGGTTTGGGTGAGCTTGCAGCTTGGAAGACGAACACTATTCGTTCTTCTCGATCGAGCTCCCGAAGGTGTTGCAGACGCTATCGCTAGGCGAGTCTTGAGGATTCCGGGAGTTCGATCCTGCAGTCAAGTACGCGTGAGACCTTCGGGTGCGCAGACCTTCGTGGACCTCGGAGTGTTCGTTGACTCTTCGACAAGTTTCGAAGGAGTAAATGCGATTGCCGTCTCCGTTGAGCATGCCGTTAGGGAAGTAGTGCCGAACGCCGATATTGTGGTTAGAACGCAGCCGCTCACGAAGGTCCAGTTTGGACTGGCGGAGAGGGTGAGGGGTCTGGCCTCTCAGATTCACGGGGTAAGGGGTCTTCATAACATTGAGGTCCACGACGCAGATGATGGCCTCCACATCGAGATGCATCTCGAAGCCGATCCTGATTCCAGCTTGGAAAAGGCGCATGAGATTGCCAGCAGGCTTGAGTCCGAGATCAAGGCGAACATTCATGAAGTTGCTGTCGTCGTAACTCACATAGAGTCTGCCGACGAGGTGCCACTTGCGAGTGCAGACGTGACAGGCGAGTCTCAACAGATTGTGAGCGCCGTAAGGCAGGCCACGTTAGGAATATCAGGGGTCAAGAGTTGTCGCGACATTACAGTTCACAGTGCAGAAGATGGACTGCACCTGACTATTGCATGCATTCTCGATCCGAACCTAGCGGTCTCAGAGGCGCACGAGATCTCGACACGCGTTGAGGAGGTCCTGCGCGAACAGATTCATGGAGTCTCAAGGGTCTTTGTTCACATGGAACCGGAGATGCGGGCTGTCCGACCTAGATTCTGATTCCTAACGATTTCTCTAGGATGTCTTTGAAGCTGATCGATCTTCCACCGACTATCTTGAGTCTGGCCTTGACTTGATCTTTCTGGAGCTCAACTATGTTGTACGAATTGTGAAAGAATCCTCTAAGGCGTTCGGAAGACACGCTCCCTGCGTGGAGTATTGGAAGCTTCTGAACATTCCATATCCACGGCCTATGTCTGTGACCACCAAGTACGAGATCAGCCTCGGATCGAATCAGGGCTCGCAGCGTATCTCCGGCGTCTATTATTGGAATCGTATCTGGGCCGGTGTCAGGTACTTGAACGAGATGATGATGCATAACTACCACCTGGCGTTTTCGCTTGTATCTCTTGAGTTGTTCCTGGAGCCATACTACTTGACGGTGGCCAATCTCTCCTTCGTCCCTCTCTGGTCTAGCCGTACCGACGATGATCATGACGGCATCGTCGATGACCTGTGTCCTCCCGGACCCGAACGCCTGTTTGAAGAGCAGGTAACCTGTCGAGCGATAGTCGTGATTTCCGCTCGCCACGACCAAGTTCTCGCATTCGATAGCGGCAAGTCTCTTTTTCGCTTCGCGGTACTGGTTCAGAAGACCATTATCTGTGATGTCTCCAGTGACGACAACCACATTAGGATCAAGCGAATTGATCTCACGCACAGCTCTCTCGAAAACGGATCGCTGAAACTCTGGCCCGCAATGCAAGTCAGATATGTGCACTATCAGCAATGCGCGCTAACCCTATCGTCAGGACGTGAATGATCGTCAGCCATATGAGTCTGTGCTTGTCGACCTAGGCCGGCTCGGTGATCAAAGAGTCAGTCGTCATCTGGTTCCGCAGAATCGACCAGCTCTTCCTGCCTCTCGTGGAGCCCCTTCTCTTCTAGACGTGAAGCATGCTCAAGCGCCTCAGTCAGCGCAGACTTGGGCAACAGGATACTCATGTGCCTCTTGTCATTGCCAGACGTGTTCCGCAGCCTTAGCATAATCCAGTACGCTTTGGAATCCTTGTCTACACAAAGATCAATTCGAGCCTGCCAAACGTCAGAAGACATGTAAGAACCCCGCGAACTCTCCAGTTAGGACGCGGCTCTGGAGACTTAAGATGGTTGTCCTAGGCTGCATCCAGAGACAAACAATCGCGTCGGGTCTGAGCAAAGAAATGGGGGGTTGGGATCGTGACTCCCGGGGACTCTAGAAGTCACGATCCGAGCGGGGCCACCTCATTTATGAGAGGTGTTGTTGGCCTTGTTGGAATCCCGAGGTCGTGGAGAACTGTCGGAACCAAAGAAGCCGCGTCGTGAGATGTGCTGATGCGTGGTGTTTGTTTCATAGGGTCTTCCGGGGGCGAGTGTGAAACGACCGTTGCGGTAGCGGTCTGAAGCAGCTCATGACTTTCGTAGAACGAGGTTGCACGCATTGTCTCGTTGTCGTCTTCAGCATTCGTCGGCACGATTCTTGATGAGGCAGAAGGACTATTGGTCTCATTTGAGTGAGAACGTGTAATGCCAAATGGGTTGGTAGCGTGTCTAACGTAGTCAACTAATGTCCAGCCTTTGCGTTCCATGAAGGTGAGGCCGAGTTTGCTGTAGAGGCTCTTTGCGATTATCTTCTCGATGACAAGAGTGCCCGGTCCAAGCAATTGCTGTAATCCCTTGTGGAAGCTGTCGAGCTTGTCAGGGATTTCGTCGCGGGTGAGGCCACGGGTTGTCAGAAGGCAGTGGTAGACGGTCGCTCTTGCCATCTCGCCGAGAGCCAGTAGCCCACAGTCAACGGCTCGAAGGAGGCTTCTTCGGATGATCGATGTCATTGTGGCGGAGTTTGCGGTCGGAGGCAAGGTGCCCGTGTTCACATATTTCCCCCGAATCATGTGGCATGGATGAGGGTATATTAGCGTTCCGATCACGGTACAGTAACGTCCCCCCATGTTTGTGCCGAATTCAACTGCCTCTAAGCCATAACGAGCAATGACGCAACGAACCCGGCGCGAGCTCTACTTCTTCTCCTCCACCATGGTCTTCCCGCATTTTTGGCAGAACTTTGCATCAACAAGGTTCTTGTGTTTGCACACTGGGCACGTCTTCATTGGGACGGACTCTAGTGAACTCGAGGCCCTTATGAAGACCACATCTCCGATCTTGTCGACTTGGTCGAATGGTAGGTAGGATTCCTCTTCCAAGCCTCTCTCAACTATGATCGCAAGCCTTCCCTCATTCGACCATGCGAGATCCTTCACTGTTCCGATCTTCTTGGCGTCGGCGTCGATGACTTCCTTCCCTACAACCTCTTCTCGACGACGCCACTTGACCAAGTCTCTCTCACGATGAACGTCGGCTCACTCACAATATTTAGAGTTTCGTAGCCTAGACGTGTAGATGCTCGCATCGGCTCTCTAACGAGCTCTGAACGTGTGCTTAGGTTCGCGTTCTCGTTTGATGTCGGAGGTCTGGTGTCTGATCCACAGTTCTATGGCCTCCTCTACGGCGCGGCTTACGTCTCCCTTCTTTATGCCATCGTTCGTCTCGTTGATTGCTGCCCGGAACCGCTTGTTGAGGTCGTTGTTGATGATTATGCAAAGCCTAGTCAGCGTTCTCATCTTGCCCCTATCAGGAAGTACGGCCAAGCCCCGAAGGAAGCATATGAAGTTTCCGCGTCAAAGACCTGATGTAGATGAGTATCCGGAGTCATACGGCGCTGACCACGTCAGGCTCTCTTCAACAGCTAACGCAGCTCTGGCGACGTTCGTTCGCGAAGACACCAAGATCTTACGTTGCGCGTGGTCCGGCCGTCCTCTGGTGGCGCTACGACATTTCTGCCCGTCTGGCTCGAACTGGGATCACAAATATCGTCCGAATTAGGTGATCGGGGTGACACTGATGTTTGTCCACCTCGAGCCACTCTCTTCCAAGGACCAAGCCCAGTAGCCGATCATCTTCGAACCTGCCATGACTTGTAGTCCAATCAATCTATTGTACAGCAAGTCACGAACGCTCAAGGTGCGCTACATGGCGAGAGTGGATCTGTCGGGTTACACGCAGCGTGGCGCAATATCTTTGGTATATACGAAATGTACGCCCGCATATGCATAGGCGTTGTCCATATACGCAAGGCAGATAGGGGGACAGATGCATAGATGTGCGATGTGACAGGACAGGAAAATCTGTCACAATGACGAGGTTTCGTAACAACTTGCGAAGAGTAAGCAGTCTCTTGATCGCCGTTAGTCTTGCCCTTCTTCTCGCGCAGTTCGCTCCCATGTCTGCTCAAAATGTAGGAGAACAAGGACCAGGAACAGTTCACCCTGCGCCCCTCACAAACATTCCAGGATTCATTTGCACAGGAAACTTCATCAAGATCGGCGTAAACAATTTCGGGACTCTCGGAGTCGGTGAAACAGATCCTGGCACCGGATTTCAGTTCCCCATAGGGGCGCAGTACGAGTCACTTGCATGGGCGTGGTGGGGTCACGGTTTCAAGCTCGTCTATAGGTTGCCCGCAGGTGACAAGGTATCTCTGTGGCACCCAAGCCAAGGCTATCCACCCCCAGCGAGCAGCAACATTACACTGATTCGCAGTGCCAATGCAGGGCTCATAAAGAATACAGCGACCAAATGTGAGATCAAGGTAGCGTGGAGAACAACAGACTGGAATCTATTGGTTACTCGCCACTGGATGTTCGACAAGGCGTACCCGAGCGTATCCGTGGTCACTACCGTGACGAACATTGGTGTCAAGACTATCGCGGATGTTGTCTGGGTAGAATACGTCGACTGGGATGTCCACAACCACGTAGCTAACGATTGGATCAACGACGCACACGGGGCCTACGCAAGCTACAACAACACCGAGCTCGGAGGAACAGTCCACATGGGCGTTACCGGCTATGGAATCCCATCGAACGGAGAAGTGCCCGAAGTTTTCTTCGTCGACCTCTGGGGCTGGGACGATCACAAAGTAGCATACCGGGGACCGGGTGCCGCGATGATGCAGAGCCCCATGCAACGCCTGTACACGGCTGATCTCTATGTTGGACTTCATTATGAAGTATCGGAATATTTCGAGCCAAATGAAGCTGTAGCCTTCAAGACAGTTTTCGAAGCAGCGTATGACCCAACCTTCTGGTTCTCGAGCGTCGGCTACTCGGGGATCTTTACTTCCGTCGTTTCCGGCACGGTATGGGAATTGCCCACTTCCGCATTGCGCAGGGTATAGAAGAGAAAGAGAGCAAGACCCTCCCCCTTTTTTGGCTCCCGCAACGCGAACGGAAACCTCAAACAGCCGACGCAAAGTAGGCGGATTCTTTTTCAGGCGAGCTTCATCCACGCTCGATTCACTGTCAAGGAACAAGAATGCAGCATCTGAACGGTCAGGCACGGTCTCCTTGCAGCTTCAGAGGTTCACAGTGACAAGGATGTGGCTCTCGCGAATCTTGAAGAAGTCAAGTCTGGGCTATCACAGCTTGACTCTCTTGGCCTTATTGATTGCACACCGGGATCTAGGTGGGTCATTCCGGCAGACGATTCTCCACCTTTCTCCTATTTGCTATCGGTTTCAAGATTGAAATCAGAGCAACAACAGTGATCAAGTGGAGAGTTGGGAGATGGTCAGTGCTCTTGCGCTTGTGGTTGTTCTCAGCAAGGGCGAAACAGCCATCCGCTTGACGCGTGGTATGAATCTCATCGACGACTCTCTGAGGATTCTAGCGACGGAAACAGAACTCTGTGTCCCACTCGTTCGCCCCCCCGACGGGTACGAGTCAGAACGTCTGTCGCTTGTGCTGGGATCCTCTAGGATCGAGAGGCGAGATTTCAGTGAGAGGCAACCCGCACAGCGTACTCTGGCGGAAGTCCTCGAGAGCCAACTCCCGTCCTATCTCCTCGAGAGGATTCCGAGATCACTCGACATCGTCGGTCACGTTGCCATTGTGGAGCTGCCGAGTGAACTCGCCCCCTTTGAAGAGGCGGTTGGCAAGGCGATTCTGGAGACTTCTCCCAAGATCAGGACGGTGATGGCAAAGGCCGGTGCGCATTCCCGTGATTACAGGGTCAGGGAACTCAGACTCATTGCAGGCGAAGACGCACCTATTACCCGTCACAGAGAACACGGATGCACGTTCGAACTGGATGTCAGAAGCGTCTTCTTCAACCCTAGGCTCAGTCATGAGCGCTTGCGCGTTGCCTCACAGGTTCAATCTGGCGAGACAGTGGTAGACATGTTCGCGGGCGTTGGACCTTACTCAATTCTAGGGGCGAAGATGCAACCCTCGTCTCGCATATATGCTATCGACGTGAATCCATCAGCATTCAGGTTCCTAGTATCAAACGTGCTCACTAACAAGGTAGTCAAGAACGTCACGCCGATCATGGGGGATGTCCGAGACGTCATCAGATCGAAGCTTCTCGGAAAGGCCGACAGAGTGATCATGAACCTCCCAGGAAGCGCCTTCGACTTCGTCAGCGAAGCATGCTCAAGTCTTGCGGAGAAAAGGGGGATTATCCACTTCTACTCATTCGAGTCAGATGAACGGCCGACAGAAAAAGCCTCCGAAAGGCTCAGGGAGTGTGTTGAGCGAACGGGACGAAGAGTGAGGTCAATCTTGGCGACCAGAGTTGTGAAGACAGTTGCTCCGTACAGACTTCAAGTAGCAGTTGACGCATTGCTGGTCTAAACACGGTCATGGAACTAGAGTTCTGCTAGGATTTCGACTGTTATCCTCAGTGATGGATCGCGCAGGGTCCTAACGAATTCCCGGCTCAAGTCCGATGCGGACTTGTCGGATTGAACCATCAAGGTGCGCGGGCATACGTACGCGCTCTTTCGGGCCACGAGATCGCTCGGGTGACTCAAGGTAAGTCGATCGTCTCCTCGCCCAGTGATTATCTCACTTCTTTCTGCCGCAGTAATTGTGAGCGTGAGACTAGTATTGTTGTTCTTGGCTAATCTCGAGAATTCTGGCAGTAGATCAGCGGCACCTTTGGAGGCACGAGTGGCAACTATGCAGTCTCCCCGACCTGTTAGGTGAGTCTCCTTCGTAATCTGGAGAGTGGTCTTGTGAGCCGCACGTATCTCGGGATGACCCCATGCTTGAAGACGTTCAATCACATGCATGTCCCTTTTCAATGGCGTGCAAGGTTCTAAGGCTTTTATCGACGCGCATCCTACGCGCATGTGGATCGGACGCTGAGTTTGATGGATTTCTCTGAGGAGCGGAGAAGAGCTGTCGAGGCGCTCCGATCAGAGGGCGTCCTTCATGATAGTCGCATAGTGAGGGCGATGCTGGCGGTCCCGCGTGAGCTTTTCCTTCGACCTGAGGAGATGCGGTACGCGTACGTTGATTCTCCGCTTCCTATTGGCTGTGGTCAGACGACGAGCGCACTCCACATGACAGCCTTGTTCTGCGAACATGCGGGGATGAAGCTAGGCCAGAAGGTACTCGAGGTGGGCGGGGGTTGCGGCTACATGAGCTGTGTATACGCTGAGGTGGTTGCTCCAAGCGACCAGCCACAAGATACATGGGGCCATGTCTGGTCGGTCGAGATAATCAAGGAACTCGCAGATTTCGCGAAACTCAATGTGGAGGACTCAGGATACTCGAGTAGGGTCACCATAGTGCACGGGGACGGGTCGGTCGGCCTGCAAGAACATTCTCCCTATGATGCCATAATCGTGACGAGCGCAGCGCCTGATGTTCCGTCCCCACTGGTTGAGCAGCTCAAGAGTGGCGGCGTTCTCTTGATTCCAGTCGGGACACCACACTTCTACCAAGAGTTGTTCCGTGTCAAGAAGTCATATGATGGAAAGACGACGCGCGAGAACTTGGGCGGAGTCGCTTTCGTGCCGCTCAAGGGAAAACTCGGGTGGCGGGGCTAGAGGCTGTCCGAGACGCTCGCGTCCGTGTCAGTGCGTTGGGGCTGAGGTCTCCTGCCATTGCAAGATAGCTTCTCTGTCTCGCACCAGAAGGAGCTCATCAGGGAACATGTCTGGAGGAGTCTCGAAGAACGGAACATCGCTGCCTTTCCTCGTCCCGTATTCCATCGCATTCCAAACTTCATAGGAGCAGAAGAAGCGGCGCGGAGGCTCGCAGCCACGAAGGAATTCAAGAATGCTGAGGCCGTGAAGGTGAACCCCGATTCCCCACAGAGACATGTCAGATTCGAGGTTCTTGCGCACGGCAAGGTCCTCTTGATGCCCACGCCACGTCTGCGAGATGGATTCATCCTGCTGGATCATACAGTTCCGGCCGATCGTCTACACTTCGCCTCAAGCATACGCGGTGCGCTTGTGCTTGGGAGAAAGATCTCGCTCGACGAGCTGCCTGAGATCGATCTCGCCATCGTCGGTTCCGTGGCCGTTGCTCGTGATGGAGAGAGAATTGGGAAGGGCGAGGGGTATAGTGAGATGGAATACGCGATCTTGCGCGAACTGGATCTCATCAGAGAATCCGTCCCGATCATGACCACAGTTCACGAGCTGCAAGTTGTTGAGTCAGTTCCACACGAGGATCATGATGTTGCAGTTGACTACATCGTGACTCCGAAGCGTATACTTGAGATCAAGGCCTTACGGCGTAGGCCGCAAGGGATCACTTGGAGCAAAGTCACTCCTGAGATGATGCAGAGGATGCCTGTGCTTGGCCAGCTCAGAAGGAGGCTGGATGGCTAGCCAAAGTATCGCTCGAGCGTGGGTTTGGTCGCGGGCCTCGATAGGCCTGCGTGCATCTTCTCCAGAGCTTTTCTGACACGATCCTCACTGAAGTCTCGCTCCCTGCACAGGAAGCGGACGACCTCCTCATCCTCCGGCTTCTTCCAGTTTAGGGCATAGTCGTGCCGCACTTCTGGTTTCAGAAAGATCTCCCTGATCCTCTCGATGTTCTCAGGAAGGTCCAGCTCACGAGTTCTTGCCGCTAGCTCCTCCAAGCTTCCAGATTCCTTGACCAGTTTCAGCGCGGTCTTCGGGCCGATTCCTCTCACCCCATCAGGGTTGTAGTCGGTGCCAACGAGTATTCCAACATCGACCAGTTGCTCGTGGGTGAGTGCTAGGTCTGTTAGAACCTCGCTAAGGTCAACAAGTTCAGGTTCTACCTCCACGTATGCCTGTCTCCTCGGGAGTTTTCGCTTACCAGAGATCGTAAGGTTCCTTACCATGCGGGGAGCTCCGAACAGGAGCGAATCGTGATCCTGCGATGCAGCCGCCCACACGTCACCTTTCGCGGCCATCTGCGCCGCTTGGGCCTCTCCCTCTGAAGGTGCCTGTACCCATGGAATCCCAAGCGTCTCCAACAGCCTCTTCGAATCTTCGACCATGAGTTCCCTCAGCGTCGCAGTCGCCTGAGCATATTTTCTCGCTTCCTCGATCTTACCGGCTTTCAGTGCCCCCTCGTACTTGACGGCGGCCTCCTCTCTGACCTTCCGCCGTCGTTTGATCTCCATCTCCTTGAGTTCCGGTGGTCGCCCATCAAAGACGTAGACGATTCTGATTCCTTTCTCGGCGAGATTGGATGTCCTATAGAGAATGCCGCTAAGGTGGCTCGTCACTCTCCCTTGCCTATCCATCAGAGGGGTGCCATCAGGCTGCCTGATTATGGCCAGAAATTGGTATAGTGTGTTGTAAGCGTCTACGGCCAGACTCTTGCCAGAGATATCATCGAGCAGGATCTTCCGTTTTCGCAGGACTTCCCCCAAATCTACGCCCAAGACCCCGGCCTCAATCTGGGTCTTGGCGGAACTCCGTAAAGGCTATTGCGAACGCAACCTCAGAAGTCCGCGCTTCACCACCAAACACTATGTGGGACTTGTATCGGAATCGCACGTCCGAACGGTTCGGGCAAGTAGACATGACGTGCGTCGGTGGGGGTTCCGACCCCGGCGTGGAAAAGGATCCCGTTCCTCAAGAGTATCCTCACCAGAGATGAGTAGTATGATCCCGGCCTTGCTGCCAGATGCTGCAGTCTATTGCGAGATATCTCAACCTCGGAATCCAAGGTCCCGTCGGCAAATCCTCGTATGTGCCATTCCAACAGGTTCGTCAGCTGTCTTGAGAGGCCAAATCGTTGACCAACCCTCCATTCTTGGAAAAGCGGCTCTCTGAACCCCATTCCACCCAGTATTCCGACCAGCCGAGGAACGTTGTTCGGATGAACTCTTACAGCATTTCTTCTGTGAAACGACATCACGCCACCGCGTCTCCCCTGAACCTAAAGCATCCGCTAGGCCACATGCAGTCTAGAGAGTTGTGAGGACGGACGGAGACCGGTCTGCCTATTCCCAGAATCCCCAGGCGTTGTATCCTTCGTAGTTCCAACAGGACGTACAGTACCATCTTCCGACCTGAGGAACCCACAGCATGGGAGTCCCACACCAGTGAATCCTTGGGTTCGCAGGCATAGGGGGGTATGGCATTACCCAGTATCCGGGTCCACAACATCCGCAGGACATTGCTGTTTCCCGAGCGTCGATGGTCCTATCGGAAATTAAACCATTTCGAGCCAAGAATGTGTGCGTACAAGACGGTATCGATCAACAATGGCTACTCTGCCCAAGCTCGACAGAAAAGCGTACACGACTCCACCATGTGACGCTCGGAATGGCACAACATCCGTCATTTTCATCTGCCTCTCGCACTTTAGAACACCCCACCGAGTACATGGACATGTGACCATCACAACAAAGGCTACGCATCTTGAGTTCAGAGCTGCTCTGGGTCAATGACTTCCTCACGACAGGCATAGGCCAAGAACCCAATGTTTTGAAGGATCTGCGAGTAGTACGTGGTCCCTCCGCTGACCTCTGTGTAAGATGCAGAGGGGGTAGAATGCTCTGTGGCAAGATCTCTTGCCCACTATTGGCCAAGGCGAGAGCGTTGGCGGCTCACGGAAACCTCATCGCCTCTGAGGAGATCCACGGATCAACGCCACCCGGAGTCTTTGTGGGGAGGTTCGGATATCCCCGTGTGTTCATCGGGCCCATGATGCCTCCTTATCATGGTGATACGACAATCCTGGACACGCCGGAGTTCTGGATGGGCAAGACGATCCAAGAGATCGTCGACATGAGGTATTCTCTCGTCCGAGGAAAGACTCCAGTCAACATCTTTGATGCCCAAGAGCCGTCTGGAATTGTGGATCGATTGCAGGAACTAGCCATGAGCTGCAGCCCTGCTGAATCGGAAGCACGATTCGCAAGGAGACCCGTAGGTTGTCTGACTGTCAGCGACGAAGCTCAACCCTTTGGTCCATCCGCCCCTCTCAGGAGCTTTCAAGCTTGGGGGATCAAGGCGGACAGGCGCGTCGAGAACGCGTACTATGATCGAGACCTCAATGCGGCCGATGCGATAGTTGGTCTGCATGCAGACGGTGTGTTGGTAACACGAATACAGAGAGCCCTTAGCGTCGGCATGTTTGGAATTGGGTCAAGGAGGAGGCTCGTACCAACACGCTGGAGCATAACAGCAGTTGATAGCATCATCTCAGAGCGACTTCTAGATGAGATCAAGCAGCTTCCGACGATAGATGATTTCCGCATCCACACCTTTGGATACATAGACAATAGGTACGTCGTAATGCTGATGCCCTTGAGATGGTGCTACGAATCAATTGAAGCTTGGTTTCCGGGTACTGCTTGGAACGAAGCCGGATTGTACCCAGCAATGATGGGTGATCATGAAGGGTACAAAGGAAGAACGACCTATGCAAATATTGGGGGTTGCTACTATGCCTGCAGGCTCGCGATCGCTGAACATCTTCTCAAGGAGAGGCGACAAAGCTCCGCCCTAGTGTTAAGGGAGATCCACCCAGGGTATATCCTCCCTGTCGGAGTGTGGAATGTGAGAGAAAGCGTAAGAGCGGCTCTATCCAGAAAGCCTACGTGCTTTGACAATTTCAATTCCGCAGTGAACTTTGCCTTCCAGCATCTCAGTATCCCACGTAAGGCGTGGCTTCAGTGCAGCAACACCCTCCGTGAGGCCTTCTTCCAGAAAAGGATCAGCGAATACTTCGGAGCTCAATAGTGACGACGCGTTCTATTGCTGCTCTTCCGAGCTCGCGCTATCTCCAATTTCTCCAGAGTACTTCCTCACGTAGCTGGGGTCTAAGGCCCCTGCCGTACTCAGATTCACGATCGTATTCGTGCTCGCTTCGCCAGTGAGTTTCCCAAGGTCACCTTTGAATTGTCGCCACTTGAGGTGTGTGCGTCCACTCTTGGAGTTGTAGATAATGCCGAGCACGTTCGAAACGCGCGTGAATCTGATGTCTCTGATCTGTTCGAGAGTTTCCTTGTCTTCAGCTTCAACGTACATGGTCCCTTGATCAGCAGTTCTCTCGGGGAATATGTTCTCGTCGCCCACGAAATCGTCCGGAATGAACGAATCACAAGTGCTTACTATCATGAACCGTCTGAAACTGCCCAGATCGCAGACGGTGTCTATCTTCAAACGCACTACCTACTTAGTTGTGAGCCTAATTCGAGTTGCCCAGTATTGGAAACCGGGGAAAGGGTGAAATGAATTTGTCGGTTCCAAATTCATGGCAATCCCGGCAATGATTGGTTATCGAAGTCTTTGGGTTTCAGTGAGGGACTGTGTGACGAGCGAGCAACGGATAAATAAGCCACATCTGGTCGGCTGTAGGAAAAGAGGGCGTCGAGACTGAGCGAGACCAAGACCGTGCGAATGCCAACCTGCACATGGTGTTCAAGGACGATAATGCCTGGAGAGGGCGCGGTGCATTTTCCGTGTCCGAACTGTGGCGAGGTTTCGATCTGGCGGTGCGAGAAGTGCAGGACCTTCGGAAGGCCATACAAGTGTGCGAAATGCGGTTTCACAGGACCCTAGGTAGTGATTTGATTTGGCGAAGGTAGTTGCGCAAGTCAAGATCTTTCCCACAGAGACCACCGTGGATCTTACAGAGTTGAGAAAGCAGGTCGAGAAAGCGTTGCCACCTGAGACATCGATAGCACGATTCGACGAGGAGCCGATAGCTTTCGGGTTGGTTGCCTTGGTTGCACGCGTCGTAATGCCAGAGGAAGAAGGAAGGATGGACAAAGTGGAAGAAGCTCTGAAGTCCGTCGAGAACGTCGGAGAGATTCAGGTCGTCAATGTGTGGCGAACCTGAGGTGTGTTACTAGAAGTAACGTTTATATGGATCGGCCGTTACCTACGGTAACACGTTTCGCGAATTGGGACTCGCCGATTGTCCTGGTCGCGATCACGATCAAGAGGATGAATACGCATGGTAGGAAAGGACATACAGTTGAGGGTCGCAGACGCGCGGCAGAGAGATGTCGGGCATGGCAAGGTGAGGATAGACAACGACACGATGCAGAAGCTCGGCATCACTGCTGGCGACTTCGTCGAGATCCACGGTAAGAAGATGACAGTAGCTGTCGCTTGGCCCGCATACGCAGAAGACCAAGGTGAAGAGATTGTACGAATGGACGGGCTTATTCGCAGGAACGCTGGTGTGGCGCTTAACGAGTATGTCGTGCTCAAGAGGGCAGATGTGAAAGAGGCGCAAGCCATCATCTTCGCGCCGACAGATGTTAGGCTTAGTGTCGACGAGGAATTCGTCAGCTTTGTGAAACGTAGATTCATGGACATGCCGTTCGTGGAAGGTGACATGACTCTTCTCTCCATTTTTGGTAGTGCCGTCCCGCTCGTGGTCACGCGGACCAGACCTCACGGTCCGGTGAAGATACTCGAGACAAGTCATGTGCAGGTTCTAAGCGAACCCACTCCAGAGAAGAAAGGCATCTCGATGGTCACGTACGAGGACATCGGCGGCCTTCACGAGGAGATTCAACGCATCAGGGAGATGGTTGAGCTGCCGCTTCGACATCCCGAACTGTTTCAGAGGCTCGGCATCGAACCTCCAAGAGGTGTCTTCCTATACGGTCCGCCAGGATGTGGAAAGACCCTGCTGGCGAAGGCGGTCGCCAACGAATCTGATGCAAACTTCTACGTGATCTCCGGACCTGAGATCATGTCGAAGTTCTATGGAGAATCTGAAGCCAGACTTCGAGAGATCTTCCAGAAAGCTCAGGAGACCGCCCCGAGCATAGTGTTCATCGATGAGATGGATGCGATCGCTCCCAAACGTGAGGAAGTGACGGGTGAGGTCGAGCGGCGCGTCGTCGCGCAGCTTCTCTCACTCATGGATGGAATGGGAACGCGGGGGAACATAATTGTCATCGGAGCGACCAATCGACCCAATGCGATCGATCCCGCGTTGAGGCGTCCCGGAAGGTTCGACCGAGAGATAGAGATAGGTGTACCAGACAAGCAAGGCCGACACGAGATTTGCCAGATTCACACACGGAACATGCCGCTAGCGGAAGATGTCGACCTCAAACGCCTCGCAGACATGACTCACGGTTACACGGGAGCCGACATCTCCTCCCTCTCAAGGGAGGCAGCGATGAAAGCGCTAAGACGTTACATGCCCGAGATCAACCTAGAAGAGGAGAGAGTACCGCCAGAGATACTCGACAAGATGGTCGTGAAGGAGGAAGATTTCCTCTCCGCCTATCGGGAAATCACCCCCACCGCAATGAGGGAAGTGTACGTTGAGGTTCCCTCTGTACGCTGGAGAGAGGTTGGCGGACTAGACGACATCAAGAACGAGCTAATCGAATCCGTCGAATGGCCCCTAAAGAAGCCGGAGGTCTTCAAGAAGATGGGTATCAAGCCCCCGAGAGGTGTACTGGTATACGGCCCCCCGGGATGCGGCAAGACGCTGCTGGCAAGAGCGGTCGCGACTGAGGGCGAAGCCAACTTCATCTCGATCAAAGGCCCCGAGATATTCTCCAAGTGGGTTGGCGAATCCGAGAAAGCGATCAGAGAGGTCTTCAGGAAGGGAAGAACCGCAGCGCCGGCAATAATCTTCTTCGACGAACTGGATTCGATCGTTCCAAGAAGAGGGCTCGGATACTCCGATTCTGGAGCGAGTGAGCGCGTGATCAGTCAACTATTAGTTGAGCTAGACGGCATTGAAGCCCTGCAGAACGTGGTTGTGATCGCAGCGACCAACCGCCCCGATATACTCGATCCGGCGGTTCTGAGACCTGGCAGATTCGATCGGCTGATCTACGTGCCCGCCCCGGACTTCAAAGCGCTCAAGGAGATCTTCAAGATCCACACTAAGAGCATGCCTTTGTCAAAAGATGTTGATGTCGACCAACTTGCCCGCATGGCGGTCGGATACTCCGGCGCCGATGTGGAAGCCCTCTGCAGAGAAGCCGCAATGAACGCGCTCCGAAGAGACGTGGAAGCGAATGAAGTCACGCTTGGCGACTTCCGAGAGGCCATGGATAAGATCAAACCAAGCATAACTTCTGACATGGACGCTTGGTACCAGAGCTTCTCGAAACGCTTCAGAAGAGAGAGGGCCGCAGTACCCCAGGCCATAGCGTGAGGCAGCGATAGGAGAAGCCGATGAACAAGGTCTGGGGCCCCCGCCCCCTGAACCTAGCAGTTGTCGAGGTTCTGCAACGGAAAGGCGCCCTCACCGACACAGACCTCCTCGATGAGGTAAAGGAGAGCTATGGAGAAGTCAGCTTTCGCGAACTCAACAACGCTCTCCTCAAGCTCGAGCTCAATGGAATCTTGAGGGTCACACGCCTCATGAAGGGCAAGAGACGAGTAGAGCTCATCGCTGGCAGATAGTCATAGCTTGGCTCGAGACGACTCTTCACGAGCCTTATCTACCCGTACGAATTTCGGATCTAGCGACGGTGTCTTCTGTCCAGCTAGGAGACCACTTCGCCCCGAGGTGTGGATTCCCAGTGAGTTCCAACCCTGACATAGTCGTGGTCGGGTGTGGTGTAGCCGGAGCCACAGCAGCCGAGACTGCAGCTTCTCTTGGATCCCGGGTCCTCGTCCTCGAGGAACACGATCGAGTAGGGGTTCCATCACACTGCTCTGGTCACGTGGGCATCAAAAGCATGAAGCGTTTCGCAAGTCCATTTCCCCACAAAATCATCAAGAATGAGATTCGGGGAGCAACCTTCCATTCGCCATCTGGGCAAATCCTGCAACTTGAGCGCAGGAGCCCAATTACATGGGTTCTTGATCGTAGAGCCTTCGATGGGCACTTGGCCGCCAAGGTTCAGGATGCGGGCGCCCACATACAACTTAACTCGCGGGCAACCTCAATGCAGGTCCTCGAGAGAGGAAAGTTACAACTGCAGGTTGCAGCACGCGGCCAATACCGAAAGGTCGACTGCAAGTTGGTTGTCGACAGTGAAGGGGCAGCTCCCGTACTCAGACCTCAGGATTCTTCGAGTGAGTGTCGCAGATGGATGTGGGTGAACTCCGCTCAGGTTCATGTCGATCGGGCGAAGGACGTTGATCAAGAAATGGTCGAAGTTTACTTCGGGTCTGCATACGCCCCCGGTTTGTTCGCATGGATAATTCCTTGGAAGGATGGCACTGCGAAAGTAGGTCTTGCGGCCCGCGAGGGAAACGCACGCCTCCTCCTAGAGAAGTTCATGACGAAACATCCTATTGCATCTCAAAAGCTCGCAGGTTCGTCGTCATGCGACGTATCTTTCCACCCTATGCCTCTTGGTGGTCCCATCTCCAAGACGTTCCGCGACAGGATGTTGATTGTAGGCGATTCCGCCCAGCAGGTGAAACCCACTACGGGTGGCGGGATCGTGTTCGGTCTCATCTGCGGAAGAGTAGCAGGTGAAGTTGCCCACGAGGCATGTACACTGGGAGACACGTCGGAGTCCTATCTCTCACGTTACGAGAAACGATGGAAGAGCATGATCGGTCGAGACTTGAATATCATGCGGCGCATGAGAAGGATGCTCTTTAGGCTACCTGACCGTCGATTGGAGAAAATCTTCTCAATAGCGCGTTCACTGGATGCGGCGACAGTACTGAACAGGGCCGATGACATAGACATGCAAGGTAGGACGCTAGCAAAGCTCGCGGTTGATCCTCGCTTGTTGGTCACCTTGATTTGCTCTTCAGTCCTAGCACTGCCTATTCTCACCGACCACTCGAGGGGCTTGCTCGAGGGGTAGAACGATAGTTGCATCGTGGTGCTACTTGCCTGATAGCCTTCGGAAGGCATCCGTCAACGCAGGCACGACCTTGTAGAGATCTCCAACGACTCCGTAGTCTGCGTACTCGAAGATCGGAGCTTTTGGGTCTGTGTTCACAGAGACGACAATTCGAGCATTCTGAATGCCTGTGATGTGTTGTATCTGTCCTGAGATGCCGCAAGCGATGTAGACCTTTGGCGCCACCTTTTGTCCGGACAGGCCGACGTATTGATCGATCGGCAGCCATTTCAAGTCCTCGGCAATGGGACGGGAACAACCAACAACACCGTTGACGGTCTTGGCGAGTTCCTCGAGGATGCCGATGTCTTCTTTCTTCTTCAGCCCACGTCCGAAGGAGACTATGGCTTCAGCTTCGGCGATGCGCACCCCTGCAAATTGCTTCGGCTTTCGATCGAGTACTTTGACAGAGGACTCAGCTATCTTTGGTTGAACCTGTACGGTTTCGCCGCTCCGTTTCGGATCCTTGCCGAGCGGCTGGAAAACGCCCTTCGGAAGTGTGAAGATCTGAGGATTCGAACGCATAATCAATGTCTCGGTCATGTTGCCTCCGAGTACCAATCTGTCAGCTATCACACGCTTCTTCTCAGGATCTACGTCCAGTTTCGAGCATTCGGTGCAGCATCCGGTCTTGAGGCGTTCCGCCACCCTAGGTGCGAGTTCGAGCCCACTTCGCGTTGCTCCGATCAGCAAAACCTCCGGTCGATACGTCTGAGCCAATTCAGTCAGCAAATCTGAGCACAAATGAACTTGAAATGTCCTCAATGAGGGGCTCTGAACAGCATACACTCTGTCGGCGCCATGAGCTACCAGCTCCTTGGAGGTCTCTGAGGTGTCTTCGCCGACCACAACTGCTGACAGCTGCGTTCCAAGTTTTGCAGATAGCTCGCGTCCCTTGGAGAGCAGTTCTCTCGCGACTGCCGGCAACTCGGAGAATACCCAGACTCCCTCATGCTTCTCAGTAGCTGTCATGCGACCTTCACCACTCCTTCACTTATTAGAGCGGTTGCAAGCTTCTCAGCCGCTTCTGCGGGTTCGCCCTGTATCGCGATCCTCTTCCTCTCTCCAGTTGCGACAGTAGATCTCAAGGGCTCGGTCAGAGAACCTTCGCGACCCAGCTCGCTTGGTTTCAATCCGATGTCGCTTGCGCTCCACGAAATCATCGGTTTCTTCGAGGCAGCCATGATCGCCATAAGCGTCGGAAGCCTGGGTTCATTGATCTCGCGAGAGACCGTGATGAAAACCGGTAGGCTGGACTCAACGGTTTCATAGCAGTCTTCGAGGTTTCTGTCTACAACGACCTTCGTGTCTTGTAGTGTGACCTTGACGGCGTAGGTTATCTGGGGAAGATTCAGATTCTCGGCGGTTCGAGGACCAACTTGGAAGGAGTATTGGTCTTCGGAGGTTTCCCCGCACAGCACCAAGTCGAATTGCCCAATCTTCCTGATCGCAGCTGATAGTGCGATCGCCGTTGCGTGGGCGTCGGAATTCTCAAACTCGGAACCTGTTAGCATGAAGCCCTCGTCCGCGCCCATCGCTATTGCCTCTCGCAAGGCCTCCTTTGCTTGAGCTGGTCCCATCGTGAGTATCGTGATCTTTCCACCGTGTCTTTCTTTCAGTCTGACAGCCTCTTCAATCGCGTTCTTGTCGGCTTCACTGATGACGCGGGCAACACCTTCGGTGATGAGCTTCTTGGTAGTTCGATCAATCCTCAAGTCTTGCGTGTAGAAGACCTGCTTCGCAAGCACAATAATGTTCGGCATATTTCCTCCTCTACCGTGCGGCTTCGCGTCTATGACAAATGGAGGTTTATGATATTGACTATTGGAGCACATCTGCAACGAGTTCGGCGATATCTCTGACCGTCATCTTCTCAGAGGTCCCTAAAGTCCGAGCAGCATCCTCGAACATTGAGATGCAATAAGGACAGGCGGCCGCAAGGATGTCCGGTGCCAATTGCTGCACCTCTTCTGTCCTTATTACGCTACACTTCTTGCTTGATTCCACGGTGTACCATGTGTTTCCTCCACCCCCGCCACAACAGAAACTCTTACTGCGTGATCTCGGCAGCTCGAGGATCCTTCCAGTCGAGACGCTGCGGACTATTGTCCTTGGGGCTTCGTACTCGTCGTTGTATCTGCCCAAGTAGCATGGGTCATGGAATGTGACGGTCTGCTCCATTCTCCGGGCTAGTTTGAGTCTGCCTTCACGCAGCAGTTGTGCTATGAGTTGCGTGTGGTGCATGACTTCGAACTTTCCGCCGAATCTGGAGTACTCGTTCTTGAACGTATTGTAGCAGTGAGGGCACTGTGTGACTATCTTCTTTACACCCCGTTTGTTGAGTACGTCGATTAGCTCCATCGCTGACTGCTGGAACCTTCCCTCTTCCCCGACTCGACGAGCGACTTCGCAGTTGCATCTTTCATCGTTTCCCAGAATCCCGAAACTGACTTGTGCCGCTCTCATTGTCTTGACCAAGGCGCGAGAAACCATCTGGTTCCTCATGTCGTAGGAGCCAGCGCACCCCACCCAGTAGAGGAATTCTTGGCTGGGCTCTTCGCGCCAGAGCTTGACATCTAGTCCCTCAGCCCACTTCGTACGATCTGCGGTGGGAAGGCCGTACGGGTTCCCGACATTGGTCAGAAACGTCAGAAGGTCTCTCTTCTTTTTGTCGACCTTTCCCTCTGCCATCAGATGTCTGCGCATGTCAACGATGGTTTCCACATGTTGGATCAGGACCGGACATTCCTGAACGCAAGCACGGCACGTGGTGCAAGCCCAGAGTTCCTCTGGGTCCACGACATCACCGTGGAGACGCTGACTGTTGCCCGGAGATTGCAGCTGGTGGTTCTTTAGCTTGAGTATTAGATGCATCGGCGACAGTTTTGTGCCGCTTGCCTTCGCTGGACAAGCGTCTGAACAACGCATACAGAGAGTGCAGGCGTCATAGCCGAGCTTCTGACGCCATGTGAAGTCGTTAATTTCAGATGCGCCAACTTTCACATCAAAGTTGCCAGTCTCCATCATCTGTTTGAGATCGAACGGTGTACTCAGCTCACCTTTCACCGTGATCGGTGTGTAGTAGATGTTCATGGGGGAGGTGATCAGGTGCATAAGCCGGGAGTTTGGTATGTAGGCGATGAGCGAGAACACCAACGCCGAATGGATCAGAAAGAGCGTGGGATAGAGTTCTACGAGCGCCTTTGGTCCAAGTGTCTGGAAGATCGGTGAGAGGAGAGTGCCCGCCGGCGATGGCCAAGCCCAAGTGTTGACTCCCATCATAAGAAATCCGGAAATCATCATCGAGACTATCACACCAAACACGAAAGAGTCCTCCCAAGCGGTCTCGAGAGGCGGTCCTGAAGCTCGCAGACGTTTGTATTCCGACAACAGAAGGCCGAGGCCGAAGAGTAATGCAAGGTAACCTACGATCGCCTCAAGTGCTGGGAAGAACATTCCGAGGAGCAGCAGAAGGCCTACGATTGATATCAGAACATGCATGGTGCCATTGTATTTCTTGCTGAAGATCTTGGCTTGAGCAACGCCGAAGTACGCTAGCCTCTTGAACCTTGCCCAAGCCGTTCCCTGGACCTTCTCGGGTCTCCCTTCCTTCCAGAGACGTACATGCTTTCTAATGCCCATGAGAAACAGCAACGTAGTGATTGCGGCAATTCCCCACCAGGCGATAACGAAGGGCAGAGGGACATGTTGGAAGACGTCTCTTATGATTTCCAATTGCGAGTCTCCTACGAATTCAGACGGGTTACGCTTTCTGTCGGACTGGCTGCGTAACGACGAACCATAGCGTATGTGGGCACAGCCGCAATCAGGGGCGCTATGATCACGATCGAACCCAAGATCGTGTTCATCGTGACAATCGGGATAGAAAGCTCCGCTGAGAGGATCTCGTTCAACGCATAGAGTGTGAGGGTTGAAAGAAGTCCGATAGCCCATACCCCAATGGCGGTCTTCAGCGGTCTCCTAAGCGTCCGCACCTCTCGCCCACGATCGATCACGGGCATCAATAGAAACAAAACGAACATCAGGCCCGCCAGCAGTATGCCGATAACCTTCGCGCTCACCAAGTCAACGCCGAGAATCGTTGCAGGAGGAACGAAATGCACGAGATCGTAGATCCATCCGACCCATTTGAGGAGACCGTACGCCCACAGGAAATACCATTCAGGTGCTATGAACTGAGGTGTGAGGAACTTGTTCGCTGGATCGCCTGGCAACTGACCGGCGTAAGCGCCCAAGAGACAGACAACCCCCAACACCGTCAGCGAGATGATGATAACGGGAGTGATCTGATGGGGGAAGAACGGGCCGAAGAGGGGGCCTTCTTGCTTCGTTCCGATTTCCTGATTCGGTGAGGGTTTCCAGACCTCTTCTGGTTCTGAAACTCCTTGAAGGACTACAAGGACCAAGTGCGCTCCAACCAAGACAAGGGCTACGACCGGGAGAAGGCTGACGTGATAGAAGTACATCCTCGTAAGCGTCATCGGGGATAGGCTGGTTCCTCCCAAGAGAATCTTAGCGATCGAGTCGCCGAGGATCGGGATTGCTCTCATGATCTGCGTGCTGATGGTTGCAGCCCAATAGCCTAGCTGGTCCCAAGGAAGCAGATATCCAGAGAACGAATACGCAAGTGCTAAGCCTAGGAGGATGACACCCAGAAACCAAGTTATCTCGCGGCCTATCCTGTACGGGCTTCGGAAGAATGCCCAGAATGCATGGATCGCCAAAGAAGCGACTAGGAGATTCGCACCCCACTGGTGCATCCCTCTGATCAGCGCCCCGAGTGGGACGTTCTTCATGATGTTCTGAATACTCAAGTACGCTTGTGTCGGGGCTCCCGGATCGCCTACGGCCGATGGGACGTAATGAAAAGCAAGAAGGATGCCGGTAACTCCTTGCAGGATCGACAGGAAAGCCGTGATGGCGCCTGCATAGTAGTAAGGATAGCCGAGCCAGAACAGTCTAGACTTGTTCTGACGCGTAAGCGTGGTTGGAAGTGCGAAGTTGATACTTCTTTGAGCCTCGGCGATGAGCGAAGAGATCTGAAATCGGTCCTCAACCCATTCGTACAGTTTCTTGGTTCGCGTCGACATTGCGCGATTCACCCACAGAACGCGTGGATCTCAAGGTTGTCAGGTATACCGGTTACCTTTCCCTCCTTGATCTCAATCGGAATGATCGGTGCGGCTCTCGGCGGCGGGCCAGCAATAACCTTCGCTCCAAGATACTCCGTGCCATCTTGCGTGAGTTCTCTAACAACGTCATATGGATCAAAGACACCATCGTGGCATCTGCAGAACAGCACATCTTCATTCGGTCTATCCAGATGCCATGTGGATATGCAGCAGAGGTGAGTACATGTGCTAGCAAAGGCGATCAATCCGCTTGTGGCCTTGGCACCACGAAGTCTGCTCTCGTCTACTCGGATCACGATCGCTGGTATGCTTCCGCGCCACAGGACTCCTGCACCTTTCCCAACTTGATCGAAGTCGTCGAGGAGCACCTCACTGCCAGCTCTGTCGGAATACCAAGTATCCTTCTCGGGGCCGTATCGGAAGACATTGTCAACCTCGCCCTCCTGCTGACCGGACCCCGAACTTGGGAGGATCGACATGAGAAGAGAGAGGAAGGAAACAACAGATCCTACAATGCCAAGGGAGACCATTCTCTCAACGAATTGGCGTCGGTCAATCGGTCGACGACTTTTCTTGTCCGTGAGCTCCTCGCTCTTCTCAACCATGCTACTCGCCTTCGCGTTCTTTTCCAGACAGACTGGCTGCAACAATTTCCAACCGCGGCTTCCTCGTGAAAGCGTCCTTCATGTACGCACTTCTATAGACAGCTAAGATAGCCGCCGCGAGGAACGTAGCGATTGCGAGCATGGTCCCGGTGGCTATCGATCCAACCCCCTGAAGCACGCTGACAACTATCAGTGCATCCATGACAATCTGGATGAGTACGAGTGTAATGATGGCAAGGTATGGAGCATCCGACCTTGAAAGAGGATTCTCGAATCTTGCCACGTCTGTCGGTCCCAGAGGTTTCAGCTGTGGCATCATCTTGTCCCGGTCTATTCTGAGAACGTAGAACATGATTCCCATCAACAGAAACATAAGCACGAAAGCGATGAGTCCAGCTTCAAACGATGGGATCTCGATCACTAGTGCCGTCTCACTCATCAATCCCAAGGTCCATCCAACACGAGCTGCATCTCAGGATTGAGCAGCCAGTAGTCCTAGCGAGTCTATATTAGATCTCCTCGATCTCCTCTGGGTCCCAGATGACTTATCTCCTGACTGCGGTTCACCCAATCACGGACGGCCACGGCTTACAAGATCATACGCTGTGTGTGGCCGAGAATCGTTCGACAGACGAAACCAACGCCTCAATGTCAGCGTCCGAATGGGAATAGGATATTGCCGCATGCAGTAACTCCGGTACCATGACCAAGGCTCCGTTGCCAAGAAGGAAAGCGAACATTCGTTTCGACTGCTCTTTATGTTCTTCCGAAAAGTGCCTGATGTCGCGTACCTGCTTCGCTTTCGTGAAGTGAATGGCAAATAGAGACCCCACGCCAGTAATCCGAGCACCGTAGTTCTTGCGATCAAAGATCTCTGAGAGTTCTGTTCTTGCGCGGTTACCCAGGCCATCGATCTTGTCGTAAACCGGCTCTTCTCTGAGGGTCAGTATGGTTGCCTCACCAGCGACGAGCGTCAAGATGTTTGCCGCTCCAGTTCCGCCTTGGAAACAGAAGTCCTCGCCAGAGTACTTCGTATGATCCATGTGTTCCATGATGTCCTGTCGTCCGGCGATTGTGCCAATTGGCAATCCTCCACCAACTATCTTTCCGAAGACTGTGAGATCAGGTCTCACATTGAAGTAGGCCTGTCCTCCGCCGAGGCCGAGCCTAAAGCCGGTGATCACTTCATCGAAGATGAGCAGGGCGCCAGTCTCATCACATAGCTCTCTTAGTCCCTTCAAGAACTCGCGATCCGCAGGGATCATTCCTCCTGCACCTTGCACGGGCTCGACGATCACAGCTGCGAGGTCTCTCTTGCCTACGATTCTTCGTGTCCCGTCAAGGTCGTTGTATGGTAGCACGATCGTATCATTGAGGGCTCCTCTTGTGAGTCCGCCTGAAGGCGAAGCATCGAACGGGGGCTTGATGGCGCAGTGGAGTGCATCATAACCGCCATGCCAGCCTCCCTCAAATTTTCCAACCAACTGGCGTTTGGTGTAGACTCTCGCGAGCCTTGATGCGTACATGTTGGCTTCTGTGCCGGAGTTGGAGAACCTGATCATCTCAGCGCTTGGTACGAACCGCTTGATCAGTTCTGCGTGTCTGACCTCGAGTTCGTGGACTAGGCCAAAGTTCCAACCTTTGAGAAGTTGTTTCTCGATGGCTTCTTTCACTCTGGGATGAGAATGCCCGAGGATCATCGAGAAATGAGTGCACCAGTAATCGGTATACTGGTTTCCATCGACATCAACGATTTTGCTGCCGTGCGCTGAGTCCACGTAGAATGGGTAGGGCTCCAAGAAGCGATTTCGATAGCTCACTCCAGCAGGAAGCGTTTGTAACGCGCGGCCGTACAGCTCACGTGATCTTGGCGTTTTCAGCTCGAATGTGGGGGTTATCATCATGGTCACGAGGCAATGCGTGGTCTCTGAGCTGATACTATTTTCGGTCGAAGTTTGGGTGAGAGTGGACAGACTGCCACTCGATTCTTTGGACACAGTTGAGGGAATACGGCACTCCGGCGGTCGGTCGTATGGTAACCAACTAGGTATGAAGCAGGAAGTATTTCGAGTAGAATGTGTAGCACGGTGCAAAACAATGGCTTCACCTTCGATCAGATGCGGCTACTGTGGGCAGTGGATTCCGCGTTACGCCCATTATTGCCCGCATTGCCAGAAGAGGTTCTTCCTTAGAGGACTGGGCCTCTAGACTGTAGGCGAATTACCAGTCCAGATCCCCTCGGTTATTGTCTGCCTGCTACGACAGACCATGATGCATCACCCAGAGCACAACCACAACAGATGCGACTGTGCTCGATATCAATATCAAAGCTTGATGAGCATGATAGAGGAATCCACTTGATGTGGCGGAAATGTTTGGGGCGCTTGAAATCATTCTCATCGTCGCCATACTGGGTGGGTTGCTTCTGCTTCAGTCAAGAGCACGCGTCGGGTCGGTGTCGCTCTATATTACGGTCGTTGTTCTTCTCTTGTTACTCATTCTGGCCACTAGGATCATTCGTTCCCTAGTTGGGGCTCTCATAGTGCTCGCGCTCCTCTGCGCAATCTTGTTCTTCAAGGTGATACGCTCTTAGTGCTGCTTTGTGCGAGCCCCAATTCCTAGGTCTGGGCTCGGTGAGAGCGTCGGATCAAAGATAGGATGCGATCACGAATCCCACAGCGATCAAGAGAATCGTCAAGAGGACGACCATCACGTTTGATGCAAGTGCTGGTATCAGCTCGGGACCTCGATCGTAGTTCCTGATCGTTATTCGTCCGGCCTTGTATGCGATGGGGATCGTAACCAGCGACACGAGAACGGTGTAGGGCGCAGCCTTCAGCGCAATAGACAGAAGAATGGAGACGTACGTTGCGATCAGGCCCCCAACATAGATCCAAGCCGATGTCCTCTTGCCGGCTAGAATCACCACGTGCCTTCTTCCTGAAGCCTTGTCCGCCTCTGCATCTGGAAACTCGTTGAGGAACAGAAGCAGCCCAACAAGAATGCTGACCGGAACGAAGACGCTAATGCCTGTATGGTCTATCACTCGAGCTTGGGTGACATATGTTCCTAGACCCATGAACCCGAAACCAGTCCCAGCAATGATCTCACTCACTGCTGGTATCTTCGAGAGTACTGGACTGTACAGGCACATTGCGACTAGGCCGTATAGAAAGATCAGGAAAAGAGGGTAGAACAGGTAGCTTAGGAAGTACGCACCTATTAGGGCCGCGCCGAGAAGGCAAGCCGAACCGATAGCTAGGGCAACCGAGGGTTTCATTTTCCCTTGCACGAGTATGTCGACTCCACCACTGAAAGGCGTCTTCATCGTCTTTGCGTCGATCTTGGATCGGTAGTCGAAGTAGTTGTTGAAGACGTTCGTCGCAGTGTGAGTCAGTAGCGCTCCAATCAAAACAAGAGAAGCATCGAACGGGTTGAACGTCCGATGTGCGTAGAAAGACGCCGCTAGGCCGGCAGAGACTATGAAAACAGTCAATGGCAAGAAGTTGGCTCTCGTTATGACTACCAAATTCCCCAAAATTCACACCCCTTATTCATCACCGCTCGCGCTTCTCGTGGGTCCTCTCCAGATTCCTTCATGAGTTCTGCTGCGAGTTCGTGCGCTAGTGTGGTTGCGCCAAGTCGTATAGCTTTGGCGTTTCACTGGCGACGGACTGGAGGGTGCTGTAGCGAAACGTCTGCAACTATGCCCACCTTGGACGTGGTCGCTGGCTCGCATCGCTTCTTCAGACGATTTCTAGCCCTTCGTCACGCCAAGCGGGACAAGTCGGCAGACCTTTGTTGCGATCCCGACTTGGTGGCTGACTTCTGCAACACGGTCCACGTCTTTGTAGGCCCCGGGTGCCTCTTCGGTCACAGTCCCCAAGTCAGCCGCGCGTATCATGATGCCCTTCTCGCTGAGTCCTCTCTGGACTTCTTTTGCGCCCCATTTTCTCTTCGCAGCTGCTCTGCTCATGAAACGCCCGGCGCCGTGTGCCGTAGACCCAAAACTGATCTCCATGCTTTTCGGTGTTCCAATTAGAAGCCATGAACTGGTTCCCATGCTTCCAGGGATGAGCACGGGTTGGCCGATCTCCCTGTACTCCATTGGTATGTCGGGGTGTCCCGGAGGAAAGGCGCGTGTTGCACCTTTTCTGTGGACTATGACCTTGCGCTGATGCTTCTCTTCGTCAACCACATGGCTCTCGATCTTCGCCACGTTATGGCAGACATCGTAGATCAGCTGCATATCCATCTTGTCGGCCGCCTTCCCGAACGCCTTCTCAAAGGCTTCCCTTGTCCAATGCGTGATCATCTGCCTATTGACCCAAGCGAAGTTGCAGGCTGCAGCCATCGCCGGTAGATAGTCCTCAGCTTCCGGACTCTTGGAGGGTGCACACGCCAATTGTCGGTCAGGTAGATTGATGTGATACTTGTTCACCGCACGCTCCATCACGCGCAAGTAGTCACTACAGACTTGGTGACCGTAGCCTCGGCTCCCTGTGTGTACGAGCACGAGGATCTGTCCAGCTCGTTGTATGCCCAGCTGCTTCGCTACGCGTTCATCAAAGATCTTGTCGACTCTTTCGATCTCGAGGAAGTGATTTCCGCTTCCTAGGCTTCCGAGCTGCCGATGCCCTCTGCTCTTTGCTGTCGAGGAGACCTTCGACGGATCCGCGGTTTCCATGCATCCTTCCTCTTCGCATCGCTTCTTATCCTCAGACCATCCATAGCCGTGATCCACAGCCCATTCGACACCATCCGCAACAACCCTGTCAAGCTCAGTCTGCGAAACCCGAATCTGGCCCAGACTGCCAAGGCCTGAAGGGACACTATTGAACAAGACATCAAGGAGGCGCGGAAGAACAGGCTTCACATCTTTCTCGTCGAGGTTCGTGCGGACAAGCCTGACGCCGCAATTCACGTCGTAGCCAACTCCCCCTGGGCTGACGACGCCTTCATCGTAGTCCATGGCGGCGACACCGCCAATAGGAAAACCGTACCCTTCGTGGCCATCGGGCATTGTAAGGGACCATTTGTGGATGCCTGGCAGCGTTGCGACGTTTGCGCACTGTTCGAGCGTTGCGTCTGATCTCATCTTCTCAAGCAGCGACTTGTCGGCATAGACTCTGCCCGCAACTCGCATGCCCGACTTGAAGGATTGAGGGATCTCCCAAACGTATTCGCTGAGCTGCCTTATTGGAACACGCTCAGAGGTTCTGCCGTATGCAGCGTCTTCGCCCAAGGACTTGCACTCGGACGCGTCATTCCAAGAATGCCGCGTATTTAGGTTTCGTTAGCGTCCGGCGGCAATCTGTTTGATTGCGGGAACAATGTCTGGCATCCTGTGGACGATCGCGTTCGGATCGGTTCCCTTTTCATCAGCGCCATCGTCGCCGAAGATTACGTGAATCGTCTTGATTCCGAGTGGTCTTGCACCGGCGATGTCCGCCTCGATCGAGTTCCCGATCATCACGGCTTCACTCGCTTCAAGGCTCAACAGTTTCAGGATCTGCTGAAAGGGTTCCGGTCTAGGTTTTCGAAAGCCGAGTGCTGCAGACGTTAGGATGGCATCGAAATGCTTCGTGAGGTCGAGTCGATCCAGGATCTCTCGCACGGCCCAGTCACTTCGCGCATTCGACAACAACCCCATCTTCAAACCGAGTCCACGCACGTCGGCCAGCGTGTTGTGGACCTCCGGGAATAGCACCCAAGAGTCGACTTCATGGGCAAACGATAACTTGACCAAGTCCATCATCAGAGGTCGTTGGTTCACGCGGACTCCCAACCGGTCCAGTAGTCTCGTGAATGTTTGCGTAATTTCAATCTCTTCCAAAGTGCGGTCTGAATACGCGGACTCCTCTTCGTGCAGTGTCATATACTGATGCTTCAAGTGACCCAAATCCACCGTGATTGAGCGTTCCTGGAGTGCGTCGTAGATTGCCTTCATTCTTGCGTCTCTGACCTGCTCCCAAGATACCGTGAGGTGGATCAGAGTCTCACCGAGATCGAAGATGGCGCCCTTCAGCAAAGCGATCCGCGCTGGAATCCAGAATGCTCCCTGATAATCGTTGCCACCTGCGAAAGGCAAGAGGATATCAACCGATGTGACAGTACCGCTCTAAGGGGGCATCTTCGGGTGAGCCGATCAAGCTCGATAATGGTTCTGCTGGGGGGAGTCGGAGAGATCGGAGGAAACAAGTTCCTCATCGAAGATAGAGATACCAAGATCCTGCTCGACTTCGGAATGAGCTACTCCGATCGCAGGAGATTCTACTCCGAGCCATTGCTTTCGCCGAGGGACGAGAAGGAACTGTTCGAGTTCGGCATGCTCCCCAAGCTTCAAGGGCTATACAGGTTTGAGGAATCAGAGCCGAGCGTCGACGCAGTCTTCCTGTCTCATTCACACGGAGACCATTCAGCTTGCATCTCCTTTCTGAACAGAAAGATACCGGTCTACTGCGGAGAGAGCACGGCAACGATAATCCGAGCATTGCATGAGACAAGAACAAGGACCCTTGAAGCCGACATCTCCGGCTTGACGTTCAACACGTTCAGAACAGGATCCAAGATCAAGATCGGTTCACTCGAGGTCGAGCCGATTCATGTCGACCACTCCGTGCCTGCGGCATACGGTTTTCTTGTGCACGCATCCGAGGGCACACTCGCGTACACAGGCGATCTACGAGCTCATGGTACAAAATCTGAAATGACAGATGACTTCATCGAGCGTGCACGAGACGGAAGACCCTCAGCGCTACTCGCCGAAGGAACAAACCTCATCGGCGCAAGCCTGACCACCGAGGCCGAGGTGCAATCTAAGATCTCCTCAGTCATGGGTACAAGCACGAAGATCGTCCTGGCGGACTTCTCGAATGTCGATGTAGATCGATTCAGGACCTTCTACGAGGCGGCCAAGCAAAATGATAGAGTTCTCGCAGTGTCGCTGAGACAGGCGTACATCTTGTCGAGACTTGCTGACGAAGGAAAGATCGACATTCCAGATGTCGCTCATGACGAGAACGTGGTAGTCTATCAGCGAAGCAAGAAGCGATACTTCGATTGGGAGAAGAGCATGCTGTCTTTTCAGAATGTGGTAGAGGCATCGGGCATCAAGAACAGACAGGAGAGGACGGTCTTGGTCTGCTCGACTAGGGATTTCAAGGAGCTCGTTGACATACGTCCTGAGCCGGGTAGTTGCTTCATACTGTCTATCTCCGAGCCCTTCACGGAGGAACAAGAGTTCGAGTTCGAACGTGTCGTCAACTGGCTTGACCATTTCGGGTTGCCCATGTACCATCTACATTCGTCAGGCCACATAATGCCCGGAGAATTGAAGAGAGCCTTGAACAGGATCGCCCCTAAGGTCGTTTATCCGATCCACACTGACCACCCAGAACTGTATGCGAAGTTTATCTCAGGCACGGCGAAGGCTACAGTACCTCAAAAGAACGTGGCCTACCCGATAACGTGACAAGTGGTTAGGTCTTCTCGAACTCGATCCTCAGCGTCATGTTGCGCAGTTGCTTGGCGAGCTTCTTTGTGGCATCCAAGTCAACGGGCATCCGCTTTGGCTGTCGGCCGGTGAGTATTACTTTAGTCTCAGTGCTGCCATCCGGAATCCAGATGGTGTTCAACGTCAAGATCGACATGGGGCTGAACAGATCCTCTAGAAACTGTCGGTCGTCACCTCCGTGGCCAAGGATCTTCACTTTCTTTCCGAGAGTGTCGGAGATCGCATGCACTGTCTTCGCGCCACCTGATAGCATCCTCCCCAAGTCTCGTCTATCGACGAGGACTACGAGGTTTCCATCGGCTTCAACTGCCCTATGATATGTCACATCTTGCAGGGTGGGGTTCTCTTTTTCGAGGTCGGAGAGAAGTCTAATGATCCTCAGATCGAGATCTGTTATCTGACCTTTCTCAATCTTCTCTTGGCACTTGCGGCAGAGTATGCCGCTCTTGATGCAGAACGCATCCAAAACTGTCTTGACCATGCGCCTTCATCGTTTCTTTGCCCTTGACTATGGGTTCAACGTCCACCCTAGTGGAGTGGCTCGTTTCATCGAGCCAGTACGACTCTGGAGTTCTAATTAAGCTTGCTAGCAAATCCTACGCATGGAATTCCTCAGAGCGGGCGGCCACCTTTCGCAGCAAACCGGAAGGCGTTATATCAATCGAGCCGAGACAGTAGCTCGCCTTTGTGTTTGGATTCCGGAGGCGGATATCGATGAAGATCTTCGAGTATGAAGCAAAGCGAATCGCCTCCCAATACGGCCTGCCAATTCCTAAGGGCTATCTGGCCTCCAATCTTCAAGAGGTGAGAGAGATCGCTCAGAGACTTGCTGGACCTATGGTCGTCAAGGCGCAAGTTCTCGTGGCAGGAAGAGGCAAGGCAGGTGGAATAACGCTGGCCGATACGCCCGACGATGCGGAGAAAGCCGCGTCGGCTATTCTCGGATCAAGAATCAAGGGCGAGACCGTCACAAAGGTTCTGATCGAAGAGAGACTCGATGTCGAGCGAGAACTCTATGTTGGCTTTGTCGTAGATCGCTCGGCTAGGTGCTACACCATTCTTGCCTCCCAGTTTGGAGGAGTTGACATCGAGGAAGTCACGCAACAAACACCTGAGAAGATTATCAGACATCCGCTGGAGCCGGCCAAGGGGTTGGAGGATTTTCAAGCGCGAGAGCTGGCACAAGGGCTTGGATACAAAGGAGCGCAGTTAGTCGAGCTAGGCAGCTTCATCGCGAAGTTCTACTCCATGGCTGCAGTATGTGATAGCGTATTAGCAGAATCGAATCCACTTGTGCAAACCAAGAAAGGAGGATTCGTTGCAGCCGACCTTCGCATGATCGTTGACGACAACGCACTCTTCAGACAGAAGTCACTCCTCGATGAAACGAGGAGTGTTCAGCGCGAACTGTCTCCGCTTGAGGTGAAGGCACGAGAGAAAGGGCTCGCCTATGTTGAACTCGATGGAGATATTGGAGTCGTCGGCAATGGTGCGGGGCTCGTCATGGCCACTTTAGACATGATTCAGGACTATGGCGGGCAGCCAGCCAACTTCTGCGATGTGGGTGGGGGAGCGAGCGCGGATCAGATCGCGGCGGCTCTGGAGGTCGTCTTGAGCAACCCGAGAGTGAAGGTGCTCTTCTTGAATATCATGGGTGGAATCACGCGCTGCGACGAAGTTGCGAGAGGGCTCCTTGAGGTGCGGAGAAGAATGGGCTTGGTGATACCAACAGTGATCAGGCTCGTGGGGACCAATGAGGAAGAGGGACGCAAGATGCTCGAAGACGCGGGAGTACCCTCACTTGAGACGATGGAAGACGCTGCTTCGAGAGCCGTCGAGGTGGTGAAAGGAGAGGACTAGAGTGGCAATTCTCGTCAATTCGAACACGAAGGCTATTGTGCAGGGAATCACGGGCTCTCAGGGCCTCTTTCATACCAAGCGCATGCTCGAATATGGAACGAAGATCGTCGGTGGTGTAAGGGCTGGCAAAGGTGGGACTCAGGCAGAAGGAGTTCCAGTATTCGACACGGTCCAGGAAGCCGTGTCAACGACAGGAGCGAATGCATCGATAATCTTCGTCCCCGCACCATCCGCCCGCGACGCTACCCTTGAGGCAATCACTCACGGTCTCAATCCAGTGGTGTTGATTACCGAGGGTATTCCGATTAAAGACTCAATCGAAGTGATGGGTGTTGCCAAGTCCAAGGGATGCACAATCATTGGCCCCAACACGCCGGGCGTGATCACACCCAACGAATGTAAGCTAGGCATAATGCCTTCACACGTGTTTAGGCAAGGCGAAGTTGGGCTGGCATCGCGCAGTGGAACATTGACCTACGAGATTGCCTCCAGCCTCAGTAGAGCTGGCCTCGGACAGTCCACCTGCTTGGGGCTCGGTGGCGATCCGATCGTCGGTCTCAGTTTCGTTGACGTCTTGGAAATGTTCAGAGATGATCCGCAGACGAAGTCCGTTGCGCTGGTCGGCGAGATCGGAGGCAATGCCGAAGAGCTAGCGGCGGAATACATCAAGCAATCCAAGTATCCAAAGCCTATTGCCGCCTACGTTGCGGGGAGGACCGCTCCACCGGGGAAAAGGATGGGTCACGCAGGAGCGATAATCATGGGAAGAACCGGAACGGCTGAATCGAAGCTCAAGGCTCTCAAATCAGCCGGTGTGAACGTTGCCCATAAGCCTGGAGAGATCGCGAAACTCCTCGCAAGGAAATGACGAAGGCACTAGGAATGTCACTTGACTCTCTAAACGATTGGCGGAGGACACATTACTCCAGCCAAGTCGTTCCTGAAATGGACGGTAAGGAGGTTACACTCTTTGGTTGGATCGAAGACATCCGTGATCTTGGCAACCTAACGTTCTTGACTCTCCGCGATCGAGAAGGCATTGTTCAGGTCACAGTTGTCAAGAAGAAATCTCCAGGTGCGCTTGTGGAAAAGCTTGCCTCAGTTGGCAAGCAGTATGCAGTCGGCGTGCGAGGAAAGGTCAAAGCTGAGAAGGAAGCGCCTCGTGGCGTCGAAGTCGTTCCCTCGGAGATGAAGCTCCTCGCAGGCGTTGTCTATCCTCTTCCTCTCGACCCGACAGGTCGAGTTCCAGCCGACATTGATGTGCGGCTCGACGCTCGGGTAATGGATCTCAGAAGAAGGACATCACGAGCGATCTTCAACGTACGCCATGAGATACTTCGTGCATCAAGGGAATTCCTCATCGAAGAGTGTTTCACAGAGGTGCAAACGCCAAGGCTCATTGGATCGGCCACTGAGGGAGGCGCTGCATTATTCTCGTTAGACTATTTCGGCATGAAAGCCTACTTGGCTCAGAGTCCACAGCTGTACAAGGAACAGTTGACAACGGTCTTTGAGAATGTCTTCGAGATCGGGCCCTTCTTCAGAGCTGAGGAATCACGAACAAGGCGGCATATCAGCGAGTTCACCTCTCTCGATATCGAGTGCGCTTTCTTGGATCAGAGAGGCGTCACAGAGATCCTAGAACGTCTCATGCACCACATCTACAAATCGGTCGTGGGGCGATGCTCAAGAGAACTCGATGTGTTGAAGACTCATCTTGAAGTTCCCGCTCTTCCGTTCAAACGTCTTACCTACGATGAAGTAGTCGACAGACTTTCAAAAGAAGGTGTTGATATCAAGTGGGGAGAAGACATACCAACGGCCGCCGAGAAGAAACTCGGCGAGCTGTTCAGCGGGTTCTACTTTGTGACCGATTGGCCATCAGCAATCAAGCCATTCTACATCGCACCGAGAGTCGACGATCCGAAGTACTCAGACTCGTTCGACCTGATGTACGGTGCTCTTGAGCTCGCCTCAGGTGGCACCAGAGTTCACGAGCACTCAGTTCTTCTAACGAGGTTGAAGGAGCAAGGTCTTGACCCGGAGGGTTTCGAGGATCACCTGTCTGTATTTCGCATGGGCATGGCCCCGCATGCAGGTTGGGCGGTAGGTGTCGATAGACTTCTGATGCTTATGACCGGAGCCGAGAACATCAGGGAATGCATCTTCTATCCGAGGGACCGAGACAGGCTGCGACCCTAGCGTCAAACACCCAAGGCAGTCACAGTCGTCCACAGACACAATCGAGATTGTGGTCGAACATCAGACATTACGTTTAAGTCCAAACGTAACTGCAGGATTCCCTCATGCCAAAGACGAGCTCGACGAGAAGAGTCACAGGCTTGCTAACACCGCGACAGATCGAGGTGTTGAGGCTAAGGGCTCAGGGATATACTCAGAAGAAGGTCGCTGAAGAGATCGGCACAACAAGAGAGAACGTCGTATTGCTAGAGGCAAGGGCGAGACAGAACATCGAGCGGGCTAGGGCGACTCTAGAGGGCCTGAAGCATTCCGGGCTTGCGGTATCGGTTGAGATTCAGAGGGGGACTCATCTCGTGGACATACCGCGCGTGATCCTGAATCGTGCAAATCGCGCGAGAATCAGGTTGGGAGCGAACTTCACTCGCATCTATGAGGACATACGTTTCAAAGCTAGGCATCACGTGTCCGGGACTCGAGTCATCAAGCCCATTATCGTGACACTGTTCCCCGACGGCGACTATTCCATCGAATAGAGAATGAACAAGCCAACACGAACCGAATGTGAGTCGGAAGGTGTATATAGTATGACATATGTTATGCGCAGCCGGTTTTCCGACCATGATCACCGAAGAAGAGGTGATGCGAGCGCTCAAGGGCGTGAATGATCCTGAGATCAACGTTAGCATAGTCGACCTTGGCATGGTTAGATCTGTTAACGTCAAGGAAAGCACGGTGCGAGTGGAGATAGCGCTCACCATACCGACCTGTCCGCTCAGCACGAGGATCAAAGATGATGTCGAGAGGGCGGTCTCACAGATACAAGGCGTCGAAGAAGTTGAAGTGCGTTTGGCATCCATGACCGAGGAAGAGAGAAATCATGTAGCTAAGGAAATGAGGAAACGTCCGACTGAAGAACAGGGGAACGTTGAACGAACTTGGCGCTCCCACGGAACCGGCATTGATAGACTCCCCAAGGGGAAGATCGGCCGGATCATAGCAATTGCCTCCGGGAAGGGCGGCGTCGGGAAGTCTCTCACAACGGCCATGCTCGCGATCGAACTCAGGAGGCACGGATTCTCGATCGGAGTCCTAGACGCTGACCTCACAGGATCCAGCATAGCAAAGATCTTTGGAGTCGGCAATCGCCCAGCTCAGACGCCAAGAGGGTTCGCTCCGCCCCTGAGCCGAACTGGCATCAAACTCGTCTCCATGAATCTGCTGATGGACCGAGAGGATACTGCCTTGATCTGGCGCGGTCCAATGATCAATAGCGCAATCCGTCAGCTCTACGCTGACGTCGAGTGGGGTGAACTGGATTATCTTCTGGTGGATCTCCCTCCGGGAACGTCCGACGCCCCGTTGACCGTCTTTCAGTCTCTACCGATTGATGCGGTGTTGATTGTCTCCTTGCCTCAAGATCTTGCAGTGACGATTGTCAACAAGGCCATCAACATGGCCAAGATCATGAAGGTGCCAGTGATCGGCCTTCTTGAGAACATGAGCTATCTCACCTGTCCAGATTGTGGTCGAAGGATCGAGTTGTTTGGAGGATCCAAAGGAGAAGAGGCATCTTTGAAAGCGGGCATAGAATTCTTGGGGTCGATCCCGTTGGATCCAAAGATTTCGAGGCTTTGTGACGAAGGCAAAATAGAGGACTTCAAGAGTATGGAGTTCACATCGTTCGCCGAGCGAGTGACCGAGAAGACAAGACAGATCGAAGTCCCGCAAGAGATGAGACAGCCTGCAATTCGAGAAGAGAAGCAATCAGGGAGGTGACTTGTTTGGTCACTATGGAAGAGATCGTCAAGGCGCTCAAGGAGTGTTACGACCCTGAGATACCGGTCAATGTCTGGGATCTCGGCCTGATCTACGATATCAACGTCGACAGCGACAAGGTCCACGTGAAGATGACACTCACAGCCCCCGGATGTCCAATGCACACGTTCATCTCGCAGGAAGTCAGAGAGAAACTACGGAGCATAAGTGGGGTGAAGGAAGCAACCGTAGAGGTCGTTTGGGACCCGCCATGGAGCCCTGACAAGATGAGCCCCGAAGCGAAAGCACAACTTGGTATGTCCTAGGCAGAATAGGTTCAAGTTCTCGCACTATGTTGCTCCGGCAATCCGCTCTCTGGGCTATTTCGCTCCAAGTTCGCGCTTCTTCCAGCGAAGGTTATGACCTCTGCACTTGCGGCAGAGTGAAGCAGCCTTCGCGTTTCTTGCTCCGCAGTCGCGGCACACCTTGTAGTGTAGCCTATGCTTCTGCGCGAGCTGTTTCTTGAACACGTCAGTGATGGGCAACTACCAAACCTCTCGGAGGCTGGCCGTTAGTGATGGGAGGTTCAGATATATCTTGCGTGAACAGGTTTCCAACCATACCGTCCAGGAGGCGCAACAGCTGAGCGACGATGCAGAATCGAGCCTTCGGGATCTTCACGATAGGATTAGGGTGTGCAGGCTATGTCATCTATGTGAGACTAGGCGCTCGGCGGTTCCGGGTGAAGGCCCGGTAAGCGCCAAGATAGTGTTTGTCGGGGAAGGACCGGGGCGACAGGAAGATCTCGAGGGTCGTCCGTTTGTCGGGAGAGCTGGGAAGTTCCTCGACGAATGTCTTCAGTCGATTGACCTGCGAAGAGATCAGGTATTCATCACGAACATTGTGAAGTGTCGCCCGTCTGAGAGTTCAGTCGGCTGGGCTAGGGATAGGAAACCTACGAGCGAGGAGATGTCAGCGTGCTCTCCGTACTTGGAGACCCAACTCGAACTCATCAAACCAGAGCTAGTGTGTACTCTGGGAGACACGGCAAAGTCTCAGGCCTTCAAGCGATTCCACATCGAGGACGACAGCATCGGCCATGTTCATGGGAGGCTCTTCCTGGCAGGATCAATGAAGATAGTGCCTATGTACCATCCCGCAGCGGCACTATACGACATTAGCCTTCGTCAGATAATAATGATCGACTTCCAGAAACTACGCCGAATGATCTCCCAAACGAAGCTAACAAGCTTCTCCAATCCAGAATCGTCGAGATGAGCTCAGCAGTCCGCGAATTCCGCTCGGCCTCACATTCACAAGGGAAATTAGGTAGAAGAGCAAGGGCAGTACGACAGCGTGTCAGTGACGCATGGGCCGGTAGTCCAGCTCGGTTAGTGACGCTGCCCTCACATCCCAAGTGCAGACGGTGGGTACGGCAGAGGTCGAGGGTTCGAATCCCTCCCGGCCCACATCATAGAAACCCCAGTTTGGGCTGTTTCTTGACTTGTCTCAGCCAGAGAGTCTGGTTTTCGCCTATTCGTCTTTTCGAGCCTTCGTCATTTCGCCCGACCGTTTGAAACCCTCATTCGCTGCTTATGCCGCTCTGACTCCGCAACCGATTTATCCGCGTAGGGTCAAATACTTGTCCCCTAAGGGATAAATCGTGAGACCAGCCTTTTCTGACACGGGCATAGAGATACTGAAGCTCCTCACTTCGAACTTCACCAGGGATTTCACCGTCCTAAAGATAGCGCAACATACTGGGAAGACGAACAGACTGACTTACTCCACCGTCAAGAAGCTCGAAAAGGAACACATGATTACGATTCAGGAGAAGGCGAATCTGAAACTATGCAAGCTCAGCCTCGAGAACCCGCAGATGATTGCTCTAATCGAATCTCTACGCTGGCTCGACTTCACTCGAAAGCGCTCGGATGTCGGGCTCCTAGTTTCGGACATAGTGTCAAAATCCGAGCTTCCATACTTCACGCTAGCCGTCTTTGGATCCTATGCAAGGGGAACAATGACCAAGAGATCCGACCTTGACATGTTGCTCGTGATACCAGACAGGAAGTTCGAGGACACGATTGAGACAGCGATCAAGTCCGCAGGGAGGCTCAGCAACGTCCCAGTGCACGATGTCGTGGTCACATACGCAGAGTTCGTAAGCATGTTGAGGGAGACAAAGATCAACGTGGCCAAGGAGTCACTCGAAGCCAGGTATATTGGATATGGCGCGGAAGCCTTCTACACATTGCTGCGGCGGTCTTCATGATGGAAAAGAAGAGAATCGAAGAAGCTGACAGCAACGTCAGACAGTATATCACAGATGGTCTGCTCAAGACAAGAGACGACGAAACCAAGAAACTTGTACCTTTCTTCATGGATCAAGCGGAGAGGTCTCTCCGAACCGCATCGGTCATCTTCGAGCTCTCAACAGATACCGCGGCTAAGGACGCAATGAGACTCGAAAAGGGCTTTGAATCTCACCTGTGGGTCATCGTCACATCATACTATTCGATGTTCTATGCAGCCTTGGCTCTACTTGCGCGTCAAGAGATCAGGGTCGGAAGACACCTTGTTCATAGGGTTGTGGCAGATGCGCTGATACACTTCTTCATTTCCAACAAGCGACTGGCCAAGATGCTTGAGACTTACGAGGAAGTCAGAGACGCCAGTCTTGAGCTGACCGGAAGAGAGGAGTTGCTGAAGCGCCTTGAGAAAAGGGCTGATGAGCTGGTTGTGGCATACGAACGCGAGCGGGTGAAGAGAAGCAAGTTCCAGTACGATGTTGGCGAGATGGCAAAGCGCGGTTATGCCGAGACCAGCCTACAAAGGGCGAGAGACTTCGTCTCAGAGGTGAGGAGAATACTTGCCACGTAGAATGCTGTTTCAGCTGATCTATTACAGCTGAAGTTGGGCCGGTGTTGAGCCGAGAATCTGCTCAAAGTCTGCTTCGTTGAGAGTTCTAACCGCGAGTCTAAACCTATCCCGGCCCACTATCCGAAAGTGGCTATTTGAGCTGATTTTGAGCTTCATCCTTGCTCATTTCAAGCTATTCTTCAGCGGAGATTCTGCTCAAAGTCTGCTTGGTTGACAGTCTTAAACGAGGGTGTAAACCTGTCCCGGCCCACATTGTGGAAACTTCGGTGCGAGCTGTTTCCTGACTTGTCGAGGTGAGGGACCCCCATTTTCGCGTATTCGCTGTTC
>CAZLHM010000003.1:0-18829 GCA_964559555.1 uncultured Candidatus Bathyarchaeia archaeon
TCTGGTATCCTGTTGGCGACAATCGTTGTCTAGACCAAGCTAGACGACGGCCCCTTGCGAGACTCGCAACGTGATGATAATAGCCTTTTGCCCAGAGCTGACTCCCGCCATTTGTCTCGACTACACCTCACGCCAAACAGGGTTCAAGAAGTGCAGTTGCTCAGTATGGACTCGTCAGGATGGCAGCCGTGATCTCAGAGATCTCATGAAGCGTCTAGACGCCCACGATGGACTTGATCCTCGTGAAATGTTCTTGATCGGGCGCTTCCTTGTATTCTCTCAGCGAAGAGATGAGCGACGATCTTCTTCGCCACCGCAAGATACTTCTCATGCGCTTTGCGGGGGCGCCCCCGATCAACAAGTATTGAGCAATTGAAGTCAAGTTTGACGGTCTACGACGGTCACTGGCGCTCTCGAAGTCGAGTATACTTGGGTTGTCTGCCTTGTCCACAAGGATGTTCTTAGGCGCCTCACTGAGTTCGCCGTGATCAAGATGAATTCGGTCGAGCCTGAAGCAATCGTCTAGGAGTCTTGAGATTATCTTTCGAACGCGTGTCTTGCACCTGGCCTTTGGCAATGACTCGACCCATTCCCGAAGCTGGAGGCCCTCCACGAATTCCATCAGAAGGAAATCGCGACTCTCTCCTAGAAGCCTAGGTCCGACCCCAACAGAGTTGGCCAGCCTGAGCATGCTGGCTTCGTGACTCATGTCTCGCCTGTTTGCGTCTGTTCGCCTGATCTTCAGAGCGACGGTTCTTCCTTGCGTTCGTGCCTTGGCAACGATGCCCACGCATCCTTTCCCAAGGATTCCTGCCCGCCCCAACGATTTGGGACCCGTCAGGTCTAATGCGTCCACGCCTAGAGAGGTCAACTCAAGGATTCGGGCTTGTAGTTCGTGCGGATCAGGGTGCGGATAGCAGAGTACTTCGGCAAGCTCGCTTGATTCGACTCTCACGGCTGAAAGAGGAAAGAGCTCACGCAAGCCATGGAGGCCTTCCTTTCAGAAACGTCGTGATGAATCCGGACGCATCACGATTGGTCCTGTAGAAACTGAGAAAGCTTCGTTTGCTCAGGACACTGTGACTTCTTCTCAGCACAGGCGCGATCCTGCTAGCAACGCCAACACGTCTTCCTCCATCACGGATTCTTGATCGCAGGAGATTGATCGCGCTCATATTCTCTCGTATCTGGTCTACAGTCCACCTGTCTTCGTCAATCCACGGACCAGAGATGCTCCGTAGCGCCTTGAGATGCTTGTCAAGGAAGAGTCCGGATGGTTGGGATCTGGCAACAGGAGGACCGACGTGTTTCCTCACGGGTGGCAATGTGACCTCTTCAAGCTCGAAGAGGATCAGGTTGAGATCCTTCTCGTTGCTCCAGGAGGCTGAACGGAGTACGTTGAACCCTTCCTGCTTGAGCATGTTCCGCAATGCTCTTTCACTTCGGTACAGCTGGCTCCAGACAATGTCGACGACCGCGTCGACCCTGCCAAACTTGATCGCCACTACGTTCCAGCATCGTCGGTCCATCTCTCGACGAAATCTCATAGGACTCAAAGGAACGATCTTTCGACTCACGAAGAATCTCGCGTCAGGCTTGCCTGAGAAGGCTCTGGCTGCCCCGACGAACTCCCACAGCTTTCTGCGAGATATAGAGGCTGCCAGGTTTCTTCCCCGATCGACCGGATCAATGACGATCAGCGGTTCCTCGAAGAGGTCGAGTACTTCGCGCTCCCTTCCCGCGTAGTGATGTTCGAGATCAATCACCGTGGGCGTCTTCCATGACCGCGCTTCCTCAAGCGTCTTAGTGAACGAGCCGTAGTACATGACTAACGTCTCGCAGAGCATCCCGCTGAAGCCCGAGACTTTGACATCCGCACCATAGACTTCAATGGCTTTCAGGAAGGCCTTGAGTAGCCTCACCTCTCCCCTCTGGTTCGTACTGAGATGCGAAATCACATATTCGGTATGGAATGGTGTACGATCCGTCGCACTTCGCCATGCACCACGCTCTACCCTGTAGCAGGGCACCACGTTCACTCGAATTCCATCGACGTGGGACTCGACATAGGGATGCTCCGCAAATCTCTCAACGATCTCGTAGCCCTTCAGTGCTCGTCGCGCAACGTTCAAGCAGCGCTTCTCAAGATCGGTTCTCTCTAGTGATGTCGGGACACGGAGAAATATGTCGATGTCAGCGTCTCCGCGTAGCCACGTGTCCTTTGCTACGGATCCGTCAAGTCTGACTTCGGCCTCGAGTCCATATCTTTCAACCTCTCTGATCAGTTTCGCCCTGAGTTGCTCCGCCACCTGACCGACTCGTTTCCTTTCTGCAGCCGTCGGTTCCATCTTTGCTGCGACCGACCGGCAGACTTCGAGGGCTGTCTTCAATCTCCCACGACTTGACACGGGCTGCTACCCGCTGGCTCGGACTGAGTGTATGGTTGAGTAGATCGGGCCTTTCGGGGTGAGTACACTCTTCTTCAGCCTCACTTCCTCGACGTGTATCACGCCGAACGGGGTATCCCTCATCTGATCAACGAACCTCGACAACTCCTCCTTCATTCGTCCGGTCTTCACGCGGGCGATGGTCACGTGAGGGCTGAACCCCTTCCTGTCTGGCACGAACCCGATCTGTCTGAGTCTAGGCTCGAGCTGATCGAAGATCTTCGATATCTCCTCATGGCCCTTGCGCATGCCGACCCAAACGACGTTGATCCTCCTGAGGTTTGGGAACGCCCCCAATCCGGCGAACTCTGCATCAAAAGGCTCGAATTTCACTTGGTTCATCTGTTCCTTCACGAGTTCAATGGTCGTGGACGGCACTTCTCCCAAGAACCGGATGGTCGCATGAATGTTCTCAGGCTCCACGAGCTTCAGATCCGCTCCAAGATTCTGCAAAGAGCGCTGCGCTTCGATTAGTCTTGAGACGAGGTTCTGTTGATCCATATCTACGGCGACGAAGCTTCGAATTCGCTCGTTCGGCAAAGCCTCTTACCAAACCCACATATCGACGCGACCAATTTAACAGTTCAATCAATCTACTGGGCCGCTTAGCGGAAGGGGAGTGGATCAGAACCGATGAGGGTGATCGCTATCGTTGGTATGCCCGGCGCGGGAAAGAGTCTCGTCTCAAGGAGCGCGGTGTCTCGTGGAATTCCCATCCTAGTCTGTGGCGATGTCGTGCGCGAGGAAACCGAGAGAAGAGGGTTGCCTCCCACCCCAGAGAACATGGGCCACGTCATGCTTGACATACGCCGTGAAGAAGGACCCGCCGTCGTCGCTCAAAGGCTCATCCTGAAGATCAAGTCGTCAGGTGCTCAAGTCACAGTCGTCGAAGGAGTTCGAAGCATGGCTGAGGTAGACTCACTCAGAAGCGAGTACACCGTCGCTGTCGTGGCCGTACACGCGTCCCCCAAGACAAGGTACGAGCGTTTGAGGAGCAGAGGAAGGAGCGACGATCCAAAGAGCTGGGAGGAATTTGCAGAAAGGGACTCCAGAGAGCTTAGTGTAGGGATCGGAGATGTTGTTGCACTTGCAGATGAGATGCTCGTGAATGAAGGATCACCTGACGATCTGAGTGCGGCATCAGAAACAGTGATCTCAAGGGTGACTCGCGAATGAGCGAGGTCCACGCTGGAGTTGAGACCCCAGTCAACCCCACTGAAGATCCAGACAAAGTATCACGAGCCGTACGAAACCTGTTTCCCCTGTTGAGCTTCGCGATTGTGAACCTCGATGCCCGTCGATCGAAGTTGCAGGGGTCGATGAACGGTCTCGAAGGGCTTGAGAATCTCAAGAGGATCCTCCGCGAAGAAGCCATCCGAGATGCGGCGCACAAGATCCTATGGGGCAACATATCGGGTTCCTCGATTGTAGCCTATTTGAACAAGCAGGCGGCGTTTGCCGGTAAGGCATCATTCTGTGAACGCTATGATGAATCGCCGCTCGGTCCAATCACGTTGACAATAACTGCGCCCAATCCAGAGGAAGTGGTTGAGTGGCTTGCGCCGAGTTCACGCCGTAGGCAACGCTCTGAGAAGTAGACCGTTATCACTCTTCGCAAGCATCACGGTAGATCCAGCGATTTCAGATCCTCGGCGACAAACGCTCGCGGAAAGATCTTCTTCGCCTCTCTGAGGAGTTGCTTGGTGTCATCGTAGATCGCGCTCAGATGAGTCAATGCAAGGATCTTTGAGCGGCTTCTCTTTGCGACATTCGCTGCTTCGGTCACCGTCGAATGTCCATACTCACGAGCTCGGTCGCCTGCGTCTGAGTTGAACATCCCATCGTGTACCAGCAGGTCTGACTCCGCGGCCAGTTCAATTACCCTCTCGCACGGTCTTGTGTCGACCGCATACGTGATCTTCAGCCCTTTCCGTGGTCGCCCAACAACCTTTGACGGATCGATCTTCTTTCGGCCGATCCTCACGGATTTTCCCATCTGAAGCGCTTTCCACAGAGGTCCTTTTGGCACTCCGAGCCTTCTTGCTTCGGTAGGATGGAATCGGCCAGGCTTGTCATCTTCTGCCAACGCATACGAGAGGCAGGGAACACCGCCATGCTTGGCCCAAGCCGCCCTGACCGTGTAAGCGTCATTTCTCGCCACGATCCCGGCGCGGACTTCGAAGGCTTGGATCGGAAACAAGGGTCTGAACTTCACCGTCTGCGTCGTGCATTCAACGAAGGCGCGGATGCCAGGCGGTCCATAGATCTTCAGCTCTCGACTTCTGCCCATGAACGACATGGAATGGAGAAGACCAGGAATACCTAGAATGTGGTCTCCGTGCATATGTGAGACTAGCAGCTTCATTTCGCGGTTGAAGCCCAACTTTGCGAGAAGGAACTGCTTCTGGGTTCCCTCGCCACAGTCAAACATCACGAGTCCGCCGTTCGTTCTGACTGCGAGACTGGGCAGGTTCCTCTTCTTTGTTGGGACGCTGCCTCCCGTTCCGAGGAATGTTACTCTCATTGCGTTGTCTCTCCACACCAGTTCATATCTTCTTTAGTACAAGAATTCGTCTCGTGAGGCTTCTGTGCACATATGCCAAGTGAGACTCTATCGGAATGAACCCTGTTGCTTTCGCGATTGAAGCAAGGCGCATCTCGCTCGGGCAACATATGCACAAGTGTCCTGCCTCGCTGAGAGCATCATGTGCTGCTGGCAGAAATTCTCGCAGTAGACGATCAAGCTTTTGCCCGCGGGTCGATGATTCCCTGCCGTATGGTGGGTCAGTGGCGATCGAATGAACAGAGCGCACGCACATGCGAGTTGCGTCTTCGACCACAAGCCCAAGCGGTTTGGCGCCATAGTGCTTCAAATTCGCTCTTGCGCCCCTAACCATCTTCGGGTCGGCGTCTGCTCCGACCGCATTGCAGTCGATGGTCGCAGCTTCCAGAAGTATGCCGCCGACTCCACAGAAAGGATCCAGCAGGATTCCCCCACGAGGAGGTCTAGCTAGGTTGACTAGACATCTAGCTAGCTTGGGGGGCATCGTGGAGGGATGAAAGACGGGTCTCTTTCTTGGCCTCCTCGAAGCTATCAATCCCGGAGCTCTTGAGTGAGTAACCTCTCCGAGCAAGAGACCATGGGGGTAGACGATGCAGAGAAAGGTGACGTCTGGGCGATCCAAGTCTACTTTCAAGTTTGGATACTCTCTTCGAAGGGCGTCCCCGATTTCTCGCTCCAACGTTGCCCTTTGAATTCGCCTAAATGCTCGCCCAATTCGCAGCGACCGCACAGCAAATGATCGTCTCTCCCTCAAGCGTTGAGGAAGATCGAGTTCCTTAATCATGGCAAGGAGCTGTCTGCTGCTCGGTCTGGTCGCCGCGATCTCGACTCCACATTGCTCGAACATCATACTTCTCTTGGCGACTACATCAAGAGCGGAAGAATCGGCTTCGACTCGCAGTAGTTTTGCGGAAGCGGCTACCTGAACGAAGTCAACGTGATGCCCTTGAAGGATGGCCCTAATCTCCGCGTGGGGAAGAGTGCGATGTTCCCCCGAGATGACAAAAAAAAGTCGGTTTCTCACCAAATCCTTCTCAGCGCTTCGGCGAGCACCGGGGCAATGGACACCGGACGAGGTTCGGCTTCGATCGAATCCGTTCCGACAACTTGAGTCACACCGGCTGTTCTGAGTGTCTGTTCTGCGTCGCCCGCTAGGATTAGGTGTGCGCAGGCGGCCATCACGGTTTGTGCACCTTGTTTCTTGGCGATTCGAGCGGTGTTTGCTATGGTCTTCCCGGTGGAGATAACGTCGTCAACAATGATCACGTCGCGGTCGGTCAAGTCCACATCCTTGCCGGACGTTGTGACCGTGCCCGTTACCTTGTCTCGGGATTTCTCGAACCACGCGTGGTCTGTCCCAAGAACCTTGGACACTGTCTCAGCTAGTGAAATGGCCCCATCATCGGGCGCGAGCACGAAGGGCCTTCTAAGGGGCAGCGTCCTCAGGTATTCAGCCATCAGCTTCATGCAAGTCAGATTCTCCGAGTGAATCTTGAAGAATCGTAGCGCCTTGTTGCTAGGTATGTCAACGGTTAGGAAATGCGAGGCTCCGGCAGTCTCGACTAGCCGAGCGATGGTCCTCGCGCTGACCGCCTCGCCGCTTCTGTACGCGTCGTCCTGCCGAGCGTACGCAAAGTATGGAACTACCGCGGCGGTCTTCTTGGCTCCCATATCCTTGGCAGCGTCAAGAATGAACAGCAGATCGACGAGATTCGTGTTCTGGGGCGGGTAGCAGGATTGGACTACGGCCACCCGCTCACCCGAAACGCTTTCCGTGAGTCTGATGTATGTCTCGCCATCAGGGAATACCTTGTGCTCAAGCTCAACAGACCTCGCCTCGGACATCTCTGCCACGCGTTTCGATAGTTTCGGTGACGCGGGGCCGCTCACAATGATCAAGGCATACTCAACCGACGGGCCTTCACCTCATTCCCCTATAAAGCAGGTGACTGATGGCAAGCCTCTGTACAAACGCGAAATGTTAATGCGTATGGCGAGTAGTCATACTTCAGAGTCGGAGCGTTCAGTTCTATGGCTCTGATTCCTGAGCAGCACAAGAAGCACGTCAAAGAAGAACTCTCCTCGTTGCAGAGTCCAGTACGAATCGTGGTCTTCACTCAGGAGATGGAATGTCGGTTCTGCAAGGAAGCAAGAGAGCTCGCACAGGAGGTTGCTGAGCTTTCCGACAAGATCTCGGTCGAAATCTATGATCTCTTGAAAGATGACAAGAGGGTCCAGGAGTATGCGATCGACAAGGTTCCAGCATTGGCTGTTGTTGGAAAGCAGGATTACGGGGTACGGTACTACGGGATCCCTGCAGGATACGAGTTTGGCACCTTCCTCAAGGATCTCAAGATGGTCTCGAAAGGAACGACGGAGATCTCAGAGAAGTCTCGTACGAGGCTTAGCGTGATCAACACGCCTGTCCACATCCAAGTCTTCGTTACACCCACATGCCCGTACTGCCCGATGGCAGTAAGCCTCGCTCACCAGTTCGCCATCGAGAATGCGAGCGTGAGAGCGGACATGATCGATGTGACCGAGTTCCCGCATCTCGGCCAGAAATATGCGGTGATGGGAGTTCCCAAAGTAGTGATCAATGAACGCGTGGAGTTCAGCGGACTACTCCCTGAAGATCAATTCCTACAGCATGTCATAGTTGCATCTAGGCCTGTCGGCGCAGTATACGCTTAGCAAAGAAGGAAAAAGGAAAGAGAGAGGATAGCACGGAAAGGAACTAGTCGCCCTGTTTCTGCCCACATTCTGGACAGAAGACTTGCCCTTCTTCGAGTCCGTGTCCACAGTTTGTGCATCGTAGCGCGATCGAGACGGCAGGCTTTGTTGCTGTCTCAGTGTCCGGGCTGGGTGCAGGAGGCTCCTCTACGGTCTCCGGAACCTCGCTTGGCGGTATCGGCGGAGGTGGTTTCAAGGCGGGTGGTCCGGCCCTACCTCTTCTCCAGAACAGCAAGGCTGCGATGACGGCGACTGCGGCGATCGCGCCTACAATGATATACAATTGGAAGTAGCTCGTCGTCCAGACGGCGGTCACGGTCTTTGGATTATCCATCGTGATTGAGCCCTTAGGTTCCTTTCCAGTGAAGTCGCCTCTCCATTCGACGAAGACCTGCTGTATGCCTATTCCAACAGGGGAATCAACCGAGAAAGTTGCAGTATCCCCGGACTTGTAGTAACCGTCACCCGTGGGATTTCCGTAGTCAGACACTACCGTGAGCTTGTAGAGTGTATCATACTTTGCGACTACCTTGTGAGGTGCATCCATGACCACCACGAAACCGTTGCCTGCTCTCCCCGTTCCATCCACCTGCCACTGACCGAACCTGTACTTGACCCCTGCAGAACCCTCCAAGTCCTCAGGGACTGACGAGACTGATGCAGACGAACCTAACGCGTACCAACCCGACGGCGTCACTTCCGTGACACCCGTCGGATCTGTACTCACATCAAGATAGACTTGAGTAACGTAGTTGAACGTGTTCGAACCTTCCGCACCGGCAGTCCACGAGTTGGCAGCGCAATAGTATCTATAACCAGTTCCCCCGCTCACGTACTGGTCGACTTGGAACGTATGCGATGTCCCAATCGGGTAGCTGAGGACCCTGACATCGCCACCTTTCATATCGGCTGCCTTGTTTCCGTCAACCATCAGCGCCGTCATCACGTCCGCCGGAAGTCCTGCCAAGGATATGGTGACATCGTAAGTATCTGGATGGACAACGAATGAAGCCGAACCTTGAGCAACCCCACAGAAGTAGGCCAGCAGCTCGACTGTATAGGTTCCCAGAGGCTCGGTTGCCTTCTTCGTGAATGTCGCCGTTGGCAGGAACCCATGAGCAGAGGCCCAAACCGTGCCGTCGGGTTTTCTCACCTTGAGATAATACTCAGCGGGCTGATTCGAGCTTATTGCGATCGTCACCATCTCGCCGACGATGTATGATGACTTGCTTGGTTCGACGCTGACCGTAAGCGGATAGGACACTGGGAGTATGTTAACTGTCAAAGTCTGGCTAGCCCGTACGTGGTGTCCTTCCATCGCTTGGACTGTCAGCTGGAAGTAGTATGGGCCAGGAGAGCTTTGGCCCGGGCAGATATCACCCGGCCCAGGGATGGGGATAGTAAGGGTCGACGAGACAACGCCTATTGGTGGAACACTGACCGGGTTCGGACTGAAGTAGTTCCACCACAGTCCCCCCCAACCAGAGAGAGACAGCGTGATCGTGTGCGGGTTCCCGTCGGTACTCGCTAATGAGACTGTGTTGCTCACGACGCCTCCCATCGGAGCGGTGATCGAGGTCCAGCCAAGAGACATCACGATCTGGGCGTGTGCGGGTCTGACCAGCGAGATCATGCTTACAAACAGAATAGATAGCAGCAACAAGCGAGATAGTCGACTCAAATCAATCCCACCTTTCATTCCAGAGTCTGATTCTATTTAAGACTGCGAACGAATGTGTGCGAAATTCATTATGAAGGGTAGCCAATTCAGTGCACACCTAAGATCGCATAAGGCCCTATAAGCCTACATAGGCTTATTAAAATCTATTCTTGCCCACGAACCAGGGCCTCACCATTCTTAGCGACGCTTCGCGTCAGCTAATGCTCGGCGACTCAGAATAATGCCTTCACGTCATAGATGTCTGGCGTAACTCTGAATCCTCATTGTCGCCGTCCCTGTGACATATTGAACCGGATAATAAGCACTCCTTCGCGCCATAGTGATCCAATCTGTAGAATTAGGTGTGCGCCAGTAGGACAATCTACTGGAAAGCGAAGAACAGAACGGCAAAAGCAGCTCCAGAAATGGTTGCGAGGAGGTTGACCACGTTGTTGTCGATCGTCTTGTATCCACTGAGTGGGATGGACGCGGAGCCGCAATGTCTTCTGTTCTCAGTGATCTTGTTGCAGACTCGACACCTGTAGATCCCCTGAACTGTAGCACCAATGACGCTGTCGACGGTACAGCCTGCAAGCCCAGCCAGCATGGTCGTGCCGATCAGAAGTGCCAAGGGCGATCCTGCGTTGTCTATCATCCCCAACAGCCCCGCTGCGATGCCGATGAGGAGTGCTCCCAGTAGCGTAGCCAGCTCACCAAGAGGTGAGATACCTCCTGAAGTTCCGGCAGGAACGACTTTCCTCAAATCGGTGATCAGGCGTGGATCAGTTGGATTGAGGAGTCCTATTTCCGTCGCCAGGGTGTCAGCATTTGCTGTCGCAACCGCGCCTAGAAATGCCGCCAAGATTGGTTCTCGTGGAAACAAAGGTGTCAACAGCACAACGAGGCCGGCGACTACTCCATTTGCCGCGACGTTTGGCCAAGCGCGAACTCCGCCTTTCTCCTGCGCGAAACCTTTCCTTCTCTTGGTCTGATACTTGTAGTGCGTCATGTAGCTGGAGACTATCAGAAACAGCAAGAGGATCGTGAACCATTTCCACCCGTCAGTTGGGACAACGAATGTTACGAAGCCTATCACGAGGGCCGCGACTGCGCCCCCAGCGTCTAGGATGTGTGCCTTCCAAGCACCAAGAGCAAGAGCGCCGCATATGACGCCTCCAATAGTAATCGTCATGGCAGCGTTCATCCTTGCTTACTGTCCACTACATTTGAACCGCAAACGCATGTTATTTATTCACAGCGAACCAGCCTTCGTATATATCGGTTGAGAAACGGGGCCTACGCGGTGGATGTCTCTTTTTTCGATCTGGCTCTTGTCGTGCTGGTATTTTCTATCGTGATACTTGTAATAGCTGCATCAGAATTTCTCCGACGGAGATTCAACCTGGAAGCTTATATCACCCGTAGAGCGATTCACTTGCTCGCGGGAGATGTCATCCTATTTCTGCCTTTCTTCTCTAGCGTGATCTACCCGCTCCTGCTTCCGATCGGCATGGGGTTGATGACGGCTGTTGCGTTCGCATCCAGAAAACAAAGCTTTCTTACTCAATCGATGATTGATGAGAAACGCTACTCGCGACTTCATGCCTACGGACCGGTATTCTACATCATTGCGATCGGGGTGCTACTGCTTGCCCTCTGGGATCAGAAGCCGATTGTCATGGCAGCCACTATGGTGATGGCGTGGGGTGATGGTGTTGCATCCGCAATCACACCGTCGCTGAAGAAGAGACACGTCTACGGGATTTCGGACAAGTCTCTAGAGGGATCGGCGATGATGTTCATCTTCGCGTTCTTGGGCGCGCTGCTGTCATATCTCGTAGCGCTGTCGACCGGACTTATCTTGGCAGATCTGAGCTCAATCGTTCTACTTTGTGCGTTCGGATCTCTCGTTGGAACAGTCGCGGAGGCGCTGACGATCGGGCCCATAAGACCGTTCGACAACCTCACGGTACCATTTGCCTCCGCGGCAGCACTTCATCTAGCGACACCACTTCTCGTCTAATCGCTAGGAGCCATTGACCTCGCCGACCGGGCATCTTTTCATACCCGAGTTCTTCTACTCCTCCCCAGTGAAGCTCTTGGGCACCGTCGGGCTGCACCCTCGCGGCAACATGAGTCTAGAGCAAATCATAGGCGAGCTCAGGAAGCATCCCGAGTCACGTAGGGCTGGAGCGCTCGCTACCTTTGTTGGCATGGTGAGGGAGGACCCGGTGAGAGATTCCGAAGACAAGGTGCGACACTTGGAGTACGAGGCTTTTGAGGAGGTCGCCGTCAGGAGGCTCCAGGAGCTAAGAACCGAGCTTCTCACCCGCGATGGAATAGTCGATCTCTCGATTCATCATGTGATTGATAGGCTGCTCGTGGGAGAGGAGAGTCTCATAGTCGCAGTGCTGGGCACACGTCGGAAATTCGTCTTCCCGGTGCTAGAAGAAGCTGTGAAACGTGTAAAACAAGAAGTTCCAATCTGGAAGAAGGAATTCACGTCCAGAGAAGCGTATTGGGTAAGTGGTTAGTCAAGACTAGCGTATCAAATACTCCTAACCTATCGAGGCCCAGACTATTTGTGCTATCGGAACCTGGCCCTGACGGCGCCCAGAATCACATCGACCTTCTTCTTCCATTCGATGAAGCTAGATGGACTCTTCGGATACTCCCGATATAGTTCGTTGAGCGACTTCATCTTTGAAATCGAATATGCGAGGTTCCTGAAGGCGCTCAATTTGCGAAGACCAAGAGCCACCTTCATGATCCTATCTCCAAGGCTCAACTCCGGGGTTTCGCCCCAAGAGAAGGCAACTGCTTCCTTGTTCGTGACGAAGTTGCGGAGTCCGTAGTTCAACTCGGAATTGTCCAAGGTCTGTAAGTAGATTCGGAAAGTTTCGAGTGCAGCAGTCTTCCTACCATACTCGTCGACGTACCCGGTGTTGTACCCCCAGAGGTTTGCTTCGCTTAGCTCCCCGCTTTGAAGGGCAACCGCTGCAACTTCTCCTGCGATTACGCCTCCCGTCATTGCTGGACCGATTCCCCCGGCGCTTATCGGATTGGCGAACCACGCAGCGTCACCTACGATCATGAATCCGTTCGCGACGAGGCTGTCGTTCTGATGTCGTACGGAAACAGGCCATGCTCCAGGAAGATTTCCGTCGTCAGTGAGCTTGGTCAAACCCCTGAACAGCGAAGTCCCAGAGATCCAACCATTGAGTAACGTTTCAAGAGGCTTGTTCGTCCGTTTCTGCTGGATGCCCAGTCCTATGTTGACCTTGTTGCTGGACTTCGGGAAAACCCACAGGTAGCCACCGGGTGCCCTTTCTGCATCCAAGTAGATCTCACAGTAGGATGGGTCAACACTCAATCCATCGGCAAGGCGGGCTTGCATGCGAATAGTTGGTTCCACATCATCTCTGTGAATCTCTTTCTCAATGAAACTCGGAATCTTGAGATTTCGTCTCAGTTTCGTGGACATGCCTGTGGCATCTATGACGAGCTTGGATGGGACACCGTACGGTTGACTTCCCTTCTTCCGTAGGTCTTGGCAGACGACCCCGCTCACGTAATCCCCTTCGGTTAGCAAGTCCACAGCTTGGGTTGAGTCGCGGTATTCGACTCCCGACTTGAGAGCTTCGTCGAGTAGGCGGCGGGCGAACTTCGGTCTATCGAGGAGGTATCCTGCGCCTTCGAATGGATGTTTCACCTCCCCGTCGGGCGAAGACACAAGGACCGCGTTCACTCGGTTCTCGATCTCAGGAGCTCCAAACGTGATTCCAAGCTCCCTGTGCACGAACTTCGCATGATGCTCTCCAACCGCATCACCGCAGATCCAACCGTGCGTCGTCTTCTTGCCTACCTCTGGGCGGGGATTCCTGTCAACAAGAAGAACTCTCAGTTCACTACCCCGAGCACCGATTGTCGTCGCGGCCATGCAGCCCGCAACGCCCGCACCAGCTATGACAACATCGTACTCTGGCTTCATGGGACACTCTCAGCACTTGCAAGATCGATACTGAGGAGGATCTCATTTTAGCCTTTCCCGCTGGTGAGAGTGATCGAACCTCTCAGAGTTGGTCACGTCGTAAAGGACGGCTGGTTTCTTCGTAGTCAGCATGCAATGCTGACGAGATTCCGTCGAGTCTTGAGACGATCATGCTACAGCGTAAGTACTCTATCCACTCTACCTTCATCATGGAGAAAGGGACCATTCCGATAGACGATTCAGATAGAGGAAGAAGGGGAGATGAGAGCAATCACGTTCGAGGCGATTGTGGAACAGACCAAGCGGATCTGCATCGAGGCATCCTACAATCTTAGTGACCGCATGGTCAGGCAGTTTGAGTTGGCAAAACAGACTGAACAATCACCGCTGGGCAAGGAAATCCTTCAACAGCTAATCGACAACGCACGTATCTCACGTGAAGAAGAATACCCGATATGTCAGGATACAGGTGCCGGCGTCTTCTTTGTCGAGCTTGGTCTGGATGTCCGCATAGAGGGAGGAGGACTGATCGACGCGATAAACAGAGGAGTCGCGGAAGGATACCGTGAAGGATACCTGCGCTTCTCTATGGTTGCGGACCCATTGAGGCGCAAGAACACGGGTGATAACACGCCTGCAATGATCGCGATGCAACTGGTCCCGGGAGACAGGTTGAAGCTCTCGTTTCTCGCGAAGGGTGGCGGATGTGAGAACATGAGCGCCTTCAAGATGTTGACGCCGGCTGACGGGATAAAAGGCGTGAAGGACTTTGTTGTCGAGACGATCAGGAACGCCGGCGGAAACCCTTGCCCGCCAGTTATTGTGGGTGTGGGCATCGGGGGCACATTTGACCAGTGCTGCATGCTCGCGAAGAAGGCGCTCTTCAGGGAGGTTGGGGATAGACATCCCGATCCGTTCTACGCGCAGCTTGAGACCGAGCTGTTGGATGAGATTAACAAGCTGGGGATTGGTCCCATGGGTCTTGGTGGAAGGACAACGGCAGTGGCAGTCAGCGTCGAGACTCTGCCATGTCACATAACGAGCTTGCCTGTTGCCGTCAACATGGATTGTCACGCGCATCGTCACAAGAGCGTCGTACTCTAGGAGGAAGGTGTGGTTGTCAACCAGTGTAAGGACAATGAAGCTAAGGCCGCCTCTCACCACGTCAGATGTGTCAGATCTGCGAATCGGTGACAAGGTCATCATCGATGGACCTATCTACACCGCACGTGACGCAGCTCACAAGCGCTTGTTCGAACTCATCGAGGCAAAGAAGGATCTTCCATTCCCACTCGATGGTCAGGTCATCTACTATGTCGGGCCGACGCCGCCACGTCCGGGTAGACCCATCGGAGCAGCCGGTCCCACCACATCGTACAGGATGGACACATACACGCCGACACTCATAGAGCTTGGAATCAAAGCCACGATCGGCAAGGGTCCACGAGCTCCTGAGGTCATCGAAGCGATGAAGAGATTCAAGGCGGTCTATTTGGTCGCGATCGGAGGAACCGGTGCGCTTCTCGGCAGGCGAGTAGTGAAGTCCGAGTCGGTCGCGTTCGAGGACTTGGGAACTGAGGCTATCCGACGGCTAACCGTGAAAGACTTTCCAGCAATCGTGGCGAATGATGTCTCCGGTGGAGATCTCTTCACAGAGGCAGTCGCCACGTACGCTCAGAGATGATGCAGCCGACACCTATGATACAGGGGCGTACACCAACCCCAACTCATCCGCATACTCGTAGGCTGCTTGCATCTCTTCCCTAGTTGGTCTTCTGGTTATGTCGGAATACTTCGATCCCTCAGCAGGCACTCTGTTGTCAGGATGATATTGCCCCATTATGTTGACAAGAGCTCTAGGGCAGTGATCAGAAATCCAACTTAGCACAGGTTTGGTGCAGCATTCGATATGGTTGGGCAGTACAAGGTGGCGGATGATTATGTCCCCGTTCGAGTGGGCGAACTGATGATTCCTCGATACGACTTCGAAGTAACGCGGGACCTTAGAGAGTCTAATCGCGCATTTGTCGTTTCCATATTTGAAGTCCGGTAACCAGATGTCGATCAGATCGGCAATGATCTGCATGCTCTCCTCAGAGCAGTACATGTTGCTGTTCCATAACATCGGCACGTTGATGTCGAGCTGGTTCATTGCTTGGACTATCGTTTGTAGGTTTGGGGTTGGTTCCCCACCGACAAAATTGACGTTCGACGCACCCTCAGCTCTTAGGTTCTTCATCACGAGTGCAAGTTGCCTCGGGTCAATTGGAGCTCCGCTGGTTGGGTCTTGTGATATGTCCCAGTTCTGACAGAAGACGCACCTGAAGTTGCATGAACCAAAGAATATTGTTCCCGATCCACCTCGCCCGACAAGAGGCGGTTCCTCTCCAAAGTGCAGGAACCAAGTGCTGACTCTACTTGTACTGTCGAGTTTACATGCACCTTTCTTTGTGGCTGAGACACGATCAACTTTGCATCTCCACTCGCAAAATGTGCAATACCGGATCGTCCGGCTGAGCAGTTCCACCTTCAAGTCCACGAAGCTTGGACGAGCCAGTGGAAGATCTGCAAGGTCTCGGGTACCCGAGTCGAATTCCTCCCGGAGGGTCCGTGCTCTCTCGGACAGATGCCAGTGCTCTCGCCAGAGCACTTGATCTGGGGCGCCGCCAAGATCGACATTGCAGGTCACGCGCCTAGCCAAACGATACTTCGCTGGTCTAGCATCTAGACAGACTTGCTCGTACCATGCGAGTCTCTTGTGCATCTCGTTGCTCTCGCGAGAGCTCAAATGGACTAGACGCAATTTTCCCGACGAGAATCCCTTTCATGGTGGAATATTATAGAGTTGTCCAAAGCCCTAACTCAAATATACTCGCCAATCAATTAGCGTGGGCGGTCAACTACTCCAGTGTCCAACCCTGCTCTGATTGAGGTTCCGATAGATGGCTAAGGACTTCGACAAGGTTTGGAGGGAACGACTGGTCAAGGCCAACTTGGACTTGATCATACTCCGCCTTCTCAGGTCGAAGCCACGTTGGGGATACGAGATCAACATGGCCATTCGCGACAGGTTCAGAGTCTATCTGAGTGCAGGCACACTCTACCCGCTCCTCCATTCGCTAGAAGACGGCGGGAGAATTGAGGGTGTCTGGGAATCGGAAAAGGGGAGAGGGAGAAGGATCTACCGCATCACCCAAAATGGCCTTGATTTTCTGTCCGCAGGTGAGAGGATGACCGCGGAACTCGTGAGACTCATGCAGACGATGCAGGACGAGATTCGTATTCCCTAGGCGCGTGCCTATCGATGGGCGAAACTGATATCTACTGCGTTTCTTGACTGGGAGCGGAATACGGCGGGGCTTGACTACTGAGCCATCTCATCGCTTCAGCGCGAAACAACGCGATCGTTCGCGTTCTCGTCCTTGTTGGGCTCGTTTTTCTGGTGACATATGGCGGCATGGCGATCGCTAGGGTTGTTATGCAGACCGAGTCGCCGATAATGGTGGTTCCGAGCACGAGCATGGTGCCGACACTCAACGTCGGAGACATCGTGATTGTCAAAGGAGTTGATCCAAAGACGATCACTGTTGGAACGGTCATCATCTTCCGAAGTCCGGCAGGCAGCATTGACATAATACATCGTGTAGTCGGAATTGCGAGGATGGGCGATACGCTCTACTTCCAGACCAAAGGAGACCACAACCCGTCCCCCGATCCATGGTCGCCAGGAGTTCCAGAAGAGAACGTCAAGGGAGTGCTAGTGGGCAGAATCCCGTACGTGGGATACGTCACACTGGCACTTCAAGGTACGCCAGGGATGGTTCTGATCGGTGTGCTGATCTTTATGATGCTCGTCTTCGAATACTACGATTCCCGAAAGAAGAAACAACGCTAGACATACGGCAAGCTGTAGCGATTCCTGTCGATGAAAGAGGGTGGAGGTCACCCAGAGTTCTTGTTTCCCTCTAGAGGCTGGCTTTATATAGTGTTCCTTTATAAAGCCCCTTAAATAGCGCTGAGGTGTGCAAACTGACCAAACACAAGGCCTTCATCAACATCGAAAACGTCGTCGCATCTGCAACTCTTAGACAGAACATTGATCTGAACTCAATCGTTAGAGTTTTCCCGGGGGTCGAGTATAGGCCCGAGCAGTTCCCGGGGCTTGTATACCGGCTCAAGAAACCGAAAACAGCCACACTGATCTTCAGCTCAGGGAAGATGGTCTGCACGGGAGCCAAGTCAGAGCGTCAAGCGAGAAAGGCCGTGACGAAGGTCGTGGACGAGCTCAAGAGAAATGGCATAGTCATCCTTGGGAAACCAGAGATACAGATCCAAAACATAGTCGCCTCTGCCGGACTAGGAGGCAACATAGATCTCGAGAAGTCGACCTACTCGCTGAAGAGGACCATGTACGAGCCTGAACAGTTCCCCGGTCTCATCTATAGGATGGATGACCCGAAAGTCGTTATCCTTCTCTTCGCAAGCGGCAAGCTGGTCTGCACTGGAGCAAAGAAGGAGGCAGAGGTCCACAGAGCCGTGGCGAAACTGCAAGAAACGCTTGAGGAGAAGGATCTGATAGCCTACCCGTAGTTGTGAATCCCAACGAGAAATCGTCTGTGGAGCGGTCGCGCTTGCAGGAGGGCAGGCGAGCAGCCACATGAGGGCTTGGAAATGAGTGCTCTACTCTCTGTGAGAGATTCGATTGTCAAATCTCCTCACTATGCCGCTCTCAAGGTGGTTCCCGGAAACGTGTGGGCGGCAGCGATACTTGCATTCAGCCTATCAGCGATAACTCATGCGAGTTCCTCGGTGCCGAACTACTACTCTGACTTCAACGCTTTCTGGGGGCGGCCTGAGATCCAAGCACTGAAGATTCCGTATGTGGGATTCGCATTCGAATATCCGCCTTTGAGCGGATTGATCCTCTACACTTCGATGGTTGCGAGCCAGATGAAGGACGTGACAGTTTGGTATACCACCTATCTCGCGTGGCTTGCCGTGTTTACAGTGCTTCTTGCATATGGTTCGTGCAGACTCTGCGAGATCACGGGCGCCGACAAGAACAGAGTTGTAACGCGCGTATTCTTGACGGGAACGATGATCGGCTATCTGGTCTACAACTTTGACGTCATTCTGGCCGCTTTGCTCTCGCTCTCACTCTCCGCTCTTGTGGTGGGTCGGAAGAATCTCAGCGCGGTCTTCTTGGGATTGGGCGTCGTCACTAAGCTCTTCCCGATAATGTTGGTACCTGTCTTCTTGCAGCAGTTGCGTGGTAAGCGGGAGATGTCAATCTTTCTGGTCGTCTTCGGCGCTACCGTTGCTTCCTTCTACGTCCCGATAGGTCTCCTGTCGTTCGACGCGGTTTGGAGGATGCTCACTCTGACCTTTGAAGGGGGTCCTGAGAACACGTGGCTTGTCTTCTTTCTGGACTATCC
>CAZLHM010000003.1:18929-21019 GCA_964559555.1 uncultured Candidatus Bathyarchaeia archaeon
GGGTTACGAATCATACGCAGCAAGAACAGTATGCCTGCGGGCTTATTGATCATATGAACCATCACATGATCGTCCTTCACTCTTCTCTTCGCTTGTACGACCCTACGCGATCGCATAGTGTCACGAAGGTGTCTTGCGTTCCAGAGCCAGGCTGCCAAGACGGTACGAAGCTCATCACCACGAAGTCGACTAATGACCCAGATGAGAAGACCCATCTGCAGTACCAAGTATCGTGGGAGGATACTCACCAAAGTGCGGACGGAGTAGTTCTTCAATATCATTCTAAGGCGATTCCTGTTGAATAGGTACTGGATGTCGGAGGTCTTCATTCGAGTGATGCCGGACCGATGCACTATCCTCGATTTGGGAACATAGATGACGTTGAATCCAAGAAGTCGTATCCTCCAGGACAGGTCGACATCCTCAACATACATGAACAGCTCCTTATCGAATCCTCCGACGGCTTCGAAGACATCTCTGCGGACCGCGAGGGACGAACCTACTGCATAGAAGCAGTCTCGGAAACTGTCATATTGGCCGACATCAACCTCGCCCTTGCCTTTGTTCCATGCAAATCCGTAGATGTCTGAGACCCCTCCACACGAATCTACTGTTTCGGGGCTTCCCGGGAAAGTGACTTTGCTGCAGGTCGCACCGTTCCGCCTGTCCACTAAGGGCGCGATGAGTTCGCGCAGCCATTCTCCGACTGCTATCGTGTCGTTGTTCAGGAACACCAGGTATGTTCCGATCGAGCCTCTTGCACCTATGTTGCATGCCTCACCGTATCCGACGTTTGACGCCAGCCGGATTAGCTTGACAGAAGGATAATTTACCTGCACGATATCGGCGGACTTGTCTGGGCTGGCATTGTCCACGACTACCAACTCTACATCCCTCCGCCCGGCGATGAGTACTGAACGTATACAGTCCAGTATGCAATCTGCACCTTGATAGTTTGGGATTATGACGGATGCGAGAATGCCGTTATTCGATCCTTGCTTCTCGGCCGTCGCAGATCTGGTCAAGCGAAGTCTCCATTTTGTCCCCGGATGATTTGCCGACTTTGGGTCGTTTTCGTCTTAATGCTTGCTGTCTGTGCAGTCACGAAACACGGTTCCGAGTCTTTGGCCATGGTCAGATTAATATTAGGAGCCGCGACTCGGTCGCGCTCGTGCGATACGCCGTGGACGACCTCGAGAGGATCAAGGCACGGAAGCTCGCTGAAATGATAGAACGGGCTCACAAGCGGGATATCTTGCCCCAAACGGGAACCATTGCCAAGTTGACAGATAGCGAGTTCGAAACAGTCATCCGAACGAACAAGCTCGTTGTAGTTGACTGTTGGGCGGCTTGGTGCTATCCGTGCCGAATGATTTCTCCGATCTTCGAAGAGCTGGCTAGGAAGTACGGTTCTTCAGCCCTTTTCGCGAAACTGAATGTCGACGAGAATCCCATGACTACGTCGAAGTACTACATTCAGAGCATACCGACGATTCTCGTGCTTGGCAACGGCGTAGAGGTCGAACGAATAGTTGGTGCTCTGCCAAGAGAACAAATCGAGGCCACTCTCAAGAGGCACCTAGCACAGTCCTCTTGACAGAATGCTCGATTTACAGACCCAGATCGATTCTTACCTGTATCGCGCGCATGATGTCGCCGTTCGTTAGCATTCCAAGCAGCCTATTGTCCTTAGTGGCGACTATCAGTCTCCCAACGTTTTGGCGTGCCATCTTACCCATCGCGTCGGAGGCGTCTGCCTCAGGGCTTATTGTCACCATGCGTTCACAGGATACCATTATGTCGCCAACCGTAGTCTCGCTCCACTTCTCCTTGGGAAGAGCGCGGACGCACTGTAAAGTGACTATCCCAAGGAGTTCTCCATCTTGGACGACGGGGTATCCTCCATGTGTCCGAACAAGAAAGAAATCTGATACCAGTCGCTGTACAGTCATACCAGGAGGAACGCTCAAAACGTCGCGTGTCATGACGTCTCCGACTTTGACGCCAGCTAGAGCTTCGGATATTATCGTCTGATTCTTGCTCGCCTCTGCTCCAGATTTCAGGAACCAACCGAGAAACAGGAACCAGAT
>CAZLHM010000003.1:21119-85393 GCA_964559555.1 uncultured Candidatus Bathyarchaeia archaeon
GCTCACATACCACATGCTGGCGAACAGCCCGGCGATCAAGAAGCTCGTGACTGGACCCGCAGCGGCCATCTTCACCTCGAGGCGTGGGTTCTTCGGTTCTTCGCGAATCTCTGAGACTCCTCCGAAGAAGAACAGGGTGATTCGTGTGATGGGTAGGCCGTTCTTCTTGGCGACGTACGAGTGCGCGAGCTCATGGACCAGGACCGACAGGAAGAGCAGAAAAGCCGATGCTATTCCGATGGCCCAGTATGTGACAGCGGTGAGGCCCGGATACTGACGAGGCATGTAGCCGTAGGCGAGTGACCAAGCGATGAGAAAGAAGACAAGCCAAAGCGTATAGTGAATTCTTATCGGTATGCCCATGACTCGACCGAGCTTGACTGACATGGACTACAATCCCCGCGGAATAGCCGAGTCTCCTGGAATTAACCTCTACTGATCAGAGTCTCTCGATCGAGCATTGCACGAGTCATCAGTATTCCCGGCCAAGTGACGGAGGAAAACGCAACAATGTCAGACGGTTTCGAATCTGTTCAGATCAAGATAATTCGGAAGCCGGTACGATCTCCTATGCTTGGATACCAGATGAAATCAGCGTTGAGGTCCTCGTCACTCCCGGCAATCTACGAGCCATCGTGACTGTCTCATCTAGAAGCGTTATGTCTCCAAGTGCAACCCTTGCCACAACGTCAAATTCACCGTAGACAACCTGCGCTTCTGTCACGCCTGGTAGTTTCATAAGTTCCTTTGCGACGCTATGTTCCCTGCCGACCTCGACCAAGAACAGCAAGTACGATACAAGAGGTTTCGACGCGCACATGCCCTCATGTTCGAGACTGTGAGGACAAAATACTTGCTCAGGATTTGGACTTATTCTCCGGGACACGCTTGAAAAGACAGAGAGCCTACCTACCTTGTGAACTGTGGTTTCCCGGAGACTGGCATGTCATATCCTTATGTTCGGCTGCAGGTTCGTGGTGAGCAGTGAGTTCCGTGGAGAAGTTTGGTATTGCCGGGTACGGTGGGAGAGGGAGGCTAATCGCACGTAAGCTCGTCGATCTTGGGTTCGAAGTCTGTGGAGTGTATGACTCCAATCCTGCGCAGTTGGCGGACGCTCCATTCACCACCTTCATGGAGTTGGGCGCCTTCCTCAAACTTGACTTGGATGTCTTGGCGGTGGCCACATGGCCGTCAAGCCACGTCACGATCGTAGTACAGGCGCTTGAATGCGGCTTGGACGTCTTCGTTGAGAAACCCATGGGTGCCACGTTGAGCCAGAGTCTCGAGGTGGTACAAACGCAAAGGCGAGCGGGCAGATTGGTCGTAGTAGGCTACGTTGAACGTCTCAATCCTGCGATCATGAAATTGCGTGATGTGGCCGACCTTGCCGAGGTGGTCAGGTCGAGAGAGATTCGTGTGGGTTTGACACCTCCAGGAATGGATGGTCCCGGGGTGCTATTGGATTTGGCCTCGCACGGCATCGACATGGCCTATCATCTCTTCGGCGTTGAGCCTGGAGTTCGAGGCTCGAACTTCACAGTGCCGAAGCAGGGTCATGCCGAGTACGAGTGCATGGTAGAACTTGACTGCGGCCATACCCGTTCGCTTGTGGAGGCTCGATATGCGAGCATTCGTAGACGCCGCCTAGAGCTGGAAACAGAGCATGAGTACTACGAGGTCACCTATACTCCCGCGGCGCTTAAGATCGGCTTTCCACCGCCGAAGCTTCGCAGGAGACCCCGCAACTTTGAGGATCTTGAACAGTTGTCAAAGAACGTGGAGATCCCCTTTGATGTGCGGCGGAAGGAGCCGATCAAAGCGATGCTTCAGCTTCTGGCCGAATCCGTAAGAAAAGGCCGCGTGCTCGATCCGCTGTGCAGTGGTGAACAGGCTTTGGTGACCGCGAGGGTGATGGACGAAGCCAAGAAGGCACCCAAATGCAAGATCATCGAAAGAGCTCACGCCTGACTGTATCTCACGATCGCTTAGCTGGGAACTACTCGAAACGAGACTGAGATGTGTATCGCACGGTCGCTCTGTTCAGGCCTACCCTTCCCTGTCGAGTATCGTTTGAAGATTCTCTGCGGTCTTCTGGCTCGTGCTGTCTAGTGGCACGAGCTTGATTTGTGACGCTGTGGATATTCCGACACCGAGTTCTGCCGCTCTAGATATCTGTTCGAGTCCCGAGATGCGTCCCTTCATGACTTCGGGAGTGCTGCCATATGATCGCAGTACGGCAACGCCCACAACATCCAGAGCAACTCTATCCTTGCTTGCCAACATGAGGTTGGGCTTCACTAGTTCTCCTCGTTCCGGTCCGTCCCTTACGAAGGCCTCCGTCGCGTCCATGACAACTATGTCGACCTTGTAGAACTTGTTGATCTCGGCGATCATCTGTCTCTGGAATTGAGAGCTGTGGAGTTCGCCCATGTACTCGTACGATCCGCTCGGATCTCTATCAGCCACCATGCCCACAGAGTTCTTCAGGGACATGGTGAAGTGACCTCCAAATCTGTGAGTCTTGAGGCAGCACGTCTGAACCACCCTCTCGGCCTCCGCGAAGGCTCCTGCAAGTTTGAAGCCACGCGACCAATGTAGTCTCTCATCAATGATCTGGACCCAGCCCTCAGCAGGAAGCTCGTCAAGGACAACCACATCAAATCCAGCCTCCTCCGCGAGCCTGAAGACGCCCGTCTCTTCAAGCACCCGGCGAGTATCTCCCATACCACTTCGCTCCGCGAGGACAATCCGATCGGCTCCAGCTCCGTTCAGGTTCTGCATGATCGCCCGAAGCGTGTCAATATGCGTGGACGCGGGAAACGCGTCGGAACTGTTGTAGTTTGCCTTCACGGCTGTCCGCTTGCCTGCGAAGCCGGCAAGGTCGAACTTTGCCAGCAGGTTCTGAATCGCCGATACTCTATCAGTGCCATCAATCATGAAAACCTCAGCGATATCCTGACGAGTAGACGTCGTGATGGTGGTCCTCGCAGTTGCAGGTTGTGTGGAAGTAGGAGTTCTGGCGTAACTTTGTTGCTCTGTGTGCGCCGGAGTCGGTTCCGTCTTCTGAGAGTAGTAAACGCCTGCTGTGATTCCCGCTACAACAAGCAAGGCACCACCTGCATATTTCAGGTACTCCCGTCGGTCAAGGTTCTGCGACAAGTGGTTCGCCTGTCTTGTTCACACCTGAGATCCAAGTTGGCTGCGTCTACAATATGTCCGTTGCGAAGCTCGTCAGAGGTATTCTCTGTTTCCTGAGATGGCGTTACGCAAGGCAAGAGCTGAATGCAGTCAATATGACAGGCCGGCTTGCGCGGCACGTGCTTGCAGTACATTCTGAATATGTTGTATGTGTCTCATCTGCCGCCTTCCTCATTCTAGTTCAATAGGACAGCTTGCACAGGAGCGGACTGTGACAAGTGTTATTTCCCAAGAAGAGTGATAGTGAATGCAGCAAGACGCGGTCAACTCGCTCTTGCGAGGGAATAGGAAATGAAGAATCTTATGGCATCGATCTTCTGCATCGTTATGTTGATCACGACGATCGTGTCTGCCGCGATTCCTCTGACCTCTGCGGGTCCAGTGTTCAAAGCGAATTCTGTGAAACCGGGCGAAGTCTGGGTTGCACCTTCTGTGATCGGACTGGACTGGACTTCACCGGAATGGCAGGCAAGACTACCAGTCTACACATTCAGTGGTGAACGCCCCCTCAATACTCTCATCTCCATGGATGACTGGCCAGACGACGAAGTGGACCAGGCGGCTGGAGGGGTCGTAGTGAGACCCACCGCATCTAGTTCCGACATGGCTTCCGCTCCAGCCGGGGGTTCGCTGAAGGTGAAAGGCAAGTTCACGACACCATTGAGCAACGATGGGTCGACGGGCGCTGACACATCGCTGCAAGGTATCGTCTGGGGATGGGTCCACATTCATCGCTGCTCCGACAATGCCCTCCTAGGACAGGGTCTGACAGGTGACCCGGGAAAGAAGGCGGGGAAGTTCAAGATCGCTGTTGCGAATCCCGGTTCTGCCGGCCTATACGCTGAGATATTTCCTGCGACCAGTGCCGGGGAGGTTCGCACGCCTACGGGAGGTTTCGATTCCTACGCCACCGTAACGCCGTGCAAGTATCCCAGCTTAAGCGACACAAGGTACAAGATGGGAACCTACTCCATGTACGCCGGGGATGGCGGCGTATACAGAGGAGCTTGGATGATCTATGAAAGTATCGTGAACGATAATCGGAACTGGGGGGCGTGGAACTTCTTTGCAAACAGGCTGGGTTCGGAAGGATGGGTCATGCCAAGCGTGACAGTTCGCTTCCCGTACGAGTCGTGGGCCCACTACCATACCGGAGGCGAGATACACCTGCCTGTGATGAATGATGCACGAAGCCCCGACGTGATTCAACACGAGTACGGGCACTTCGCTATGTACACGGTCTACGGTGGCTGGTTCAGCACGTACTGCCCGAGTCCGCATTATATCAACGGTGTGTCTCATGTGAACTGTGCTTGGTCGGAAGGCTGGGCGAGCGACGTACCTTACATGACTCACAGTGACAAGACCTACACCTACGCGAACAACTTCGAGGTTGACGAGGAGAATGCTACGGGATATTGGGAGGATGGGCCTGCTGTCGAGGGTCGCGTGACTATGGCACTCATAGATCTTCAAGACTCGGAGAACGAAGCAGGCGATGTGGCTTCCGGTCTCCTCGCAAATCTTTGGGTGGTGTTCCACCACTCGGGGATGAACGTCAACTTCCATGACTTCATGGCGGACTACAAGGCAACCTACGGATACCCGAGCAGCGTCAGCAATACTCTCGCCCACAATACGATCGTCTTCGAAGACCTGTAGTTCAACCAACTCCTCCTCTTTTCTTGTCTGCAACCAGGACACTTGCTCGACGATGCTTCGGAATGCGATATGCAGTTGACTTGAGCCATACGGTTTGCCCCTATTGGAAAGTCAGTCCAACACGTCTTGAAACCTAGCGCAAGGACCGAGATACCAAAGCAGGTTCTTCAGATATCCGTCTCCTCGAAGTCAAGCAGAGGGAGAAGCCGTCGATCACAGGTCACATCAGCAGATAACGCTCCTGTCAATCGGACTGAGTAGGAGGTTAGTCTCTCGAGCTTGACCGTCCGAGGGAAAGCTGAGCGACTGAACATCCTAGCAGTCATCGATCTCGAGCGGGTGACCGGCGTCCGCACGTTCATGTGAACGAGAGGGATCCGTTGCGTCGCAGCAGTAGGCGTCTGAGAAATTGGTTTCTGGCGCCGGGAGAGGGATTTGAACCCTCGCGGCCCCAAGGGACCACAGGCTTGCCGTCCTTGACTCCAGGCCTAGGCTCCTCGAATTGGGATCTGCCCCGTACCAGGCTCGGGAATCCCGGCGTCGATTCGGACAACCCGTTGACTGACGGCTCTGCCGCAACCCATGATAAATGTTCTCGTCATAGCATTCGAGTGGTTCTATTGCGGCTCATTCGCGCCACATCTTGGGATATGTCCCGCGGAGCATTAGTACCCTCATGACGTTCGCGGCAATTCCCTTCTCTTGATGAACGATGGACTCACTCGATAGTGTGCTAGTCGCCAAAGCAACGACCTCACCCTTGAGCGTCATTATGGCCACAGTTGATTCCTTCGGGAATGGGTCCTCCAACGAGACAATGCCCGGAATTGCCAGACTAGCGCCATGACAGATCGCATCCACGGCCGAGTCTCGGATGGTGATCTTCGGAATGTACTCCAATGCTTCTTCTACAGGTCTTATCAGCACCCTAATCGGTTCCTCGTCTCCCTCTTGGAGTCTCGCGTGGGCATCCACAACCTCGTGCAGCGTATGTAAGCCCGCGCTATCTGTAAACGGTCCAGATCTAGTCCTCCGAAGCTCTTGCATGTGGGCTCCGATACCGAGGATGTCTCCGATGTCGGAGCATAGCTTGCGGATGTACGTCCCCGCTTGGCAACCGACCTTGAAGAGTACCCGATTTCCATCTCTCTCGAGGAGATCAATGTAGTACACGATTCGCTTTCGTGATTCCCGCCTGACGGATGACCTCAGAGGTGGTTTCTGGTAGATCTCCCCAGTGAACTCCGCGAGGACTTTCGCAAGATGCTCGTCTTGGATCTCACCGTGGAGAAGCATGAGGCAGACGTACTCCTTTCCCGAGTGCAAGAATGCTTGGACGACTTTTGTGGCATCTTCAAGGGCGACTGGAAGCACACCAGTCACGATGGGATCTTCCCAGCATGAAGTGCTTCTAGGGTCCCGCCGTGACCGGCATGTCCAGCGTCGAGGATCCTCTTCGCCCAAGCGGTTACTTCGTGGCTTGATGGTCCCGCAGGTTTGTCGAGGTTGATGATGCCGAACCGGATGTGCTCTCTGATCGGCCTCTGGGTTGGTTCATGTCCATGCTTTGGGTCTGTGGATTCCTCGGATTTTCGGATGAGGGTGCGCTTCACTTCCCAAGGAGGCATGATTCTCACGTATGGCACCGAGTAGACAATGTAACCTCACATATTAAGACAAGTAAGATCAGCGCCCGCATCAGTTGTAGACGTCAGGGATTCACGGCTTCGATCAGAAGGGTCTCGTGCCTGCATTCTGATGATCTGAGGCACACTAAGGCTTGATCTCTGACTTCATGAAGGCCGTCTTCTTTGCTCTGTCCAGTGCCTTGGCTACATCCTCGTCGGTGGCCCCCTTCTTTATCTCAACTCTCTCCCGTGTCGCCTCAATGTGCTGAATGTTCACTCGGCGTCGCTTGACACCGGTGACTTTCGGAGGCCCCGTAACCAATGCGAAGTTCTTGTCTATGACATCGAGTATGACACATTTCTTTCCGGCCTCTCTACCAGAGAGCTTAACGCATATTCGTCCAGCATCGAAACCCGTCATAGCCACAGCACCGGATAGGCGGATCACCTAAGATGGATCGATCCACTAATAAGCTTACCATACTCTGCGCCCAGCTGGATTTGTACGTCGTCTCAGATTCGTGGCATCCGTTCCAGTATGTTGTGGATCTTGGAGAAGAGTTCTGCGCTAGCGCTCTCTACGGAACGATTTCCTGTGTCGAGGATGATATTGTACAAGGATAGATCGTGTATGTCTATTCCGTAGTACTTTTCGTATCTGTCGCGTTGTATTCGCTCCCTTTCTAGTGTCTGTCTTCGTGCATCATCACAGTTCAGGCGGTCCCGCCGCGCGATCCTCTCTATCCTCGTTTCTTCCGGAGCCTTCAAGTAGATACGTATCTGTGCGAGGTCCTTCGCCATCCACCCGGCCAATTGACCCTCGACTACTACCTCTCCTTTGGTTGCTTCTGCGGTGCTTCGTTCATCGATCAGTCGATCGATTTCCGGGGAGTCTGCTGCTTGCTTGCTCAGCTCTTCAAGGCTGAGGCCTCTCTCTCGCGCGATATCCCTGAACAACTGCCCGGCCGATACGTACCGGAGGTGGAATTCTTTCGCGATGAGTTTGGCATATGTTGATTTCCCTGTGCCATGCGGACCTGCAATCGTAATGACCAAGCCCATCTAGGGGGGGCTCCGAACCTTGGCACGCAACAGCTTCCTCAGGCATGGAGCGCAAACATTCCCACCGTAGGGTCGTGAGGGGGATCTGGCGCTCGCTGGAACCCGACTTGCCTCCGCTGAAACGGTTCCATGAAGCACGCTTCCGCAGACCCTGCATCGCGCTCTTCCTCGTCGAGATTGACGGTAGATGACCGAGCGTCCCCCACCGGGAAGCCGAACAGCAATTCGCCTCGAAGAACGCGATCTCCTCGATCTGCGTGGCAACCTAGGCATCCTCCGGATTGATGCCGAATATCCTAGTGAGCGGAAGGCTGATCGTGAAGGAGCATATCAGATACCAAGAGAAGAACGAGAGCTTGTCCCCGGCAAGCGGAATCTGGAACGGCGCAAACGCCACAACATTCGCTCCGAAGAAACTGCTGAGGACGATCCAGACGACCCAGAATGGTATGATAAAGATGAAACTCACTTTCATACGGTCGAAGGCAACCCGACTTTGTAACTTCATCATGGCTTGCTGTTTCTTTGTGAGTTTCGCGAGGAGCTGCTTGTCGTTGGCCTTTCGCGCCCTTTCAAACTCTTTCCTCCATGCGTTGACTTCCTTGGTGACCTGTGCGACCCTCTTCACATCTACCAGGAGTCTGTTGGCTGCCGTGGACACCAAGGCAAGTGATCCTGCGATTGCCAGTGTGAGCAACGTGGAGGCTGGGATCGAACTGTAGGGTTGTAGCGCAGCCATCAGCATATTCCATATACTGTCGATAGGTTCCATGCCTATTCACCCAAGAAGGCTCTTGCAGCCGGGTACAGCTCTGTGATCCTCTCTCGAACCAGTATCTGATAGTACTGTTCAATTATGCCAACAGTCAGAAGGATTCCTGTTCCCGAACCGAATGCCCCAAGGAAATCTGCTGACGCTGCGATCGCACCGATGATTATTGCACCAAGTATCGTGACAACCGGGATGTACCTCTGGAGAAGCTGACGGATTGGGATCTGCGACCGACGGAATCCTTCAATCTGCATCCCCGAGTCGAGGAGCTGCTTTGCCACTGTGTTCGCGTCCATCCCGCCGACCTCAACCCATGTCATCGCGAAGAAGACACAGAAGAGTATCAGAAGACCCGCGTACACTGTCGCGCGGAGAGGATCCGATAAAACGCTGGGCAGGTTGTTCGGAGGTACGACATAGTAGACGAGCCCCCCAGTTGGTTCGAACTGCGTGCCAGTCGTCTTGAATTGCCCTATGAGGTTGAGCCAGAAGTTCGTGTTCCCAGAGTTGTATCGTGACCAGATGATTTGCGAAACGAAGTAGATGTTGCCAAAGAGCGCAGCTGCAAAAATCACAGGGATGTTCGATACGTATAGAAGCTTGAGCGGGAACTTACCTCTGAACCCTCGGTATCTGGCGTACGAGACTGGCACTTCCACTCTCATTCCGTTCATGTAGACTATTGCGGCAAAGACCACTATGGTTGTGAACAACGCGATCATGTCAGGCAACCCCTCAGAGCGGTAGAAGATATCAACGAGCGCGTCTCCGCCTTGTATTGCTTGGACGAATGCGATTACTGCGCCGTAGAACTTACCGTCAGCCATCGGTCCCATCGGAGATATGGCATCCCACCAGATTGTTTGAGCTACTCCTCCGGCTATGAAGAGACTGATGCCGCTACCGAGACCCCAACCTTTCTGCAGAAGCTCGTCAAGTAACATCACGACGATTCCCGCCACGACGAGCTGGATCAATATTACGATCTGAGTTTGAACGACAAGTTGCCCGTACGTGCCGCCGATGAGGTAGGCTGAAGCCTCGAAGACCGTCATGACAACGGCTAGGATCTTGCTGGCGCTCGTGAACATCGATCGGTCTTCCGGATTCGTCATGTCGATGTTTACCATCCTCGAGCCTGCCAGCACCTGAAGTATGAGGCCGGCCGTGACTATCGGGCCTATGCCCAATTCCATGAGCGTTCCTCGATTGGAAGCGAAGATCACTCTCAGAGCGCCGAGAGGGTCCTGCTGGGACATGCCTTGGGTTCCGTAGAGAGGCACATGGGACATGACAAAGTAGATCACCAACGCCATCGCGGTCCAGAAGACCTTCTCGTTGAACGCGACCTTTCGATCGGGCGCCGAGATGTTCGGGAAGAACCGTGCCAGAGGTTTGAACAGTTCTATGAATCGTACCATGAAGTCGTGCTCCTACGGCGTCGGCTTTTCGATCCGACCTCCGGCTGCCTCGATCTTGGCGCTCGCTGACTTCGAGAATTTGTCAGTTTTCACAAGGATGGGGATTCGTATGTTCCCGGAACCCAGTAGCTTCGTAACTCCGAGCGATCGCAAGTCCAAGACTCTCTTTCCTTCGTGCTCGCTGACCGCGTGAGCACACTTGGGATTGGACAGTATGTCCTCAAGCTGACCCACACTGACAATTGCTCTCTGCTTATCGCCCAATCTCGGCAGGAGGCTCTTCTTCGTCAGGACATGACCATATCTGATCACCGCGCTCTTCTTATGCCTGTACAATCCGACCTTGCCGTGACCGCCGAGCATACCGCTCTTTCTGTGCTGTCCGGAGGTGCCCCAACCATGCGTTCTGCTGCCTCGCCGCCTCCTGATTCTTCTCCTACGTGTTGCCATTCCTTGAACCTCCGACAGCTACACTGTAGACTTCTGATATCCTAGATCGAAGCACTCACACCGACGTTGTTCAGATAAAGGTTTTGCGAGCTCGCCAGCGTATCACGAGAATCGATGGGCAGAACTGGATGCAGTTCTGCAGTGATCGCGATGCGGATTGTTTTGGAGAGGTCTGAAGCGACCGCGCAGCGCATGGAGGAACGACTAGTTTTCAGACTTGCGTGGTGATCTCGAGATGCTGCTGTGAGGTCATGTCAGTCTCGTTCGTAGCCTCTCAATCATCTCCGCGGTCATCTTGTCAAGGTCATAGTCGGGCCGCCAATTCCAATCTTGTCTCGCTGGGGAATCGTCCAGTGATATCGGCCAAGAATCAGCAATGGCCTGTCGGTAGTCGGGCTTGTACTCGCAGGTGAAGTCAGGAACAACCCTTCTGATTGATCTCGCGAGTTCCCCGGCAGAGAAGCTCATCGAATTGACGTTGTAGACTCGTCGAGTCAGTCTGGAGCCCTCTACCTGAGCCAGCTCGATAAGTGCCTTGATCGCGTCAGCCATGTACATCATCGGCAATGCTGTCTCTTCTCTAACAAAGCAGGTGTAGCTTCTTCCCTCAACCGCCGCGTAGTACATCTCAACGGCGTAGTCGGTAGTGCCGCCTCCGGGCAGAGTTTCGCTGCTTATGATTCCCGGAAGGCGCACAGAACGAACGTCAACACCAAACTTGCTGAAGTAGTATCGAGCAAGTAACTCTCCAGATACCTTGGTCACTCCATACATAGTCGTCGGGAGGAGGACTGCATCGTTTGGCGCTCTGTCTCTGGGAACACCTACCCCGAAAACGGCAATAGAGCTGGCTAACATCACTCGTTCGAGCTTGTGTTTTCGTGCTATCTCTAGGATATTGTAGAGTCCCCCCGTGTTTACTTCATAACATAATTGCGGATTGAGTTCACCGACTGCTGATAGAACTGAGGCCATATGATATATCGTGTCGATTTTGTTGTCCGCCACAGCTTCGGCTAACTGCTTGCGATCCAGTACGTTGAGATAGACAAAAGGTCCCGAGTTGATGAAGTCCTGAGTTGGCTTGGTGCGATGGCCCGCTGCGACAACATCGTCTCTCTCATATCGCGTCCGAAGCGCCTGGACCAGTTCAGTGCCTATTTGTCCAACTGCTCCGGTGACGAGTATCTTGGTCAAGCAAGCCGTCCTCTTCGGCGAGTCGCGCAACAATGCAACGATCGCGGGTAGACCTTGTTTCCGGGTTCAGAAGGGTCGACGCTGAACTCAGGATTGGGGGGAGGCAATCTTCCTCACTCATTGAGTCGGCGGTAGTGGCAAGTAGTTTCTTCTTATGTTTTCTCTCTTGCTCGACCTGTCGTTCAAGAAGACTCGCGTCGAAAGGCTATTATCGACGGCGGTGTTGCTGCATCTCCGATTCTCGACAACGTCCCTAGTTGGGCTGGTGTGAAGATGGGAAGCCAGAAACTCGCATTCCTTCGCGAAGAATACCTGAATCTCGAAAAGGCCGGGTTGAATTGGAGACTGCGAACACTTGAGGGAGGCAGTGCCCCTCACTGCGTTGTCGATGGCAAGAAGATACTCATGCTCTGCTCCAATAACTACCTGAATCTAACCAATCATCCAAAGCTCAAGGAGGCAGCGAAGAAGGCGATAGACACGCATGGGGTCGGATCTGGCTCGGTAAGACCGATAGCGGGCAACATGGATCTACATCTTGAACTCGAGAAGAAACTTGCGGCTTTCAAACATGCAGAGGCTGCGCTGGTCTACTCCACAGGCTTCGCAGCGAACACGGGTCTCATCCCTCAGCTGGTGACTGAAGGTGATCTCATAGTCAGCGACGAACTGAATCATGGAAGCATCATCGACGGAACTCGCCTAAGTAGAGCAGAAAGGACGATCTACAAGCACTCTGACATGGAGGATCTTGAGCGAATTCTCAAAGAGACGAGAAACAAATTCATGAGAATCCTTGTGATCTCAGATGGCGTCTTCAGCATGGATGGCGATATCGCGCCATTCGACAAGATCGTCAAGCTTGCCTCCGAATATGACGCAATCACATACGTCGACGACGCACACGGCGACGGAGTGCTGGGAGAGAAAGGGAGGGGAATAGCCTCGCATTTCCACATGGATGGAGAAATCGATGTCGAGATGGGTACTTTCTCCAAGGCATTCGGCGTGGTAGGAGGATACGTCTCAGGAACCGAGGATCTGAGGCGGTTTGCGTTCAACAAGTCGCGCACGTGGCTGCTAAGCGCATCTCATCCTCCGCCGGTCACGGCGGCTTGCATCGCCGCACTTGATGTCGTTGAGAATGAACCAGTCCATCTCCAGAACCTGTGGAACAACACAGGCTACTTCAAGAAGTCACTCAAGGAGATGGGTTTCGACATAGGCAATAGCCAGACGCCGATTACACCAGCTATCGTCGGAGAGAGCACAGTAGCGCAAGAGATGAGTACTCTGCTTTACGAAGAGGGGGTCTTCGCCCTACCGATCGTCTTTCCAATGGTCGCTCGGGACAAAGCACGAATTCGGACAATGATGAATGCAGGACATACACGAGTGGATCTAGACATGGCGCTTGCTGCATTCGAGAAGATAGGCCGCAAACTCAAGATACTGTGATGAGCCGTCCTATCTGACCCAGTCAGAGTAGGTGACAGTCCTGTACGTGTTTCGAAGAGCCTCATAGACCGCCAGCGCAGCGGACGCCAACGTGCTAGTCGAGCCATAGGTACGAGTCCAGCAGTCTCTCACACCTGCCAGCGTCAACACGGTCTTGATGATCTCTCCTCCAACGAGGCCGAGGCCTCGCGGGCCCGGTATGATGCCGACCCGAACGCTACCACACTTCCCAGTTACACGAAACGGCAGCGAGTGTGGCTGACCACAGCCACATTCCCAGCTGCCGCAGCCACGCCTGACAGGAATAACCTTCAGTTTTGCCTGAAGCGTCGCCTTGTCAATGGCCGTTCTGACTTGCTTCGCCTTCCCATCACCGACGCCAAGATATCCGCTGTTGTTCCCCACAGCAACAACGGCCCTGAATCTCGACTTCTCACCAGCATCAGTCTGTTTCTGAACGAAACCGATTCCAAGGACTTCTTGTTTCAAATCAGGAAGCAGGACGTCCACTATCTCGGGCTCCATAACTCGTAGCCCTTGAGTGAAGACATCATCCAGTGAGAGGATTTGTCCCGATTGGACCATTCTACCGAGCTTCGTCTTCGGAACCCAGCCAGCCTCCTGCGGCCGTGTTGTCACTTGTGACATTGATCTATCGTCTCCTAGCGAGCTTGTGTGCCTCGATGTATTCGTCGAGATGAGAGGAGCTCCTGAATGACCCACCCTTCGCCATCAGGAGCAACTTTCGGTAGGTCCCAGTCGGTATCATACGCTTGTCTCTTAACTCGCGCAATCGTTCTCGTATAGAGCGGATCCTGTTCATCCACGCTGTCTTCTGCGATACTCCGGCGCCCTTTCGTGAACCTGATCCAGTGCGTCTACCTGTTCTCTTCTTTGCCTTGAGCCTCCGTGTTCTTCCTCTGCTTGTGCCTGCTTTCGGCAGGGGCCTAATTGCTCCTTCATGAATCAGTTTGCGTATCTCTGTCCTAGTGATTGCGGAGCTGATCGCGTCGATATCCTCTGGGTCGAGCCAGATTCTGTTCTCTCCGACTTTCAGGATTTCGGCGGCAATGCGCCTTTGTGACCGCACACTCATTCTGGTTTCCCTCCGGAGGAGACTTCTTCCGTCGCCTTCGTTTCTTCTTCTTTGATGACCAATTCCTCAGCAGGCGCAGCCTCAGCCTTCTTCAATCCGGGATTCGCAACCGTCAATTCCATAGCTTGGGCTCGTTCCAAGATTGCGACTCGTTTCCTTTCTCCGACTGTGTGGCTGATCTTCACAATCTGGGTCTTTGAGTCGACCTTCTCGAGATCAGCCGGCCGTCTCACAATGATCTCTTTGAGTCCTGATGGATGCATACCTCGCGTTGCTCGGTCAGCCTTGTAGCCGGCTTTGACGGTCCTAGGCCAACCTCTCATGCCGAGCCTCATCTTGCTCGTCTTACCGCGGGGGCGTCTCCATCGGTTCTTGACTCTGCGAACGCGCCAGCTTTCTTGCCTGATGAAAGAAGGCGTACGTCGTTTCCTATCAGTCAAATCACATGCCCTCCTTGCGTTCGGAGACGTAGATTCCGTCGAGGAAGACTCTCTGGTCTTTGTCCTTGATTCTTGTAGTCTGCTCGATATTTGCTGCCGTCTGGCTTACGTCCTCCAAGTCTATACCTTGAATTAGTATTTCGTCACCCGAGGCCTTGACCTTTGAATGTCCCACGATTAGAGCGACTCGAGGTGTCTTCTCGCCTGTGAAGTTCTCGATGAGAAGCTTCCTTTCCTTTTCGAGCACTTTCAGCGTGACAGGGAAATGGGCGTGAACCACTGTCATCTTGTACGTGAATCCAGACTTCACACCTTTGATCATGTTTCTGATCCTAGCCGCAGCAGTTCCGACCATCGCGACCTGTTCCTTCCGTGCCCATGAAGCCCTCACGAATATGCGGTCTTTCTCTGTCACCAATACGCATGGGAGATGAGAAAGGTCCTCTTCTAACTCTCCCTTAGGACCTGAGATTCTCACTCTTCGACCCGAGACCTCAACCTTCACATCCTCTGGAACTTCGACGACTCGTTCTACAAGTTCTACCGGAGACATCATCAGTCATCTACATGTATTTCTTGAAACCAAGAGTCTGAGCTAGTTCCCTGAAGCATTGCCTGCAAAGGTTGAGATCGTACTTGCGGATGACGGCGTCATATTGACCACAGCGTCTGCATGCGCGGCTTCCCTTTCCAAATTTCTTCTTCCTTGGCTGTTTCTTCTTTGCCATCACTGTAGGTCTCCGACTATGTCTATGGCGAAGTGGGTTCTGACGAAACGGATTGCTTCTTCCCTCGTGACAAGGTGGTTCTTCCCGACCTTGCTTCTCCTGATCCTTCTTCGCTTGATGCGGAACCCAGGCCTCTCCATCGTGGCGATGACGTCAAAGCCCACGATGCCAAGTTCTGGGACATATTTCGTCCCCGGCATCTCGATGTGCTCTTTCACGCCAAACGCAAAGTTCCCATTGTTGTCGAAACTTGATGCTGACAAACGGTTCCCCACGGCTTCCAGAGCTCTCCGGACGAACTGCATCGCTTTGTCCCTACGTAGTGTCACCTTGCATGCGATGGGTTCTCCCTCCCTGATGCCGAAGTCCTTCAACGTTCGCCGTGCTTTCTGAGACGAGGACTTCTGGCCGGTCAGTTCGTTGAGAATGGTCCTTGCCTTCTCGAGAGACTCGCCTGACTGCCCCACTCCGATATGGACTGTCACCTTCTCAAGTCTAATCTGCCGCATTGGGTGTTCACTGACGGGGCTTTCTTCCATCGCTTGCATCTCTAGGCGCCGCCTTCGATCTTGATGATAGGTTTGTCCTCGCCTACGACGAATAGGTAATCGGCTATGGTCTCGAAACGGTTTCCCAAGGGATCCTCAATCAGGGCCTTTGCGGTTCTTGCGGCCTTCCTCGGCTCGATCTTCATTATCCTGCCATGCCGGCCGATGTTCCTTCCCGACGTGACGATCGCGTAGGCGCCTTCGGCGAACTTGAGGTGACCCAGTATCTTCTGTGTTGGAATGCCAATCCTCAACGTATCTTTCGTCTTGTACGCGTCTTCCCTCGGAGTTCGGGGATCTTGCACTGACACCACAACGTTTCTGCCGTCGTGTAGATTCAGTTGGACCTGACCCTTTCGAAGCGTTGTCTTTTCCTCTATCCTGCAGAGTTTGGCCTTGGCCTCGTCTCTCGGTATGCGAACGCCTATCAGGCCTTTGCCAATTGCGGGTAGAATCCTGTAGCTTGCGTTTGCGTCTGGGAGCTCGATTACGTCCATCAAGCCAGCCGGATACTTGTGGTCTCTGCGGATCTTTCCGTCTACGATGACTCTGTTCTGGGCGAGGATGATCTTGCTCTCACGGAGGTTCTTTGAATAGCCCAGCACATCTCGAAGTACACTACCCAAAGGTAGGCAGGCGTCTCGCGGATGAGGTCCCGCTCTAGGCTTGACCGCCCACTGGAATTCTTTTGGATGAATCAGCCAGGAGCGTGGTGCCACTTCCCTCTTCAGATGCCTCCTTCCGCCTTTCTTCCCCATCCCTCAGGCCTCACTCTTCTCGCTGACCGTCCTCGACTCCTTCAACGAATCCGCTCGCCATTTGTCGTCGAGGTTGAGTCTCGTTATAATGACCTTGGTGCAGTGGACGGAGACTTTCTCCGAGGTTCCAGCGACCTTTTCTCGGGTTACTCCTTCCACGAAAAGTCGTTGTCGCTCGGTATCGATCTCCGAGACCTTCCCTTCGACTCCAGAGAAGTCCCCTCTCGTAATCTTGACGGTATCGCCTTTTCTCACGGGCAAGGATCTTTTCTTATGTTCAGCTCTCAGGTCTTCAGATAGTGGAGCAGCAAGCAGCTTGTGTTTCTTCCAGCTGTGCGCGGTATACCGTGCACGCCTTTGCTTCCTCGGGTGACTCGAAGACAGTGCCGGCATCATTTGTCACACTACTATGTTTGCGACGTTGGCGACCCTTGGCCATCTTTCCGCGGCTTCTCTCGCGACAGGGCCCCTGATCTCAGTTCCCTTCAGTTCGCCCTCAGGCGTCATTATGACAGCGGCGTTGTCTTCGAACTGAATCCTCACGCCGTCGGGGCGATTGAACGGTCTCTTCTGACGCACTACAACTGCCGGAAACATCTGGCGTCTAAGCTCTGGAGTGCCCCTTGAGACAGAGACCATCACCATGTCACCAACGCACGCTGCAGGGACGCGTCTGAGTCGACCTCTGTAGCCCATCACATTGATGAGTTTGAGTTGTTTGGCACCGGTGTTGTCAGCGCAGAATATCCTACTTCCTACCGGGAGGCCTCGCTCCACGTGCGGCCTGTACTCTACCATGCCTTTGGCGCTGACTGCTCTTGTTCGCGGAGCGGGCATACTATGTCACTACGGAGTTTCGGCAAAGAGGCGATCTACCGTTCTTTAATGTTTTGATGATGAAGCATCTACGCGGTAGGACTGATCTTCTCGATTGCAACAAACGAAACCTCCTTGCTAATCGGTCGACACTCGACTACTCTAACGCGATCTCCATCCTTCAACTCAAGGCACGGTGGACTGTGCGCAAGGATCCTGCTGCGACGGCGCTCGTATCGCAAGTATTTCCTTGAATAATGCAGATGTCCTCTCTCGACCGTGATTGTTCCGCTCATCTTGGAACTTACGACCGTCCCATCAAGGATCTTGCCTCTCACCGGAAGAGTTCCATGGTACGGACAGTTTGCGTCCTCACAGGTCTTCTGTGGACGCTTGACTCCGACACCTATTTCTCGCATCACCATCTCCTCGCTCTCATCTTCAACCGGTTCTCGGGTCTTCCGACTAGTCTTGCTCCTTCGACTTCTACGATCGAACCATCAGGCAGGCTCACTCTCAGCACGGCTACACTCTTTGGAACGACTCTGACTCCTCTTCTAGTACTCAGTTTGAGGGTATTTCTTGTCTCGTCGATGATTCGACCGCGAATTCCCGCAAGATACGGGTTGGAGCTTCTTGCAACTGTAGCGTTCAATCCTATCAGCTCATGTCTCAGAATGTTCTCGGCCCTGATCGGCATTACTCCTTCACGGGCATCTTGGCTGCCTTTGCATCCATAGTAAGAAGCCGCGCAATCGTCCTTCGTATCTCCCTGATCCTAGCTGGATTTTCCATTCTTCCCCCGGACTCGACCGTAGTACGCATCTTGGCGAGCTCCGTTCTGAGCTCCTCCAGTTTCTTCTTCCGCTCTTCGGGCAGAAGCTGAGCTAGCTCACGTTTTCTCAGTATCGGCAGCTTCGCTTACCTCCTCGGCTTCTTCTTCCTCCTCTCTCACCTCTAGTGCGGGAGGCTTCTCTGGTTCAGACTCGCTAGGTTGCTTGATCTCGGGTCTGTCAGGGAAGGACGCTCCAGCCGGCAGGATCTTCACTGCAACCCCGAAAAGGCCCTGCTTGAGCTGAATATCCACCACTGCTCTCCTGACCTGCTTGAGAACAGGATCGCCAACGCTTGGAAGGTAGCCATCCCTGTATCTCTCGTACCGTGCCCTCTCAGTCGTTAGCTTCCCACGGATTGTGATTTCGGCTCCCAACGCGCCTGCACCCATCATCCTTTGAAGCGCCCAGTAAGCGGCGCGTCTGAAGTGAATACCACGCTGAAGCGCAGCAGCAACTTGAGACGCAACGACTGCTGGATCAAGATCCGGAACTTCGATCGGGGCGACTGAGACTTGAGGATTCTCCATACCAAAGGTCTGCTCAAAGACTTGGGTCAGATCGCGGATACTCTGCCCGCGCCGTCCAATCACCATGCCCGGCTTTGCGGCATAGATCACAACCCGTGCGCCAAGCGGTGTCTTTGTCACCTCAACCTTGCTGTAACCCGCTTTCCTAAGCTCCTGCGCCAAGTACGCGTTGATCTCAGCCTTCTTGATATTATCGCGTACAAAGTACTTCTGAACTGACATCACGTTTGTGCCTCGTATCCAATCAATTCGACATGAGTGAGCGTGTTGAACGACGGGCTTGTTCTGCCATATGCTCGCGGAATGTAATTCCTCATCTTCATCCCCCGCTGACTTGCAGCGTGTACTATCCTGAGCCTGTCGACATCAAGGCCCTTGTACTCTGCGTTCGACTGCAGCTCCTCAAGCAGCCCGAGGATTCTCGTCGCAGCCTTGACGGGGTATCGACCTGCATGCCATCTCTCCGAATGACTCCTGTGTGGCACTTCCTTCTTGTAGCGACGGTAGGCTACGGGACGCTTCTTTGAGACGACTGCTTCAAGGAGTTCTTTCGCATCCTCAAGTCGCATCCCCTTGATGGTTCGGCAGATCTCGGTTGCCGCCTTGGGAGAGATGCGGAGCTCGCGTCCCGAGCATCTCACAGATCGCTCTGGGTCTATCTCCTTGATTGAATACGCCCAGTTTGGCATGCTCCTTTCGCCAACGTTCTCCGAACGCATGGACGGAGCGCCATAAAAAGCAATAGCTTCTCTCCGTTTGAGTGTAGATGACACACCTGAGACTCTGGCTCAAGGAACCGTTATTACGTCACGAGCACTCACCAACTGAACCAGTCAAGATGAGATCCGCCTTGGATGCTTCGGATGAACGGGTGATCGAGTCAGAGCTGAAGGGAACCACGCTCAGAGTCTACTGGGCAGTCTTCAAGTCTCCCCGACCGGTCGGTGTGAGAGAGGTGCAGCGGCTCATTCGATTTTCCAGCCCAAGCACCGCACTTTATCATTTGGAGAAGCTTCGTGAACTCGGTGTCGCACGCAAGGATGAGCATGGCCGCTATCAGGTCGTGGAGGAAGTCCGGCCTAGTCAGTTTCGAATGTTCCTCCGCATTGGTCGAATCATTCTGCCTCGGTTTGTTTTCTACGCCGTTTTCTTTGCAGGCGCGTTGGTCATGTACATTGCCCAGTCAATGATGACAGGATCCGAAGCGAACGTGATGACATTGATCTTTGGCGCCAGCGCAGCGTCGGTCTGTGTGTACGAAGCGATTCGGCTTTGGAGGGATAGGATCATTTGAAGGAACGTTGTTGCTCGGGGCCGTTCCAAAGTCTAGACTTATCTCAGCAGATCATCACGGCGAACAACAAGAGGCATGCACGATGAGGAAGGAGATGAGCCTAGGAGTTCTTGCGTTGGTCTTGGCCTTCGTCGCCGTGCAAGGCGCAACTCTCCTTCAGGGCACACCTGCGCCGACTGTTGCAAAGGGTGAATTTGCAGTGGATGAGACTGCCCAGTTGCTCACGAGCGCGGCTCAGCCCGCTCCTGTTTCGCAGATGCACACAATGGTCCCAATCTTCTTGGGGCCGCTGTTGATAGCTGTGGTATGCTACTTGGTCGTCAAGAGGACGATCGCGTAGCCGACCCGCCCATGTATATCTCTTCGGACTTGCCGTGGAAGTACGGGGGAACCCTGAACCTCTACTTCAGGGGCACATACATTGAGCTTCGAGACGCTCCGATGCCGGGCGTTCCGTGAACTACCTTCTTGTTCGTTATGACAAACTCACCCAGGTAGCGTCCAATCATCTCTGGCTTGATGCTTAGTGAGCTGAACTCCTTGCCACCGTGGACTAGGAGAGTAGTTCCAACCATCTCGGGGAGGACTACCATATCTCTGCAATGTGTCTTGACGGGTTTTGCCCCTTCCTTTCTGGAGTCACGTACCTGTTCAAGGAGCCTCCTCTGCTCATCAGTCAGACCTTTCATCAGTGATCGTCTCTGACGGGAGGGGAGCAGCTTGATGAATTCGTCCATGGACATCTGTTGAAGTTCGCTGACCGTGTGTCCACGATATGTGAACTCTTTCGGCATTCTGCAACCACTACCTGAGACTTGTTCGACTGTTGCAAACTGGAAGAAAAGAGTTACTAAAGCACGCCAAGTCTAACGGCCAAGTCTGACGCCTTGTGGTCGGGGGAGAGCTTGACGTACGCTTTCTTGCGACCCTCTGGGGTGGTGACAGAAGTGACGCGGTCGACTTTGACCTCATAGAGTTCCTCTACAGCTCTTCGTATGTCATTCTTGGACGCGTCGGGGTCAACGACGAAAGTCATCTTGTTCTCGGCTTCAATCAGTGTGACAGCGTCTTCGGAGACAAGCGGATACTTGATCACTCCTTGACTGGTCTTCCTCGGCATCTACTTCCCTCCGGCGGCGAGTCTTGCTTCGAGTGAGCCTAAGGCCATCTTCGTCCAGACGGTGAGCCGGCCAGGATGAGTGCCAGGGGCGAGATCCTCAACATTGAGGCTCGATGCGTCCACGACATCGACGCCTGTTAGGTTGCGGGCGGCCTTGCCGATGCCCTCATCCTTTGCGATAACGAGGAGAGGGCCTCGTGGGTGCTTGATCCGTCTACCTCTTGCGGGTCCTCTGCCAGACCGGATCCTGACGCCTCTGCGTGCTCTCTCGATGTCTTCCCAGACTCCGATCGCCATGAACGCGTCTCTTGCTTCGCTAGTGGTCTTCACGTTCTGCAAGTCGTCTGACACTACGAGTGGAATGCTCGCGACCCTATCGATCCTGTGCCCTCTAGATGCAACTAGCTGCTTGGAGCCTGTCGCTGCAATCGCCGACAGAAGTGCCAGTAACCGCTCCTTCTTGTTGAGGCGTTTGACGAGTCTGCGCTGAGGCGACGGTGGATGTGTCATTCTGCCCTTGACCGTACTTGGTGCAAAGGCGGCCTGGCTTGCCTTCGGAAACCTCTCTCCCTTCACCCTCGGGACTCGAGCCAGATCTCTGCCCACACCGACCGACTCGGCGGTAGTTCGCTTCCCAGCCATCGGGTTCCTTCCCTTCGGCTGAAACCTCCGGCTCTGAAGCGCGACCACGGCTTTTCGTATCACATCGGGTCGATACGGGCTTGAGAAGACCGACGGCAAAGCCACGCTCTCGAGTGGCTTCCCACTTATGTCGTAGACCTCAACAGTCTTCGAGGTAGCTGTCAACTGCTAGCGCCCCTGCGCTGACTCCAAGTCAAGGTAGTCATACTTCAGTGGGGCGGTGGGTGTACCTCTCACCCCATAGCGCAGGGTCAAAGCCCTTCTGGCGGGGCCGGGCACGGTGCCTTTCAGCATCATGTACTGAGCCTTGATCTCTCCGTACCTGAGGAATCCCCCTTTCGGGGTCACGTCTTTGCCTTCTTGTCCAATCTTCACTACCTGCTTGTTGTACTCGGTCCTCTGACTGAAGCCGGTCTGCCCAGCGCGTGGAACAGAGTACATGACATAGTGGGGATGCCATGCTCCGATTGAGCCTACTGCTCTAACGGTCTTTCTTGACTTGTGGAACTTCTTCCGGATTCCCCATCTCTTTACTGGTCCTTGAATTCCCTTGCCTTTCGTTATTCCGATCACGTCTACCCAGTCGCCCTCCTTGAACGCGTCTGATATTGTGATCTCCTTGCCGAGCTGGCTTCGAGCGTACTCGAACTGCTGCTTCGATGCTTCGCCACCGAGCTTGACCTCTAGAAGCTCCGGGACTTTCCTTCCGAGTCGTGCGATTCTAGGTTGCGATGCGAGAAGCAACCTCACTTGGCTGATCTTGTCAAGCGAGGATTCAATCTTAGCCAACTTCTCCCCGTGATTGACAGATTCGGGCAGAGATAGAAGACGCATCATGTCCTTGGGCGGCCTCTCCATCCAAGCCTCGGCGAACGTTTGAAGCCCCTTCGCAGATCTTGCGTAAGCTCTGAGAGCGACCGCGATCATCGGCGGTGTTTCCACGATCGTGATCGGGAAAGAGATCTCCTTCCCATACGTCAGGGACCCCTCTCTGTTGTCGACTCCGACGGCGGTTCTCATTCCAGCCTTGTATCCGACGAAAGCCAAGGGTTTCGCCTCTTTGACATTGTTCGGCCAATATCGCACTCGACCCAGCCATCTCGAGGCTCTCGATCGTGGAAGATAAGCGAGCGATCCTCGTCTCGGAGCGTGCACCTTCCTGTGTCCCATGTTGATTCACCTCATTCTACGACTGCATTCAATGTCGAGAGAGCTGAATGGACTGCTTCCTCCGTTCGTATGGTTTGAGTTCCTTGGTTTGGCACGAAGTTCACCGTGAGCGTAGAAACATCACTCAGTCTCATGCCCTCCTCCTCGATTATCTCGTGTAGGCCTCGTCTTGGCGAACCAAATGCGAGAAGCACCGCTGAAGACCCCGTGACCACTGACCTCAGTTGTTCCAGCATTCTGTCCACTCTGCTCCCGAGCCTCGATGTGGCTATTACTACATCCGGCCTCGATTCCTTGATGAGCCTCCCCAATGGAAGGTTCTTCAACGTAACCCGGAAGCCCCAATATATGTCTATCCGGGTTTCTTCGATCAATTCACCAACGATCTTCGGCGTGATTCTCGCGATCTTAACTGTAACTCGCGATGCGCGACGAAGTTGTGTCGGAATCTCGGCAAGGGATTCGACGCCGATGTCCACTAGACTGGTTCCTCCGCTGGCGTCGACAATGATGCCCTCTCTGATGTCACCCACCTTGAGATCCTTGATTCTCCTCCCAGTCGGGTGATTTGGGGTCCTCAACGGGGGAAGGATGCCGACGTAACGCAAGTCCGGATTCATCTTGATTAGATGCTTTCGTAGGTGCTGAGGCGTCTCCATGTAGCTCAAGATCGAGGTGACGAGTCCTCCTTGACGCATCGCATCCATCGACGTAAGATCTGCATAGATGACGACCTCATCGACTCTGCATATGCCGAGCGCTCTTCCGAGAAAACCGAGTCTGCTCGTCTTTTCTCTCAGGTGTGGAACATCCGCAACAAGTGAGCACGGGACCGCTACCGTGAGCTTCCACGATCGCTTGGTCGGAGGCTCGTAACTTGCTCTAGCTGAGCACATCTTCCGTGATACCGAACAAAACAGCATAGGATAAGCTCATGTACTTTGTGTGCGATGAGTCAGCGGACTAAGCTCTGGCAAGGGTTCCATCAAAGGTCGAGGATGTATCGAACAACGTAGCCCCTTCCGGTTTCCTTGATCTCCATACGATGATATGTGACTGCCTTTACCTCGACCTTCGCCGGATGCTTTCCTCTCTGGAATAGGCCGCCCTCTGCATTGGCCAGCATGTGCACGCTTCCGTTCCGAGTCTCTACTTGCTTCACCTTGAATCTAGAGTACACCTTTCCGTCTAGATCGAATTTCAGTAGCAGCTGCTCAAGCCAGTCGTGAAGAAGCGAGATCTCGTCATGGGCTGAGATCTCGAATTCGTCTGTAAACGCTAGTCCAACTCTAGCCGGGTCAGTCATGATGGCAAACATGGCAAATGCGGCATTCTCGAACGCGGCGTTGATCGTTCGTCCTTGCACCTCAACGTATGCATCAGTCGTGTGGGGGAGTAGTCTGTATGGTGGATCGCTCTGTTTCCTCATGATAGGCTTCCTCGTTTTGTGTTGGTGCAAGGTCCGAAGGTGGGAGTGTAAAATCTTTTAGATTACTCCGTCTCGATAGGTCTTTCTTGCGGTGCCGGGAACGCACGCCGGGATATGAGCTATAGTCTCAGGTCCCGAAGGCCGAGTGGATTATCGTCCCAAGCTGGTCGGTCTAGAGGCGCAGGCCTTGAGTCCGCAAGGGAAGCGTGTCCAGAGAGCCTGTGGCCCTTTGGGCCTCGGGGGTTCGAATCCCTCTCCCGGCGCCAATTTCTCAATGATCGGTGATGAGGATTCCGCGTCCGAATTATGGACTCGAAGTGACGTTGCACGTCATTGTGGACGCTGTCCTGACAAACAGGGCGTGGAGGAGGCGGGAACTGAGCTAGGGTGCTCGCCCAGACACTTACTGGAAGATGATCTAAGCGACTCTCACAATTTGCACAGGAATAATGGTATGGCTCCTAGGAAGAGATCCGGAACCCTACGCTCCTGTGGCGTTTCGAAGATCAAGCTTTGACAAGAACAGGGCAACTGAGTTGCAAGGCTACCAGTCCGGCAATGCCTATCTGTATTATTTACTTGCTCAGAAGTTGTTATCTATCAAACCTGTCGGAAGGAAGGCGCGAAAAAGAATGAGAACGGGCACGGCGGCAATCGTGGTGCTGCTGATCGCCTCTTCACTCACGATTCATTCCATGGCCCTTGTCGTTGCTCAGGCCCAGCCCTCACTTCAGACAAACCAAGCATTGTACACCGTGAGGGACAAGCAAGTCGGGTTACAAGGCGCTGGATATAACGGCACCAAATCCTACGTAATTTGGCTCCAGATACCGACGGACAACTCGACGCGAAGCACAGGACTCAGTTTTGTCACCACACAGAAGGGGGAGATTCCGCCCGGCATATCTCTGCCGATCGAGCCGAACTCTGCGCTCGGCACCTATCTAGCCAGCATATCTGACTCCGCTGAAGCGGACAGGGCCTTCGCCCGAGCACACTATGGTCTATGGGGCACCGACAAGTACGTCTATCAGCGCACTGAGGTCGTCCGGGTAGGAGGCGGAGGAGTACTCCCCAAGACGAGTCTGAAGGTGACGATACGGAACCCGGCAGCGGCGTTTGTATACGACGCAACCGTAGCAGCAAACGAGACCGGCACATTTCTAGCAACTTGGAAGATACCGTTTGATGCCGTCACCGAATCGTACACGGTCTTCATTGACGGTGTCGGAACGTACGACTATCCGAATGTGGAATTCGTTTCAATCTCGAAGTTCTCCGTGACTCCAGCTTTGTTGAATGTTGCTGTCCACACGCAGCCCAGCACGCTCTACGAAAGAACGGAGACAGCCTCTGCGGAGTTCATCGTGCAGTATCCCGACTCTGCAGCAGTTGTAAGCGTGAAGGATGGTCTGAGCCCCATCGAGCTCTACGCGGGGCAGTTCAAGATGGCAGACCTAACCGTCACAGCCTCAGGAGCAGCGAGCGGAATCTGGGCCGTTCAGTTCAAGATCCCACCCAACGCTTCACTGGCCGTCGACTACAAGTTCGTGATGCGAACGAATGCGTTCAACGATGGAAACGGAAACAATGGGCCTGAAGGTGACATCGAGACGAATGGATTCAATATACTTCGAGCGATGCTGCAAGTCAGCGCTAGTTTTAACAAGACTCACTACCAAGTCCCATTTGACACGATGACAGGGTACGCTCAGGTCAGCTATCCTGATGGAACGTCCATCAGGAACGCGACCGTGCAGGCTTGGCTGAGCGCTCCAAATTGGATGGTCAACGCGAGCGTCGAGCATGACGAGGCCCGCGAGGTGTGGATGGTCTGGTACCCGTTCTCGCTAAGTGATCTACTTAGACCGGGTTCGTGGGAAATCTGGGTGGAGGCGACGGATATGTATGATAATCAGGGGTCAGCTTCCTTTGAGATTACGGCGGAACCCTACATGTTCATCGAGATCGTCGTGGTGATCGTGGTCGTGCTTGCAGTAGTAAGATGGATATTGTCCAAATTCTGGCGTCGAATATACTTGACAACCAAACGCGCGGTGTCGGCCTTCAGTGGCCGCCTCAGGCCGCCTTCCTTTGGTCGCTATTTCATTATATCGCCCGTGACCCCGTGTATCCGAAGTTCTTTTTCTCGCGCGAGATTCCTGTACCTGAAGAGATAGATGGGTAGTTCCAGAAGAGTCAGCTCTGTAACTTCGAACCTATTCGTCACAATCTTGCTGAAGACAACCGGCGGTCTCACAACCCTACCATGAAGCAGCCGCACCACATCCTCCACTGTGAAGGACAGTGGAGCAAATTTTGCGGAAAGAGCTTCAGTCACGAGTGATTCTCCCTTCTCAATGAGTCTCATCTGCGGCCTCTTTTCGAGCAAGTATTCCATCGACAGGTCCCGTTTTCCATCTCCATCAACAAGAACGGATGTCTCCGCGAGCTGGTAAGCAAGTTCCGTTGCACCGTCAACTTCGAAGTACCTGGGTTCGGGTCGGGCAAGCACAACTCGCTTGAGGACACCAAATAGCTTGCTCAGAGCGGATCGTTTGGGTCTGATCTCTGATCTCAGTGCTCTGATTTGTCCGCCAACTTGAACGGCAACAACGTCTTCAGGTACGGTTGCCCTGTAGCTCCTAGCCCTGAAGTAGAAGCATTCGTGGTAGGCACTTGCACGCCAATACGGAAGATACACCAGAAGTGGTTCTCCTAGCGTTTCGACCTTTCTCGAGCGGAGTCGCACAAATCCTAGCGGACCAAAAAGGCGGCTCTTCCGCGATTCGGCGATTCTCTTTGCCTCACTGAATGGCATCGGGTTGATCACGTATGTCTTGACCGGAATGCTTGACGGTGTCCAGCCATTCCCCACTCTGGATTGGTCGAAACCTCCCGCCGACTCGAATATGGACTCGAACTCTGCCACTGTCGAGTCAAGTAGGTCCTTGATCCTGGTCAGCCGTTCGTCCTCACTCATGCCACCAGTGGCTCCCGTTTGATGCTCCGTTGTGCGCAGAGCATCCAATGAGGAGGCTATAGTTCTTCTGTCCCTGCTACTGTCTCAGGACAAGCCGTCCGTATCTTCCTACATTCAACTGCGGCTCGCCTCTGAAGCTAGTAACGTATCCATTCTCGACCTTCACGTCATCGTTGATGTTGAAATTGTCTATCTGCTCGTTCCACAGAGACATCTTGATTGAACCAGAGTCATCTGTCAAGACTGCGTCCGCGACCCTGCTTGTGTCTCCAAACCGGGTCTGAACCTGTCGGGGTTCTCCCTTCTCGACGATTCTGCCCTCGACATCAACGCGTCTCATCCCCGGCTTCAGTTCCGACACTTTCATGTTGAATCGCTGCCCTAACACAACGGGTTGCGTATTAAAGACTTCGTGCGCTAGAATTCCGCTACTAATCGAAAGTCAATGTCCTCCAGAGGTTTCTCGCCGGTTTCTTGTCGCAAAGGCAGGGCATCAACCCGTTCGACTACGGCAATCTCACGAATCGCTCCGATGTGATCGAGCACCACTCTTGTCACCTCCTCACCGGATTGAATGCTTAGTCTCTTGATCGGTGCCTTCATTGACAGGCGGTTCTCAGACTTGATTCGACGGATCTCCGAGAGCACACGAACCAAGATTGTCCCTTTCTTCTCAGAGTCCCTATCGGTCAACTGTTCTTTCGGCTGCGGCCATGCCTCCAAGTGAATGCTCCTGGCGACCGCACGATGGCCCCACAGTTCGCGGTGAAGAGCATCAGACACATGAGGGCAGATCGGGGCAAGGAGTCTCAAGACGACATCGAGTGTGTGGAAGAGAGTGAACTGGGCTGCTCTTCTGCTCTCCACCATCTCGGCACGGTCTGAGTAGAGCCTGTATTTGGCAGCCTCAAGGTACTGATCACAGAGGTCGTGCCAAGTGAAGTTCCTTGTGGAGTCCATTGTCACGCTGAACTGGAAGCATTCAAATGCCTCGGTGGAGACCCTTGTCAGATCATTGAGCTTGGTCAAAAGCCACTTGTCGAGTAGTTCAAGCCCTGGACTTGAGAAGTCGCGATCGTAGTCTTGAAGAGAGGACAGTATGAGCCTCGCCGCGTTCCATAGCTTTGTGAGAAACTTGCGTCCGTACTCCACGTCAGCCCACCTGTAGGGTATGTCGTACCCCGTAGTGCCCCCGGCTGCTGCCCACTGTCTCACGGAGTCCGCTCCATACTTAGTGATGGCCTCAGTTACCTCGACATAGTTGCCATAGGATTTATGCATCATTCTGCCGTCTGCACCTCGAACCATACCGTTCACAAGCACAGTCTTGTAGGGGGCCTTTCCGAAGAGGGCTAGGTGCCTCGCCATCAGATAGTAGTCCCACGTTCGAATTATGTCGTAGCCGTTCGGTTGCAGATCGGCTGGAAACAGTCTCTCGAATTCTGATAGCCCATTAGGCCATCCCGCATGGACGGCGCATGTGATCGATGAGTCCATCCAGGTGTCCATCACATCTGCGTCCCCCATGAGCTGGCGTGATCCACACTTTGGGCAAGAAGCTTCTGCTGGTTTCTGTGATCGTGGGTCGACCGGCAACCATTCCTCTCTTGCCGGGAGCAGTTCTTCGCAGTCTCTGCAGTACCACACGGGAATCGGTGTTCCAAATGCTCTCTGTCTTGAGATCACCCAGTCCCAGTCCAGTGACTTGGCCCAGTCGACCATTCGGTTCCTTGAGAAATCCGGAACCCAATTTACGCGGTTCGTCCACTCAACGATTTCCTCTGTCATCTGTTTGGTTTTCATGAACCATTGGGGTGCTGAGAGGATCTCGACTGGTGTGTGGCATCGCCAGCAGGTGCCTATCTCGCGACTGAGCGGCTGAGAGCCTCCAATCTGAGAATGCTGTTTGAGGTCACCTATGATCGCTTCTCTGGCTTCCTCGATTGTGAGTCCGGCGTACTTCCCCCCTTCCTCGGTTAGTCGTCCTTGCGCGTCAAGTATCTTGACCACCGGAAGACCGTATTTGTGCTGCCAGCGAACGTCGGTCTTATCGCCGAACGTGCATATCATGACTACTCCGCTACCGAACTGAGGGTCAACGAGTTCATCCGCAAGGATAGGGACCTTGCGATTCACAATGGGCACGGTCGCGTGACCACCCACGAATTCTACGTAGCGAGCGTCGGTGGGATTTACAGCCAATGCCACGCATGACGGCGCGAGTTCCGCACGCGAGGTCGCGACCACGAGCATGCCCCTCTCTGTTCGGAAGTGGATGTCAACGAGTATGCCATCGCTCTTGATGTACTCAACTTCCGCCTCCGCTATAGCCGTCTCACACCGAGGACACCAATTTACTGGATGCTCTCCTCTATGTAGGAAGCCACGCTGGAGAAGGCAGAGAAACGAAAGCTGGGTCAGCTTGTAGTATGCGGGATCCATGGTTCGGTACTCCAAATTCCAGTCGATCGAGTACCCCATCGCTTGCATGGCTGCCTTCATCTTCTCGATGTACTCTGTCGTGAGCTTCACGCAGATCTCACGGAACTTCTCCACCGAGACCTCGCGTTTCTTGATGTTGAACGTTCTTTCGGCCCGTACTTCAGTTGGGAGGCCGTGGCAATCCCACCCTTGGGGGAAGTGCACATTGAAGCCGCGCATTCTCTTGTAGCGTGCCACGAAATCGAAATAGCACCAGTTGAGGGCGTTTCCCATGTGGAACTCCCCGCTGGGATAAGGTGGTGGCGTGTCGATCGAGTACGTTGGCCTTGAGCGGTCTTCGGGATCGTAACGATACGTCTGGGCTTCTTGCCATCTCTTCTGCCATGCCGCTTCCAGTTGAGCTTGATCGTATCGGGATGGTAACGGCATCATTTCGTTGGCGACACTCGCGCGTGTAACTAGCGTCGACCGTTTCCTATGAATGCTCATCTCAAAGAATCCTGCCCAACAGGTCTCTCGTCGTCGTGGTGGGCTTGTCGGCTGCTGTACCTAGAGGAACACGTGGACTTGGCGGTGATACACACCCCGACACCTGCGATCTCAACTGATGAGCGCGATTCCTTATGAAACATTCGGAAATCCGCTCATGCCCCATTTCGAATCGGGGGCCCCTGAGCTTCGTGAACCACGTCCTCGAGATCCAACTCGTGATCAAAATCACGATGAGCAGAATGCCCACTCCGAAGTTAAGGAGCTCGACCCCGATCACTGTGAGCTCCGCTCCACTCAACCTGAATTGTGAAGCCAAGTCGAAGACCCCGAAGTAGTAGTTGAAAAACCAATGCAACAGGATTGGAGCATATGCCCCATATTTGAGGTAGACAAGGCCCATAGCAAGTCCCGAGAGCGTAGCAGTCGAGATCTTGCCGATCTCCCAACCACCGCCTGCTAGGTAGTGTATTGCACCAAAGAAGCCCGAGACCAGAACCAAGATTGACCATTCAAATCGTGAGATTCCTAGCTTCACGCCGTTCTTGTTGATCGTATTGACACCAATCAGACCCTTGGCCGATTCCGGTTTCCACATCGTGAGGAAGAGAAGGCGAGCTGGGCTTATCTTGAGGCGGTTAGGAGGGTTTCTTCGCGCTTTCCAGATGAGATGCAGCCCATCGAGTAGCCCTACCGTCGTTATCCTATAGCTGAATTCCTCAACCAATGGGGCATACGAGACGATGAGAAAACCGAGGATCGGATCTTCGAAGGAGATCCCTCCCGTCTGGACTCCCGTAGACTCCTGTAGAGTCTGCAGCAGAAAGACGGCCACCAGTACGACCGAGGCCAACTGCGGCAGAACCATGAGGTAGTTTGATCGAATCATGTCAAGGGGACGAGTGAAGTTGCTGAGGGAGTAGGGAAATGTTGGCTTGTCGAACCAAGCCAATGCAAAGGAGCCCACGTAGAGAATCCAGATCACAAGGAAGACGAGGCCGAGGCTAACTCCGAGCGGGATTCTGAAGTTGACGATCATGAGAACGCTTAGCGGAAGCTCAACAAACTGCTCGGCGAAGGCATCGAGTCCTCGAGGCAGTGCAAAGAACAGAACCAGGCCAAGCCCCATTGACACAACGTATGAGACCAAAAGGATCGCAACAAGTGCTGTCAAGACCTTGTTCACTGTGGAAGTGATCGTGTGCTTTGGAACCAATGGCAGTCACTGGGTCAGGCAATGATTTGGGGAGGCGTCTTTCCTCCTTTGCGAGGAAACCCCGTGTTCGCCCCGTTTCGTGAGGATCAGTGCATCTGTCTCAGCATACCGGAATCCGGCCATGAGCGAGTTCATCGCTGAACTTGTCGATGTTCGAGAGTTCCGCTGCGACAAGGTCTTCAACTCTTTCTGCGATCTCTTTCATGGTTGTTCCAAGATCAAGGACTAGCTGAACTGAGGCGATCTTTGGGTCATTGATCGGTCTGCCGATTTCACTTAGGAGCCAGACGTACGTCTCTCGGACACCGCCAATCTCCTTCTGGATTCGATTGGCTATCTGATAACTGAGAAGATTGTAGATTTTCCCTACGTGACTGGCAGGATTCTTCCCTGCCGCGGCCTCGGAGCACGTCGGGCGGTTCAGAGGAATTATTCCATTCACTCGGTTGCCTCTTCCGACCTGCCCACAGTCCGCCCCGTCGGCTGATGTTCCGAGGACCGTGAGGTACATGCCTGCAAGGCCTCTTCCCGGCACGTCTGCTGTGTTCACGTTTACGTCGATTGAATCGGTACTCACCTTCGAGCGCACGTAACTGAGCGCCTCCTGTCTGATTTCCTCCTTCTGGTTGAAGTATGTCGCCTCGCTGTGAACGTAGCGATCAATGAACGCGATTGCGATCGTCAGATTCAGGTGTCTGTTCTTTCTCATTCCCATGATTTTGATGTCTTCTCCAGCTTCTGGGTGACGCTTCTTGAATTCTGAGGAATTGAGGAATCGTTCTGTCTGGAGAACAATGCTTTCGGTTGTGGTCATTGGCGCGAAGCCCACCGCGGCGGAAGTGTCGTTCGCACCTAGGTACTTGCCTTTTCGGCTGAAGATGTCCGTTAGGGCGTCCGAGCCTCGCTTCAGTTCAATCTGGTATCGCACATGCTCGTCCGGGTCAACCATGCGAAGATTCTGTCTGAACCATTTCTTGGCGGTATCTTCAACAATCTCCTCCACGGGGACCCGATCGTTTCCTATGGTGAACGTCGCTCGGTCACCAAACACCATGAGCATAGGTCTGACGACCTTGCCGCCTCCAAACTTCGGTTCGATCTCGCCGGCCACTAGGAGACCCTTGTCGACGTTGTGATGCAGTATTCGGCCGAAGCGTTTCAGGTATTCCTCGCTGAGAGCCACCGAGATCTTGTCCATCATGGAATCGCAGATGGAATCGGGATGTCCGACGCCTTTTCGTTCGCAAATCTCTATCGGCTGCTCCTCTATCGGAGTCTGGTTGAGCGCACTGACGGAAATGTTCGTCATCGCGTAATCACGCGGCCCTTACACCCGAAATGGTCTATTAATAGAGTTGTGCTGAACATATTCCAGTAGGAATAGGCTCTGGGGAGAGCAAACCGTGCTTCCACGACTCGACGAGATTTCGAAGAGGAGACGAGTTCTCGGACTGAGTCAGAAGCGACTAGCGCGGCTCGCCGGCGTGAGCCAGTCCCTCATCGCGAAGGTGGAGGCTGGAAAAACCGAACCGTCATATCCGAAAACCAAAGCCATCTTTGACACACTTGAGAGGATGCAGAGAGACAAGGAACCACGCGCAAGGGATCTCCTCCAGCCGAGGGTGATCGGAGTCGCCGAGGACGACTCGGTCTCGAAGGCGGCGACAGTAATGAACGAGATGGGCTTCTCTCAACTGCCAGTTTTCAACGGCAGGCAGATCGTTGGAAGCATCGCCGAGAAGACAATCATGGATCGGATCGTGTCGGGGATGAGTCCGCGAGACCTTTCAGGTATGCCCGTTGGGAGGGTCATGAGCGAGGCGTTTCCGCAGATTGACGACCGCGCGCCCCTTTCCCTGATCTCGGCTCTTCTTCAATATCACTCGGCTGTCCTCGTAACGAAGAGAGGACAGGTGACTGGAATAATAACGAAGGCCGACTTGTTGAAGGTCTTTTCCGATTAGGACTTGCGCTTCGCTCTCCGTTCCGCAGCTGCGACTATCTTGATCACGTCCCGGTCCCTGACAACATAGTCCGCGGGTAGCCTCACCCCGGTCCTCGCGTCAATGCCGTAGATCATGGTCTTGGCAAGTTCCGTGTGGACGTGGCCTGCAACATCCGAGAGGGTCGCGCTGAATGGGACCAGCAGTACATCCGGTAATACGTTTCCTTTCTTGTCACTCAGCTTGGTCTGGTCCTCGACTGGGTAAACGGAGTTCATGTTTAGCAGTTTGAAGACACAAGAGTTCAGTGCGAACTGCACGCCTGTCTGAATCCACCTTGTGAAGACTCTCTGTTGGACATATGTCAGCGCCTTGGTCTGCTCTGGCGTTAGCTTCTTTGGTGCGAGAACTTGGAAGGTCTCCTCCCCTGGTATGTATCGAATGTAGCCCTTCTCTTCGGCTCTGCGAAGCGCGAGTTCAGCGTCGGCAGAGCAAGGTATGACAAGAGCTCTGCCGAATTCCTCACTCAGTCTTTTGTAGTTCTGTTCGGAATAGGCGAGGTCCATCTTGTTCGCAATGATCATGGTGGGCTTTGCGATCTGTCTGATTCTCTCGGCGAATCGCTCGATGTCACGTGACTTCCATTTCTCCACTTCTTGATCAGCCAACTCAGTTTCGCGGAGTGCTCGTTGAATCTGTTCGAGGCGGATCTTGAGGCCGGCAAGTGCTTCAAAGACGACCTTGTCTGTCTCCTTGTCGCTTGGTTGACCATGGATCTTCGATATGCTCTTGCCCACTATCTTGACGAACCATCTGGCAATTTCCTCCTCTATGTCATAGATGTCAGCTACGGGGTTGCCGAAACCGGGTCTTGTCAACTTGCCCTCTGCATCCACGCTGCCTGATGCGTCAACTACGTGCAACAGGGCGTCGGCTTGCGATGCCACGCTCAGGAACTGCGTTCCCAACCCCTTGCCCTTCCATGCGCCTTTGATCAGCCCGGGCAAGTCTATCAACTCGACCGGGATGAGGCGCCATCCATCAATGCATCGGGAATTCCGCGGTCTATCTTGCACTTCGAGCTCTCTGCAGACGCAGAGGGTCTGAACATACGCCATGCCTGTGTTTGGTCGCTTCGTTGTGAATGGGTACGTGGAAACCTCCGCCCGCAGAAGAGTCGCAGCATTGAAGAAGGTCGTCTTCCCTGTGTTTGTCTTGCCGATTATTCCGATTCGAATCAACGGATGTCCAGGTTAGTTCTGGGTCTCTTCGTTATTAGATTTCGGAACAGTATGAGCGTAGGAAGAGACATCATGAGACACGGGGATCGAATACTTGCGGGTGTGGGCGCATAGGCGCGACGCGATGAGATAGCAGATCTAGGTCAGTCTTTGGAGAGTCTCAAACATTATATAGAGTCGTCGTCTGCGAGTTTAGCCCGGTGGGGCCTGAGAGTCGTCAGCCTGTGGGGCCGTAGTCGACCCGAACGGTTCGGCGGGATCTAGCCAGGGATGACGACAGGACAACCCCGTGAAGGGCTCCAGAAGCCTTTGGCAGAGTACGGGTTTGCTGACCGAATGGGATGACGATCTTCCGGAGCGCGGGAGAAACCCGTAGACATGGGAAACGGCGGAAGTCGAGGGTTCAAAGTGGCGCAAACGCCATGACAATCCCTTCGGCCCCACCAACTACATGACGATACGCACTACATCTTCAGAGTTGCATCACTCAAATCTAGAATTCTATCTTACGCGATGTGCGTTGCATCTGGGAATGTTTAATTATCTGACGACGAAGGACTCTGCCGGAGTTGGCGGCCATAGCTGGGAGCTAGGACCCGTTCCCATTCCGAAAGTACGAGGAGAGCGTCATGAACGTAGGCAGGAATGAAATGCTGCGATGGACCCCTCATGAGCAGGAGCGTTACGTCAGGGGTTTTGTCGATGGCGAAGGATGGCCTGCCTACTATAGGACGCGGAGCAGACAAGGGCATCATAGGCCCGGGTACGTCAACATGAGAGGCATATTCGTGTCCAATACAGACAGAGCGCTCCTGCAGAACATCCGAACCATGCTGAGCGGACTCGGCATCAAGTCGAAGCTGTACTTGGACGCGAAGGCGGGGCACCGTAGAAGCAAGATTACGAGCTGGAAGATAGCCATCCTCGGCCGGGACAATCTGCTCCGATTCCGGGAAGCAATAGGATTCAGTGATCCCCGGAAAGCACGAACACTCAAGGCGATGCTCGACTCGTACCGGAAACACGGAAGTGAATCTCCCAGGCGATTCAGGCGGTAGTGTGTTCCGCAAGGCCACGCGAAACTTGGACCGCTGCCAACTCCATCTACAGAACTTTTGCTGGATGGCTCGATGAACGTTTAATAACGGGCCACGGCCGATCTAGTGCTCGCGCCATTGAGGATACCTGATTGATATTCGATTCGACGCTTCAGATACCGACGACCGGAGGAGGAAGCAACTTCCTGGCGAATCTCATCAACCTCCTGATCTTCGGAATGATCTTTGCCTCCTTCTTCTTTGGTCAACAAATACAGAGCCGCATCGCTATCCTCCAACTTGATGGAGCAGTGAGGAAGCTCGAGTTCATCAAGAACGATGCAAGAGCACTCGCCCTTCGCACGATCAAGGAGATAGGAAAACCGAAGGAAGACCCATCGTCCGCGCTTTCTGGTCTTCTTGAGCAGTTTTTCATAACCCCGGTTGATCTAGATCCAGCGGGGATAGTCGGTAAGCTTGATCACCTCTTGGATGTCCGTGACGTGAGATTCAAGGCAGACGTGAGAAAAGTTGCCCCTGAAGCGACTGATGCTCAGGTCAACAACCTAGAGAACCTAGTCGAAGCCTCGTGGGCGCTCAATCTGCTGTTCAAGGTCGTGAGGCACTTCTATCTCTTAGGCAAGAAGACCTCAAGCTTCTACGTGATACTTCAGCTGCAGATGCTTCTCCCTCTAATTATGCAGGAAGCTGAGGCATACTCAGGCGCGGCAAAGGCGTTTGCTTTGGGACAACCAGTGGGAGACGGTGCAGGCGCATTGGTAGCGTCGAAGTTGATGAGAGCCAACGAGAAACGTGAAGTGGACAAGGACGTGATGGTCGCGGAAACGATTATCGAAGGACGCCGCGTGATAGCCCTCAAGGCAAAGGGCCCGGGTGGAAATGTCGGAAAACCTGGCGACGCGATTCGAACATTGATCGAGGAGAACGCAGGAAAGGTGGCGATGATCGTCATGGTTGATGCAGCGCTCAAGTTTGAAGGTGAGAAGACCGGCGAAATCAGCGAAGGCATCGGAGCAGCTATCGGAGGAGTTGGAACGGAGAGATTCAAGATAGAAGAGGAAGCAACGAAATACAAGATCCCAGTCTACGCGATCATAATCAAAGAAAGCATACAGGAGGCTATCACGCCGATGAAGAAGGAGATCACTGAGGCAGCCGATGGTGTCGTCCAGAGAATCAAGAATCTGATCCAAGAGAAAACGAAGGATGGCGATCTTGTCATCGTAGCCGGGATCGGCAACACCGTGGGCATTGCTCAATAGGCGATTGAGATGGAAGCAAAACCGGGGAGTATGTACAGTTACCTGATGGTAGTATTCAGTGTAGTCATCCTCGCTTGGGCAGTCTGGGCCATGTACTCAGCATTCAATTTTCAGCAAGAAGGGAACATGGAAAGCTTCTACTTCTACGCGGTCGCGAGTTCGGTCGCCGTCGTGTTGGCGGTCTCATCGCTCATGCAGATGCGGAGACGAATCGTGATGCTTCAGAGTTTGGCGGCAAAGGTGCTCTCCGTGGTCCTGTGCGCCAGCTGTGGATTCAAGGTCGTCCGCGCCTTCGCGGAGGGGGACTTCGTATACAAGGAAGTTGGCAAGTGTCAGCAGTGCAACGGGGCAATGCGGGTGGAGTCCATCTATGCGGAAGAACCTCCCAAGAAGGGTCGACTTTAGATCGTTAGGACTTCGCATCCATTCTCTTCCACGACCAACGTATGCTCAGCTTGTGTCACGACCTTTCCGCTTGCCTCAACGAGAATAGGATATCCCGTTATACACTTCGCTTTGAGCGTCTCCGAGAAGCCCTGGTCCATCACAGTCTTGCCGAGAGAGGTGTATAGCCATCTCGACGCAAAGGGCAAGGTCCTGAAGTTCTTCCGTACGTACTCAACGATCTTCCTGGCGGGTTCGGATCTCACTCCCTTCTCTTTGACGGCACGATAGATGAACGCTCGGTCGCCGTCCTCGACCCTGCCCGCGGCCTCCTTGACGGTGACGAAGGGTTCGATTGCGTACACTTCGCCGATCTCAAAGCGTCCTGGTGTGGGGCCAGCGATGTTCGGAACCGATTTCCCCGCGTGGATCGTGTACCGCTCAACTTTGTGTCCAGTCAAGTTGCGGATCGGTCTGCAACCATACTGTGCTATTGTCTTCTGGATCTGCTCTCCCACTTCGGAGAACTTGACTCCGTGAGCTATCTTGGCGATCCCGGCGCGGAGAGCGTCGTCGGCAACTTCAATCATGGAGCGAAAGGTCGGATTCAAAGAGACGGTGACAGCCGAGTCGTTGATGTAGCCGTCGACGTGCACGCCGAAATCAACCTTCACAACAGAATCGCCCGGAATGAGGCTCACGTCATCCCAAGGTGACGTGTAGTGAGCCGCTACCTCGTTGATGCCAACATTGCAGGGGAAGGCCGGTTGCCCACCAAGAGCAAGAATCTCCGCCTCGACTCTTTCGCAGAGTTCCCTTATTGGTCCGGCCTCACGAACGAACGAAGGGACGGTCTTTCGAAGCTCCGAGATGATCCGTCCTCCTTTCCTGTAAGCCTCAAGCTCATCCTTCGAAATCAACCGCGAAACACTCGTCATTGATTTGACTAGGTTCGAGACTTATCGCTTGCATTATATTTAGGGTTGAGAGATCTACCAGACCTCTCGGATGAATGGGCAAACCAAGATCTTGGAGGAGCTGCTACTGTCAAACAACGGCGAAGAAATGGTCGTAACGCCCTGGGAAGTCTCTGGAAGGATAGACTACGAGAAGCTCACACGCGAGTTCGGCACTGAACCCTTGTCAGTTGAACTCCTTGAACGCATTCGCAGATATGCGGGAACGCTTCATTTACAACTACGTAGGGGGATCTTCTTCTCTCACAGAGACCTCAACTGGATATTTGATGAATACGAGAAGGGAACGAAGTTCGCCCTCTACACCGGCAGAGGACCGTCCGGCCCTGTCCACATCGGTCACATCGTTCCTTGGATCTTCACCAAACATCTCCAGGATGTCTTCAAGGCGAACCTGTTCTTCCAGATGACCGACGACGAGAAGTTCCTGATTCATCAGAACACGGACCTAGACGCTCCTCGACACTGGGCATATGAGAACGCGTTGGACATAATCGCGATCGGTTTCGATCCAAAGAGAACAGTGATCATCTCAGACATCAAGAACATTCAATCTCTCTATGAGCTTGCGCTCCAAGTCGCAAAACACATGACTTTCTCGACCGTGAAAGCCGTCTTCGGCTTTCAGGATAGCTCGAACATCGGTATCATCTTCTTTCCCGCGGTCCAGTCTGTGCCGGCTCTTCTTCCCTCAGCCATCGCTGGCAAGAGCGTGCCATGTCTGATACCCGCTGCGATCGATCAGGATCCCTATTGGAGGATCACTCGAGATGTGGCACCCAAACTCGGATATCCGAAACCTGCTCAGATCCACTCCAAGTTCCTGCCTGGGCTTGGCAAGGGAGGCAAAATGTCAGCCTCGATGCCTGAAACCGCTATTTTCACCACGGACTCCGCAGATCTGGCGGACCGAAAGATCATGGATGCGTTCACGGGGGGGCGAGCCACCGTAGAAGAACAAAGAAGGCTCGGGGCGAACCCTGACATCTGCAGCGTCTACTACTACGAGTATTTCCTCTTCATGGAAGACGACAAAGAAATCGAAGAACTCCGAAGAAGCTGTCTCTCTGGACAGATTCTCTGCGGTGAATGCAAGCAGATACTCGCCGAACGTGTGAAGGGCTTCCTGCACGACCATCAGACGAGACGGGAAAAAGCAAAGGAAGTCATAGAGGAGTTCCTCGCGGAATCGAAAGGTCTCAATCTGCCGGAATGAGAGTACGCAGAGCTAATATATCGTCACACTCGTACGTAGTGCGAGAAGACTGGGAGAAACAAGATGAGATGCGGGAGCAAGGATCACGGTGACCGCGTTTTCACTCTCCCCGCAGCCTTTTGAATCGCCGCTTCCTCGGCCTAGACACGCGAAGTTGCGAGTCCGCTTGAACATACCTCCAGTCAACCGATTGAATTCGATAGGAAGTCCAAGAGGAATATGCGGACATGAACGAGCTTAGAGAACACGAAGCCAAGACGCTGCGAGTTCTCGCATCAGTGGGAACGGCTTCGAAGTCAGCAGAGATCGCCGTCAAGACTGGCCTAGACGAAGCTGCTGTAATGCGTTCCGCTCTAACGCTCGTAGAGAAAGGCTACGTGTCGGTCAGAGACGAGACTAGATCTATCGCCTCTCTGACGCGGGAAGGACGAACTTACGCAGAGGAAGGATTACCGGAACGCAGGATAGCAAGAGTCGTCATCGGTCACGCCCGACGAATGGAGGCGTCCGAAGCTGCGCAGACAGCGCACGTCCCTGCAGAGATGATGCCGATCATTCTCGGGTGGCTCAAGAAGAAGGGTTGGGCTTCTCTTGAAACGAGAGACAAGACTACCATCGTGGTGGTAGACAAGGAGCCGCAAGTTGGTCGTGATGAGGACTTACTTCGAACCCTCGCAAAGTCGCCGGAGACAGATGTCTCCCGGCTGTCCGCCGATGACTTGACCGAACTACGGGTTCTAGGACAGAGAAGACTTGTAAGTGTGCGCGAGAGGACAGACAAGGTCATCTCAGCGACTGATGAGGGACTGAAGCTTGCACAACAAGGCATCATGGTCCTGCCTGAAGTAAGTAGCTTGACGCCCGAGATGTTGGCGACCGGACGCTGGAAGGAAGTTCGTCTACGGAAATACGATGTCCGCGCAGAGGTGGCTCCGTTTTGGCCTGGCAAGAAGCAAGCCTACAGGCGTTTCTTGGACGAGCTCAAGTGGAGACTTGTAGCGCTTGGATTCAAGGAAATGACTGGACCGCTCGTTGAGACGATGTTCTTCAACTGCGACGCACTCTACATGCCCCAGGATCACCCTGCTCGAGAAGTCCACGACACCTACCTCGTCAAGGAGCCAGAGTACGGAGATCCGGGGCCATTCCTCCGATATCTCCACAACGTAAAGAGGACACATGAACACGGCTGGAAAACCGGATCAACCGGCTGGAGATGTCCCTACTCTGAGAGGTTGGCTTGCAGACTAGTCCTACGAAGTCAAGGGACCGCACAGAGCGCAAGGACTCTTGTGAGTAGTGAACTGCAGATTCCCGGGAAGTACTTCTCGATCGCTAGATGTTTTCGACCGGACAAGGTCGACAAGACACACCTCACAGAGTTCAATCAAGTCGAGGGGATTGTCGTGAGCGAAGACCTCACTCTCAGGGACCTACTTGGAGTCTTGGAGAGGTTTGCCGTAGACATCGCAGGCGCAGACAAGGTTCGGTTCAATCCGGACTACTTCCCGTTCACTGAGCCAAGCGTCGAACTGGCAGCCTACAAGGACGGAGTCGGCTGGTTTGAGTTTGGCGGGTCTGGCATCTTCCGTCCGGAGCTGACGATCCCGCTTGGAATCAAGGTGCCCGTGATAGCTTGGGGATTAGGTGTGGAACGTCTGTTCATGATGAAGGCCGGCATCGATGACATGCGCACGCTCTTCTCTCAAGATCTCGAATGGCTGAGAAAGCAGGAGCTCGCTTAGGATGGTCACCATAACAGTCGAACAGGAGGATCTTGAGGGGCTCGTCCGTACCAAGTTGCCCAGTGATCTCCCCACTCTCAACGACATTCTTGGTTACATCAAGTGCGAGGCGACCCGTACTTTCTCAGAGGAGACGGGAGTTGAAGAACTCAGCCTTGAGAACAAGGATACCAATAGGCCGGATCTGTGGTCTCCTGAGGGTATTGCCAGAGCTCTACGTGGTTTCTTGGGGCTCGATATGGGCATCGGACGCTACGTTGTGGCTGGGCCGTCCGGCGTATCGATCACGGTCGATTCTCGTCTGAAGAACATCAGACCGTTCATCGGCTGCTCGATCGTCAAGAATGTTGGTCTGTCCGATGCCGCCATTCGGGGGCTGATGCACCTCCAAGACAAGCTGGATGAGAGTTACGGCCGAAAAAGAAGAAGATCCTCGATCGGATTGTATGAATTGGGTTTAATCGCACCGCCACTACGATACGGTGTGGCGAGCCCGGATGAGATCAGCTTCGTTCCGCTTGGAACAACTGAACGAATGACCCTGCGTGAGATTCTGACTCGACATCCAAAAGGAATCGAGTACGGAGACATTGTCGAATCGAATCCTGCATGGCCAATTCTACTCGATTCAAGACGCAACGTGCTGTCCTTCCCTCCCATCATAAACTCCAACGACCTGGGACGGATCACCCCACAAACGAGGAACGTGCTCGTGGAAGTAACGGGAACGAGCATCGACACTGTGTTGAACGCGCTGATGATGATCACCGTTAGCCTAGCGGACCGCGGAGGACGGATCTACTCGGCAACTGTTCACTACCCATACGGGACGCTGAGAAAAACCGAGACGCCGGTGCTCAAGACACAACGCGTCAGACTGAGAATGGACTACGTTAGAAGCGTGCTCAGTCTTGACCTGCAACCAAGCGAGGCAGTGAGACTGCTTCGCCGGGCAAGATTCGACGCGACCAAGGCATCCTCCAGTTCATTGGACGTTGCTGTCCCATGCTTCAGACTGGACATCATGCACCCCATCGATATTGTGGAAGATATCGGCATCGCCTACGGTCTCAACCGAATCAAACCAAGGTGGCCGCCACATGGGACGGTCGGCGGACTGACGAAGCAGCACGAATTCAATGATCTGTTGAGGGAGATCATGGTCGGTCTAGGATTTCAGGAAGTACTCAGCTTTGCTTTGTCAAACCCGGAGAAGCTCTTCACGCGAATGAACATCCAGCCCGAGAGTTTAGTTGAGCTTCAGAACCCGCGAGTCCAGACACTCACGTGCTTGAGGAACTGGCTGATTCCCAGCCTAACGGAAGTGCTCTCTGCCAACGTACATGTCACGTACCCGCAACGTATCTTCGAAGCCGGAGACTGCATTCTGCGGGATGGCTCAGAGGTCAAAGAGGTCACGAAGCTGGCAGGCGTGACTTGTCACGCTGACGCGTCATTCACCGAGGGACGTGCCCTAGCCGATGCTCTTCTCTCGAACCTTGGCCTACGGCCCAAAGTCGAGGAACTGCAGCATGGCAGCTTCTTGGATGGGCGAGCTGCTGCGATCATCGTTCGAGACGAGCGGGCTGGCATCGTCGGTGAACTCCATCCACAAGTGCTCGAGAATTGGGGAATTCAGAATCCTGCCGCTGCCTTTGAATTCGACTCACACTTGCTGTGCGCGGCCGTAGCGAACCGTTAATGTAGCGGGTTCGCATGCAGGCAGTGTGGGCACCAGAAACAGCCCACCTCTGAGAGAGCCGACTCAGTGGGGCGACGCCCCTCGATGAAGTTCGCGTGTTAGTGTCGTGGGCGAAAGGGCGAGAGTTCAGGTCTATCTTGAACTCTTGCCCATGGTGAAACCTGCACTATCATTTAAGAGGCATTCATGGCAACTCTTCACGCGAGAGACCCGGCATTGGACTTGGAACGGAAACTACAGCTAGTACTGAAAGGAACCGAGGAAGTCATCACTCACGATGAACTGAAACGGCTTCTGGAAACCACAATTTCTCCTAGAGCCTACTGGGGCTTTGAACCGAGCGGCGCGATGCATATCGGAACGGGACTGATCTGTGGAGAAAAGATCAAGAACCTAGTCGACGCTGGCTGCGAGTTCACAGTATTCTTGGCTGATTGGCACGCGTGGATCAACAACAAGCTGGCCGGCAGTCTAGAGAACATCCGCATTTGTGGGGAGTACTTCAAGCAATGCTTCACCGGTCTCGGAATTCCTCCAGAAAAGGTCGCATATCGATGGGGTTCTGAGGTCGAGGGGAGTATGGACTACTGGGAGAAAGTGATCCGTATAGCAAAGGCAAATTCGGCGAAGAGAATCCGCAGGGCATTGCCGATAATGGGGCGAGAGATGGACACAGAAGATGTTGAGGCTGCAGCATTGTTCTACCCCTGCATGCAAGCGGCAGACATATTCCAGCTCGATCTAGATATCGCATGTGCAGGCATCGATCAGAGAAAGGCACACATCATAGCTCGCGAATCCGCTCAGAAGCTCCAAAGGAAGAAACCCGTCTCGGTACACACCCCTCTCCTGATGAGCCTATTCGGAGGATCGCAATACCAATCTAGGTCTGGGACCTCGGGTGAACTCGACGAGAATCCACAATATGACCTTGAGATCGGAAGCAAGATGGCCAAGAGCGTTCCCGGAAGCGCGATTCTCGTTCATGATCAGCCTGAAGAGATCAAAGACAAGATAAGGTCCGCTTACTGTCCTCCCAAAGAGACTAAAGGTAATCCAGTGCTGGACATCGTTCGCCTGATTCTGATCCCGCAACTGAGCTGCCTAGAAGTTGACAGACCGTCCAAGTACGGCGGCAGCATCACGTTCGCGAAGCACGAAGATGTCGAGAGAGCATACGCGCTAGGTCAGCTTCATCCACAGGATCTCAAGGACAGCGTCGCGAAGGCACTATCTGATAGGCTCGAGGGCGTTCGCCGACAACTCGGAAAGAGCCCTGATCTGCTGAGCCAAATCGTAGCCATGGAAATCACTCGCTAGGAAACTGGCGTCACTTGAACGCCGAAGAGAGACGGCTTGAAGCCGTCAAAGAACTCGTCGAGAAGGTCGCAACCCACTCGAGACGAGGCGTCCCGCTGATCGTCGAGGGTCCAAATGATGCAAAGACTCTTCGGGCACTGGGAATCGTAGGTCCTGTCTTTTGCGCAAAGTCTCGTCGCCTTGGACTAGTTGATTTCCTAGAATCCATTGCAGCTCATTCTGAGGTCATCATACTCACGGATTTCGACATAGAGGGACGAGCGCTTGCTTGGCGATTGCGAAGGGATCTCACAAGCATGCGCGTCAGGGCAAATACTGAGATCTGGAAGCAACTGAAAGCGCTCGTCAGATCGGAGATTTCGGGAATAGAGAATCTCGGGAAGTACTTGGATCGACGCGCCGATCTTGCACCTGCGATGAGGCGTCGATCGTAGACGGTGGCTAGATCTGTTTCGACATTATTTGGATCATGTCAACGAGTCTGTTCGTATAGCCCCACTCGTTGTCGTACCACGCAAGCACTTTCGCCATCTTGCCGTCCAGCACCATAGTTGAGAGCCCATCGATGATGCAGGAGTGGGGGTTTCCGATCACATCCACCGACACCAAGGGTTCCTCCGAGTATTCCAATATACGTCCAAGAGCCCCTTCTGCAGCAGTCTTGAACGCGCTGTTGATCGCGTCAGATGTGGTATCATTCTGCAATTCGGCTACGAAGTCAACCAGTGAACCATCCGGCACGGGGACTCGATACGCGATGCCATTGATCTTTCCCTTCAGTTCAGGGAAGATCTCCGTTGTGGCCCTTGTCGCACCTGTCGTTGTGGGGATGATCGATAGAGCTGCTGCACGAGCACGCCTAAGATCTCTATGAGGCAGATCAAGGATCCTCTGGTCATTCGTATACGCGTGAGCTGTGCTCATCAATCCGCGTAGAATTCCGAAGTTCTCGTGGAGAACTTTCACGACTGGTGTGACGCAGTTCGTTGTGCACGAAGCAAGTGAGACGATATGATGGTTCTTAGGGTCATACTTCGAGTCATTGACGCCTGGCACAATTGTGACATCAGGGTTCGACGCTGGCGCAGATACGAGGACTTTCTTCGCGCCGGCCTTGAGATGCCTTGAAGCACCATCTCGGTCGGTGAACAGGCCCGTGGATTCCAGAGCGATGTCCACGCCTAGTTTTGACCAAGGCAGCTCAGCCGGATCCCTGTGCGAAAGGACCTTGATCTCTTTCCCATCAACCGAGAAACCCTCTGGAACCAACTTTACGTCGGCGTCGATCTTGCCAAATACTGAATCATACTTCAGCAAATGTGCGAGTGTTCTTGCATCTGCTACATCGTTGATCGCGACGATATCGGCATCTGGCTGGGATCGCTTGGCTGCACGCACAAAAGCTCTTCCTATTCTGCCGAAACCGTTTATCCCGACCTTGACAGCCACTATCTTCCACCTGCAGCGTAAGGGGAAGACAGCATCATCTTAAAACCGTTTCACGTCTCAACGGTCGATTTGGAGCGTACTTTGTCTTTGTTCGAGAAAACGTTTATCAGGAGTCGTGTGAGTAGGGAAATCTCAAGCTGACGCGCGAAAGCGCTTGCAAACTTCGCTTTCCTTCAAACCGCACGTAGGTGATTCACGTGAGAGCGTACACTTCGGAGGAGCAGTGGTTTGGCTAGTATGGCTTCTCGCGCTTGTCGGTGGAGGTTCACTGTCAATTGGGAACAGATAGTCAGTATGCATCCACGACGAAGTATGTCGTGTTGGCAAAGTTCGACGTGGAGGGAGTGGTTGAGAAGCCCGACGTGATCGGCGCGATCTTCGGGCAGACTGAAGGCCTATTCGGGCCTGATCTAGATCTGAGAGAGCTTCAGAAGAGTGGAAGGATAGGAAGAATAGAAATCCAACTCGAATCAAAACATGACAGGACAACGGGTACCATAACGATTCCGTCGAGTCTGGACAAGGTTTCCACGGCCATAATAGCGGCAGCAGTCGAAAGCGTGGACCGAATCGGCCCATGCACTGCGAAGGTCATTCTCGACAAGGTAGACGATGTCCGCGAGGAGAAGAGGAAAGTCATTCTAGACAAAGCCAAGGAAATCTTGCGAAAATGGGTAATTGAGGTCTCCCCGAGCACCGACGAAATGGTCAAGGAAGTTTCGGGAGCCATTCGATCTGCTGAGATTGTGGAATTCGGCCCCGACAAGCTCCCGGCAGGTCCCGATGTTCATCAGAGTGGTTCGGTGATCGTTGTCGAAGGACGAGCAGATGTCCTTAATCTCCTCAGGTGCGGGATCAAGAACGCTGTGGCCATTGAAGGCACGAAGATCCCCCGGACGATCATAGAACTCTCCAAGAACAAGGAGGTCACGGCCTTTCTGGATGGAGATAGAGGCGGAGACCTCATACTGAAAGAACTTGACCAAGTTGCCGAGCTCGACTACCTGACCAGGGCTCCCCCTGGCAAAGAGGTTGAAGAACTCACTCCCAAGGAGATAATGAGAGCACTACGAGACCGCGCACCATATGGAGCCAAACCCGAAGCGAAACCGACCGCGGGGGCGAGACCGACTCTTCCTGAGACTGTTGCTGCGAAGGCGCAGGAGTTGAGAGGGACCTTGGAAGCCTCCGTGTTCGACGAGTCTGGGAAAGAGATCGTTCATCTACCAGTTAGCGACCTTGCGAGCCAATTGCCATCAATTGATGGGGCGCAGATCTTGATCTTCGATGGGGTGATAACGCAGCGAATACTCGACGTCGCGGATCAGAAGAAGATCAGATTCGTGATCGGTGATCGACTGTCTGAGGTCGCGAAGAGACCGTCTGAAGTCAGAGTAATGACTCTCTCAGATTTCGATGGTACGTAGCTAGGTCAGCGAGTGTTGCTCTCCCGAGACCAGTTGGTCTTCACCGATATTGAAAACTCCCAGTACTCGCGCAACCACCGGAACCACCTGGTTTGAGATGTAATACTCCCTGTCGACTTGGTCAGGAGCAACGGCGAAGTAGGGCTGCGCCTTTTCATGCAGCTTCGTGCCTTTGGTTGTCACGACGTAGCCGATCTTGTCGCCTGGAACTAGTTCTCTACCCAAGGTGAGATACTTCCTCGCGACTTCGACGTGTGGCGCCCTCACGTTGTATTCTTCGATGGGTTTCGTCAGGCTCTTCCATATGATGAAGTCTTGCAGCTCGATCTTGCCGCGCCTGACTTGACTGATTGCGGTCAGCGCGTACTCTTTGGCCTTGTCTAGTGAACCTTCCGTCAGGATCATCTCAATGACCCTTTCTTGTATGTCTCGTGCAATCTCCGACCAGTCGCCTCGCACGACTTCCATGCCGACAATGTCGATTGTGCCGTCGACGAGAAGGCCCGCATATTTCTTCTTCGCCTCGGTGAATAGCACGCGCTGATACATCTTGTCTGGGCGAATATCCATGTGAAGATTCTCACTCACCCAACGAAGCAGCGCGTCCACCTTGTCTTTGTCATGGTTCACGAAGACGGCGTCAGTGTCCGCATAGATCACGGTCAGATCTACGTCTCTGCATCGTTGTATTACTCTTGAGATGCTCAATCGCCCGAGGGTCGCAGCGGATTCCGCGACCTCGCGTACGTACCATCGAGCGCCCGGCCAACCCGCGTAGCCATAGCAGCCATTCGTGATCACTTTGACGGCTCTTTCCCTTTCTGCAAGGATGCGCCTTTCGGAGTCGGAAAGTGAGGCACTCTTCAGCTTGTCTTTCACGCTGTTGCGGAAGGCGATGAGATTCGTTAGCGCCCTCTTGTAGAGGCCTGGAGGAGATTTCCTGAACCTATGCCCCGGTCCCTCAATGAGCCAACACTGGTCAGAGTCGATCTCTTCGTGGATCGGAACGAATGTGTCCGGTGACAAGTTGTAGAGAATCATTAGGTTAGGATACATTGAAGTGAAGTCGAGTGCAACCACATTTTCGTGCAACCCTTTCTGTGGCTCAAGCACGATTGCACCCTGATACCGCATGTAGGGCCGTTCGATGCGATGAGGAATGAGATGCCCTTGCGTGTGAGCCTCTTTCATCAGATACAAATCTACCCGATGGCCGACCGCCGCAGCCGCCACTTGATCGAGCGGCATACAGGTCAATGAGGACAGCTCAATCCCAAACTCGAGGAATCGTTTGGCCATCTCGAGTGTTGCTCGTGCCCGGTTCAAGGTACAGTCTTCCAGATGGTGTCTGCTGTCAGATTTGCTCCACGCGGTGGATAGCTCGAGTTCGTCGGGGAGAATAGTGCTTACAGTAATGCCAAGGAACTCCGCTACGTTCTCGATCGTCTTCACCTTGACCTCAGGAAGTTCGTCAGCATAGTTGAACACGTCCATGCTTACTCTGCCTGTGATCGAGACGTGCCCGTAGACGCTCATGTGCGGCGACGAGCCAATTCGGCCTACGTCGAGCGAAGCCCCTGACAGCTTCGCTCTTTCCATCAGATATGGCCATCCGACCCTGTTGCTTTCGAAACCGGCAACTATGTGTGGGTCGAACTTCTTCAGAAATTCCACGAATCGAACAATCACGTCACGATCAGACAGATCTGATCGGACGAAGGTCCTCTCTTGACCATCGTTCCTAGCCACAGCGATGACCGAGATCGGGTCTCTTGCTGCATTAGGGGAACTCCTCTCTCCAAATGCCATCCATGAGAACGCGATTATGCGTAGCTCAGGTATTCCGTCAACGGGAGTTGCAGTCGGGGAGGACGTGGCTGCATAAGTGTTCGTGACTGAGGCCTCGGAGACGCCGATTTCCCTAACCTGCAGTTGACACCACTGACAAGGCACCGCTCCCGTCTCAAGCAAATACAGGCAAGAGTATCGTATGTCCTCTTCAAGGACCTGCTCGACCTCTGTTTCCTTCGTTAGACGCTTGGCATTCTCTCCGAGCGCTTTGGTCGACTTACAGACGACCTTGACCGCCTTCACCTCTCGACTGAATATCTTCCTGCCCTCAACTGAGACGTCAGCAATGTCTCGGAAACCGGACTTCGATGAGACCAATACTTCGCGTATATTGTCGAAGGAGGTCCCTCGCGGAATCACGTAGAAGTACGGCCGAACGTTTCTGTCGACTACGAGAACATCGTTGCCGTGATCGTCGATTCCCCAGAGGCGGATCTCGGATCCTTCATGAGTCGTTGTATCGTTTATGTCGAGCAGGAAGAGCTTGACGGACTTCAGGTGTGCTAGCCTCCTTCATCAACCGTTGTTGGAGCCCTCTCTGTGGATCGCACGAGCACCCACGCGTCCTCTCCATCCGAGTAATACCGCTTGATCTCCGAGCGTATTCGGAACCCCATTCGCTCGTAGAATGCAATGGCTGTTCCGTTACTCTTTCGCACTTCAAGATGGATTTGGCCAACTCCGTCTTCTATCAGTCTACGAATCGTGGCGGAGAGTAGTCGGGTGCCGATTCCCTGTCGCCGATGGTCTGGGTCTACCGCCACCGAGACGATGTGACCGTCTCTTCCTGTCGTGGTTGCGACAGCATATCCCACAACCTCTCCCGCGTTCGATGCGACGAAGAATCGGTTGCGTTGCGTCCTCATCAGATCTTCAAGAAGCGCAGGGGGGTACGGGTCAGGGAAACATCTCCTCTCAACCTCATACACGCCGGCTGCGTCGGAACCTCGGACCTCACCGATCGCGTACGGCAACCGAGTCATCGCTTCCGTTGAGCAGTCCGCACTCCCACGAAATGAAACTAGCGCTGGCGGTCCCCGAGTGTGAATCAAGCCAACTGGGTGCCTTTCAAGGAGCTATCTCAGTGAGTGCGATCCCACGGGGGACAAACACGCGGTCATCAACAAAGCCATACGCCAAGTCACCGAAGTCCAATTACACATCCTGTCATGAGTTGGTGGGGCTGTAGAAATCGTACTCTTGTCAGCATGTAGCCGGGATCGCCATTTGCGAAGGATGAGAAACAGATAATACGCGGTTCTGGGTCGTACGCTCCGACACGTCATCACAAGGGAGGAACCAACTATTTCAGAGAAACGTCTTGAACGGTGGGGGATAGCCAACATATACTCATCGTTCAACAACACGGTCGTCCACATAACTGATCTGGCCGGAGCGGAAACAGTGTCGAGAAGCTCCGGTGGACAACACGTTAAGGCAGACAGACTCCAAGGATCACCGTATGCAGCGATGCAATCAGCGGCCGCCGCCGCCCGAACGGCAAAGGACAGAGGCATTACGGCCCTTCACATTCGAGTGAGAGCACCAGGAGGTCATGGAGCCCGCACCCCCGGTCCAGGAGCACAAGCGGCAATACGAATGCTCGCTCGAGCCGGTTTCAGGATCGGGAGGATCGAGGACGTAACACCAGTTCCCCATGACGGAACACGCAGACCAGGCGGACGCAGAGGAAGACGCGTCTAGACCTTCTGCAAGTGACCCAGATTCGTTCCTCCTCAGCATGACGCGACGCGAACCCTGCATCGGCCGGAAAGCAGCTAAGCTCAATACTATTCGACTAGTGTATTCATCACTAATGTGGGGGCTTCGCCTTTTGATCTCAAATGAGGCATGTGTTCGTCGACGCATCCTGCTTTGTCTGACTATCTTCCTTGCATGCGCATCACTACTGGTTCCCATTTCTGAAGCATCCCCCGACATCGGCTACGGTTGGCTTCTGGACCAGATAGACGCCGACAGAGCTTGGGACATCGTGAGGGAGCTTGCCGGAAACACATACGAAGGGAGGCTCTCGGGCACGTGGGGAGCCACATTGGCCTCCGAATACGTCGCACACCACTTCCAAACGATTGGACTGAAACCTGGGGGACAAGACGGAGCCTATCGAACTAGATTCTCGGTACCGATGTGGAGACTCACGACAATACCCACACTAGGACTGGCCGACGAGAGCGGGGATGTCGCACAATACTTCCAGTATAGAACGGACTTCTACGTACAACCCGGGAGCGACTCTGGAGACTATTTGGCCAGCGTCGTGTTCGTAGGCTACGGGATAACAGCGGCGAATCTCAACTACGACGACTACGCCAACATGTCTGTAAGAGGAAGAATCGTTCTGGCAATGTCAGGGATGCCTTCACACGCGCGCTTTGGAGAAAACTACGAGGCTTGGTACACCAAGGCTGAGAACGCGCAGACGCACGGAGCGGTTGGCCTACTTCTAGTCGACGATCCGACGAAACCCACTCCATACTACATTAGGAAATGGATCGGTGGCCGGGGCGTCTACGATGGACTGACGATACTGAGGGGAAGCATCCCGTTCGCCGATACCCTCCTGAAGGACAGTGGCGAGACCCTATCCTCGATCCAGCAGAGAATCGATCAGGAACTGAAACCGAGATCGTTCTCATTGAACAGCAGACTGTGGGTCTCTGTTCATGTGAGTTTTGCCAGAACCGCGAATGGATACAATGTGTTGGGTTTCATTCCCGGCTCAGATCCCACCGCATCACACAAGATCGTCATTGTTGGTGCACACTACGACCACCTAGGGAAGGATGTGGACGGGAGCATCTTTGCCGGTGCAAACGACAACGCATCAGGAGTTGCGGTCATGATGGAAATCGCGCGTCTCTTCTCTAGCCAAGTAAGACCAAGGTATTCCGTCATGTTTGCGGCTTGGGGTGGGGAGGAAGAGGGGCTCTATGGATCGTACGCCTACGTGGACGATCCGTCGTTCTCGCTCTCGGACACAATAGGTTACCTCAATCTCGACATGGTCGGCTACGGTCAGCAGTTGAGATGCAGTGTGCTGCCCTCGCACGACCGTCTAAGGTCGGTGATAGCCGAGAGCGGAGAGCAGCTTGGGATCTCGTTGGATTTCGGGGAGTTCGGCGGTCGGAGTGATCACGTGCCTTTCAGGGACAAGGATGTCCAGAGCGCGATGCTAATCTACTGGCCGGACGATCAGTATCACACACCATTAGACACAGCGGACCGCGTTCTAAGAGAAAACCTACTAAAAACGGCAAGATTGACATCTCTCGTGGTCTTGAAACTCTCCGAAGCAGAGGCGGTGCAGGTGACCGCCACCACGGGAATGCTGACTGCAACCGAGACAATCGCTTTATCCGGAAGTCGGACTGAAACGGCGAGGACAGGTGTCGAACAATACCAATTGGAGCTCGCTACGCTCGTCGTCGTAACTCTGTCCATCATAGTGGTCATGATCGTGCTTCGAAGTCGTAGAACCGGAATTGCACTCTGACAGTGAGGATTGAGATGAGTTTGACATCTCACTGGAGGATCAATGGACGGCTAGAGGGATTGTCCACACACTTCAAAGATACGAGAATTGACAGCGCCCGGCATTTTTGCTTCACTGCTGGCAGGCGTTAAGTTTTTACTCACTGCCTGTGGTAGGCTCAGGCGGGTCTGTTGGAAATGGCGAGTCTGGCTCAGCTTCGCACTACGATGCTTGGGACGATTGTGTTGACGCTTGTCATTTTTGTAGGGTTTCTCGGAGCGGTTTCTCTGTTGTACAGTGCGGCGACGGAGATGAACCTCTCGCCCCTTGACACATTGTTGGGATCGATTGTGCTGGCGTTCATCTTTTTGGGGTTCCAGTTTCTGATCAGTCCATCGATTGTTGCTTGGTCGACAAGGCTACACTACCTCAAGCAAGGAGAATACCCTTGGCTTGAGAAGACGGTCAGGGAACTCACAAGCGCTAGCCAAGTAACGATGCCAAAGCTAGCGATTGTGCCCAGCCCTGCCCCCAACGCATTCGTCTTCGGCAACTCGTCTTCCAACATGACCTTGGCCGTTCACGAGGGACTCTTGAGACAACTCAACGAGGACGAGGTGAAGGGCGTCCTCGCTCATGAGCTAGGACACATCAAGCATCGTGATTCCATCGTGATGACCGTTCTGTCTGCGATCCCGCTTCTCGCGTACATAATCGCGAGGAGTACGCTCTTCATCGGCACGGGAGGGCGAGACCGGGACAAGAGTGCCGGATATCTGGCCATAGCTGGAATCATCGCTCTAATGGTCTATTTCGTTGCTCAGTTGCTCGTTCTGAAGCTGAGCCGATTGAGAGAGCACTTCTCGGATGCATATTCGGGCTACTTGACTGGTTCTCCGAGGAGTCTGGAGAGCGCACTGACAAAGATTGCCTACGGTTTGTCATTACACCCCGAAGAGACGCAGGGAGTGAGAGCTCTCTTCATCTCAGATCCCGCTTTGGCGAAGAGCGAAGTCCGAGGCGTCCTAGACAGGCGACGAGAGTACGATCTCGATCACGATGGAGTACTTGACGAGCGAGAACTGCAACTGGCGATGGAGAAAGAGGCAAGGTCCATGTGGACGGGAGTCAATGAGGCGTTCTCAACCCATCCGCCCACCTACAAGCGAATACTGTTGCTCAGACAGATCGAGAATGAGATCCGGCAAGGCGCAGGTGAAGACCAGATCTACCGGCGGATCTGAACCTAAACGCTGTCACGTGTTGCCAGTTGTTCATGCCGCCAGGCGGCCTTCACGCAGAGGCCTAGATATTCATAATCAAACACTATGCGAAAGGTGCAGTCAATGTCGAGGAGGCGGTGGTAGGTTGACAACCCAACTAGGCCGTGCTCTTGAGAAGCACGAACGCTGGAGAGCGTATCAATGTCTGAACCTGATTGCCTCGGAGAATGTCACGAGCCCCGCTGTTCGTAGAATGTTGGGTTCCGACCTAGGCCACCGCTACACAGCACAGGATCGATTCTACCTAGGGTCGAAGTTCACGGATGAGGTTGAAGAGACAGCGAGTCAGCTTGTACGCGAGGTCTTCGGGTCTGAATGGGCAGACGCCACGCTTCACTCGGGGCACCTCGCCGACATGACACTGCTCTCAGCTTTTGCCAAGAGAGGTGACAGGATTGTCACGGTAGGCTCGAACGATGGTGGATATTTCGGTATAGGCGATGTGGGATATCCACGTATCCTTGGCTTGGAGACTCTTCATTTCCCATTCGACCGAGACAGATGGAACATTCAGATCGACAAGACGTTCGAGCTGATCAGGAGAGAGCATCCAAGGATCGTCGTACTAGGTGCGAGCTTCATACTCTTCCCGCACCCAGTAGAAGCGCTTGCCAAGGCGTGTCTTGAGAACAATGCTCTGCTGGCATATGATGGGTCTCACGTTCTAGGATTGATTGCGGGAGGGCTCTTCCAACAGCCCTTGAAGGAAGGAGCAAGGATTCTACTTGGATCGACGCACAAGAGCTTGTTCGGCCCACAAGGCGGAGTCATCGCTGCATTCTCAGAAGAAGGCGAAACAATGAAGCAAACAATCTTTCCAGCGCTCCGTGACAACGCGCACTGGAACAGGATTGCGGCAGTCGCTCAAGCTCTCATTGAGACTAAGAAGTTCGGCAAGCAATATGCGAGACAGGTCATCCGCAACAGTCGCGCGCTCGCAGAAGCCCTTGACGAGTCAGGAGTTCCCATACGTTGTCGAGAATGTGGCTACACTGCATCGCATCAAGTGCTCTTGGAGATGGAGCGTTTGAGAGACGGTGAGAATGTCCCTGACAGACTACAGGAGGCAAACGTGATCGTGGATCGCGGGATCCGATTGGGAACGAATGAGATGACACGAAGGGGCATGCAGGAGAAGGATATGAATGAAGTCGCAGGGATCATAAGCGGAGTGGTATTGGGCAAAGGCAACCTACATCACGCAAAGAAGAGAGCCATGCGACTGGCCTCGAAGTTCCCTCGTGTGCAATACGCCTAGCACGTCTGTGCACATATTATTGTCCAGAAGTTGTCAGGACGGCCTATACCTCAGTATGGCAGCTATTCCACCAAACGACTCCAGTAACATTATCCCTTCCTCAGTCTCCGTGGAGATTACCTGCAGGTTCACGGAACTCTTTTCTGCGATCTCAACAAACTCGTCGAGAAGATTCTGGGTATTGAGGATCGTCAAGGTTACATTACTGCAATTCTTGCAGGATCTCGCAAACAGCTGCTGCTCGAATCTGGTCAATTCTGAGCGAGCTAGGAGAGTGTCTTCTTGGTATCCGCAGTTCTTGCATTTCACATGGACATGAAGCCTATCCAACTTCTCAGAGAGAAGCGACGTGTCGACCAAGCCAGCGTTTAGATGTCTTCTGACTTGTGTCTCGCCATACGAGGCGAGACCAGTTTCGTGGCCGAGTTCGTAGAGAAACTTCTGAACGATTCTCTTCTCCTCTGCATAGCGGACTCCTTTGAGCAGATCTTGGCTTCGCTCCACGATCTCATCAAGGCCAGATTCTGACACGTATGATGTGTCAATGGTTGCAATGATCTTCTGCTTTAGTTGATAGTTCAAGTAGTCGCCTTCTTCGAAGTCATGTTTCGTAGGGCCTGGACCCCCGATGATGACGCCTCGAAGATCGGAGATCTGCCCTAGGATGTCGTTTGCATGGTTGCCAACACGCTTGAAGTACTCATTGACGGCAGCCTCTCTCAGCCTTTCAAATCGTCTCGCGGACTGGCCTCCGGCGCGGTGCTTTCCCGGAATCCCCGAGGTGAACTCCTTGAGTACGTTCATCTGTTGGCCGCGAAGCGACGCCAAGATGGCTTCATTTGAGTCGATCACGAGGACTCCGTAGGTGTCTTTCTCACGCATCATGTCGAAGATGGGTTCGAGATGGAATCGGCTGTCGCAACGGTAGAAGTAGACGTTGATCTTTTCGGGGGGTTCGAGCGTGTAGATTTCCATCTTCTCGTTTCCCGGAGCCCCGTATGGGATCGCGCCGCAAAATATCACCAGACCATTCGTCGGAGCAGTCTTGAAGAGCTTGAGTCTCTGCTGAACCTTCTCTATTGCCTCCTGGACATTCTTCCTAGTTACCCGTGACTTGATGTTGGACGCTGTTCCATACTCTTCACGAAGATTCGTCATCACTTCATGTATTCGTTTGTCAGGAGGAACATACAGGCTGATCAGCTCGGTTCCCCTTCCCTCCTTCGAGGCCAGCATTTCCAGTGTGCGTTTGAGCTTGAAGCGGGAAACCGAGTCGGTCAAAGACACTGACTTCTACTCCCATGGGCTGCTTCGTTCGAAGATTCGGTTCTTATAAATGGCGCGAAGCAGACGAGGGATCATCTAGCTTGTGAGTGATGACCAACTGCGATCAGGCTGCACAACTCATACATACGTCGTCGGTTAGAACCGCCGTGGATTGATGGATATTGAAGGTCGTTTTGAAGCTTGGTGGCCTCATCTTTGATTCGGAGCTTTCGAGCGGGAAGATCGAAGGCTACGCGAAGGCCATCAAGGAACTCTGCAAGACCAACAAGCTGATCATAGTTACAGGCGGTGGTCCCGTCTCTCGAAAGTACATATCTGCAGCGAGAGAACTCGGGGCGTCAGAGGCGATATGCGACCAAATCGGCATCCACGTTTCGCGAGTTAACGCTAGGCTTCTTGTGGCTGCCTTGGGCGATTCGGCATTTCCTGAGATACCTGAAAGCCTAGGGGCCATGCGAACATGTGCGGCCACAGGATTGATTGTCGTCATGGGGGGCCTTCAACCAGGGCAATCGACAAACGCTGCTGCAGCACTGGCCGCTGAGATCACACGAGCGGACCTAGTGGTGAATGCCACCGATGTTGACGGTGTCTACACGGCCGATCCTCAGAAGGATCCAAACGCGAAGAAGCTTGATGAAGTAACGCCTGACGAATTGGCGGCCATCCTGTCTCAGGAAGGATTCAGAGGTGGCGAATACGCGCTCGTGGATCCTCTCGCCATTAGAATCATAAAGAGGTCCGGAATCCCAGTCATCCTCGTGAACGGACGAGATGCGAAGAACGTCGTGAAGGCCATCCAAGGCAAACGTATTGGCACGAGAATAGTCCCCCACAAGAAGTGACTCACGTGACGAAACTGACTGACATCTTCCAATCACGAGCGCAGGTTAGAGTAGTTCAACATCTGCTTGAGAACCCCGGAAGAGTGTTCAATCAAAGCACCTTGGCCGGCTTTCTAGAAGTTTCTCCTTCTACTGTCGCTAGAATCATCGAGCCGCTAGTCCAGAACGGTCTAGTTCTTTTCGATCAATATGAGAGTGGAATGAAGATACTTACGCTGAATCAGGAAAGCCCGAAAACGAGGGCGCTCGTGGACTTCTACGAGAAGCTGAAGGCTCTCTAGCTTCACATGACGGCGGTGTCGGTCACCTGATAGCTTTGTCATTTGTCTCGGCTATCGACTTGAACTTGTCTGCGAGAGACTCGCAGATGAGCGAGCAGACCCTCCACTGTCGAAGGTTGTAGTTGATGCGCAGTTGCTCCATGGCCTCGACGATCTTGTCTTCTTCATCGGGATTCATTGATCGGCCCGTCGCAACGTAACGACTAATCGTATAAAAACCTCTCTAGGCAAAGTTCTGTGTCGTTCGGTACGAAGGCGTCTCTCTGTGAAGATACTTGCCAAGGACATCAAGCACGGCGTCATGAAGCTTGAGCTTCGAAACATCGACGACTTGTGGGTACTGTACAATGTGATCCAGAAGGGAGACCGCGTTCTTGGAAGGACCACGCGAGAAGTCAAGTCCACCGAGACGGCAAGACCGTCCAGCAAGAGGGTTACTGTCACGCTCGGTATTACCGTGCAGAAGGTGTACTTCGATCGAGACCTCGACAGGGTGAGAATCCACGGCATTGTGTTCGATGCCCCTGAAGAGGTGAGAGTGACTGGTTCTCACCATACTCTGAGCGTTGGTCCGGAGGACATTGTCACACTCCGGAAGGACAAGTGGCTGAATCATCACATCCAGAGAGTTGAGAGGGCCGTCGTTGCCGAGGAACCCATTATCATTCTCGCACTCGACTCTGATGAAGCGGCTGTTGCGATACTTCGCACCTTCGACTTGGAGTTCAAAGGTGAGGTAAGGTCTCGGCTACCCGGAAAGGGGGAAGCCGAAAAGCGTCAAGCTGCGATGAATGAGTACTTCCAAAGGATAGCGAAACTGCTCGGAGCTGTGTCTGCGCAATGTGGTGGTGCTATTCTGATTGTTGGCCCAGGCTTCACAAAAGATCATTTCGCCAGAGAGATGAGATCCGCAGTTGGGGCCTCTGAATCGAGAACAATCGTAGTGAAAACGGTTGGGAGCGGGGGCGTCGCAGGTGTTCATGAAGCGATCAGAGTGGGTGCCATCACAAAAATAAGGAGAGACTCCCGAACAGCGGAAGAGGTCCAACTCGTGAACGAGGCGTTGAGGAGAATCGGCTCGTCAACCGGTAGCGTATCTTACGGGTTCGACCGCGTCGAGTCAGACACGAGCGCCGGTGCCGTCGAGACGCTGCTCGTAGCAGATCAGGTTCTCAGAGAAGCAGAAGATGAACTCAGGCTACGGATTGAAGCGACCATGAGAACCGCTGAAGAGCGCGGAGGCAAGATTGTGCTCGTGAGTAGTGAGCATGAAGCAGGCAAGATGCTGCAGTCGCTTGGCGGCATTGTTGCTCTCTTGAGATATCGCCTTCATGACGCCTGAACGCACTGCGCCTAGTCCCGTTGAGGCCTAGGAGACATGCTTTTAGTTGGGCTACCGGATGTACACGGCTTTGATTCCATAACCTGTTGAGGGATGATGATGGACCCCGGCGTCACCACTCTGCTCTTCTATGGCGTGGTTTGGCTCGGGCTATACGTGGCTGGGAAGATCCTCAAGGCCGAGCGATTCGGTTTCGTCATCTCTCCTGCCTATTTCATGTACAAGACGACCGCTCTCAACGAATGGATAGGATCCGTCGCCCAGAAGAGAAGAAGGCTCTGGAGAACGCTTGGCAATGCGGGAATTGCTGTTGGAATCGGACTCATGGTGTATGCGGTCTATTATCTCGGTTTGAACCTTTTCAATCTCATCCACCGTGTCGAAGCTGCAACTTCCATAGAACCAGTGATTCCTCTGCCAGGCCTGACGATAAGTTGGGAGAGCTTCCCATATCTCATTTTGGCGATCTCGTTGGTATTGGCGACGCACGAACTGGCTCATGGGATTGCAGCCCGAGTAGACAATGTTCCCCTCAAATCAGCCGGAGTCTTCATCGCTGTGGTTCTGTTCGGAGGATTCGTCGAGCCAGACGAGGAAGCGCTCGAGAAAGCTTCCAATCAGACGAAACTGAGGGTCTATGGTGCAGGGTCGTTCACGAATGCTGCCATAGGACTGATCGTGCTTCTCCTGTTCGCCAACTTCGCCTACACGATCACCCCATTCTACACAACAAACTACTCCGGCGTCCAAGTCGCTGGACTGATGCCTGGGTTCCCGGCCGAGAAGGCAGGCATTCAAGTGGGCGATGTAATAGTCGGAATCAACGGAGAGAAGGTGCATACAATCATTGAGCTGCAACAAGCAATGCGAGGAGTCGCCCCCAACATAGAGACAACCGTCTCCACGCTACGCGGCGATTTGCGCCTCATTACCGCGGCCGACCCGAAGAACTCCTCTCGGGGCATTATGGGAGTCAGCCCTCTCAGGGACTTGGTTACATACAGCGGGAAGTTGCCGTTCCTCCCGGAAAGCTTACCGTATCATCTTCTTCGAGTCGAGTTCTGGGTTTCGGTGGTCTTCGTCAGTGTCGCTATCATCAACATGATGCCGTTGTACTTCTTTGATGGGGATCGCTTTCTCGAAACTATGCTCAAAGCTCTGGGTCTGAAACGGACCAAAGAGATAAGGACCGTGATAGCCTCAGTTTCACTGGCGATCTTGGGTCTGAACTTCGCTCTCTCGATTCTAAGGTTCGGATTCATCAAGCTCTGAGGACAGACCGTGCATGTCGACTTGCTCCACATGCGGAATCGGTCATGTCTATTATCGACGGGAGCATGAAGGGGCCAGCCTATGCAGGAAATGTTTCGTCGAGAGTGTGGAAAGAAAGGTTCGCCGGACGATCACGAAGAACCGAATGCTGGAACCGAATGACACAGTCGCGGTGGCACTATCCGGCGGGAAAGACAGCGTGGCTCTTCTGCGGATTCTGTCAGGACTTGAGCGGCGATTTCCATCGGCCAAGCTCCTCGCGGTAACAGTAGACGAAGGAATAGAAGGTTATCGAAGCGAGGCCATCTCCATATCGAGGGATTTGTGCCGCGACCTGAACGTGGAGCATCTTGTGGTTTCGTTTGAGGAACTGTTCGGAATCACGATGGACAACGTGGCCTCGACTCAGACGGAGCTTCAGCCCTGTTCCTACTGTGGCGTGTTGCGAAGGAAAGCGCTTAACGAAGTTGCCAGACGTGTCGGCAGCACGAAGGTCGCAACGGCACACAACCTGGACGACGAGGTCCAGACTGCTCTGCTGAATCTGATGCATGGTGATATTGAGCGCACGTTCCAGTCTTGCTCGAGTTCAAGGACAGAATCAAAGCTAGTTCCCAGAATCAAACCTCTGGCTGAGATTCCTGAACGAGAGACCATGCTCTACGCCTACGCGGTGGGCGCTCGATTTCAGAGCTTGCTCTGTCCGCATGGACGTGATGCGCTGAGGGGGGACATCAGGGTGATGCTAAACCGCTTGGAAACGAAACACCCAGGCATGAAGTACACGATCTTCAGTTCGATGGAGAGGTTGTCAGAACTCACCAGAAAAGCGAGGAAGCTTCGTGACTTTCGAACGTGCAGAATCTGCGGAGACCCTACACCCAACGAGATCTGCGAGGCCTGCATGATGCTGAGGGCGCTCAAGTTGAGTGCTGCGTCAACGCAGACACCCCTTACTGTCAGGTCTGACTGACAGATTCGCGTACGCAACCGGTGCGTCACATTCTGGCATCGAGCGTGGTCAATCGTTGAGACAACAGTTAAAGGACAGCCGGTGAAAACTTGGATGGCGGTGGTGGGGGATCGAGGAGCTAGCCGTTCCTTGTTGCCCGAAATCGGCTACACGCGGGGATCCGTCAACTCGAGGGAGAGACATATCGTTCCTCTCGTAGGCTTCAGGTGCCAACGATGAAATCCTGCCCTGTCGGGCCGATGGAGGAAGGGTCTCTTTCGAAGGAAAGAGGTCACTTCATTGCGGCCGAACCCGGCGAGACTCGGAAGAGGGCAGTCGTAAGGTCGACATGCAGGCGCTGATAGGATCACAGGGTATAGGAAGCATCTGGAAAACCGTGATAGGAAACTATGTCCATCACTCGGGGATGCCGCCACCGTCTTGACCTCAGATAGAACATGTGTCCTGATACGCTGACCTTATATCAGCCTCGTGGGTACGTTCAGCGAAACTCTGGAAAATGAGGAAATTCGATAACTGAAGTGTCCAAGATGAGCAAGGAAGCGAAGAAGCTTGCTGAGATCAAGGCGTTCGGCAAGTGGAACCTCGGCGGCGTCGAGATCGAAGACGTTGGATTGCAGAGATACTTGAGCACAAGGGCGATGTCCGTTCCTCACAGCAGCGGTCGGCATGAACATCAGAAATTTAGAAAGTCAACAGTCAACATAGTCGAGCGACTCGTCAACAACATGATGCGACATGGAAGATGCGGTGGGAAGAAGGGCAAAGCCGTCAGCATCGTCCGCAATGCTTTCGAGATAGTTGAGTTGAAGACGAAGAAGAACCCGGTCGAGGTTCTCGTCAAGGCCGTGGAGAACGTTGCACCGTGCGAGGACGTGACACGTGTGGCGTACGGTGGAATCGTCTACCCAATCTCGGTTGACATCGCACCTCAAAGACGGGTAGACCTGACCATGAGGTTCATCACAGACGGAGCAAGACAAGCAGCATTCAGCAATCCACGAACCATAGACGAATGCCTCGCTGAGGAAATAATCCTCGCCGCGGCGCGGGACAACCGAAGCTACGCAGTACGGAAACGCGACGAGATGGAACGCGTCGCACTGGCCTCACGATAGAGCACCTTACTTCTCATCTCACCATCTTTTCTTTCGAACCGTCGGTTGCTATTTCTCAAGCCGTATTTCTTGCTCTGGAGGCCTATTCGGACAAGAGATCGCGAGATTCTTCGATTCCGGTGCTGGAAACAGCCGGAAGAGCGTCGAACCCTTAAATAGATGATAGCGGCCTTAAACTACGAATCTGATACCGGAACGGATGGATGACTTCGTGTCGGCAAAGAAGCCCCACCTGAACCTGATCATCATTGGTCACGTTGACCACGGAAAGAGCACGATGACCGGTCACATGCTGTACTTGACTGGGAACATCGACGAGAAGACAATCAAGAAATATGCTGAGGAATCGGAGAAACTGGGCGCAGGCGAGACCTTCAAGTTCGCTTGGGTCCTCGACACGCTGAAGGAAGAGAGAGAAAGAGGCGTTACGATCGATCTGAGATTTGAGAAGTTCGAGACATCGAAGATATTCTTCACGATAATCGACGCACCAGGCCACAGAGACTTCATCAAGAACATGATCACCGGCACAAGCCAAGCAGACGCTGCAATCCTCGTTGTGTCGGGCAAGAAGGGAGAATTCGAGGTCGGTGTTGGTCCGGGCGGGCAGACTCGAGAACATGCGTACCTCGCGAGAACGCTCGGTGTGGCGCAGCTTGCAGTTGCTATCAACAAGATGGATGACGCCTCGGTGAATTGGGGCCAGGAACGCTTCAACGAGTGCAAGAAGGAAGTCGAGGGTCTGCTGAAGACGGTGGGCTACGATGTCTCCAAGATCACCATTATTCCCGTCTCCGGATGGACCGGTGACAACATAGTCAAGCCGAGCGAGAAGATGCCATGGTACAAGGGCCCGACCCTCCTCGCGATCCTAGACACATTTACGGAACCACCGAAGCCCTTGGACAAGCCGCTGCGAATCCCTGTGCAGGATGTCTACTCGATCACGGGAGTGGGCACCGTACCAGTCGGCAGAGTCGAGACAGGAGTGTTGAAGGTTGGCGACAGTCTCGTTTTCATGCCTGCCAACGTCAAGGGCGAGTGCAAGGACATCGAGACTCATCATGAGAAGATCCCGCAGGCCATTCCAGGAGACAACATTGGCTTCAACGTTCGAGGCATCACGAAGACTGACGTGCACCGTGGAGACGTGGTCGGAAAGGCCGATGCGCCGCCGACCATCGCGAAAGAGTTCATCGGCAGAATCATAGTTGTCTTCCACCCGACAGCGATCGCGCAAGGCTACACCCCAGTAATGCACGCACACACCGCCACAATGGCTGCCACGTTTGTAGAGCTCATGCAGAAGATTGACGCAAGGTCCGGCCAGATCGTCGAAGAGAAGCCGTCATTCCTCAAGACCGGCGATGCTGCGCTCGTGAAGTTGCGTCCCGTGAGACCTCTCTCGCTCGAGTCCTACTCGGAGATTCCACAGCTCGGTAGGTTCGCGATCCGAGACATGGGTAGCACTGTTGCGGTCGGCGTTGTTCAACAGATTACTGAGAAAGCATAGCAAAACTCGCTGAAGCTTTTTAAACCTCTCACCTATTCTTGCTGTGTTTCCCCTAGCGTGGAGGATAGACCACATGGTCAACAAGGCTCGCATCAGACTGTCGAGCACAAACCCTTACGGTCTAGACTCCATCTGCGGTGAGATCACAAAGATCGCCGACAAAACCGGCGTGAAACTGCGCGGACCGATACCGCTTCCCACGAAGAAACTCAACGTCCCCACCCGCAAGAGCCCCTGTGGTGAAGGAACGCATACGTGGGACAAGTGGGAGATGCGCATCCACAAACGCCTCATCGACGTCGACCCCAACGAGCGTTTTCTCAAACGCCTGATGCGTATCAGAACACCTGAAGACGTTTTCATAGAGATCGAACTTCTGTAGAATCCGTCGGTGATCCTGTCCTGCTGTCGGGCGACTGTAGAGCGATTGACCGAGCATTCTCAAGTATCTGACAGGCAGAAGAGAAGGCTTTAACCAAAGCCACAGGATTGCTCGTTTTGATGGGATGCGGGGGTCCCAGAGCCAGGTCAAAGTGTCTCTGGCTAGATGGGCGGGTCGCGTCCTGACCACGCGCGCCACACTCAAGACCAAGCCCACAGCGCGGGTGAGTCATCCCGTGGCGTAGGCCTTCGTGGGTTCGAATCCCACCCC
>CAZLHM010000004.1:0-81327 GCA_964559555.1 uncultured Candidatus Bathyarchaeia archaeon
AAAAGCCTCACAAGGCAGTGATAAGGGCGGGCGTAGAAACAGGCCAGGTAGATACGCTACTCAAGGCCTTGAAGCAGAAGCTCAAAGAAGAGTTGACTATAGAGACTCCAACCATACAACTCAGAACGGTACAAGTTACAACGTAGGAATGGTAGCCCGGGGGAGATGTTCGGATCCGAGGTCGAACCTTTCGAACTCCCGTCGGCGGGTCTCTCCTCGTCGAACGAGAACCAAAGCCCGCTATGCTTTGACGGAGCGTGTGATCCTTTGTCCACTACATTCGGCGGAGCAGGTTGCTCCTCCACCGGGCTGTTGGCCCCGGGCCAGTCTACTCCGAGGTTTCGCCATTGCTATAAATCCTTCAGTGCCTTCCTGCGAGATCAGTCGAGATTGAACGGTTTCCCGCTCTCAAGCGTATTCTTCGGGATCTTCTCTCTCCATTTCTGGAGGAAAGCCACATCCTCCTGCTTCTCTCTCAGATCGTCAGGTAACATGTGTGGGATCTCATCGATTATCGGATACCATCTATTGCATTTCGGGCACGTGATCATGCCCGACACTATTTCATCTGACTCTTCGAAGATGTGCAGTTCTAGGGGGTAGTACTTGTCGATCGGGCAGGCAAGTATGTCCATCAGCCTCTTCTTCAACGGATCTCCCTCGTGGCGACATACACGACGAGTCTATGTGAATCCATCGCCTTGCCGGTCTACTTGGACCAGAGCCCTCTTCCGACACCTCTGTAGACGAGGCCCACCTTTTCTATCTCGCTAGGTTCTAAGGTTCCTGTGCAGTCAACCACAACCGAGTTCTTTGCCATGTTGGCTGCGAGGTCTATCGCTTTGATCTGCTTGAAGTCGCTATGAGCGACGGCTAGAACCGCACAGTCTGCCTTCTCAAGGGCGCCTGGAAGCGTTGGCATCGCATGATAACCCATCTGCTTCAACTCGTCCGTGCCATACATCGGGTCATACACGCAGATTCGCCCTCCACGCTTCCTGATAAGCCCGACAAGCTCAACCGACGGTGAGAACCTAGTCTCCTTGACATTCGGCCGATAGGTGATCCCGAGAACCGTGAACCTCGACCTCTTCACGCTCTTGCTGCAGGTTCTTAGACCATCGGTAGCAAGCCTCAGAACATGACGCGGCATCTGGTCGTTCATCTTTCTTGAGTCCATCGAGATCTTTAGCTTGGATCGATCGGTCTCAGCTGATAGAAGGTACGGGTAGACCGGAAGGCAATGACCACCCACTCCAACTCCGGGTTGCAGGAGGTGCGAGTAGGGTTGGGTGTTCGCTGCTCTCATTGCCTCATGATAGTCGATCTTTGCTTCTTCGCAGAAGATCGCGAACTCGTTGGCAAGTCCGATCGCGACATCTCTGTAAATGGTTTCGAATAGCTTGGACGCTTCAGCGGTGATGATGTCCGGAGTCTTGATGAGCTTGCCCTCGACGACGCAAGATAGAACCGCTGCCGCGACGTCAAGGCTTGCTTTATTGATGCCACCTATGACTCGCGCATATTTGCGCAAGTCGGATAGGCCTTGACCGCCCATTGCTCTGATCGGGCTGTAAGCGATGCCAAAGTCCTGTCCAGCTTTGAGTCCTGAATGCTTCTCAATAGTAGCTTTGACAAGCCTTTCGGTGACTCCTGGGCCACATGTACTCTGGAAGACCACAAGAGAACCTGCTCGAATTCCCTTGCCGATCTCGACGCTCGCCTCCTCCACATGCTCATAGTCGGCTCTCTTGTGACGGTCAATCAAGGTTGGGACAATCATCATGATCGCATCGCTCTTTGAGGAAGCTTCTGCCGTGTCGGTCGTTGCCGTCAGTTTTCCCGAGCGCACGGTCTTTCTGAGTAATTCGGGCAATCCCTGCTCGTTGATGGGGGATTTGCCTGAGTTGATGGCTTTGACCAGAGACGAATTCTGGTCGGCACCGATTACGCGTGCGCCAGCCTCGGCAAAGAGACAGGCCAGCGGCAACCCCATCCAGCCGAGACCAACTACCTCAACTGTGAACCGTCCAGCCCTAATTCTCGAAGGGATATCGGCCGGGCTTGTGCTCATCAACTCAGACGGCGCCATTCAGAAACACCGGAGCCTACCGCCGAATCGTAGGCGCATATTTAGGAGTTCTTATCTGCAGATAAGAGTGCTGTGACGTTGAAGTCGCGGCACACGCAGCGCGAGCCGAACAGGATTGCCTGCCATGAAGATTTGGATCGACATTTTGACCCCGAAGCAAGTCAACCTCTTCTCCATCTTCACCAAGCGACTTGCCGAACAGGGCCATGAGGTTTTCCTCACGGCAAGGCACTACAGAGAACTTGAGCAGCTCCTGCAGATACGTGGGATGAATGCGAAGATCGTCGGCAGACATGGTGGAGGCGACCTGACGAACAAGCTTGTCGAGAGCTCGAAGAGAGTTACGGAGTTAGTGAGGCACGTAGCCAACCAAAATCCGCAGCTCGCGATCTCTTTCTGTTCTCCAGAGGCCGCTAGGGTTGCCTACGGTCTACGCATTCCGCACTACGCCATTTGTGACTCCCCCCATGCGGAGAGTGTCTGCCGACTATCCCTTCCTTTGTCGAAACGGCTCTTCACCCCTAGAGTGATCCCGAAAAGCGCATGGAGACAGTACGGCATTTCTTCGTCCAAAATAGTACGCTATAATGCACTCGACCCGGCCGCATGGATTCGTTACTACGCTTCCACCAGCGACATGAGGAGTTCAATGGGCCTGGACGAGCACAAGCCCGTAGTTGTCTTGCGAACGGAGGAGGAGTATGCATCGTATTTGCAGCAAGACCAAAGACCGACGAAGAGCATTATCACGCAGTTGGTCCGACCTGTCACAGAACTCGGAGCACAGGTTGTCGTAATGCCCCGGTATGAGGAACAGGTCGAAACACTCACACGAGATCTGTCGGGCATGGGCGAAGTCCTTCCCAGAGTGATCGATGCAATCCGACTGCTGTCGTGCACATCGTTCTTCGTGGGCGCGGGAGGAACCATGTGCGCGGAGGCGGCACTGATGGGGGTGCCCACAGTCAGTTGTTATCCTTCCAAACCCACCTACGTAGATAGATACCTGTGCAAGCTTGGCCTTCTCGAGAGGACTCTCTCCCCAAGCGAGATAGTCGACAGAATCCGTAGATGTCTTGACCATCCGGAGATTGCAGTCAATCAGAAGACGCGAGCGAGTCGCTTGCTTGCGCGGATGGAAGACCCCGTGAGCGTAATCATGTCGCACCTTGGCCTTTCGGGGAAGTAGCCGTCGACTTCCAGAAGTACACATCAGTGAGCATTTTCCACACTCGAAGCCAAGCGTAAGCTAGCATCACGGCAAGAACCAGTCTCAGAGCGTTCGTGACGAGGCTCGATATCGTAGACGAGGATGGAAGAACGAGCATCACAAATCTGACGATCAGGAATGTTCCGAAAATCAGAGACGTGCAGACAAAGAGGACAAGGCTCGCTAGAGCGACAATTCGCGTGTCATGTCACCTTGGGAATGTAGAACGTCAGTACTGCCAGCCCGGACGAAAGTGCTGTGAGCAGTAGCATTATGCGTACGACTTGCTTCTCCCCCAATGGGCCTTCAGCAAGAATCAGTCTTGAGAGTGTGATTGGTGCGTTCCTAGCTGTAGTGGCCTCCAAGAGGCCATCATCCCTCAGCCGTATGGGGCGCGATTTGATCTCACGTCTCTCATACAAGCGACCAATTGAAGCGAGACCGTAGAAGGCATTCATTATGTACGGCGCCAGGGCTACGATTGTAACGAGCTCGATTCTACCTATCACCGAAAGGGCCCCAACCGCTGCACCGGCGGTTAGGCTTCCAGCATCTCCTCCGAAGACCCGAGCAGGATAACGATGGAAGAGGTAGAAGGCAAGTAGGGAACCGAACAGTGCGAACGCTAGGGTCGCCGGCATGATATTTCCGGAGAGCGTCAGCACAAGCGCCAGCGCGACTGATACGATCGCCAGCGTTCCGCTCATCGAGCCGTTGAAGACATCAAGCATGTTGACCGCGTTCGCAGGTATCGCAATGGCAAACGGAATTAGCAAAGGGTACACAACAGTGAGCCTGAGGGTTCCCACGAGAGGGAAGACTGGGTGAGGATCGTAGGTGCCTAGCAGAAGGATCGGCACTGCTGCCAGTCCGGTGAGGATCGGCTTCAACCTTGGGCCTAGTGGTCTCAAATCATCGATGGCTCCGGTCGCCCCGGCTATCAGAACGGTTCCCAGAAAAGCAGCAGCCTCGTGCGCATGCTCAGTGAGCAGTTGTGATGACAGCACACTCGCAACAGCTAGACCCGCAACAATCGCTAGTCCACACATCTCGGGTATCTTCGGCTTGTCCAGCTTGTGAACATCAGTCCCCACAATACCTCGCCGAGTAGACCAAGACGCAATCCGTGGAGTAGTCAGGTATACAACAGCGAAAGCAACTAGGAAGATCACTACTTCCACAAGGCTGGCGTAGGGGTCAAACACCACCGCTCTTCTCCTTGATGATCTCGGCTACAATCAGCTTGTATTCGTCCGCGAGTTTTGCTGCAACATTCGGGGACTCTGCTTCTGCGAATACTCTGAAGATGGGTTCCGTACCGCTTGGTCTCAAGAGGAGGGAGGTTCCGTCGTCAAACCAGATCTTCACTCCGTCGACTGTTTCTGGATTGTACTTGTCTGTCCGCTCACGCAGTACGTCGATGACATGTCTCTTGAGATGATTCGGGCAAGGAATCTTCTCCTTCGCTATCTGATAAGCAGGCAAGATAGCGAGAAGCTTGGAGAGTGGTTGCTTGGTTCTCGCGAGTATGTCGGCTATGAGCGCTGAGGCCATTGATCCATCGCGGACCGCTATGTGTGGCGTGTAGAAGATGCCGCCGTTTTCCTCTGCTCCCAGTTCAGCGCCTACTTCGATCATCTTGTGGGATACATCAACGCTGCCGACTCTAGTCCAAACGATCTTGCCATTTCGAGTGTCAGCGATCTCCCTGATCGCTCTTGAGGAACTGACTGGTGTTACGATTGTGCGTCCGGGCTTGGCTGACCAATAGTCGTCGACGATCAGTGCCATGGTCCTGTCGCCCCAATGTGGGGTACCTGCCTCGTCAACAAAGATGGCTCGATCTCCATCTCCATCGAGTGCTACACCAAAGTCAGCTCCTGATGACTTCACGAGGTCCGCAAGCGATCCTATTGTCTCAGGTCTCGGTTCAGATGGTCTGCCCGGGAACATGCCGTCAACGGTTGCATTGATTGTGAGAACTCTACAACCCAGCTCCGACAGCAGAATAGGGGTTGTAAGGGCTGAAACACCATTTCCTGGATCGACCGCCACTTTCATGCGCAGCGATCTGATCCGCTCGACATCGACCTGTCTCTTGATTGAATTAATGTACTCAGGGAGTCCAGTGGGAGCTCTCACTATGTCGCCCACCCGATTCCAAGCTGCTCTTGTCCACGACCGGCTGAAGTAGATCTTCTCGATCTCGAGTTCTTCCTCCCGATTGGTTTCAATGCCGTCTGAGGCAATGGTCTTGATTCCATTATACTCCGGAGGGTTATGGCTTGCAGTCACGGCAATGCCTCCGCCTGCTCTCCAAGTAGTGGTCAGGAAATCTATCATCGGAGTGGGCGCCTGTCCGATATCGTAGACAACACAACCTACGGAAGCAAGTCCAGCCATTGCCAGATTTCGAAGTGCGGGGCTACTAGTACGACCATCTGATCCAACAACCATCTTCCGAGCCTTGAAGAAAGTCCCGATTGCCTGTGAAAGCTCAAGGACTAGTTCAAGCGTGAGTTCCTTGTTTAGGACTCCTCTTACACCGTTCGTGCCGAATAATCGGCGTTCGTCTAGCCCCACCGCCATTCTACACCACATGTCCTGATGTCAGTATGTCTTCATCGATTTCCTTGTAGGGGTGCACGCAGACATTGCGCGCGATTCGGATGTTGTCCCGTATTTTCGTGTACCCAGCAACTACTGATCCTTCTTCGATAACGACTCCGTTTCCTATCGTCACACAATTCCCTAGGATGGCTCCTTCGACTGAACAGTCGCTTCCTATGTGCACATCGTCAAATACCACGCTTGTCCTGACACTTGCGTCTGTGCAAATGCGCACGCGGCGACCGACGATTGTGCGAGGTCCGAGCCGGGCTCCATCTTCAATAATCGCTCCGTCCGACACGACAATGGGCTCGGCTAAAGTCGCGGAGCTTGAGATTCGCGCGGCGTCTCCAACAAGGAGCCCTCCCCTCGTCTTGCTCTCAAGCAGTGCGAAATTCGCGTTGCGGAAGTCGGACATGTTGCCTATGTCGAACCAAGTTCCAGGGTGAACGTATCCACAGAGCTCACCTTCAGCAGCAAGGATAGGGAAGACTTCGCGTTCAATGATAACCTTCCTGCCGACTGGGATCCGATCAACCGTCTGTGGTTCAATCAGGTAGACTCCGGCGTTCACGAGCTTGCTTGGTGCATCAGCTAGGCTCGGCTTCTCCACGAAGTCCCTGATCCTCGAGCGCTCGTCAAGTCTCACGACGCCAAAGCGCGTTGGGTCATCCACTTCGTGTAGCGCGATGGTGACCAGCACATCATTGGATTCATGGAGTTTCTTCATCTGGTGTAAGTCGATATCTGAGAGAATGTCGCCGTTCATCGCTACGAATGGCTCATTCTTGTCGTAGTAGTGACGGGCAAGCGCGATTGGACCACCTGTGCCCAGTGGCTGCGATTCGAGCGAGTACCTGATTCGGACTCCGCCATATTCGTCCCCGAAGTGTTGTCTCAGTTGATCCGCCATGTAGTTCACGGCGAGAATCACCTCGTCAACACCGAAGGATGACAGGTGCTCGATGGTTTGCTCTAATATGGGTCTGCCGGCAACTGGAAAGAGAAGCTTAGGGAGCGCGTAGCTCATCGGGCGGAGTCTGGTTGCATATCCTCCAGCCAAGATCACTGCTTTCAGTTGGCAGCACCACGACCAAGGTTACGTAGCTTCTATTCGTCGAGACGATATCCGACGAGAGAAAATAGACTTTGCGTAGCTAATTGCCTGCCGATTCTCGCCTGTCTCCTGCATTCCTCCGTTTCCTGAGTGATGTCCTACTCGACAAGCCGGGATTCCACTAGACTTGACGAACGCATCTCGCAAGCGCTAAATCAAGGGGTCGAGCAGGAAGCCATCATAATTCCTATTCAGGAGGATCGCATGTAGTTGGTCCGCACGATTCATTTGGAGAAGCTTGTCGATGCATCCGTCGCGCGGGTCTTCAGGGCGTTTCGAGAAGAGAAGGCGCTGGAGACATGGTATGATCCAAGATCTCGAATTGACAAGTTTGAAGTTGGCGGAAAGCTGATTGAAGACAACCATCCGAGCGCTGAGATCCTCGCTGTAGTGCCGAACCACACGATCGTCCATAGATACTCCGACATCGTTCTGGCATAGGCGTCTGGAGCTTCGTCGAAAAGAGAGAAGGCAAGTCAACATTGATCGTGTTCGATCATGTCGATGCATACGAAGGCAAGGACGATCGGGAATCGATCATCTTCTACTGGACAGGTTTGCTGGAGAACCTTTCGGCTTTCTGTGAAGGTCGAGAGATCCCGTTTGACCATGACGCGGGTGAGTGCAAGGAAGGAATGAAGCCTCGCGTACGAACGACCTAGATGAATTGGCTACCTGATGTGCCCTTTGATTTTACGGTCACCTTCTAGGCTGCCAAGACGCCAGTCCCGTCGCGGGGTCTATACTCTTGTCATTCGCTTGAATCGCGCCTGCAGAGTCAAGCTGGCAAGGCATGTACGTCTTGTGTTCAAGCGAGGCCTCTATCTCTACACTGGCTCGGCACTTGGTTTAGGTTCAACCTCGCTGGAACGAAGAATCAACCGTCATCTGAAGAAAATGAAGAAGGAATTCTGGCACATCGACCGAATACTGGCTTGCAGATCTGCGGAGGTTGTCTCAGTCGTGTTTGCTGTGACAACGAGCAAGGTGGAGTGTAGGTTGAACACAGCCATCTTGCATGATACCCGCGCCATGGTTCCGTTTCCCCAAATTGGATCATCAGACTGTCGATGCGAATCCCACTTCTTGAAGGTGCGTTGTTCTCAGCGATCAATCGAACACGCTCTACGATCATCCTACGAGAAGATGGTCCTCAGCCCGCACGTCGCGAAGGGTCAATCGTTGGCTGGCTTGGTGGTAGCAGACCACCAGAGCGCACATTCACGGCGGAGATGTTCCCAGAACTGATTCAAAGGCCCTTGATAGTCTCTCATCGACGGAAACTAGAAGGATCTCTCTCAGGGTGCTTCCATGGGACAGATGTTGTCTGATCGCTCCTACCATAGTCCTCGCGGCTTCCTCGGCAGGAACCCCACCAACTCCCGTTCCCATCCCCGGAATTGCGATGCTTGATAGTCTAAGCTCCTCCGCCGCCCTCAGTGCTGCCTCAGTGGCTTTTGCCACATTCGCCAAGCTCGTACCCATTGCCGGTCTTGGCATTGTTGGAGCGTGAATCACATGCCTAGCTTGGAGTCTCCCTGCAGTCGTCGAAACAGCCTCACCGACCTTGATGGGTGCCTTGCACAAGGCTTCCCTCTCGATCTCCGAACCACCAGCTCGTCTGATTGCTCCTGCAACACCTCCTCCCATTATCAATCGGCTATTTGCAGGGTTGACAATACCATCAGCTTGTACCTGCGTTATGTCTCCCAGCCTCACCGTGATGGTGCAGTCACCTATCTTCAACTCAGCCAACTCGGTTCTCAGTGCTGGATCCGCTTCCTAGCGGATTACCTTTTTGCGATGGCCTCTTCCTCCCAAGCCCAGCGACAACTACAGGAACTTCCTAGCCGGTCGGTCAACATGGTTCAATCGTTGACGGAGGCTTGGAGGAGATGGCGTAGGTGACCCATGTGACGTTCTTAATCTCGTTCGTTATTCTGTTGCTTATCCGGGAGAGCAGTGAGTCAGGGACGCGAACCCAGTCAGCGGTCATGCCGTCGAGTGACTCGACGATCCGCACTGTAACGACGTGCCCGAGCTTCCTTTCGTCACCGAGAACTCCGACCGCAAGGTCGTCTCCGACGACAGCGAACGCTTGCCAGACTTGATCGTATATTCCTCCGGACTTCAGTTCCGATTCGACAATGTCGCTCGCCTCACGACATATCGTGAGTTTCTCCGGAGTCACTTCACCAAGGACCCTCACTGCCAACCCCGGCCCGGGAAATGGATGTCTTGATGTGATCTCCTTGGGTATCTTGAGAGCGTCAGCAAGCATTCGCACCTCATCCTTGTATAGAAATCGAAGCGGTTCGATCAGCTTGAAAGTGATCCACCTGGGAAGGCCGGCAACGTTGTGGTGAGTCTTGATTCTCGACGCGCGACTTCCAGTACGCGCACTCTCAATTACGTCAGGGTACAGTGTGCCTTGAGCCAACCACTGGAATTCTCCGTGTTGCTTTGCGACTTCCGTGAATATTCGGGCGAATTCTTCTCCGATGATTCTTCTCTTGCGCTCAGAGTCTGAGACTCCTTTGAGTCTCCGTACAAATCTCTCCGAGGCATCTACGTAAACGGTCCTGAGATTCATCTGTTTGAGGATGTCCACTACTTGTTCTGCCTCCCCTTTCCTCAGTAACCCGTGATTGACGAATATGCAAGTGAGCTGATTTCCCACTGCCTTGTTTACAAGGGCCGCTGCCGTTGTGGAATCAACTCCTCCGCTGACTGCGCAGAGAACACGTTCATTCCCGACCTTGCTTCTGATCTCGGCAATCGCCTCATCCGCAAATGGAGCGATCTTCCAAGTGGCTTTGCATCTCGCTATCGCGAAGAGAAAATTCTTTATGATCTCTTTTCCTTGAACGGTGTGAGCAACCTCTGGATGAAACTGTACCCCAAACAGTAGGCGTTTCTCGTTCCTGATCGCGGCATACGGGCTGTGTGCGGAATGCGCGATTCCCTTGAACCCTTCTGGGAGGTTCTTTGCGGAGTCTGCATGACTCATCCAACATATGGTCTGGTTCCCAAGCCCCTCGAACAGATCATCATGACTGTCGAAGTAGACTGCCGTTCTCCCATACTCCTGTACCGAGGGGCGCTCGACTGTGCCGCCTAGGACGTCGACCATCAACTGGAGTCCGTAACAGATCCCCAAGACGGGAATGCCGAGATCGAAGATCTTCATCTGGCATCTCGGTGCGTTCTTATCATTCACGCTAGCCGGGCCGCCAGAGAGCACAATCGCTTTCGGTTTCTTAGTGAGAATGAGGTCGATGCTCGCATCCCAAGGGGCAAGCTCAGAGTAGACTTCGCATTCTCTGATCCGCCGAGCAATGAGGTGCGAGTATTGTCCACCAAAGTCGATTACGAGGACCATATCATGTGATCTCTGGGACACTGTCGATCTCCAACGCGGGATCGTAGTGGCTGATCTGCCCAAAAGTTTATAGGAAAAACGGCTGTGGCTCTGAACTTCTCGCTTTCCTAGAAGGGTAATCTGTGAGGCACGTTGCATGGACGCTTCCAAGGGAACTGCCGTGAAGGAATCCTCCCGAAAGGGAAGCGGATCGAAGTCAGAGAAGGAGAGGAAGACGCTCTCTTTGGCACAGCATCCACCGGCCAAAGCGCAAACAGCAGAACTGCAGGCAATTCCAGTCGACGAGGTCTCTTCCCTGAAAGAGCAACTTAGGCAGGAACAGGAGAAGTCGAAGGAGTATCTCAGCAAGCTCCTGTACGCTCAAGCCGACTTTGAGAACTATCGAAAACGCCTCAACCAAGAGATCGACTCCAGAGTCGAGGCAGAGAAAAGCAGACTGATCCAGAAGCTCCTCACAATTGTGGACGAACTCGAGCTCGCGATAAAGGCGGCGGAACAAGTCCGGAATGCAAGCGGTGTAGTGACTGGTCTCGAGGTTGTCTCGAAGAAGTTTCGCGAGCTTCTTACGGCCGAGGGTTTGACTCCCATTGAGACGGCAGGGAAGAAGTTCGATCCGGCATTGCACGAGGCAGTCGAGCGTGTTCCACGCGATGATTCGGAGGAGGGTACCATTCTTGAGGAAATCAGGGGAGGCTTCACCCTGAGAGGGAAGCTCATCAGACCGAGCATTGTTAAAATCGCAGTTCCGCACATCGCGGAATCCGATCGTTCAGACAAGAGCGGGAGTGAGTCAGTTTGAGTGAGTCAGGGGCACCGGCTAAGGAGAAGATACTAGGTATAGACCTTGGAACCACTAACTCAGCAGCCGCTATCATGGAGGCCGGGCGACCAACCGTCGTTCCGAGCGCTGAGGGTCCGACCATGGCTGGCAAGATGTTTCCATCGGTCGTGGCCTTCACGAAGGACGGGCAGCTGCTCATCGGCGAACCCGCGAAGAGGCAGGCAACCGCCAACCCGGATGGGACAGTATTCGAGATCAAGCGGAAGATGGGTACCGACTACAAGGTTTCAATCCTAGGCAAGGAGTACACGCCACAGCAGATATCCGCATTCATCCTTCAGAAGATCAAGCGGGATGCGGAGACATTCCTCAGTGGACCTGTGAAGAAGGCGGTGATAACGGTTCCCGCTCACTTCAACGACAATCAGAGGCAGGCAACGAAAGACGCCGGGGAGATAGCCGGTCTCGATGTTGTCAGGATAATCAACGAGCCCACGGCAGCGTGTCTCGCCTACGGACTGGACAAACTCGAGAAGGAGATGAAGATCCTAGTCTTCAGCTTCGGTGGCGGGACTCATGATGTGACCCTGATGGACTTCGGAGGCGGTGTCTTCCAAGTCCTAGCCACCAGTGGAGACACGAAAACGGGTGGAGCTGACATTGACAACGCAGTCATGGAATATCTTGTGGACGAGTTTCGACGGCAGACGGGAGTTGACCTGAGCTACGACAAGATGGCAATGACTAGGCTCAAAGAGGCCGCCGAGAAAGCGAAGATCGAACTCTCAACGCTTGTCACGACCGACGTGGACTTGCCGTTTATACTACAGGACAAGCACCTGCACGTGACAATAACACGAGCAAAGCTCGAAGAGCTGGCTCTCCCGATCGTTCAAAGGATCTCAACACCGATCAAGAGGGTAATCGATGACGCGAAACTGAACCTTGCCGATGTGGACAAGATAATCCTCATCGGCGGACAGACCCGAATGCCCCTAGTGCGCAAGTTCGTCGAGGACAGCTTTGGTAAACCTGCAGAGAGAGGTGTCGACCCAATGGAATGCGTTGCTGTCGGAGCAGCGATCCAAGGTGCTGTTCTTGCTGGAGAAGTCAAGGATCTTCTGCTACTTGATGTGACGCCTCTTTCGCTCGGGGTCGAGACACTTGGAGGAATCTTCACTCGGATAATTGAGAAGAACACAACCATTCCAACCAAGAGAGGTCAGATCTTTACGACCGCGGCGGATTTCCAGACAACCGTGACCGTGCACGTCCTTCAGGGTGAACGGACAATGGCGAGTGACAACGTTTCGCTCGGAATGTTCAACCTCGTCGGCATTCCGCCAGCTCCCAGAGGCGTCCCACAAATCGAGGTTACGTTTGACATCGACGCGAATGGGATCCTGAATGTGTCGGCGAAGGACCTAGGGACGAGCAAGGAGCAGCGAATCACCATCACCGCTTCCACGAAGCTGTCCGAGAAGGAGAAGGAGCGAATGGTCAAAGAGGCAGACCAGTTCGCGGAGCAGGACAAGAAACGCAAGGAAGAAGCGGAAGTTCGCAACAACGCGGACTCGCTGATGTACACAACGGAGAAGACGAAGAAGGATCTTGCCGAGAAGTTGACAAAGGATCAAGTCGAGAGGCTCGACAAGGCTGTCGATGAACTCAGGAAGGCGCTTGCCGGAAAGAATGTAGAGCCGATCAAAACACAGAGCGAGGCCCTGGCCAAGGTCCTGCAAGAAGTCGGAACCATCGTGTACCAGCAGGTCGCACAAGAGAGGGCTAAGGCGGAGCAGGCGAGTGCCGGCAGACCTGCCGAAGGGGAACGAGAGAAGAAAGTGGTTGACGCAGAATACGAAGTCAAGGACGAGAAGAAGTAGGACCAGGTCGACAGTACATCAACGGCTGAGCCAGATTGAAGAGACGCGATTACTATGATGTCCTCACTGTCTCGCGCAATGCAAGCAAGGAGGACATCAAGAACGCCTATAGAAAGTTAGCACTTCAGTATCACCCGGATCGGAACAAGTCTCCTGATGCCGAGGAGAAGTTCAAGGAGATCTCCGAAGCATACGCCGTCCTGTCTGACGACGAGAAACGAAGAGAGTATGACCAGTTCGGCCACGCCGGCATAGACAGCCGCTACTCATGGGATGACATCTTTAGAGGAGTAGATTTCGGCGAGATCTTCAGAGACATAGGGTTCGGATTCGGGGGATTCAACAACATCTTCGATCGATTCTTCGGAACCGGAGGAAGATACAGGGTATCGCGTGGCCCCGACCTGAGATACGACGCAACCATCTCCCTTGAGGAGGCATACAAAGGAGCAAGCCGCGAGATTGAAGTTCCCCGGATGGAAGTGTGCAAGACCTGCGGCGGATCAGGTGCAAAGCCGGGAACAAGGCCGAAGCGTTGTTCGCGATGCAACGGCACAGGACAGGTGCAACACGTCCAAGAGGCCGGCTTCGCACGGTTCGTTAGGGTTGAGTCCTGTGGTACGTGTCGCGGGAGAGGGACCGTCGTCGAGGAGCCATGCGTCGAGTGCGTGGGTACAGGGCGCGTGCGACGTACTCGCAAGATATCCATCAAGGTTCCGGCTGGGATCGAGTCTGGTAGTCACCTCAGGTTGGCAGGGGAAGGGGAGGCTGGCGAATCCGGTGATCAGCCAGGTGATCTCTATGTTGTTGTGCATGTGCGGCCTCACGAATTCCTGCATAGAGACGGGGATGACCTCATCTATCGAGCAGAGGTTGGATTTCCGCACTTGGCGTTGGGAACTGAGATCGACGTTCCCACACTCGATGGCAATGCGAGGCTGAAGATACCGGCAGGCACGCAGTCTGGCACCGTTTTCAGGCTGAGGGGCAGAGGGATGCCTAGGGTTCGTGGGGGGAAGGGCGACGAGCTAGTCGAAGTCCTAGTTCGCGTACCGACCAAACTGACAAGCAGACAGAGGGAACTTCTGAAGGAACTGTCCAAGCAACTCTCTGAACAGTAGACTTCTTGTTCATTCACCCCTTTCTTTGCGCGATCTCTTGTCGCAGCCTTAGGGAACAAGCCCAAGCTTATTGCTCGAGCATGACAGGGAAGAATCGGTCATCATCAACAGATTGAGTGAGCGTTCCCACGATCGGGATATGCTCACCGCAGCTCAGGCAGTTGTTGTTCTTGTCCAAGTACCAGCCCGTTATGTCAAATCCGTACCTCTTGACCACAACAGCCCCACACCCAGCACAATATGTATTCTCAAGCGGGTGACCCGGAACGTTCCCCACGTAGACATACTTCAGCCCTTCCGCCCTCCCTACTTCGTGATGGCGTTCCAGTGTCTCAGCTGATGTCCACGGCAGATGGCTCAGCTTGAAGTCGGGATGGAATCTCAGGAAATGTGTGGGAGTGTCGGGCCCCAGATTCTCGAAGATCCACCGGGAAAGCTTCCGGGCTTCCTGAAGGTCATCACCTATCTTGGGTACGACGAGGTCTGTGATTTCGATGTGTATCTTTCTTCTTTTCAGGTCAAGAAGTGTTTGGTAGACCGGTTCCGCGTCGGGGATGCCTACATTGCGGCGAAGGAAACCTGTCTCTCCGTTGCCCTTGAAGTCGACAGTTATGGCGTCCAGGAAATCGTTTATCATGTTCACGGCTTCTGGCGTGGCGTAGCCGTTTGAGACGAACGCGTTGTGAATTCCCTCTTTGCGTGCAAGAACACCGACATCGTGTGCAAACTCAAGGAATATTATTGGTTCATTGTACGTGTACGCGATGCTCCGGCATCCGTACTGCTTGGTCAGGCTTACAATATGCTCAGGTGTGACATGTGCGCCTTCCACAACCCTTCGCTGACTCATGTCATAGTTCTGGCAGTAGGCGCAGCTCCAATTGCAGCCATTGGTCGCGATCGAGAATATCTTCGTGCCCGGCAAGTAGTGGGTTAACGGTTTTTTCTCGATTGGATCTACGTGACTTGCGGTGATTCTTCCGTAGGCAAGAAGGTGCAGTTTTCCTTTGATGTTTTGGCGGATGCCACAGAAACCCGGTTTGCTTTCTGGGATGTTGCAGTATCGCGCACAGGCGATGCACCTTACTCTCCCTTCCGTGAGAGGTTTGTACAGCTCAGCTTCTTTGCCCTTCTCCACTGGATGAACTGATGCCATCTCGAATACTACGGCACGCTCAAGTGCCGAGGGTATGATCTAACACTGGCAAAAACTTAGCCCCACGAGTCGAAATGGGGTACTAGCTCCACGCTGCACCGGGCGGCCTAGCCCCTATGCAGGCTAGATACACCCTTCGCATGTTGCCCAAGAATGCGGGCAACATATGACGCTACCCTTCTGGAGCGTAAACGGGAATGCTACCGTAGGTAGCGGTTCACGTCTTTCCAGTCGAACCTCTCAGACTCCAGCACAGCCCGCGTGAAGTTGAGGAGTCTTCTCCTGACATCCGTGGACAGCATAGGGTACCAGGTAGGGTTTGCGACGACGAGGCTCCTCCAAGCATAGAAGGGTTGGATCACCTCAAGCATTTCCTCATCTCCGGTCTTGTCCAAGTAGTTCTTCATGAACAAACCGTAGAGTTGCTCGAGAGGGCCCGACAAGTCCTCGCGTACCTGGAGACAGAAGAAGATGTAGTTGATCGACATGGCGGTAACGTCATCCGCGGGCTCTCCCCACTCCCCTCGGCTTCTATCTAGCGTTGTGAAATCCGTTCCCTTTCTGAACATGACATTGAAGGGATGAAAGTCGCCGTGGACTCTGCACAAGCGATGGGTCCTGTTCTTGAGCTTCCATCTCCAATCGATACACCGTTTCTCGATTTCTTGGAGTCCATGTTCGTGTACGAAATCGGACTGCCTAGGGTAGCTATCGATCAGGCCCATGATGCATTCGCCATGACCTATGAGCTCTCTCACTCTCCTCACGTACAGGTTAGGCGCATTCTTCTTGACGGAATGAACACGAGCAATATAGTCTGAGAGCACTGCGCATCGCTTGAGATCAGTCTTAGTCAGAACACCGGAGTCCCTGATCCTTCCGACATCTTTGTAGTATTCTTGGCCTTCGACCTTCTCTACGAAGATGAAGAATTCCGAGAAGTCACCTACCGATCTCAGCTTCCCTCTATTCGTGATCACGCCGACATCTATTGAATGAGCATGTCTTGGTAGTCGGTTGAAGGTTGAGTGGGCAAGCAATAGCGATTGAGCTCTATCGGAGGGGAAATCGTGCCCGAAACTGCCAGGCCGCATGGTCTCAAAGACGCCGCTATGTCGTTTGCCACCGGTTTGGTACTCGACGAGGTATGGTGTGCCGAAACCGAAGCCTTTCAGCCTGCCGGTCGGTCTTGCTCTCTTTGCCCTTCCCAATTCGTGTACAGACATGATCTTGACATACTCCCGATGCAGTGAGCGAAGATAGTCTCGTAGCGCGTTGACCTCCAGAGTGGTCATTCTCGGCGCTTCCACAACGGTTAGGGCGCTCGCCCTCTAGAAAACACTAGCGATGGTGGTTTTCTTCTACTGTTCCAGGTCGAACTCTTGGCGCAGGAAGTCGACTATCTTGTCCGCGCAGGCGCTCGCTCGCAACTTCGATGTCTCCAAAACAAGTTCTGGATTGGGTGGCTCCTCGAATGGTACTCCGACTCCTGGAACAGTTCTACTGGCGCCCGTCTTTGCTTTGTAGTAGATCTTCGCGGGCGCTCCGAATCTCTTCTTCCTTCTGATCTCCCGCTCTATGCAGACCTCGAGTGGACATTTCAGATAGACCTCAGCGAATCTCCTGATGCTGCGCCTCGCGGCATCACGGTATCTTTTCCTGTTTGCTGTTGCGTCGATGATAACATTCACGTTGTTTCGGGTAAGGAGACTTGCGAAGTAGACAAGGGCTCCATAGACCATGTCCCTCTCCTCCTCGCTCCAGCTAGGTTTCGGCGTGAGTACCTTTCTCAGCATCTCAACCGAGACTATCTGAACGTGGGTTCCTTCTCTGAGCAGTTTCCTTTTCAGAATGCTCGCGATCGTGGACTTGCCACTACCGGGCAATCCTGTGATCCAGATCGCCCACCCACTCATATAGACGCCTTCACAAACCATGAGCAGTGTTTCATTTGAAAAGGGTAGTTCATTGAGCAAAAGACTTCGCATGAAATCACGTGTCGCGTAGCATTACGATCAAGCTAGGAGAACTCCACGATCTGCCAGTGACCTGCAATCAGTTGAGTTATATAGGGTTGCATTACTTCACCAACAGTGGGGAGCTGGGTCTACCTGGCTGAGAGGACGGCTGGCGCCGTCGACCCTTTGAACCTGATCCAGATAATGCTGGCGAAGGAAGGGTACTTCTCAGTTGGTTCAACCCGCCCCTAGGAAGTGGGTTGAATGAGGAGTCAAACGAAGATCATCGCTGAAGTGGTTGTTGCCGTAGCCCTAGCGTATGTCTTGAACTTGATAGTGCTATTCAGGCTGCCACAGGGCGGATCCGTAACAGCAGTGAGCATGGTTCCAATCCTCTGGCTGGCTCTGAGAAGGGGAATCAGGATAGGGGTGTTCGGAGGGGTCGTCTTCGGTCTTGTGGACATGTTTCCGGAGCCCTTCATAGTCCACCCCGTTCAGTTCTTGCTTGACTATCCACTAGCGTTCGGGGCCCTAGGTCTTGCAGGACTGTTCATGACGCGTCCGATACTCGGAACGGTCGTTGGCATCCTAGGAAGGTTCGTATGTCACTTCATTTCCGGCGTTGTGTTCTTCGCAACCTATGCTGGCGAGATGAATCCGATTCTATACTCAGCGATCTACAACGGCTCGTACCTTGTGGTCGAACTGATCTTCAGCATCATTGTGATGTACGTCCTCGTCAGAAGAGGCGTCATCAAGATGTATCTGTAGGCCGACGCAAAATCTGACGATAGGGTCGGTTTCGACTCTCGCGGCAATCAAGCCGCCATGGGTTTCCAGTCGAGTGGGGAGCAAACGGAACTGGCTCAATGCTCGGGCCATCGATGTGGACTTGGTACTCAGCCTCAAGGGGAAACAGTCAACTCACCTATACCGATTCAAGCCACGAAGGCAAGCTTATCAACAATTCGACTGCGCAATCAGTCATCATAATGGGCTGGAGATGGACTGGAGTGGACTTCAGCTTCACCGAGGAACAGGAACTCTTCCGGCGTACCGTCCGGGAATTCGCGCAGAAGGAGATAGCACCAAAGATCCGCCAGTACGAAAGAAAAGGGGAATTCCCATGGGAGATCTATCGCAAGATGGGCAAGGCGGGTTTGCTCTGCCTCAGGTTGCCAAAGGAATACGGAGGTCAAGAGGGAGACGCGACTACCATGGCAGTCGCCGTGGAAGAGATCGCACGGGCAGGTTGGCAGATCCCGCTCGGCGACATTATGGCCGAAATCTTGTGGCTGCATGGCTCGAAAGAACTGAAGGACAAATGGCTGCCGTCGCTCGTGAGAGGTGACAAGATTGTCGGCGTCGCCTCAACTGAACCAGGAACCGGATCAGACGCGGGAGCCATCTCGACTCGAGCAGTGAAGAAGGGAGACGAGTACGTAATCAACGGCGAGAAACAGTGTATAACCGGCATCCACGAGTGCGCCGCCTACTGCCTAATGGCGAGAACCGGTCCAGGGAGTGATGCGAAGAGCGTGAGCATGTTTCTCGTCGAGACAGATCGCAATGGCATCGAGAAGTACGTCTTTGACGCACTCGGGTGGAGGTTGTTCTCGTTCGGCGGTTTCGTCCTAAAGGACGTAGCCATACCTGCAGGCAACTTGATCGGCGAAGAGAACAAGGGCTTCTACTACGTCATGGAAACTTTCGATCTAATGCGGGCATACATCGCTCTCTGGACGGTTGGAATGGCCGAGGCGGCGCTTGATGAGTCCATCGAGTATGCCAAGCAAAGGAAGGCTTTTGGAAGCCCCATCGGCAAGTTCGAGTCTGTCCAATTTCGCATCGTTGAAGATTACACAGCACTTCAAGCTGCAAAGCTTCTCTGCTACCGCGCTTTCTGGCTGAAAGACAGGAAACAACCATTCACGAAGGAGTCGGCGATGATCAAGTTCTGGGTGCCACAGGTCGCTTTCAATGTTGTGAATGACTGCATCCAGAATCGAGGGGCCGTCGGATTCACAACCGAAACTATGGACGAATATAGGCTGAGAGAGATCAGAGGATCAATGATCGGTGACGGCACATCAGACATAATGAAGATTGTCGTCGCACGAGAACTGCTCGGGAAAGAATTCGTCCCCTACCGCTAGAGCACGAATCAGGAACCCCGAAACCAATTCGCGCACACACCCAGCCATACAACTAGGTGAGAACGCGGACAGAGATGAGTTCCTCCCGAACGGTCAACCAAGAGTCACGGTTTGCACCGGTCACGGCGCAAAGATACCTCAGAGCAGGCTACCGACTGATAGGAAAACACTCAGGCATCCAGATTTGCAGATGGACAAGGGCAGCGCTACTGGGACGCAGACTCTGCTACAAGAGATGGTACGGTACTAAGAGCCACAGATGCATTCAACTCACTCCGTCGCTTCAGTTCTGCAATCTCCGGTGTGTCTTCTGTTGGAGATTTCATACAGAGGACCGATTCAGGGCCGAGCACGACTGGGATTCCCCGGGTGCCATACTCGATGGTGCCATCGCGGCTCAACGGAAGCTCTTGGTTGGGTTCAAGGCAAACCCGAATGTGACGCGGGAGCGGTTCGAGGAGTCGATGAACCCCATTCACGTCGCCATCTCTCTTGATGGCGAGCCGATGCTGTATCCAATGATCGCGGATCTCGTTGAGGAAGTTCGTCGTAGGGGAATGACTTCCTTTCTAGTGACAAACGGTACGAGACCAGATAGGCTGCAAGACATGCTGCAACGTTGCATAGAGCCCACGAACGCATACCTTTGTGTCTATGGACCCGATAGAGAGACCTATGAGGCTTTGACGAAACCACTCATCGTAAACGTTTGGGAAAGAGTCGGGGTTAGCCTGCGGCTGTTGTCTCGACTGAGGCACGCACGTACTGTGATGAGACTCACATTGGTGAAAGGATACAACATGCACAAACCGGAGAAGTACTCGAGACTAGTGTCTCAGGGAGAGCCTGCTGTCCTTGAGCTCAAGGGGTACAGCTGGTTGGGGGAATCGAAGCGACGACTCCCCATCACGGCGATGCCTTACCAACCGGAGATCAGACAATTCGCGAGGGAAATTGGGAAGGCCGCCGGATATGAGATTGTTGCTGAGGACTCTGTCAGCAGAGTCGTCGCCCTAGTCAGAGATGGATCCATAGCAGGTCTATCGCTTGACACCCAATGACTTCACAGTACAAGCACGAGACGATGATCGACGGCACCTCAGATTGCTGGAGAGATCAAGCGTCGGCATTCTGAGCTCGCAAGAGCTGGAACAGCTTTGGAAAGGCATCGACATCGTAGGAGACATTGCCATTCTCAAAGTACCACCTGAGCTTGAGGACAAAGCAGCTGCAATCGCGGAGAACCTGCTTCGCACTGCCCCGAATGTGCGCGTCGTCTTAAGACAGGCCGGTCCGGTGGAGTCGAAGTTCCGAACACGTAGACTCGAATGGCTTGCCGGAGAGATAAGAACCGAGACGACTCATCGAGAGTTTGGATGCGTCTACAGAGTCGATCTTGCCAAGGCGTATTTTTCCCCGAGGCTCGGCTACGAGCGAAAGAGAGTCGCTGACCTCGTGTCCGATGGAGAATGTGTTGTCAACTTCTTCGCTGGAGTAGGTTCATTCTCGATAATGATCGCGAGACATGCTCGTCCTTCAAGGATCTACTCGCTCGATCTCAATTCGGCTGCTGTGCATTATCACCGTGTGAACAATGCGCTGAATCGTGTCCGCGAGCCGATTGAACTGATCTGTGGGGAAGCAAGAAGCATTGTTTCCGCTTGTCTCGTTGGACGCTGTGATCGGGTCTTGTTACCTTAGCCAGAATTGGCCCTAGGTTCTCTTGCCACTGCGAAGATCGCGCTCAGGAATTGTCGCGGTGTGATCCACTGCTACCTATTCATTGACGCAGGTCATCGGTACGAAGTAGGCGACAAGGTCTCGCTCAAGCTCAGCTCAGTTTTTGACCAAATCGAGGTTGAACCCGACAGTCTGCGAGTACGTGTCATCAGGAGCGTTGGGCCATGCCGGTACCAAGCCTGTGCTGATATTGTGCTGTGAGGCAAACCAGTTAGTGCTTGGACGTGGCGTCGAGAATGACCTCCTTGACAATGCCTGTACGTTTTCCGAAGTACCAGACTTCGGCGGTTCCGGCATAGGCCTCAGCCCACCGTTTGAGTGTCTCTCTGTCTGCAGGTTTCAGTTTACTTCGCCCGCTCTTGACCTGTATCATGCGGATCCTTCCGCCTTTTGCTGCAAAAACGTCAACCGGTCCATGCGACGCTGCGCTTCTACTGCAGAACCACCCCTCTTCTCTCAGCTTCTTGAGCACTTGGTATTCTCGACTTCTGCCTCTCGCGTACGCAGTTGAGACCATGACGAAGTTGGTGACATTCACGAGTTATGACCGTTGCGCCTTGAGGCAGCAATCTCGCCATTATTGGTCCTCGTTGCACGAGGGAACGCCTTCCCACGGAACTCTGACTTGAATCAGGTTCTGAACCAAGTCGCTCAAGGTAGTCATGGAAGTTGATGGCTGCGTTCTGATTTTCATCGGGCAATTACAGGTTTGGTGGTGCAACATATTTTAGGAGTCCAATATTCCTAGAGTACCGTCATTCAGGGCTGGCTCGGATGATGTCGCAGACGAGGATGCAAGTCCTGCCACTGGCTACGATCGTCCTTGCCATGTTAGTTCTGGCTCCGGCTATGGTTGTCTCACAGGGATACTCGGTATCATTCACTGTTGCCGGGCTTCCCTCAGGCTTGAGAACTCAGTACTATCTGGACGGAGTTCTGAACGGCACGATTCAACTAGGCGAGACGAGGCAGCTGAACCTCCCACTCGGGGGAGTGCACACCTTGAGTGTCGACTCGATGGTCAGTGGAACGAACGCGACCAGGTATCTATGCAAAGACAACCTGTGGTCGTTCACTCAAACAGGGACGCATGTCTTCACATACAAGACACAGTATCACCTCGAGGTCATCTCGACATATGGGTCTCCCACAGGCACAGACTGGTACGATGAGGGAGCAACAGCATACGTCCGAATCACCACCAACATGACATCGGGGCCTGAAGGCGTCAGGTATGTTTTCGTCAGGTGGGAAGGGGATGCATCAGGGGAGGGAATGACCTCTGAACCAATCATCATGGACCGCCCCAAGAAAGCCCTCGCAGCTTGGAAGACGCAATATAGCCTTCGAGTTTCGTATGATCCCGTCGAGCTTTTTTCACCATCAACACTCTGGTTTGATGCTGGTTCTGTCGCAGACTTCTCTGCGCCGGAAGGTTCGGCTATTGCAGATACTAGGTTTGTGTTCTCCGAATGGACCGGAGACGTGGCGAGCACAAACCCGCACGTCTCGCTTCAGATGGACGCACCGAAATGGATCACTGCCAAGTACAAGACTCAGTATCTCTTGAGCCTTCACTTCACCCCGGCGAGAGTTGGACAAACGCTGGGGATGTCGAACATTACGTGGTATGATGCAGGTCAGGTTGTTGGACTCGGGCCAGTCCCACAGCTGATAACAGTCAGCTCAGTTGAACGACTGGCTTTGATTTCTTGGAACGTTGACGGGATAACCCAGCAGGGGACATCGATCGAAGTCACGATGGATCAATCACACCACGTAGAATTGACGTATCGAACGCAGTACTATCTTGAGGTGAAGTCCCCCATAGGACAGACGACGGGTAGCGCATGGTACTTCTCCGGTGAGACTGCGAGGTTCGGCGTGGTCTACAGCGGATCAGAATTTCCAGTGAAGTATACGCTCGCCGACTGGCAATCCAATCCCTCGACAGTGGTCACCACCGTCGGCGCTTTTGAGGCAGAAGTCCAAGTCGACCGCGCATACGTCGTCGAAGCCGTATGGAACGCAGACTATACTCCAGCTTGGGTCTTCCTTCTAGTAGTAGGATCAGCGGTGACGGCACTTGTAGCGGTCGTCATGATCACTGTGAAACGCCCTGGATTCTTCGGACGATTGGGATCGTCATTCAAGCGCGGTCTCGAAAGACGCAAAGTCAGAAGGCCTGGCGCAATGCCGCCCTATCGAGGTCCTCTGATCGAATGCCAAAGCTGCGGAGCGAAAGTACCTTCCTCAGCTGAGTACTGCCAGTATTGCGGAGCACTTCGATCTCGCAGGTCTGTCGCAGTGCCGTCTGAGAAAGAAGCTTTGGACGAGCGGGTCTATGAGTATATTGTGAAGCGCCACGGTGAGATTTCGCTCAGTCGTGCCTCAAGGGATCTCCGTGTGTCCATTGAGGAGTTGAAGGATTCGACGGAGAGGCTGAAAAAGAAGGGGCGCCTCGGGTAGGAGGCTTGCATCAAGGTCTTCTACAGCCCTAACGTCGGGGTGCAAGGGTCCAGTAGCATTGTGGACAAATAGCTAGCTGCCCGTACGGCTTCGTGCAAGACACACATATCGCTCGGCCACAACGGATGCAGATGTACCCAGCCGGCAGCTCCGGGTGGTAGAAGCAAGCGCCAATCATCATCTGAGTCCGCGGGATGGCCATGGGTGGTGCATACTGTATGGGTGCCTGTGCCAGTGGAGTGATTGTCTTGACAACCGGGACTGGTTTCATCGCGGTACCGCTGATCTGCACTGACTGCGGTGGAAATGTCACTCCACACGTGCTGCAGAACAGTGCGTCGTCAGCGTTCTTGCTTCCACAGGTTGGGCACTGTCGCATCGTCAACACCTAGCCTGATAGTGATTTGGATATGTAATAACGGTTGCTCCATCCACTCATGGATAACGTTCGATGTGTCGACGAATACTCCGCAACACTATTCTTTCGAGAGTCTGACTACCGCCTCTTTGATCTCTGCCTTGTCCTCCGCGATTGCTGTTAGAATGCTGTTTGCTCGAAGCCTCGCATTTCGAAGGGATTTTCCTCTCTCAACCATGAAGGTCTTGCTCCCTCTGTGAGAGAAGAGCCTCAGTGGCTGGTCTATGAGTTTCATCCTCCCGGAGACTATCTCATGCAAACGGGTCGTCGAGTTGTTGAGACGCTCGACTGGGATCTCGAGTCTGGGTACTTGCGTATGAGCTACTCCATTCTTTCCGCACACGATGCAGTTGGTGTTTCGCTTCAGTTCCATGAGGCTGTAGCGGTTATGCCTCAGATCTATCATAAGAACCCCCTTGAGGGGTTCCCCGGTCTCCTTGGGCCAAGCTCTTTCTTGGAGGAATCGACTGTAACCCATGACGAGCTTCGTAACCTCTTGACATTGAATCGAAGAAACCAGAGAGATCGTTGTCGGCAAGGACGGAATCTTGGTCTCCTCCGCCGGCCCGTCGCATGGATTCCTCAATCCAGCGATCCGTCCGTATTCGCCTGAAGGAAAGGCGCAGAGGGGGCATGGCATTTCCGGCGGCGCATAGACCTGGACGCGCCCCTGATATCCCACAATACCCCCATCCACCATCGGGATGGAATACTTCCTAGAAACTTGTGAGAGGTATATTCTCGAGAGAACATTATCCAATCCGCATACAATGACGTCTGTGGTCAAGAGATGGTCAAGGGGAAGGTTCTCTAACGAACCTGTCCAAGCCATTGCTTCTACGTAGGGGAACTTGTTAGTGATGTTCTGCGCAAGTGCGAGTGCTTTGTTGAGCCCTTGGTCCCTGCGGTCGAAGAAGATCATTCGACTTGTGTTTGAGAGTTCGACCACGTCGTTATCGATTATCAGAAGGCGTCTAACGCCGAGCATTGCAAGGTTCTTTGCTACCTCGTTTCCAATGGCTCCTGCGCCCGCTATGAGAACGTTCGCGTTTCTGAGTCGTTTCTGTCCCTCCTGCCCCCAGAGTATCAGGTGACGTGCCCACAAGTAGTCTAGGATCAACGGTTTGTGTCCGAGCCTTAGTGCTTTCACCTTTCGGTTGCCGTCTAGGAGCTTTCCATCGTGGAGGATGCTCGTTAGGTCGGCCTCGATTCCGAGCTGCCTGCACGCTTTCTTCCTGATCAGGTCAATTGTTGCGGTTGATAGAACGCGGAGTTCTATGTCTGTAACCGATGGAATTGAGACCTTGACTTTCAACTAGTGTTCCTTTCGCTCCCTCTCAGGGATTCGAAAGCGGATGACATCGCCCGGAGGTCCCGATTCTTTTTCTGGGTGATGAGGAACGGGCACGATTGTAAATCTCACGACATCGTTCTGTGTGGAGGTTTTGTGCTTGGTCATCTTTGGGAAACCGTACGATCTGCACACACTCGCGGCCTTGAGGCAACTCGGATGGTCAAACACATTGTCTGGATTCGGATCGGACAGCAGGTAGTAGAGAGCGTTGACGACAGAAACTAGTTTCAGATCGGGACGCCAGTTCTCACCGAGGATTGAAACGCATACAGCGTTTCTTGTTTTTGGGACGATGTTTGGGTGAGAGATGTCAGACAGCCAAGTTGCCACGGGAGGTTTCAGAGGGTATTCGTCTGGAAGGTCAAGCCTGAATCTGTTCCAGTCTATGTACTCTGTGAATGGCCATATCTTCTTCTCTGCGAGGGTCTTGACATCCCCCTTCTCGCAGCGCAACATCCCCTCGTATGAGGTCGGAGGGTCATTCAATGCCATTACGGTTGGAAACTGGTGGTTTGTGAAGTTCTTCTCTTTGTAGAGAAGCGGAATGTTCACCGTCCGTTGCCACCGATGATATTGTAGGGCATGAGAGCGAGTTGGGCGTTCTCTGGAATCCCCGCCTTGCTCACCGTGCTTGACTCGTCAAGTATGATGCCTCCGTACATTAGCGCTACGGTCGCAGGGTCGACGCCGAAGGAGGTGCATACTTGCTGCTTGATCTCTCCGATTGTGTGGTCGGGAATCACATCGATTTCTGCTAGCCCTGTCTGTGGTCCGATTGGGGCTTGAACGAAAAGCTTCAAGTTGTTCTCTCACCTCCAAGAAGTGGCTCCTGGTGTAGACCTGTCCCTATATGATCTTCACTTGTATGTTAGTCACTGATCTGCTGATGGAACCCCCGCCAGTAGTGACAGTGATCCTGACATCGAATAGGTATAGGCCCGTTGAAGCTCCCGACTCGACGCTGATCACCAGATAGAAGGTGACTTCAGCCTTTTCCTCTGAGGTTATCTTGTAGTCGAACAGCACGAGTTTCCAACTTGTCTTTTCTGGCAGGCCGGTAACAGATATCTTGAAGCCGTTGGGAGCCGTAAGCCCGTCAAAGACTATCAGTTTCAAGATGTACGTAGCTTCCTTGTCACGTTTAACCTCTACATAGCTCGGCGAAATGGTGAAATCGAAGTCTGTCACGGTCAGAACAAGCGTTATGTCGCGAGTGATGTGGACCGCCGGAGCATTAGGTGGTGTGTAGTCCGCCTCGACGGTCACTTCATATCTCCGAGAGATCTCAGCTTGACTTGTGCTGGTGATTTGCAGAACAGCAGGGCCAGGTGGAACAACGTTCGGGTTGGTCGCCCTTATGCTGACTCCGGCCGGAGGTGAACCTATCACCGTGATCTTGACGGGTCGGCTGAATCCGTTGATAGAGACCAATTTGACTGGGACTTGGGTACTTATTGTACGCACGACAACGATCTCGTCAGTTCGATCCAGCTCCCAATCGAAATCGCCGATGTCTAGGTTGTAGACGTCGGTGCGGGCAACATTGTTCGAAGCGTCGAAAGCGGAGATGTAGTAGTTGATGTAGAGTCCCGCAACTTCAGACGCAGGCATTTCGTAGAAATACGAATCGGTTCCAGCGGCTTTCAATCCCATGCCTGCCTTGACCAAGTCCCCGACAATGAATCCACCAGCCGGGTTCTGTTGTATTATCCTGTACGCGAGTGTGACATTGCTCAGGTTTGTGCCTGTGACGTTCGCGTCGAATCTTATCGGGTACGCGATCGTGAACGGTCCGTTGGGGGGGTTGTGAGCTATGGCCAAGTTGCCCGCGCCGGCAGTTGCCGGCCGCGTGACCACCAGAGCCACAATGCCAGCCGTCACTGCCAGAGCGATGAGTACAACCGCAATCAGTATTGTGCGGACTGGAACAGGCGTCGGAGGTCGCGACGGAGGCGCCTGCGGATAATATGCACCTGGGGTCGAAGGAGGCGCAAATGGAGGTGGCATTCCGCCAGTGACCACCTCTGATCGTACGGGCGAAGAACCTTTTGTCTTGGCGTCCGCTCTGAAGAAGCCCGATTTTCCCGTATGCGTATCAATCACCATTGCTGCCACCAGAGGAGAGAATTGTTGGAGTTTGAGTTGGGTCTCCACATCCGTCTCGGACATGAAGACACCGCCACGCACATGAGAATGATACCAACCTACGATATTACCTCTTACTCTCTTGTTAATTATATCATCTGCGATTCTCGCGATCGAGTCTCCGGGCAAGGTCGCATGAGTCGAGTCTGACTCAGCAGGTCCGGTGACAGCATCTTCAACGATAATAGCGTCTCCCGACTGTCCACCGACGAGTACTCCTACGACTTGCTCGTCAGGGCGATTCCTAGCCTCATTGACCACCTTGTCCATGACTTGACCGGAGATTGCGACATACGACACGGAGGACACACCAAACAAATGGTAGGTTAAAGAAAATCTGGGGTTGTCTATAGGCTATCGTCCTATCATGCCCATGATGCCGCCGACGATTCCGAGTACAAATCCCGCGATGAAGCCGCCGCCGATTATCAGGCTGAAAACGGCCATCGGGAATACGACGATGCTGCCAATTGTGCCGTAGCCGAGGATCATCAAAATCGAACCGACAATGATGATGAGCCCTATCACTGCTCCAAGCACAAAGGAGATGTTACCCGTTGCTGTGGAACCTGTTGCCAGTGGACAACTGTACCCGTCGATCTTGCAGATCCAGAAGAATATGTTCGCCCATAGGAACGATCCACCATAGAACTGCCACGCCAGCAACAGGCCAGCGTTGAGAAGCACCACGATTCCGGAGACCAGTGCAATGATGAATCCCCAAAGTGACCTAGCAGGAGCACCGGGGAACATGGGCGCTGCCATAGGCCCGAACACTGGTCCAGGAACCGGACCGAAGGCGGGCGCCGGTGCTGGGCCGTATGCCGGTGCAGCAGGTGCTTGTGGCACCATGGCCATTGGTGGGACAATTCCCGCGTAGCATTGTGGGCATAGCACTAGGTCCATGTAGGCTTTGGAGTCGTCACGGCAGATTGCTCGACCACAGCGGTTGCAGATGTAGACGGCCGGAAGGCTCGGGTGGTAGAAGCACATCCCTGGAGGTGGTACTCTCATGGGTACACCGGGTGTCACCGGGGTCACGACACGTACTGATGGCACTGGTTTCATCATCGGCACGCCTGGGGCAGCGAGCGAACCGCCGCAGCTCGAGCAGAAGACGGCGTCGTCTCTATTGTTGTATCCGCATGACGGACATCGCTTGACCAATATTCATTCTTCCTCCTTACCGTTGTTGAGTTCACGTCTCATGGAGAAGCCGTCTTAAACGTTTGCTAAAAGAGGGCGAGGAATGGCATATGCTCAAACGTCCGCTTGAGTATTCAGATTCCGGCGACCGATGACCCCCTCACCTTCTTGTCATTCCGGGAATCCGCCGCCTCTCAGAAATGTAGTCGGAGATGCGCGTATTGCTCGTGGTCGAAACCTTATTAGAAGAGCGGTCCGACGAGAACGATCAATGCCCCGGTGGCTCAGCCTGGTAGATGCTTCGCAATCAAGAGCATTGCCTTGGTAACATCGGCTGGAAAGGCAAGGGTCCCGAGTTCAAACCTCGGCCGGGGCTCCACAATTTCATATGGTCTGAATTCCCGTACCAAGTCTCAATGGGAATTGCTTTCCGTCTTGTCTGATGCTCGATAGTCACCTGCTTGCTTTCATCTTGGCTCGAGCCATCCGAGTTTCAAGTTCTTGCCTTGTTGGGCTACCTCTTGTTTCGGGTCTTGCAGCTTTCAATGCGCCTGCCCAGTTTGCCCAGCTTAGCGCCTCTTCATCTTTGAGATCTAAGGCCTTCGCCGCTGAAAAGGCTCCAAGGAAGGCGTCGCCGCAACCAACCGTGTTGATGACTCTCAAGCCATACTCAGTAATATCGATGCCGGGAACTCGGACCGCTGACTGCTTCTTGAACATCACGCATCCTTCCTTGCCTAGCTTGAGGACCGGTTTCACGTCCGGGTTGATCTTTGACAAACGACTTGCCGCTTCCGATGGCTCTCTGGCTCCGGTCATGTACTCGATTTCGATCTCATTAAGAAATAGGTAGTCGACCCTGAGAAGTGTCTCACGTAGCTGCTCCATGCCGGCTTCAGCCCTTAGGCCCGGATCCCAAGCAATCAGCCTGTCACCATCACCTGCTATCCGGGTGATCGCGTCGGTTATCTCAAGAGGTGGATCGCTGATGGTTATGATTCTCGCTGTCTCCATCATCTTGCGGGGCACTTCATGCAAGATGTCTGCAGGTGTCAACATCCCGTTGGCTCCGAAGTGTGTGTGAATCATATTTTGCCCAGACTCCTCGACAACGATGTAAGCTTGTCCAGATTCGGCATTGGATTTCAGGCTGATCGTGGATGTGTCAACGCCTTCATCCTGGAGGAGGCGCATTTGTGTCTGACCAATGTCATCCTGACCCAGCGCACCGAGGATACCAACTCTCTGAGGACCAAGGAGCCGTGCAGCCGCTACAGACACGTTGCCGGCTTTTCCTCCCGGCACTCTACTGATCCGAAAAACCGGAGTCTCCTCGCCAGGTTGGGGAAACTTCCGCACAAAAAGGTTGATGTCCCAGTTTATCGCGCCAGCAACCACGACGTCAACCACTGGTCTCGCCATGCTCCTATCAACTCGGAGGCTAGATAAAGCAAAGACACGTGACATCTACAGACTAATCTGACCAACGCCACAAGTGCCTGATATGTCAGAGGATCGGTTGGGTTGACATCCAAGGAATTGGTACTGGACGCGATGAAGGGCAAGGCTACTAGAATCCCGATCTACTACTGGCTCGCCGACCCTGCACTGGAGGCGAAAGTCGGAGACATAGTTGGAGTCAGGTGCTGGTTCAGGTCGCTCAACTTCCTTGAAGAAGGAGGCCCTTTCAAAAGGGGCCAAGAAACGCGTCGAGAATGGTGCGACCGTCTTGACCCCGGCAACTACGACTGGCCCAGCGTGGATGCGCTTGAAGCGGAAATGGACGAAATCGTCGCTGAAACCATTCAAGTGGATTCGACGAAGTCGTTTCAGCTTGAGATTCTCGGTCCGACTGAATACTCGGAGTATTCGTGCAGCCCCGGAAGAACCTCCGAAGCGAGAAGGTTGGATCAAGTTTCGCATCAATTCGACTTCTCGATTCTGACCATCCTAGATAGACAAAAGGCCGATCTGATTCACAGAAGGTTCCACGACGTGCTCTTGGCTGTGACAAGGCAGGCAACGAAATACGAAGAAATAGATTCCATACGGATAGCCGACGACTTCTGTAGCTACACGGGATCAGTCTACAGGCCAGACTTCACCGAGAGAATCCTGGAGAGACAAATCAACCTTGGTCAGGCGATCATGGAAGGCGGCAAGTACTCTATCCTCCACAGCGATGGAGACATCAGCACGTACCTTACGCGACTTTCTCGTGTATATTCAGGATTTCATCCATTGGATTTGCAGTCCAAGTCAACCCTTACAGACGCGCGAGAGTGGGCAAGAAGGCTCGTAGAACCGAGGAGATTGGTGCCTGAGAGTGTTTTCTTCACGGGGATCCCTGTCGACCTTCTCTGCAATCCGGATGTCTCAGCCCAAGAACTCGTCGGCGTTGCAGAAAGCGTGATTCATGCGGTCGGTCGTAATCGTCTGATTCTTACGACGACGCACAGACCCTACCCGGGTTGCTTGTTTCGGGACTTTCAGAACAAGGTCTGCGCAATCGGAAAATTCCTCAATTCCCAGACGACTGTTGGGAGTTAATGGTGTCTGACAAGGGTTCAAATCATGTCCGGGTTTGGAAGCTGAGTGAGGGAAACCAGCTCTTCTTCCCCTTGGCCTGTCTATCGGCATCCCATTTGTCGAGGACTTTCACTGCTTCGACAGCACAACGACAGGCTCTGAGAATGAATTCCGGCTTTGGCTGAAAGGCCTCCTCGACTGACAGCTCTTGACCGGACTTCTGGCTTTCATCTGCGATTACAAGGTCGATGATGGAGCAGACAGAGCCTCCGCGTAGACCGAACAGGTTCGCGAGGGTAAAGATCGTTGATGCTTCCATCTCGGCGCTGACTATCTTGGCTCTCATGAAGTCGGCTTCGATGTTCTTCATCCAACTCTGGTAGTATCCTCCGAACGCCATGCCAGCGTAGAGTCCATCGCTGGACTTCGTAATGCCCACGTGATAATCCACGCCTATCTTCTCTGCGGCCTCGACCAGTGCCAAGACAACCTCAGGCGTGCCGACTGCAGGATACTCTATGGGAATGTACTGTCGTGAGGTGCCTTCCCACCTTACGGCGCCGGTGGCTATTGCGATGTCGCCGATCTTCTGATTCTTCTGATACCCGCCGCATGTTCCAACTCGTATGAATGTGTCGGCTCCACATCTTGCCAGTTCTTCGACGGCGATCGCTGTAGATGGGCAGCCAATTCCAGTGGAGGTAGTTGAGATCTCTACGCCGGAGATGTTGCCTGTGTAGGTGACATATTGCCGGTTTTCGGCGACCTTGCGTGACTCGTCCCAGAGGGATTCTATTATTTTGACACGAGCTGGGTCTCCAGGAAGAAGCACGTAGCGTGCCACATCCCCTTTCCTACACTTGATATGGTACTGCAATGTCTCGGTCATTGTTGGGCCACCGACCTATCCTCCCGGTCTGACATATTCAATCCCCACCATGAATGGAACGAGACCTCGTGTCAATATGAGATAGATGAGGAAGCAGGTGATTATGGCCATCATCGCGAAGATGGCATAATCTGAAGCTTTCAGTACCGGGTCGCGTAGCATCACCTTTTTCACTGGAGCACTGAATCCACGTGACTCGAGTGCGATCGCTCTAATCTGCGTCTGGTTGATGGCTCCGAGCGTCAACGGGATCATGAGCACGATAATGCTCTTGAATCGATCAATCAGCTTGGCTTTGACATTAAGCCCCCTAGACACCTGAGCTTGATAGATCGTTGTTATCTCGTTTGTGAGAATCGGAATTAGTTGAATGGTCGCCAAGAAGGCGTATGCGAACTTGTATGGCAGTCGGCTCTTCAGCATGATCGCTGCAAGGTCCGATGGATGTGTCGTCACATACGCTAGAAGAGCTGCAGTTATTGTAACCGCCAGACGCGAAGTCCAGACCGATACATATACGGTGCCCTCCAGGTATAGACCGATCGTGAAACCGAGGACTTGGATCGCGGCGATAGCGGTCTTGTTGTGAGCAAATCCAAATGGTCCTCCAATGATCCCCACACCCAACAAGACAATCGGAAGCACAATTATCACGAGAACCGTCACGACAAATCTCTGAATGCGTGCCACAAACGCTAGCGACATCACGACGAGAAATGACACGATGGTCACGTAGAGATCGTAGAAGATGTAGTTGAATAGAGAGATCCAAAGAAAAAAGAGGAACTTGGTCCGTCCATCGAGGCGATGCACGAACGTGTCACGGGCCACGTAGCCGGACCTGAGTATCCCGAACGCTGTGCTTGACATTTCCCGCTATGCCTTCGGAGGGCGGAGCGTGAAACGGGCTGGCATACGTGAAGCCACGACCGCTGCTAGGATAAGGCTGATCAGTTTGTCAGGGATTTCTGCGATGATGCTGCTTACTACTGAGGCGGAAAGGGTGTCGTTGGTGCTGGCAAGTACGGCGGCATAGATCCACGCCGTGCCAGCATAGGTGGGCATGAGTCCGAAGACACCCCAGCTGATGATCGTCACGGGGACCACGTTAGTGACGCCGACAATGATGCCCGCGGCAACAAGTTTTGCTGGGCTCTTGACAGTAACCCAGCCAATTCGCCAAAGTGCCCAAGTGATCACGGCGATGTAGATGTTGATGAAACCCCAGACCCAAGCCGGGAGTCCCCAGAGTGTGAACGCCATGATGATGTTGTAGAGGAACCCTCCCGCGGCGCCCACCCAAAGACCTGCTACGACCGTACCGAACATCGTTGCCCAAGTGTCCATGAAGAGTGGTAGCTTCAGTATGTTGATGATCACACCTGTAACGTAGTTGAGTGCTGCGATGACAGGGATAAGGACGATCTGAAGGATCGCGAAGCCCGCCGGTTTCTCGACGGTAGTTGCTCCGGTGCCTTTTCCGGTTGTCATGGTACGGAATCGAGTTGTCGAAATATTTAAGCCGTTTCGCTCTTCTACGCGAGGACGCAAGAGTAAGAGAATATGCCAACTGGCGACGTCGCCGTTGCCGTCGAGGGACTGACATACTCCTATCCCGGCCATCTTCCCGTTCTTCACGAGATCAATCTGAGAGTCACGAAGGGTGAGATGTTCGGAATCATCGGTCCAAACGGGGCAGGCAAGTCCACACTGTGCAAGGCGCTCAACGGCTTGGTTCCACATTTCTACGGGGGGACCTATGGGGGTAGCGTCACTGTTGCCGGCTTGGACACGATGAGACAAACCGTCGCTGAGCTCTCGCTGAAGGTTGGCTTGGTCTTTCAGGAGCCCACGAATCAGTTCTCGGGGGTCTCGGCCCGCGTCGACGAGGAAGTTGCATTCGGCATGTCCATGATGGGGTTCCAACGTGACGAGATGCTCGATCGAATCAGGGAATCTCTGAAACAAGTGGGCTTGGAAGGCTTAGAGGATCGATCGCCTTTCGAGCTGTCAGGAGGACAGCAACAGCGGCTCGCGATAGCGACGATCCTCGCTGTGAGGCCTGAAATCATCGTTATGGATGAGCCAACTGCACAGCTGGACCCAGTCGGGAAGACTGAGGTTCTTGAAACAATGCGCGCGCTCAACAGGGAAGGCTACACGATCATTGTGGCGGAGCATGAGATAGAGGAACTGGCAACCTTTGCGGACAGAATCATCGCGTTGAACGAGGGAAGGATTGTATCGGTGGGGTCAACGCGCGATGTATTGACAGAGGTCGACGAGCTCAAGAAAATTGGGGTTGACCCACCAAGTGTAACTGAGCTCTCTCATCTCATATCAGAAGGGGCCAAGCTGAGCTCAGATCAGTACCCCATCACACTTGATGGGGCGATCGGTCTCTACCGAAAGCTTGTGCGCGGAGGTCGCGTGCAATGACCTTGATCGATGTCAAGGATGTCTGGTTCAGCTACAACAACAAGAACATGGCCCTGAACGGTGTAAGCCTGATGATCGAATCAGGAGAGACGATCGCTCTCATCGGTCAGAACGGCGGCGGAAAGACTACGCTGGCCAAACACTTCAACGGCTTACTAAGACCGACCAGAGGGCAGGTTCTCGTCAGAGGGTCGGACACTACTGAGGTTCCTGCAAACAAGTTGGCCCTGACTGTCGGATATGTTTTTCAGAATCCTTCCCACCAGATCTTTTCGAGCAAGGTTTGGGATGAAGTGGCATTCGGTCCCAAGAATGCTGGCTTGAAGCCAGAGGAGATCGAAGAGCGAACAGAAGCCGCCATCGCCGCAGTTGGCCTGAAAGGCTTCGAGCAGACGCATCCCTATGACCTTGACTATGGAAAGATGAAACTTCTGACAATCGCCTCCATCATCTCAATCCGCCCAGAAGTCTACTGCTTGGACGAGCCTACAACCGGCCAAGACCATCAAGGGAGGAGACGCGTAGCCGAACTGATGCGGAGTCTGAACAACGCAGGCGCAACGGTAATCGCAATCACGCACGACATGAGGTTCGTCGCGGAAGTCGCGGAGAGGGTCATCCTTCTCGCTGGAGGAAAGATAGTTGCCGATGGCGAGACGAGACAGATCTTCGAGAAGACCAACATTCTGGAAGGTGCACAGATCAGGCCTCCACAGATAACGCAGCTCGCTCGCGCCCTAACTGATTGTGGGGTTCCTCCGAACCTGATGACGGTGAGAGAGATGGCGACTTCGATCTCTACGATGATACGCCGATAGGGGCTGCCCGTACCACTTGTCGAAGGATGTTATCATCGATTGTGACGTTGGGATTGACGATGCGCTAGCGATCATGCTTGCCCTTGGATCGAAGGAGTTGAGGATAAGGGCGATTACTACCGTCTGCGGAAACGTCGAGGTAGAGAAAACGAGCGAGAATGCTCTGAAAGTGCTTGAGGCGTTTGATGCTAGGGATATTGCTGTGGCTCGGGGCCACCAGCGCCCGCTCAAAAGAGAGCTTTTCACCGCCGGATACGTTCACGGTTCAGATGGGCTTGGGGATTCCAATCTTCCTAGGCCAACACTGAAGCTTGATCGTCGACACGCTGTCGATGTGATCATTGAGGAGGCTGATCGAGGAGGCTTACATCTCGTGTGCGTTGGACCGCTCACGAACTTGGCATCTGCGCTTCTGAAGGCCCCTCACATCGTGGATAGGTTGGAGGATGTCACGATAATGGGAGGAGCCTTCGCTCTGACGCCCTATGGCTTCGGGAATGTAACGCCTGTCTCTGAGTTCAATATATACGTCGATCCCGAGGCTGCGAAGATAGTGTTCAACTCTGGCTTGAAACTCACAGCGGTCGGTCTAGACGTGACCACTGATCCCACAGCCACCTTGAACGCTGATCGGTACCATAGAATGGTATCGCACTCAACTCGAGGCGCACTTTTCCTCAATAGGATTTCCAAGAAACTGATTGAATTGTGGGGCGACTTCTCGCTTCATGACCCAATGGCTGTGGCGTACGTCGTGGACGCGACAATGGTCGAAGTAGCTGAGTATCCCGTTGATGTTGAAACTGAGGGTATCATAACGCGTGGTCAGACAATCGCAGATAGGCGTCCATGGCAGTTTGTCGTAGAGTTCAAGCGAAGAGCCAAGATTGCGACTTCGGTTCACGGCGAACGATTTCTGAGGGTTTTCGAAGAGCGTGCGATAAAGAACCTTTGAAAGGCTTGGGAGTGTCCCCTTCTATCATCCAACTAAATGGTCCGGGCAGTTGCAAGAACTCTTTTAACATCCGTTGCCAAACACTAGGCTGTGTGAATCATGCCTAACAAAATTGATGATACTGACTTTCACATTCTCGCAGCGCTTGCAGAGGATGGGAGACGCTCGCTGCGGGACATCGCTCGCACGGCCGGGGTGAGCACCCCGACTGTCGAGAGTCGACTGCGGAAGATGTTCGATATGGGGTTGATCAAGAAGATCGCGCCAATAATTGACGCCGCAAAGATAACGAATGGTCTTTTCGCGGTGGCGACGGCGAAGGTCGAGCCGGGGAAGATCGAGGAGGTCCTGAGTGCCCTAGCGAAGGTGCCGGAGATCCGTAACGTCTACGCGATGACTGGCGAGCACAATGTACTTTTCACGCTGTTTACAGGTGGCATAGATGATCTTCAGACACTCATGTCCTCAACGATATCCCCGATTCCGAACCTGTCGTCGCTTACGTACAACGTTGTAGCTCGTGTTGTGAAGGATGAGCCAAACGTGGCACTCCGTCCGGGGCAGTGGGTGAGGCTCATCTGCGATACATGTGGACAAGAGATCAAGGGCGATCCGGTTACGCTCCTCGTTGCGGACCGCAACCGCTACTTCTGCTGTAAGCCGTGTCTGACAGAGTACAAGGAGAGATACGGACCGAAGCTGACGAAGCTCTCACTCGAGCGCAAGCAGTAGAATCGCAGGGACAGCTTTCCTGTCCATCGTCCTCAGACGTTCTACTTTGCCATGGCAGGATTGAATCTCGAGAGAAGAAGCGAATTCCCTACAACAGTGACTGAACTGAACGCCATAGCGCCTGCAGCGAGAAATGGCAAGTAATCGTATACGCCTGGCCCAAGAACGGGAACAAGCGCGCCCGCCGCAATGGGTATGAGTAGAGTGTTATACGCAAAAGCCCAGAATAGGTTCTGCTTGATTTTCCTTAGCGTGCGTCGGCCAAGGCGAATCGCTGCTGCGACATCTCTGGGATCATCTTGTATGAGGACTATCCCACCGGTTTCAACTGCTACATCGGTTCCACTTCCAATAGCGATTCCGACATCTGCCGCTGCCAATGCAGGTGCATCGTTGATGCCGTCGCCGACCATGGCGACGTGTCGACCCTCCCGCTGGATCTCTGCAACAATCCGCTCCTTCTGATCCGGTAGCACTTGTGAGATCACACGGTTGATTCCAACCTTCTGGCCGATCGCGTGCGCGGTTCTCTCATTATCACCGGTCACCATGACGACCTGGATATTCATTCGCTTGAGCTGTTTGATCGCCTCTGCAGAGTGCTCTTTGAGTGTGTCTGCGACCGCCATCAAGCCACTAATCTTGTTGTCAATCAAAAGAATCATGGCTGTCTTGCCTTGATTCTCAAGGCTCGACAGCTGTGCCTCAATCTCGGCGGAGATGGCTTGACCGCTGTCCGAAGTAAGAGTCCTGTTTCCTAAGGCGATGTCACGACCATTGTAGCGGCATCTGACGCCCTTCCCGGGGATTGCGAAGAAATCCTCAGGCTCAGGTATAGACAGGTTCAGGCGACTGGCTTCGCGTTGGATCGCTTCGGCGAGTGGATGTTCAGACCTCTTCTCCACGATTGCTGCATACCGCAATCCATCTTCTCGGGGGAGGTCGCCTAGAGTGATGACATCGGTTACCGCAGGTCTTCCATTTGTGAGCGTTCCAGTCTTGTCGAAAAGGATGGTGTCTATCTTCTGAACTGTTTCAAGGTGTTCCCCACCTTTGATCAGTATCCCGTGCTGTGCGCCTTTCGCTGTCCCAACCATTACGGCGGCAGGCGTCGCGATTCCGAGTGCACATGGGCAGGCTATTATTACCACTGAGACGAAGGCCAGGAGGGCGAAATTTGGCCCGATATGCCCGACGAAGTACCAGGCCAACGCTGAAATGGTTGCGATCGCCAAGACTGCTGGAACAAAGTAGCCCGATATCCTGTCGGCCATTCTCTGTATGGGTGCCCTTGCCATCTGCGCCTCCTCAACGAGCTGTACGATCTTTGAGAGTACGGTGTCCGCGCCCACCTTCTCCGCCTTGGCGCGTACGGATCCGGCCTTGTTGATGGTGCCTCCAATGATCTGGTCTCCGACGCTCTTCTCGACGGGTATGCTTTCTCCTGTGATCATGGATTGGTCGACGGACGTGTGGCCCTCGAGTACGACTCCGTCTACTGGGATGCGTTCGCCGGGTCGCACAATGAATAAATCGCCAACTTCAACGAGCTCAACAGGTATCTCCTCTTCGCGACCGCCACGGACTACACGCGCGGTTCTCGACTGCATGTCTAGAAGTTTTCTGACTGCCTCCGATGCCTTTCCCTTGCTCATGTATTCGAGAAGGTTCCCTACCAACACCAACGTAATGATAAGTGCCGCAGTATCGAAGTAGACGCCGCTCGAGGGGAAAACAGAAGGGAACAAGGTGACGATGAAGCTGTAGACCCATGCTGCAGTTGTGCCTATTGCGATCAGTGTATCCATGTTTCCCATACGGTTCTTCAAGGCATCATAGGTGCCCCTGTAGAAGCGAAAACCTACGATGAACTGCACGGGAGCGCTCAGAAGCATGAGGGTGTAGTTGTTCAACGTCTGCGGAACCAAAGAGAGGTATGTCAATAACAGTGTAGGAATCGTCAAGACTGCGCCCACGCATGCGAGAACCTTGAGTCTCGCAAGCTCAACCTCGGGTTTCTCGAACTGCCTGAGGCAACTTTCGCTGCAGAAGTAGTAGGTCGTCCCTCGCACGTTCTTCTTTATCATGGCAGTCCTTTCGTCAACGTACATTCCGCATATTGGGTCCTTCATCTTTGTCACTCAAACCCGATTAGCTAGCATTTTTTGCCATGCGGTCTTTCATCTCTAGACCCTTCATTGACCGGATTTCGATAGACTTCTCCGCTGCGGCGGATCTCTCGCCGTGACAATCCTCATCTCAGATATAGGAATGCCAGAATCCATTCCAAGAAGCCATTGAAGCGAAATGTTGACAATTCGCAAGGATCTGCTTGCATGGGTGGCGGAGATGCCCATGCACATGGCAACCGGATTTATAACAGCACTCTCCGACATAGGCGCCTGAGAAGAGGGCGATCCGTGACCGGCTCAGCACTGTTGCGGCTTCTTCCCTTCCTTGTCTCTCTGACGTTTTGGAGGAAGAAGCCAAGACAGAACGCGTCAGAGGCTCCTACGTCAGCCAGTCCTGAGATCGAACCTCCCATGAAAGAATCCGAGGTCGCACGCTCTCGTGAGGTTCTCAAGGTTCTGACCTTGGAACGTGACATAATCGGGACGGCACTCACGACGATCTACGAGTCTGAGATACAGGGAATCATAACACGTGAGGAGCGCGATCGCCTTCTTGAAAAGTACTCCGCTGACTTGAAGGAGCTCGAATCTAGAGTATCGGAGTATCAACGGATCGTGGATATGTTCGACCTCCTATCTGCTAGGAAAGAGCTCCTACGGAGTTTTCAGGAGAAGCTGTCTGAGATAGACAAGAAGCTTGCCGATCTTCGAACAGGAACACCACCCTCGCCATCGACAACCGAACCAGAGAAAGAACAAACATCGACTCCACGCGAGATGGCAATCTCGGCACAGCCGGTTCCTACCACAAAAGCCTCGGGCTTGGAGGACGCAAAGACCAAGACTGAGAAGAAGATCGAAGCGATCAGAGAAGAAGTCCTCAAGGCGATGGAGCGCCTAGAACAGATAGAATCAGAGGGCTGACCATTGGCATGGGTAGATAGGGCGAAAAGGGCGGCAGTTGTTAAGGCGCTTGAAGAAGTTGGAGACGCCCAGACAATCGGCATAGGCAGCGGTAGCACCATCGAAATCCTAGTGCATGAACTTGCCAAACGTATCGGGAGTAGGGCGTTTGAGCTCAGGCTGATTCCCACATCCATTCAGATCGAAGCAGCTATTCTCAAGGCCGGGCTGAGACCCGTGAATCCAAATGAGGTTTCCGAGATCGAACTAGCACTCGATGGAGCTGATCAGGTGACACCAGGAAGCCTTGATCTCATCAAGGGTGGGGGAGGCGCCCTCACGAGGGAGAAGATCATTGATACTGCGGCAAGGGAGTTCGTTGTGGTCGTCGATGAGAGAAAGCTTACTCAGACACTAGGTACAGCCCAGAGCGTTCCTGTCGAAGTGATTCCTTTCGCCCGGAGGCTCGTCATGGCGGGAATCAGGAGGTTGGGGGGAAAGCCCGCACTCAAATGCGGTACAAATTCGATCCCGTTCGTCACGGACAACGGCAACTACGTGATCGACGCGGATTTCGGCCCGATCCAAGACCCCTGCAGACTGGAAGCGCAACTGAAGTCGATGCCGGGGCTCGTGGAGACGGGCCTCTTCTTGGGCTTGACTGATCGTGTATACGTCGGGCATAAGGACGGTAACGTCACTGTTCTGGAGCCGACATAAGTTCTCTTTTCAGACCGCAGGGTCCATTTTCAGAACTCACGGTGCACTCCACAACCTTGACGGACAGCCGCCAGATTGCTCAAAGGTAGATGGCGGGTAGATGGTCCAACCGGACCTGAGGTGTTCTTGCCAAGGAATTGAAAGGGTATATTACAAGACAAAACGACCTGAGGTCATAGTGCCGGGAGGGGGTATCGAACCCCCGACTTCTGGGCCCGATGCTCTCCAGATTATGAGTCTCGCCAATCTGGCCCCTGCTGGCGCTCTACCAGCTGAGCCATCCCGGCGCCGCTGATACGGACGCTCATTCCGTACATTAAGCCTTGCCCGACACAACATATGGCAACATCCTCGTGAACAGACTTAAGTCGGTGCTCGTTGAATTCGCGCCTTGCTTTCAGGAGAGTTCTCAGGTTGGGCAAGGAGACAGAGTTCCGCTTCCTCACGCTTGAAGACGTCGTGACAAAGGGCAAGACCGTCTTCGTTAGAGTCGACATCAACTCTCCGCTCGATCCCTTGAGCAGACGGATCATCGATGATACACGCATCAGGATGACCCGAGAAACCCTCGACTGGCTGAAGGATGCGAAGGTTGTGCTGGGCTCGCATCAGGGACGACCAGGTGACGACGATTTCACGTCGTTGGCGGCGCATGCGAGTCTCCTCCAGAAGTATGTGTCACAACGAGTGAAGTTTGTTGAGGATACAATCGGGCCCGAGGCGCGAAACCAGATCAAGAACCTGAACGTCGGTGAGATACTCGTCCTCGACAACCTTCGGCTCTGTTCTGAGGAGGGTCTTTCCGCCAGTGCCGATGTTCTCGCGAAGACAATCATGGTGCAGCGACTGGCAAGATCGGTCGATGTCTATGTGAACGATGCCTTCGCAACAGCTCACCGAGCTCAAGCATCGATTGTCGGATTGCCACGCTTGGTTCCTGCAGTCGCAGGAAAGCTGATGGCCAAAGAACTCCATGCGCTAAGAGAGGCCTACTACCAACCCCATCGGCCGAGTGTCTACGTCATCGGGGGAGGCAAGGCTGACGATAAGCTCCCTATCATCGATAACATACTGAAGACAGAGAAGGCCGACAGGGTTCTGGTGGGGGGTGTGGTTGCGAACATGTTCTTGCGAGTTCAAGGAGCCGACTTCGGTGAAGTTGAGAATCGCAAGTTGGAGAAATCTCCTGCGCTAGTTGAGAAGGCACGGGAAATCCTCGCAGAGTATGCGGGGAAGCTTGTCCTGCCCACGGATGTATCTGTTTTGAAGGATGGGAAACGCTTGGACGTTCCGATTGAAAAGGCAGCCTTGAGCGAAGTCGTCCGTGACATAGGGAGACAGACTGCAGACGAGTACGCTAAGATCATCAAGAGATCAAAGACTGTGGTGTCGAGTGGTCCACTTGGAATCTTCGAAGAGAAAGACTTCGATCTTGGAAGCAAGACAGTACTTGAGGCGATGGCGCAGCAGGGCGCTTTCACCGTCGTAGGTGGAGGACACATGGGAAGCTATGCGAGTGCGCTCGGACTGGATCGTCGCCTCTCACATGTGAGCACTGCTGGCGGAGCTATGCTGGCATTTCTGGCCGGCGAGGAGCTGCCGGGCGTCAAAGCCTTGGTGGAGGCCGCGTCACGGCACAAGAGCCAATGAAGTCAGGGTCAAAAGGGGTACTTGCCGTACTCCACTGCTGTCTTCGTCATTGCGAGGAAGTTCTCTACTTTCACGCCGTCATGGATTGAATTGCTGGAGCCAAGGAATAGTCCGCCGCCTCTGGCGGCACAGTCAATGACGTTACGAGCCTCAGCTGTCACTTGAGAAGTGGAACCGTGCGACAAAGTGTTGCCGCAGTCAACGTTGCCCAATAGGCATAGCTGATCGCCATACTCGTCCTTGAGCGTCGCCATGTCCATGCCCGCATCGGCCTCTATCGCTTGATACCCATCAATTCCGAGTCCAACAATGTCTTTGAACAAGGGCATGGTGTTGCCGTCCGAGTGGAGGATGACCTTTGTACCAGCTCGCTTCACCTGCTCCAGCTCTCGTTCAAGAAACGGAAACGTCACGCTTCTCAGGTCTCGGGGGTTGATCAAAGGTCCGTGACTGTCTGCCATGTCCTCACCAACTATGACGACGTCCACGTTGAACTCGGTTAGTCTCTTTGCTTGTACACAGTTGAATCGAGTGACCAGTTCAAGAAGTCTTAGCGTCAAAGGTCTGTCCCTGTAGAACTTGACGAGAAACTCCGGAAGTCCCGTTATCATATAGGCGGTAAGAAGAGGGCCATCCACATATCCGGCCGCGGCCATTCCCATCTCACGCGCCGTCTTGACGGTCTCTCTTGCGAGCGCGGTTCTTCCCGGATCTTCTGGGTCGATGCTCTCAATCTCCTCTAGATCTTCAAGGGACTTGACGGTGCCTCCGATGTACCATGACAGTCCAGTAACGCCGGGGCGGTCTTCCCAAATCCTGCCGAACTCGTCCTTCCACCTGTTTGGAGCGATTCTCTCCGGAATGAAGCCTTCGCGATAGTTCTCTGGAACTCCTGCCGAGGCTGGGACCATGTCGAGTCCTGCGGCGGCGTATGCCTCCACGGTGTCGCGCGCTAACCTGTTCAGTTGTTGGGTCGTCATGCATCCCAACGCTGCTTGGACGGTTGGACGACCAAGCAGTCTTTCGATTGTGGCAAGATTGACGCCAAGCTCGAAGCAGGGCACCCGATCGGGTTCTTCCAAATTAATCGCGGCGATGGCTCTGTCCAAAGACGACATCATTAGTGATCATCATAGGCTACGCCAACGTCGCCTAATCACTCTTTCAATTGACGAGCCTTGCTAGCCCGACTCGACGAAGCACTGAAGGTGTGTCTCTTGGCCGCAATCGACCACCCAAGTGATCTGGGTGGTGAAGCGAGGCGTCATGCTCGTGACAAGCCTTATCTACATCCAATCCGAGAACTCGCCTTCATGTCGCTTTATAGAAAAGCAATATCGACGACAAGAGCAGCAACTGTAATCGCCGTACTGATCGTTGTCATCATAGCCGGAGTCTATTTGGCTGGGCAATATGGTGCCCCCCCAGCGCCTACCGAGACAACAACATTCGGGACCACCGTCGTCACAACTCCAGGCGTGAAGATACCCGATGTTCTTGTGATCGACGACACCACCTGGCCCGTCCGTAATCTGAATGCCCTCTATGAAATCCAGTACCTGCCTTGGCCGTGGTGGCTTGAGCATACAGTCTACCAGGGACTGATTGTCCCCGATGTGAAGGTGCTATTCCAAGAAGGGAAACTTGTATTCTTGCCTGATCTTGCAACGGACTGGACGGTGTCTCCGGACGCAACAACCTACACATACAACCTGAGAAAGGGTGTGACGTTCTCTGATGGGAACCCGTTCAACTCGTACCAAGTCTGGACCCAGATGTACGTGTGGTACTATCTCACGGGTAACGCTTCCACATTCCTGAGCGGCCTCGAGCTATTCGATGTGTCCAACGTGAACTTCGGACCTGCCACGTTCGAGCTCATAAAGACATCTGGGTTGGCCAACCCCACGGGCCAACTCCTCGCCATGATGGAGGACAAGACCTGGCCGATCTACACCAACGGTCCCTACCAGATAGTCTTCCACATGAAAGTTCCATTCCTGTACCTCAACGGGCTACTTGGTGGGTTCTTGGGATTGCTGTTCGACTGCCAGTGGGCTCTGGAAAATGGTGGATTTGGAACCCCGGCGCAATTCAATTCCTACTTTGACGACCACCCAATTCCGGGAACCGGTCCATACATGGTCACAGAAGTCCAAATGAACTCCTTCGTGAAATTCCAACAGAACCCCAACTACTGGGGCAAGAGCCTGACTGCCGCTGAACTTGCGGCTAACCCCTTGTTGAGCCCGGGTCAAGTCAAGACAGTTGTTATCTACGCGAAGAGTGATGACCTAGCAAGGTACACCGACCTGACGACAGGAGCCGCACACATTTCGGCTATCAAGGCAACCAACTTCAAGCTCGTAAAGGATGACCCCAAGTATGCCTACTTCGCGGTTGAATCTCCCGCACAGATAACCGCTCTGGCAATCAACACGAAGATTGCACCCACGAACAACGTCGATCTCCGGCGAGCAATTGCCCGCGCGATCAACTACAAGGACATCTGGGACAAGGCATACTTTGGTCAAGCAAAAGCATTTCTCGGCCCTGAGTCGCCGAACTACGGAATATACTACAACCCGGCAAACCTCCCACCATACGACTACGATGTCGCTAAAGCCAAGGAGTATCTGACAAAGGCTGGATACCCTGATGGCAAAGGGCTTCCGACCTTGACCTTCAGGATAGTCGCCGGCTGTTCGTTCTGCAAGATTGCCGCGGAAATCATCCAAGCAGACTTGGCTGACATCGGCATCAAGGCTGAGATAACGGAGGTTGAGGGTTCGACGTATTGGGGACCCTACGGTAACTATGAGACGAACGTCAACAACGCAGAACAGTTGGGCCACTTGTCATTCTTGGGTGGAATGATGTGGGCTCCGTCAGCTATTTCTCCAACAGATTACTGGACCTCGTTTGTGTCAACGAAGTCGCTGTGGGGCAACTGGGCAGTATACAGCAACGACAAGGTAGACAAGGGTGTGGCTATGCTAGCTAGCAGCGGCAACGTAGACGAAATAATCGCGGCCTTGAAGGAAGCCCAGCAACAGATCTACGACGACGTGCCCTATGCTTGGATCGCAGCATGCAAGCTGTGGTACGTGGACGGTTCCTTTGTCTGGGACAAGAGCCTCATCAAGGAAGTGTGGTTCGACCCAGCCTACAACGGGATCAACACGGCTCCGCTATTCAACACTATTGTCTTCAACGTGTAGACGCAAACAGCCTCGCTGCTCTCCCTCCCTTTTTCTGATCTACCAACGATAGTAGGGGACTCTATCAGGCGTAGGCTTTGCTTCAGGTCTTGGCGGTCTTGCCGATGAAATGACAAGCGGCAAATCGCTCAGGGCTTATTGGATCGAGAATAGGCTCCTGATTCGAACACTTCTGTTCTGCGTATGGACACCGTGGGTGGAATCTGCACCCGGGTGGCGGGTTTATCACACTGGGAACTTCGCCAACGATTTCGACTTTGAGGAGATTCCTCTCCTTGGGGTCAGGGACGGGAGCCGAAGCAATCAGAGCGATCGTGTAGGGATGTCTCGGCTCGTTGATCACGGCGTTTGTCGGTCCATGCTCTAGGATCTTTCCCGCGTACATGACGTAGGTTCTGTCCGACAGGTACTCAGCGACTGAGATGTTATGAGTGATGATCAGATAGCTCAAACTGTATTTCTCCTGCAAGTCCAAGAGAAGGTTCAGTATCTGAGCCTGCACTGACGCGTCAAGTGCACTCGTCGGCTCGTCGAGTATGACAAGACTCGGTTCAGTCACTATCGCCCGCGCGATGTTCACGCGCTGCTTCTGGCCACCGCTCAGTTGTCTAGGAAGTCTATCTAGGAACTCGTCGTCCAGTCCCACGGCATTCAGAACCTCGACTGCCTTCTTCTCCCTGCCGGTCCTGTTCATGGATGAGAGGCCGACGAGCGGCTCCGACACAGTATCCTTGACCTTCATGGTCGGATCCAAAGAGGAATCTGGATCTTGGAAGACCATCTGGATGATTCTGAACCGATCTTTCGAGTGCTTGAATGCTGCTCTATCCTGTCCTCGTATTCTAATTGACCCGCGTTTCGATTCGACAAGACCGAGCACTGCTCGAGCCAGAGTGGATTTGCCGCAACCACTCTCTCCGACGACAGCAACAGTCTCGCCGACGCCGACATCCATCGAAACTCCATCGACGGCTTTGACATAGGTAGTCCGTTTTGTCACGAGGGGAACAGAGAAGGTTCCGCCAACATCAAAGTAGACCACCAGATTCTCGACCTGAAGAAGCCTCAGTCCTTCACTCATGGAGGTAGCATGCAACTCGGTGAGATCCCTCCTTAACTATCAACTCGGGTTTGGCGATCTCACATTTCTTTGTCATGTGAGGACAGCGCGGTGCAAACTTGCATCCGGCAGGAATGGATCGCAGGTCAGGAGCACTTCCTTGGATAGGCTTGAGCCTCATTCCTTCCTTTGATCCAGACGGAATGCACGCGAGCAACCCTCGAGTATACGGGTGAAGTGGATGAGAGAACAGATCGAGCACGTCACCCTCTTCCACGATCTGACCAGCATACATGACAGCAATTCTATCGGCGATCTGAGACGCCACGGCAAGATCATGAGTAATCAAGAGGATTGACGTGTCCACCTCCTCCATCAAGCCCCTCATCAATTTCAGGACTTGAGCTTGGGTTGTCACGTCAAGAGCCGTCGTTGGTTCGTCAGCGATCAGCAGGGACGGTTTCTGCGCCAACGCCATTCCAATCATCACCCGTTGGCGCATTCCACCGCTCAACTCGAAGGGATAGCGATCCGCCATGCGCTCGGGATCCGGAATTCTCACTAGGTTCAGAACATCGATGATCTGCTTTCTCCTATCGCTTTTTTCGATTCGCGAGGCTAAGGGACTCTTGTCTCGTTCCTCGGTCTCACTTCTTTTCCGGCGAGAACTCCTGAGCTTGATTGCTTCCTGTATCTGATCGCCGATCTTGAACACCGGATTAAGGGATGTCATGGGCTCTTGGAAGATCATGGCTATTTCAGTGCCACGATAGAGTCGCAGTTCATCTGGAGCGAGGCTCAGCAGATTCATGCCTTTGAAATTGATTTCACCAGAAAGGTACTTCGCAGGTGGCCTCGGCAATAGGCCGATCAGTGAGAGCCCGAGGGTCGTCTTGCCACAGCCGCTCTCTCCTACGGCCGACACGAGTTCATGCGGCCTTATCGACATCGATACGTTGTCGACCGCTCGCACGTCCCCTCTCTTGGATTCATATGCGATCGACAATTCGCTAACGTTCAGGACCGATTTGTTTTCCATTGTATGTCAGCCAATCCTTGCAGCTTCTACGGCGTCTCGTAGTCCGTCACCTAGGATGCTGAAGGCCACGACAACGATGCCGATGACAAATGCCGGGAAAAGTGGCAGCCATGGCGCAGAAACTAGGTAGTCCTGGTAGGCGCTGACCATTGCGCCCCATTCAGGCCACGGGGGACGAATGGAAAGTCCGAGGTAGCTCAGACCTGCATAGATGATAACGACGCTGCCAATGTCGATAGTGGCGTACGCGACCATCGGTGTGAGGATGTTGGGCAACACATGCCTAGTCAGAATTCTGAAACTCCCGATGCCCGACGCTCTTGCAGCTTCGATGTAGTTCTGATGGCTCACGCGCAGTGCCTCACCACGAGCTAAACGCGCGTACGGGGGCCACCATATGATCAGCAAAGCGTACATCATGTGAGTCATGCCAGGACCGAGAATGACCGCAATTGAGATGGCAAGGACAAGCGCAGGGATCGCAAATATGACGTCCGTGTATCTCATCAGTGCCTCGTCCAAAAGACCTCCTCTATAACCTGCGGTAGCCCCAAGAAGTGCCCCCACAAGAAACGAGACACCAACAACAACGAAACTCACGAAAATGTCGTTAGGCGTCGCATAGAGGATTCTGCTGAAGACATCTCGGCCAAGGATGTCGGTGCCAAAGGGGTGCTCGAGACTGGGTGCGGCCAGCGGAGGACCTACGTCCTGTTCAATTGGATCGTATGGAAGAACGCCGATACCAGTCAATGCGACGACGATCGCTGCAGCAACGATAGCCGCAACAAGAAGAAACCCCAGCTTGGTCTCGTTATTGTATGTCAACAGCTCGACGATGTACTGTATTCTGGGGTTCCTGATTTTGATCATTGCAGTCGAATCTCCGGATCCACCACTGCGTATAGAATATCAGCCGCCAGATTGGAGGCAACAATGACTGCAGCAAAGACTAGCGTTATTGCCAGAATTGATGGATAGTCCAGTGAGCTGAGTGCTTGAACTAGGTACTGGCCAGCCCCGGGATAGGTGAAGATTGTCTCAGCGAACAATGTTCCCGTTACTAGCCAAGTCGTGAGAAGCGAAGCGAGAGTAACAACGGAAATCATGGCGTTTCTGAGAGCGTGTTTGAAGAAGATTGTATTCTCGTCTAAACCTTTCGCACGTGCTGCGCGTATGTAGTTTGTACGCATAACTTCGAGAATGGAAGCGCGGAGGACTCTTGTCACGTATCCGAAGACTCCAAGTGCGAGCGCCAAGCTCGGCATGACGATGTGAGCAAGTGCATCAACAAACGTCCCGAAGTTGCGTTCGAGCAGGCTGTCTATGATGATGAAACCGGTGACTCGGCTAGGTGTCGGGACACCTGGGCTAAGTGCCCCACCGCTGGGAAGCAGACGGAATGTGTAGGTTAGGATAATCAACAAGAAGAGCGCAAGCAAGAATGCCGGAGATGACACTCCCGCAAGATAGAACGCTCTTATTCCGTAATCTGTCGCCCTACGATGATATTTTCCGGCGAGCACGCCAAGCGGTATTCCAATTATCAAGGTGAATATGATTGCGAAGAATGCGATCTGAAGTGTGAATGGTAGAGTCTCTCCGATCGCTTCAGCAACTGGTTTGCCCTTGTATACGGAGTACCCTAGGTCTCCTTGAAGTAGACCGACTATGTAGTAGTAGAACTGTACGTGCAATGGTTCGTTCAGGTGGTACTTCTTCGCATATTCTGCGGCCAACTCCGGGTACATGCTGGCTGCACGCCCCAACCACGCAACAAGTGGATTGCTCGAAATCGAACGCGACAGCACGAACGTGATTACGGTTACACCTAATAGGACGAAGACTGCAAGCCCGAGCCGGCGAAGAACAAACCTCAGGAGACCCAATACAGTCCACTCAGAAACTCACGCCGAACTTTATCTATCTTCTCTATCCTGCTCTGCCGCTGTGAATCGCGTCAGACCTGTTTGAGGCGCCTTCCGCGCGCCGTGGAGCGCTCGTGGGTCAAGCATCTTTCACAACTCTGCAGTTCAGCGTTGGTGACAAAGCCTCCGCCAAGCGTCGATCATTGTCAGAACGTTATCCCATCGAGTGTCTTCAAAAAGCTGATCGATTGCTGAGAGGATGAAGCCTCCGCCCGGAGCCAAGGTTCTTATCGCCTCGGCGACAGCCTTCTCCACGTCCTGTCTCGTCCCTGATCCGAGAGTTAGCGCCGAGTTTACGCCACCCCAGAGGCAAACATGATCACCAACGCTTTCCTTGGCATGTTTCAGGTCAGCGCCACCTTGCACGGGATCTACTCCAAAGAGGATGTCCACGCCCATTCCCTTGATGAACTCGATCAGGGGCATGATACCCGTGGTCATCACGTAGCAGAACTTCGAACCGATGTGATGGACGTGCTCTATTTCTTTGCTTATTCTTGGAAGGAAGAATCTCTCATAGAGCTTAGGTGACCAGAAGCTCTCATACCATGCTCGATGAACGATCACGTCGCATCCGCCCAGTTCTGAAATCAGTCTGATGTGCCTGAGATTCCACTCTAGAAGTACGTCAAGCAGTCGATCGAGAAGACTCGGGTTCTTGTAGGCGAGGATAATCGCGTTCTCGATTCCACATAACCACGCGAGTGCGTCTCCGAGGAAAAGACCTACCCCATCTTTCCACGGGCTATCGTATACCGCTCCACATTCCAAGAGCACTCCGTTCTCTCTGGCGAATCGTCTGACCTCGGTCGCTTGCTCCATGGATTCCCGAACCTGTTTCTGTGATGGATAGGAAAACAAGCAAGAAAGAGCTTCCACATCATCATCGTTCTCGATCAAGTACTTCTTTGAGCGAGTGCGAGGCACGACGAAGTCCGTGAAGATCGGTATGTCGTCTCCATGCGGCCAATCCTCTGTCTTACACGCGATCTGTCTCAAGACACCCTTCGAAGTATGATACTCCTTGTGAAGCAGTGGGTACCGCTCTCCAAGTACAGTCTCCTTTCGTGTTCTGACACTGACTGCCGCATCAAAGGCTCGCGGAGGCTCGAAATCAACGGCGTCGTCGAGACCGAGTGCCGTCGTCTTCTTGACTCGCTCGAACTGATCTGTCCATCCGTCTTCTTTGCTCGAAAGATACGGCCGGCTCCACCATCTGAAGAAGAGCGGGACGTGATCGACTTCTGAATGCTCTATGGCGCGTATGAGTCTCTCTCTAGATGATAGCTCACTTCTCATCTCGAATCCCTCGAAGCCTCGCTGTGAATTCAGCCAGCCTCATCTACGTCGTGGCCTAGTGATTTCCGATTGTGCTAAAAAGACTGCCGAGAATATTCGAACTTGTCAAAAGGATTTCCGTGGCAGGAACATGCCAAACCACAGTCTACTTGAGGAGATCGAGGAACAGCAAGCTGAGGAATCGAAGAAGACGGCAATTTGGCGCCTTGGAGGAGCGGGCTGCGTGGTAAGATCTGGCAACACAATAGTCTACATCGATCCTTACCTCGTGCTTCCCGCTCCGGACTTGGAGTTCCATCGAGCGGTTCCCGTGCCTTTTCCTCCTGACAACATCAGGAAGGCCGATGCCGTTCTCTCGACACACGACCATGAAGACCACTGCAATAGGGAAACCGTCATGGTCTTCCAAAGAAACATGCAGGCGCTCTTTATTGGGCCAACGTCCTCAACAGAAAAGGCAATTGCGTGGGGTTATCCATCGGATCGCACGATAGTAATGCATGCAAATGAGACGTACCAGCTCAGTTCAAGAATCACGATCGTGGCGTTCGATTCTAACGATCTCTACTCCGAGTCAGCCTTGACGTTTCTTGTGAAGACGCCGGAGGCCACCATATTTCATGGAGGTGACACTGCCTACTTCCAGGGGCTCAGAGAAATCGGGCAAGCGCACAAAGTTGATGTCGCACTCCTGAGCTTCGGGAAGCAGGTGCCAACTCCTGAGAGGCCCTACTATATGAACGCAGAGTCAGTCGCCATTGCCGCGAGAGACTTGGGGGCAGCGGTGGTTGTTCCCATGCATTGGGACCTGTGGGTTGAGGCCAGAGACGATCCCATGTCCATCAAGAAATGGCTCAGACACGTTGGCGCTCGATCCAAGCTTTGTGTATTGCATGTCGGGGAAGGATTCGAGTTCGATGGCGATGCGGTTTAGTGCGATCTGGATATCAGAAGACTGGTAGTAGATTCCTGGCGTAGTCCCGCATTATCTTCTTGTCTGGTCCAGTGTAGAGAACAGCTCCTGTCGCACCGATGTCTATGTACGTTTGTATCGTTTTGATCAGGTCGTCCCAGTTACTGCAGAAGTGAATGGATCTCGCCAATTCGTCGAGGGTTAGAGCCTCGCCTCTCTTTTCAACCTCGATTGGTGTCTTCAGGCTCCATGAATCCTTTGCCATGAACCCCAACGTATGGCGAGAAGAGGCCCAGACTTCTTCGGGCGTATCCAGACTATAGCTGACATAGATTACGATCTCACCTCGGGCCCTATTCGCCTCTCTGCATCCTTTTTCGTAGGTCGGCAGAAGTTCAGTGTTCAACTTCTTTGCGGTGTTTCGAGGGCTGATCGTGACGAGGTGATCCGCATACTTCCCGGCGTGGTAGCAAGCGTTCCTACCAACTGCTGACAAGTAGATTGGTATCTGTGTCTTGGGCTTCGTATAGAGGTAGTAGAAATCAGAATGGAAGTATTTCCCGCTGAAGCTGAAAGGTTCGTTCTTCTCAAATAGTTCTCGGATGAGCATGATCCCCTCAGCGAGCCTCTCCATTCTTTCGCTCCAGACAGGCCACTTGTCATTGAGGAACGGGCGCTCGTTTACGGCCTCACCTGTGCCGAGGCCGAGGAGAAATCTTCCCGGATACATGTTGTCGATTGTGGCGCTCGCCTGAGCGATGATGGCGGGGTGATACCTTGCACCGATTGGAGTTGACACGAGAGGCCCAAGCTTGATACTGCGGGTCTTCTCCAGTGCAACGCTCAGAACAGACCACACGAACGCGGATTTCTTCGCGGAATGAAACCACGGAAAGAAATGATCTCCAAACCAGGCCTTCTTGAAGCCGACCTGTTCTGCAAACACCGCCGCCTCCACGAAGTCATATGGATCGTGATAGTTCTCTCCGAGATCGAGCTGTATCTCAAACCTTGACATCGTTGTCTCTAGGCGTAGCGATTCTCGCTGATCTTAAAAGCGTAGTCGAAGCCCATCTGTTCCGCGGTTTTCGCCCACATCGACATCGATCGTGAGCTTCTTCTCGATTGGCCAATGTCTGACGACGGGGGTCATGAGGTACGATTGATGCCGAATGTTCAAGGAAATGACACGTTGAGCCAATGTCTTAACGGGGAATAGACACACACTTTAGGATCGCATTGCGGAATGTGTACAAGCCTCGGTGGCTCAGCCTGGTAGGCTCAGCATGCTGAGCTGGAAAGCATCCGCCTTGTAAAGGCTTTCAGGCAAGCGGAAGGTCGCGGGTTCGAAGCCCGCCCGAGGCTCCAAAACTACGGTTCTCAGCCCTTCAAGATCTTGTTCGTCTGAAGGGCCTGATGGACGGATGGGCGGAGCATGAATTGACGCCAGTTCGTGCCGCTGCACTTGCGTTTGGTGTCAAAGAATCCTATTCCTTAAGTTGAACCTTCATTCCACTTCGTCCAGTTCCCACACTATTCGAACAGAGAATCGGCGTCGGGGACACTAGTTTGAAGAAATGCTAGAGGGCTAGGTTCACAACGATGCAAGACAGAATCTGGAATTCTCCGTATCGTCTAGGCAAGTCGTCGGCGAATGAGTAGACTATAGAGTCAGAGCCACCATCTTAAAACCAAACAACATGGGCACGAGTAACCATCCCAGAGGTATCGTCACGTTGTGGAACAAGCCCAGGGGACCCGTTAGGCTTCTGATGACTCCCGGACCCGTTGAGGTCTCACCGAGAGTTCTGCAAGCCTTGTCTAGACCGCAGATCTATCACTACTACGAGAACTTCGTCGATTTCTTCGCAGAAGCAACCCAGAAGATGAGGAAGATCTACCAAACGAAGAATGACGTCCTGATCCTGCAAGGGGAAGGGGTGCTCGGACTGGAAATCGCCGTGGTGAACACGGTCAATCCCGGGGAGAAAGTGCTCGTTCTCGATTCAGGACCCTTCGGGAAGTGGTTTTCGTTCTATGTTGAGAATGCCAAGGGCAAGCCTGTCATGCTTTCATGCGAGAACAACGACGCGATCGATCCAAAGCGACTCAAAGAAGTGCTAGACTCAGAGAAGGACATCAAGGCGATGACGGTTGTGCATTGCGAGACACCTTCAGGCACGCTTAACCCGATCAAGGAACTTTGCCCAATTGCGAGGAAGAAAGGAATCCTGACGATCGTTGACGCGGTCGCTTCTCTCGGAGGAGTTGATGTGAGGCCAGACGATTGGGGCATCGACATCTGTTGCGGCGCGTCTCAGAAGGCGATCTCGTCTGCTCCGGGTCTGACGATGATGTCGATCAGCCGTCGAGCGTGGGAGGCGGTTGATGAGAAGAAGGAGCCTATCAAGAACTCGTACATCAGCCTGATCGACTACAGAGACACATGGATCAAGAGCAGGAGGTTCCCGTTCACACCGTTCGTTTCTGAGATGTACGGATTGGCAGAAGCAGCCGATGAACTGTTGGAGGAAGGCTTACAGAACTCGTTCAAGAGACACGCATTCGTCGCCGAAGAATGTAGGAAGGGAATCGAGAAGCTTGGGTTGAAGCTCTGGCCGAAGAGACGAGAGATATGCTCCAATACTGTGACGGCGTTCGAGATTCCACAACCCTACACAGATCCACAGATTGTCAATATAATGGCTGAGAAGTATGGAGTGCTGATCGGCGGCGGCTTCAGAGAGACCAAGGGTCGCCTGTTGAGAATCGGGCACATGGGCTACCAAGCCTCAATAACGAACATTCTGACCACACTTGCCGCCATGGAAAGAACGCTCAACGACCTCAAGAAAGCCTAGCGCTTCGATTCTGCACACATAAAGCGTGCTAAGCCCTGTGGCTCTCTTTCTTTTTTTCCCGAATCACGCGACTTGGATTTCTTGCTTTTTGTGGTATCTTAGAATTCATCCGGAGGTCCATGCCGAGGTGATGTGCATGGAGAGTTCTAGCTAGCTCAAGGGACGATGAAAAAAAATAGTAGAACCTTGAATCGGCGATGGTCAGCCGATTCCTTGTGTGAGGTAGAATCCGACGATTGCCGCTAGTATGATTGCTACGACTACAACCACTCCGACGGCGACCTTTGTGCTGAGAGGTGGTGGAACGTAGGACTTGATTGCTGGGTATGCTCTGAGGACGAGTTCTATGAGTATCAGAGAGATTATTGCCCCAAACGTCACCTGGAGGACGTTGATCGTGGTCATTTCGGCGATTGCGGCTCCGATGCCGTAGAGCGGGGTTTCCACGGAGAAGTATCCGAGGAGCATCGCGATAGCGCCTGCAATCACACCAGCCAGTCTGAATGGGAACTTCCTGTTGTGCCCAATCAGACCCGCCAGGAATCCCTCAGTCCCCTTGATGAGCAGTGTCATGGGCGCGAAGTATCCGAATCCGAGAAGCACATCCGCTATCGCGGATCCGACACCTCCGGCGATGCCGCCTAGCCTCGCCCCCAGAAGAAGGCCAGAAAGCATCACCATGGCATCTCCCAAGTTGAAGTATCCTCGCGTCAATGGGAACGGTACACTGATCAGCATCGTGAGTGCAGCTGTCGCGGCGATCATCACAGCGGAGAGCGAAACCTCACGCGGCCCCATTCCTTTTCTCCCATATGTTTGAGCAGTCATTGTTCGGGTCAGTCCTTGTGGGGCGAGTGCTATGCCCCAAATCCGTATAATAGCCTTGCGAGCACCAAACCCGTGAATGCAACAACAACCACCGCAATAGCGATTGTGTCGACCACTCTCATCCTGAGGTCTGTGACGTAGGTTCTCTTCACTGGTGCGCCGAATGCTCGCGATTCAATAGCCAGCGACAACTGATCGGCCATCCGGAGAGCTGTGATGACGACTGGAGCCATGACATAGACGTATTTCAGAGTCTTACGCAGGAAGCTGCCCTTGTCGAGCTCGAGTCCTCTTGCTTTCTGAGCATCCATTATCATGAGAATTATCCCACCGAAGGTCGGAATGTATCTCAGTGCAATCGCCAATGACAATCCATACTCGTACGGCAATCCCAACTTCACAAGCCCACGTACCAAGCTTCCTTGGGGTGTAGTATACAGAAGCGAAAACGCGCAGAATGCCATGACGTTGATTCTAAGCGCCGCCGAGATGCCTGTGAGCAGACTTGGAAGTGTGATTATGATCGGTCCCCAGCTAAACAGAACGGGAGTGCCGGTTCGGTAGAAGAGCGGCCAAAGGCAAACTATCATTATCGAGACTGGAAGAATTGTTCGAGTAGCGAACTTGAATCTCTCCCACGTGACCTGCCCCAGCTTGATCACAACAAGCACAATGGCGTAGATGGAAGCCAGCACCAGAAGGTCTGAGACAACTACAGCGGCTATCATGCCAAGCGCGGCACCAATGAGCTTCACTCTGGGATCCAGTCTGTGGATTGCAGTGTTGCGCTCGATGTAGAGGTCGTATTTCATGGACATTCTCAGCGCACCTCGAGGCTAGAACAGAATTCTTCAACTGACAAGATGTCAGGGGCGAACCCCATCGGCTGGAGGTCTTGAGCCAGGGACGTGATTTGTGGCGGAGCGAGAAAGGTTGTCCTCAGAATGTCAGGCTTCGAAAAGACTTCTCGTGTCGGGCCATCGAGGATGACCTGACCGTCCGCGAGGACCACTGTCCTCTCTGCGTACTGGGCGACAACTCTCATGTTGTGCGTTATCGTTATGATCGTGTGTCCTTGCCGATTCAGTTCACGTACCGAGTTCATCAGCTGAATCGACCCGTTCCAGTCTATCCCTGTGGTGGGCTCGTCGAGAATCATCACTTCAGGTCTCATGGCAACTATAGAAGCCAAGGTGACCTTCCTACGCTGTCCGAGCCCAAGAGTCGAGGGCGGGACCTTGCGATAACTCTCTAATCCGACCAGTCTCAGTGCGTTAGCAACGCGGGTCTCAGTATCCTCTGGACTGATTCCAAGGTTTTTTGGGCCAAAGGCCACCTCTTCCTCAACCGAGGTGCTGAAGATCTGGTGGTCAGGGTTCTGAAACAGATATCCAACGGTTCTCGAAAGTTCTGCAACAGTCTTGTCGGCTGCGTCGTCACCGTTCACTGTAACCTTACCGCTTGTTGGTCGGAGCAAGCCGTTGAAGTGCTTCACTAGCGTTGTCTTTCCAGACCCGTTCTGTCCGATGATGGCCACGCATTCTCCCTTTTGTATCCGAAGATCAATTCCGCGGAGCACTTCGATGCCCTTTTCGTACTCAAAATGGAGGTCTCCAACTTCCACCGCGGGGACGGCGTCATCTCGCACGGTTCTGCGTTGTTCACTTACACTACTAGTTCCGCGGTCTTTCCTCGAGGTGGGTCTTGCTTCTGCGAAGTCACTACGTATGGCGTCCTTCGCTTCCTGTAGCGTTAGGAACGAATAGGGCTTCTTCGACTGGAATTTTCGATTCACCATTTCTGCCAGTTCACAAACCTGAGGAACACTGAGACCGACATCCATCATGGTCTGCGTTTGAGCGAATACTTCACGAGGCGTCCCTTCAAGCACAATCTTGCCTTCGTTCATGACAACTACTTTGTCTGAGAAGCGTGCGATTTCTTCGCTTTCATGTTCCACCATCACGACGGTCATGTTGCGCATTCTCTTGAGGTCATGAACGACCGAGAACACTTCCATCTTGCCTATTGGATCCAGGCCGGACGTTGGTTCATCTAGAACTAGTATCGAGGGCATCATGGATAGTGCTGCAGCGATTGCGACTCGCTGTTTTTGGCCGCCGGATAGTCGGAAAGGCGAACGCTGACGGTATTGCTCCATTCTAACAACGCCGAGCGCCCAGTCGACTCTCTTTCGTATCTCATCAGGTGAGACCCCCAGATTCTCTGGTCCAAATGAGATTTCCTCCTCTACGTTCATCGAGAAGAGTTGGCTTTCGGGTTCTTGGAAGATGATGCCAACCTTGTTCGTCAGAACGTGTACGCCGTACGAGAGCGTGTTCATGCCGTCGACGACGACTGATCCCTCGATCTTGCCGCTCAGTGATTGAGGAATGATTCCGTTAAGAGTCAGGCAGAGAGTGCTCTTGCCAGCACCGGTTGGACCCATGATCGAGATGAACTCGCCCTTGCAGACTTTCAGGTTGATGTCTTTGAGAACTGGCTGCTCTGATGTTGGATAGGCATAGGTGAGTCCTCTTATTTCGATGGCGAGTTCTTCGGTTTGCTTCAGTGCTTTTTCGGCGGCCATGGACTTTCGCGCTATGCGAGCCCTATCTCGATCTTAAGCCTATTCGACTATCCCGCAGGTGTCCAAGCTCATCTCCTCAAAAGCTTAAACTTCCCTATCCTACGCTCTGTCTGGCTGGATTTCGATTGGGTGAGCCAAATTGAAGTCGCCAATCACGATGTTGAAGGAAGCCTCTGTACTCGTGAGTCACGCATACAGAGTCGAGAAAGATGAGAGCGTACTCGTATTAGCGGACGATGAACACATGCAGGAGGCGCTTGCGCTCGCGTCAGCAGTGCGAGCAGTGGATGGCATTCCTGCAGTTATGAACATATCATCCTCCGTGCTCGACGGCATGCTCGCTCCCGGCATTCCAGAGGCTCCGAAGCATGTGGCAGCGTCCGTAGAGAACGCAGACGTTACAATCATCAGCGTCGTCATTGATTACGCTCACAGATTCGCCCACACAGACGCCGTCAAACGTGGTGTCGAGCGAATGGCCAGGATTGCCTCGGTGGAGGAAGGGCTGGGCTCGTGGGGTCTTACGGAGGACGACATCCGTCAAGTTCACGAGAGAACCCTTAGACTTCGAGACGCCATAGGAAACGCAGACAGAATACATGCAACCACGAAGTTCGGAACCGACATCACTCTATCCATCAAAGGTCGGTCTGCCCTAGTAGTGACGCCAATCAGAGAGAAGGGTGTCAGCATGGGTCCTCTCCCGCTTTGGGGAGAACTCGCGTATGCAGTTATCGAGGACTCAGCGAACGGCAGGATTGTTGTGGACGGTTTGATGAATGTCGTCGCCCCATCTGGATTCAAGCAGCCAATCGAGATCTTGGTGAAGAACGGCAAGGGATACGAGATCAAAGGCGGAGACGAAGCAGCAAGACTGCGTGGCATCATAGAGAAAGGTGACAAAGGGGCCAACGTGATCGCGGAGTTCGCTGTAGGCACAGGTCACAAAGAGATCTCAGGAACGCTTCAAGAGAAGGGTCGACTGGGAACGTTTCACATAGCCCTAGGTGACAATTCTCGAGCGTATCCAGGCGGACAGAACATCAGCGGATCACATATCGACTCGCTCATGAGAAACCCAACGGTCGAAGTTGATGGCAAGATCCTCATAAGAGACGGAGCATGGGTCTTCTGATCCCACTTCAAGGTTAGAAACCAGGATGGCAAATCAACAGCAGGGCTGCATTGATCCCCCGGGCTGTCACATCTTGGTCGGCGGATACTTCGGGTACGAGAACACGTACACCATCGACAGATCCTCGTGACCGTCATTGAGTGTCCCATGCTTCACGCCCGGTGGGATGTAGATAGCCATCTCTTCCTCGACGCGTACATCGCCATCTTCACATTGGATCAATCCTTTTCCCGTTAGTATGAAGCAAAGCTCCTCCTCTTCATGAATGCGTGCCGCCGTTCCAGTTCCCGGCTTGAAAACGGAATAAGCAAGCATAGTTTTCGTAGTCCCGACAGATTCGCCAGTCAGCAGCTCCTTCGCCCAACTGCCTCCTCCCAGATCAAGATGCTTGCCCTTCTCCATTCTCACCGTTCTCACAGAACTCATCGGAATCCCCGCAGCACCTGACGTGCTCGCTATATAGAAATCTTGGTTAGCACGTTGCCTCGCTGATACACAGCAATATTCAGAGGTCTAGGGTTCACCTAGGAAATTTCACTTCTAGTATGTCAATCCGGCAAAGAGACGTGGTCGGAAACGTAAATAGCCCGTTTCCTGCATTAGCGCCGGCCGGGTGGTGGAGCATGGACGAAGATATCCGCCAGTACATAATGGAGGAATTCGGCAGAATTCACCCAGTCTTTCAAAGCATGGAGAAGTACAATCCAGAGCTACTCAAGGGGTTCATCACTTCAAGGAGGGCGACTTTGCCTCCGAAGGGAAAGCCCGAGGTTCTGTCACGCAAGGTGAAGGAGCTGATAATGGTGGCGGTTGAAGTCGCACTGGGAAGAGGTGAGAAGGGCAAGAGTCACGCAAGGAAAGCCGTTAGGGCCGGCGCGACTCCAGCGGAAGTCCACGAGGCCATCTCACTTTGCCAATGGCTTGCGGGCATGGCAACCTATGTGGATGGTGGAATGGACGCTGTCAAGGCGGCAGAGGACGAAGAGGCCAAGATGAAGGCTGGAAAAGACTTCTACTGGACCTCTGAAGTCAAGGGCGAAGAGCACTAGTTCCAAATTGCGAGCGCATTTGTTTCCGCCACAAGCGTGACTGACTCTCTGAGCGCTTTGAGTGGGCTCACATGGTTATGGGGAGTCTCCGGGGGTTCGAATACGCAGAGCCGACCAGTCTCGAAGAGACAATCTCCATACTCAAAGCAAACGAGAGCGCACGCGTTCTTGCTGGCGGAACAGATCTGATCTTGGGCATGAGGGAGAGGAACTTCTCTCCACAAGTGGTTGTCAACATCAAGAAGATCCCCGGTCTCAATGCAATGCAGATAGACGAGCACGGCAGTTTGAGGTTCGGAGCACTTGTCACAATCGATGCGATAGATAGGTCCGAGTTTGTGCGAACAGCTTTCCCAATACTGTCGCAGGCCGCACGTAGTCTTGGATCCATGCAGATCCGCAACCGAGCCACAATAGGTGGCAATCTCTGCAATGCTTCACCTGCAGCTGATATGGCGCCACCTTTGATCGCAATGGGAGCTGTCGCGAAGACTGCAGGTCCAAGAGGGGAGAAGCTCGTCAAGCTCGAAGACTTCTTTGTAGGACCCGGGAAGACTGCTCTCTCAAGAGATGAAGTTCTGACGGAAATCGACGTTCCCGGTCAGCCAAGGGAGTCTCACGGAGCCTACCTGAAGCATGGCCCAAGAAACGCGATGGATATCGCAATAGTGAACGTAGCAGTGACGTTCAGTCTACATGAAAAGGTGTGTGTTAATCCAAGGATCGTGCTCGGGTCGGTCGCTCCCGTGCCGATGAGGGCTATGAAAGCAGAAGCTGCGATCAATAACAAATCGTTTGATGAAACCATCATCATGAAAGCGGCTACGATCGCCTCGGAAGAGTGTTCTCCGATATCCGACATCAGAGCATCGGCCGACTACAGAAGAGCAATGGTAAGAGTAGTCGTGCAGAGGCTGTTTGGGAACGCTTTCCACCTGAGACCCGTGAAAGGCGATGTGTGAAATCACATGAAGCGCGTAGTGAGACTGTGGGTCAATGGTCAGGAGGCCACCGTCCAGATCGAACCCACGAAGACCTTACTCGACGTGCTGAGGGAAGACCTCTTTCTAACCGGCACCAAGCGAGGTTGTGATAGCGGCGAATGTGGCGCTTGCACAGTGCTCCTCAACGGTCAAGCTGTACATTCATGTCTGGTCTTGGCAGCAGAACTCGACGGACAGGAAGTAGTGACCATTGAAGGATTGTCGAGGGATCCGACAGAGCTGCATCCACTTCAGAAGACATTCATCGAGAAGGGCGCTGTACAATGCGGTTTCTGCACACCTGGGCTCATAATGACAGCAAAAGCCCTACTTGATGGGAACCCAGACCCGACCGAGGAAGAGGTCAGATACGGAATCTCGGGCAACTTGTGTCGATGCACCGGGTACAGCAAGATAGTGGATGCTATTCTCGCCGCAGGTGAAGAGATGAGAAGGAACAAGCCGTGACTGTCACAGTCGAAAAGTACTCCACGGTCGGGAAGTCCATTCACAGGATCGACGCTCTCGAAAAGGTGACCGGACGAGCCACCTACGGCGACGACATGCGATTTCCTGACCTGCTGCATGGGAAGGTGCTCCGCAGTCCACACGCACACGCCAAGATCACGAGGATTGACCTCTCTGAAGCCCGGGACCTGCCGGGCGTGAAAGCCGTCGTCGTAGGCAAGGATGCACCGTTCAGAGGCGGAGAAGCGATTAGGGATCAACCGTTCTTGGCAGTAGATAAGGTTCGGTACGTCGGCGAGGCTGTCGCCGCAGTAGCGGCTGAGACAGAAGAGATAGCTGAAAGAGCCATAGAGCTCATCAAGGTCGAGTATGAGCTGCTTCCAGCGGTCTTTGATGCGGTGGAAGCCATCCAGTCCGGAGCACCGCTCATACACGAAGAGCTTCACACCTACCCACACATGCCTATAGTCAAACCGGTTCCCAACACGAACATCTGTGCAAAGTTCGAATTCATTCAGGGCGATGTTGAGAAGGGATTCCGACAGGCTGACTATGTCTTCGAGGAGACGTTCACTTTTCCCTCAGGCCATCACTGTCAAATCGAGCCTTTCATGGCGATTGCGCAGGCTGACATCAATGGCAGGATAACGATCTGGGTGCCAAATGATGCTCCACACCGCTTGAGAAAGGACCTAGCAGATGCAATAGGCGTTCCGTTTGAACGACTGAGAGTGATAACTCCCCCATACATGGGCGGGGGATTCGGAGGGAAGGGCGGTCTCAAGGTCGAGATGATCTGTATCGCGCTCGCAATGCACACAGACTATCGACCTGTTAAGATTCTTCTGACAAGAGAAGAGACCTTCACATCGTCTCTCATGAAACACAACGCCGTCGTCACAGTCAAGACGGGAGTCAAAAAAGACGGAACAATACTGGCCTCACAATCGAAGCTGATCTACAATACCGGCGCCTACGCGGAGAAAGGACCTACCGTCACTCTTCATGGATGCGAATCAGGCGTTGGGCCGTACAAGGTTCCGAACGTCAGGGTAGAAGGATACACCGTATACACAAACAGGCCGATCGCAGGAGCGCTAAGAGGATACGGTCTTCCTCAGTCCAGCTTCGCACATGAATCTCTGATCGACATGATTGCAGCCAAGCTCGGAATGGATCCGCTTGAGTTGAGACTGAAGAACGCGCTTGAAGAAGGATCGATCAACCCGACCAGAGGAGACATCCTCTCAAGTGTGGGATTGAAGGAATGTCTGCTCAAAGCTGCGAAGGAGATTGAATGGGACAAGCCAAGACCTCCCAATAGGGGCGTGGGCATTGCCTGTGAGTACAAGGCAACAAAGACTCCCTCGGGCTCAGCCGCTTTCGTGAAGGTGGAACAGGACGGCAGCGTCGGTGTCATCACCAGCGCGGTCGAAGTCGGGCAAGGGATAAAGACAATTCTCGCGCAGATCACATCAGAGGAACTCGGTGTTCCAGTCGAAAGAATAACCGTCACGTCCCCAGACACCGACTACACTCCGTTCGACGCATCCACAACCGCAAGTCGTGCAACCTTCCATATGGGTAATGCCGTGAGGTTCGCTGCAAGGGACGCAAGAGAGCAGATCTTCGAGCTCGCGTCTACTGTTCTCGGTGTAAGTCCAAACGATCTGGAAGCTGCCAACGGGGAAGTCCGCATCAAAGGTGGCGCGAAGAAGATGACGATCGCTGAAGTTATCAAGAGCAAGTACAAGGCGGGACTCACCATTCTTGGCAGAGGTTCGTACTATCCGGAAATCCAAGGAACCATGTTCTCCGCACGAAGCATCTTCTACATGTACGGCGTCCAAGCCGTCGAGCTGGAGGTCGATCCCGAGACCGGCAAGATCAAGATGATCAAAGTGGTAGCTGCTCACGATGTTGGAAAGGCCATCAACCCGATGGCATGTGAAGGCCAGATCGAGGGGGGCGTCGTAATGGGGATAGGCACCGCAACATTCGAGGAGGTGAAGTTTGACGAGAAGGGTACGATGCTCAACCCGAACTTCAGGGACTATAGAATCCCCACAGCCTCAGACGCTCCCGAAGTGATCCCAATAATTGTTGAGGCGACACACGACGAGGGCCCCTTCGGAGCCAAGGGCATTGGAGAGATGACTCTGGTTTGCACGCCAACGGCGATCGCAAACGCAGTCTACAATGCGACTCGAATAAGACTGAAAGAGCTTCCGGTGACGCAGGAGAGACTCTTCAACTTGCTCAAGGAGAGAAAGACCTGAACGACGTGATGTGTCGTGGTTGAATTCGGCGTTCGACTTCCCAACTCCGGCCCGCTCGCCAGCTCTGAAGCGATACTCAGCACAGCGATCAAAGCGGAGAGTCTAGGATTTGATTCCGTGTGGGTTAACGACCACGTGACATGGGGAGTTGAACAGCATCGAGGGCATCTTTCATCGGGGTCGGCTGAGGCTCTTGGTTCGGCGCAGTTGCCGAACTTCTACGAGTCCCTCACGACCTTGTCTGTTCTTGCGGGAGCAACAAAGAAGGTCAAACTTGGTGTGGCAGTAGTCATAGTACCGCTCAGGAACCCCGTGGTCCTCGCCAAACAGACTGCCGTACTGGATGTTCTCTCAAGAGGCAGACTCCTCCTAGGTGTCGCACCAGGCGCGCCCAGAATCACAGAACCCGAGTTTGCCGCAGTCGGCGTCGACTACCACAAGCGAGGTAAGATAACCGACGACTACCTAAAAGCCATGCAGGCGCTCTGGACGCAGCCGCTTGCGACGTACGAGGGCGAATACATTTCGTTCAAAGAGGCGCAAATGTTCCCTAAGCCAATGCAGAAGCCTTGGCCTCCACTTCTAGTCGGGGGCGGGGAGAGAGGTCTGAGCCCCCGGGCATTGAGGAGAGTGCTAGAACTCGGAAACGGATGGATACCTGCCTACCTGACCGAGAGTGAACTCAAGCAGGGGATCAATCAACTGCGGGAAGGTGCGACAAAAGCCGGCAGAGGAAGCGAGAAATTCATTGTAGGTCTGGAGATGTTCCTCGGCATAGGATCATCAGACAGCCAAGCGACCTCGGCCAATTCTGCCAGTTTGGCGAAGAACTTCGCCTCAGTCGAGGAGGGCGTGAAGAGAAGCCTGATAGGGACGACGAAAACCATTGCCGACAAGATCGAACGCTATGGAAAGACCGGGCTCGATTATTTTGAGTTCAAGTTCATTTATTCCGCGGTCAACGATTTCCACAAAATGATGGAGACGTTCTCTGCGGACGTCATTCCCTCGTTCCGATAGTCCCGCTCCAGGACCGGCCACGTTCCGAGTGATCTTATCCTCGCAGTCAATACCCGTCTGCCAGTTACGCTACAGATTGTCGATGGCTTCAGGGGAAGAGGCGGGAAATTCCCTAGGCGAGATCTAGAGACTTGAGTCTCTCCCGGGTGGGAACTCCCCGAGCGTTCCATCCTCGCATCTTGTAGTAGTCGTCAAGCATTCTGTTGGCGTCGAATGTCTGACCCTTGGAGTTGCCATCTGGCATGGGTTCTAGGAATCGTCGAGGAAGAGTGTCATCCTTGCGCTTGTATCCTTCTCTGAGGTTGAAAAGCCTCTCAACATTGACTATTCTCACTCCGACCTTAACTAGGTCCGCGTGGCTACCCTTCATTCCAGTCGCTTCGTGCATTAGTCTCTCAACCACTTCGGGGCTGAATCCGAAGTCGAGACAGAAGTCACAGAAGACCGCTGAGTCGATCGGCGCCGCCGTTGAGTCTTGGAAGTCGATGACCCACTTCACCTTGTTCGCGTCTTCTGAGAATCTGTCAACCTGCTGCGGCATTCCGAAGATCTCCACCGCTATGGTCCATCCGTCGTTGTGGTCTGCACCACGAGATGCTGTTGCGTAGTTGAGGCCTATGCCTTTGGCGCCTCTCGGGTCGTAGCCCGGCATTTCGAGACCCTTTACATGCATCGCATATTTCGAAGCGGCTAGGCCCAGTTTCTCGGCTGCAACCCTAACACCTTCAGCCAGAACATTCCCGAGGCCTTCTCTGTGTGCGATCTTCTCCATCAACCAAATGACCGCATCTTCGCTGCCAAAATTAAGCTTCATCCCACCTGTCCGCTTATCAGTGATGATTCCTCTTTCGTAGCATTCCATCGCGAAAGCCGCGACCGTGCCGGCTGATATCGTGTCCATTCCGTACCTGTCGCACAGAAGGTTGGCGTGTGCGATCGCCTCGAAAGACGAGACTCCACAGTTGGCTCCGAGCGCAAATATGTTCTCGTGCTCCGGTCTGTCCGTTCTGATACCTGCATGCTTTCCTTCCTTAACGTCAATCCACTTTGAGCAGAGAACACGGCATCCCCAGCAATGCACGAATCCTCTCTCTGGATAGTGGCTGTTGATGTAGTCTGAGTCGATGCTCTTTCCGCCTTCAAAGTAGCCAGCTTGGAAGTTCCTTGTGGGCATTAGACCCATCTCGTTCACTACGCCGACCGAGCCGGTCGTTCCAGCCACATTGAACATCTTGACAACCTCATTGTTGTCGACTATGTTTCCGATCCAATCGAGTGTCACTTTCCAAGTGTCCTTGTCCACGAAAGTCTCCACTTCTCCCGATCCGTAGACTGCGAACGCCTTGAGGTTCTTTGAACCCATCACTGCTCCTGGACCGCATCGCGCTCCAGCAGCGTGCAGATCGCTCATTATCGATGCGAATCGCACGAGGTTCTCGCCCGCAGGACCTATGGAAGCAACCCTAGCCCTGGCACCAACCTCCTTCTTGACGGTCTCCTCGGTTTCATGCGTTGTCTTTCCCCACAAGTGACCAGCGTCGTTGAGTTCCAGTCTGCCGTCTTCGAGGAACGCGTAGACCTTCTTCCTTGAAGCACCTTCGAATATGACTCCGTCATATCCTGCGAATTTGATGTTCGGTCCGAGGTGTCCTCCACAGTAGCTGACAGAGATCGTCCGTGTCAAGGGGGATTTCGTGCCGACAGTGTACTTGCCCGTGAGGGGGACACGCGTACCGGCCAGTGGGCCGGTCATGAAGATCAGCTTGTTCTTGGGCCCAAGTGGATCGATCTTGGGTCGAAGTTCATCATAAAGGATCTTGGCAATGAATCCCCTCCCGCCGACCCACTTCTCTGCAAACTCATTGTCGATGGTCTGCTCAGATGACTTCCCTCTACTCAGGTCAACACGCAGGATCTTTCCAACGTATCCTTTGTAGTCAACCAAAGCCCAATCCGCTCAAGTGATTTGCGAAGGTAGGGAATGTAGTGAGGTCTTAATGCTTTCGCAAGTTGTCACTGCAAACGGGTTCGCTGATACAAACGTGCAATTGAAAGATTAGAGAATGGCGATGAGGGCCGAGTTCTCTGCTGCTGCTTATGACAAGACTGTTAAGGACAGTACGTCTTTATGGCCGCGTGACTTGGCGAGGAAGATTCCAACCTTGGAGTTTGGAGGCTACACTGGGAACATCCTCAGAGTCGACCTATCTGGACAGAAGGCGAAAAGGGAACGACTGAAGAAACATGATGTGGAGAGATTTGTGGGAGGTCGAGGGCTCGGAAGCTACTACCTCTTCAAGGAAGTCGGCAAAGATGTTGAGCCGCTAAGCCATGCCAACAAGCTTTTCATAACATGCGGTCCGCTGACGGGGACACTCGTCCCGACTTCGACGAGATTTGTCGTCACAACCAAGTCTCCTCTTACTGGAATCTACTGCTTTTCGGTCTCTAGCGGCGAATTCGGACCTATGATGAAGCGCGCCGGATGTGACATGATGATCATCGAGGGAAAGGCGGCAACACCAACGTACCTCATCATCGACAACGGCGATGTTCACTTCCGAGATGCGATATCCCTCTGGGGCCTTCCAACGTTTGAGACAGCAAGGGTCCTCCGCGAATCCCATGGATTCGAGTTTCACACGATACAGATAGGACCGGCCGGGGAACGCTTGGTGAATGTATCCTCGATCATTACCGACGATCGAAGAGCAGCTGCCAGGGGTGGAGTAGGTGCCGTCATGGGTTCGAAGAATCTGAAAGCCATTATGGTAAGAGGCAATGCAGAGGTGCCAATTGCGAATCGTGAAGCGTACGACAAAGTCTTGCGTGAAGCATTCGCCGTGATTGCTGCTCAGCGTGGGCCGTGGAAGGACTTCCCCTTGACTGGGACACAATCAGGTGCTATGAAGAATCAGATGTGGGGTGTCCTCCCCACCAGGAATTGGCAGGACAGTGTCTTTGAGCACGCCTCAGAGATCAGTTATCCGAAACTGCGAGAGAAGTTGGTTCTTAAGGACACGGGTTGCCGGCACTGCCCAGTCTGCTGTACAAAGCTGACCGCTGTCCAAGAAGGCCCGTATGCTGGCGCCGTCACAGACGGTCCAGAATATGAGACGATCTACGCGTTTGGAAGCGCATGCGGGGTCGGAAAGCCCGAGCCAATCATAGCGGCTGACATGATCTGCGATAATCTTGGACTCGACACAATATCCACGGGCATATGCATAGCATGGGCGATGGAAAGCTACGAGAAAGGTCTGCTAACGACGAAAGAAACGGATGGACTTGATCTTCGATTTGGGAACGATGAAGCCATGGTGAACGCGATCCGAAAGATCGGCTATCGAGACGGAAAACTGGGGATGCTACTCGCAAATGGCGTCAGGAAGGCTGCGGGCGACCTCGGAAAGGGATCAGAACGATATGCTATGCACGTCAAAGGCCTCGAAGTAGGTGGATACGATCCTCGTGGTTCGAGGGGGCAGGCCTTGGTTGTCGCTTGCGGACCTCGTGGCGGTTGTCATCATGCATACGGTGTGGCATCGCTTGCCGAGCTTCCGTCAGGAATTGGACTTCAGACTGAAGGTAAGGGCACTCTTGTGCGGGATCTTGCGCGTGGCAGAATACTCTTCGATTCAGCTCCAATCTGCGCGTTTGTCGGAATGCGCGTTGTGCCTCCGATGCTGGGTCAACTCGTTGAGGCAGCTCTGGGCATTGATCTGCCCACCTCCAAATGGCTTGAAGTGGCGGACAGAATCGCAGCAACGGAAAGGGCGTACAATGCAAGAGAGGGTTTGGGAAGGGAGCACGACACACTGCCCACGAGACTGGTTGAAGATCAAGTCAAGTCCGGGCCGAACAAGGGTCAGGTCGTGCCCCGAAGAGAGCTTGAGTCGATGAAGGACGATTTCTACCAAGCCATGGGCTGGACTGTTGAAACAGGGCTTCCAAGTGCCGAAAGACTGCGTTCGCTCGGGCTTGACGAAGTAGCTGACGACCTTCAGAGAGCTGGACACCTATAGGCGCCCGCTTCACGATCGTTGCGTCCGACTGAACTCGATCGCTGAATGGAGCGCACTAGCGCTCCCTTAGCAGCCTCATCAGATACTCATCGCGTGTTCTGATTACTTCCTGAGGAGACCTCTTACTCCAATCATAGAATCCTCTGCCTGATTTGACCCCAGTCTCGCCTCGGGCCACCTTCTCTCTCAGAAGTGCATGAGGCTCCTTTGATGCATCTAGGTCCTTGAACAGGTTGCTGGAGACGGTCAACGCAAGGTCGAGTCCAGAAAGATCGGCAAGTTCCAGAACCCCCAAGTTCGTTAGCCTGGTCCCAAGGGCTTCTCGTATCACTGTGTCAACATCCTCTGCAGTTGCGACGCCCTTCTCCACGAGCGAGATCGCTTCGCGAAGCATCGTATAGAGTATTCTTATCCCAACTTGGCCTGGAACATCCTTTGAGACGACAACAGGTTTCTTTCCAACTTTCTCTAGGATCATCCTGACCGTGTTGACTGTATCATCGGATGTTTGTTCGCCTCGGACAACCTCGACAGCTCTCATGAGGAGCGGAGGATTCCAGAAGTGAGTTCCGATCACTCTCTCAGGTCTCTTTGTGAAGGATGCGATCTTCGTTATGGGAAGTCCTGATGTGTTGCTCGCGAGTATTGCTTTTGACGGAGCGAATTCATCCATTTGCGAGAAGACTTGGCCCTTGACGTCCATATTCTCGACAACGGCTTCGACTACGAGATCAGTGCCTGCAACGGCCTCCTTCATCTCAAGTGTGGTTTCAATTCTGCGAAAAGCATCGTCACGCTGGTCGTGAGTCATCAAGCCCGCTTGAATGCAACGATCAAACTCGTTCTTGATCTGTGTCCTCGCATTTGACAAGAGCTCTTGTCTGATGTCCATCAATGTAACGTTGTGTCCGTGTAAAGCAAATACCGCTCCGATTCCGTGGCCCATGAGGCCGGCGCCTACTACTGAAACATTTCTTGCGTGTTCAGCCTTCAAGTTGGATCAGCGCACCCTGCAGGTTCGCAACTAGTAGAGGAACAGGGCTTAATAGTAGTAAGGGCATGCGAGAATCGCAACGATCATCCAGCCTACCTCAAGTCGGCCTGCAAGTGGAGAGCCTTGGCGATATTCTCTGTTGTCGCGCCAAGCTCTTCGATCCTCAGCATATAATGAAGATCATTGCGAGCCTGACTGGAGGCTTTGATAGTGCGGGCGTATGACCTCCACTAGACATGCGCGCCAAGCGCACTGCTTTTAGCGGTTGTTGTTCGACAGTACGGGGAAGTCGATTGGGTCGGAGCAAGGTTCGATGAATCCTCGAGTCACTTCTGACTGGGCGTACAAGGGTACGCGGGCGCTTATTCTGGAGAATGAGGACCTGTGCGTCGTCACACTGCCTGATTATGGCGCGAAAGTACTCGAATTCAGGCTGAAGAAGTCCGGTCGTGACCTGTTGTATCATAATCCTCGCGTAGAGATTCGCCCCCCGGTCTACGGGGTCAATGTTGACAACTGGTGGCATGGTGGCATTGACGAATGCATTCCCACGGGTCACACATCCATCCACCGAGGCGAAGAGTATGCTCCTTTGGGTGAAGTCTGGTCGCTACCATGGCAGTTTGAGATCGAAAGCGAAACCACGGAGGAGGCGACTGTGCATCTTTGGCGTCCGACAGTCATAGCCCCACTGCTCGTGGAGCGTTGGATGACGCTGAGAGACCACGGATCAGTGCTCGAATTGCGTCATCAGATCTCGAATGTTGGGTACTCGGAATTCGAGTTTCTATGGGGAATCCATCCTGGGTTGGCAATCAATCCATCATCGAGGATCGACATTCCCCAATCCAAGGTAATAATCGACGAATCATTTCCGAACAATCGATTAGGACCGCGTGGGCAATCGTATCGTTGGCCCTATGCCAAGACCAAGTCAGGAGAGACGGTGGACATGCGAGTTGTTCAGCCTCCAGAACGCCAGACTTGGGACTTGCACTACGCGACCGAGTTCGATGAAGGATGGCTTGCAGTGACCGACGCGTCGGCGAAGCTTGGTTTTGGGATGGCGTTCCCAAAGGAGTTCTTCAAGTCTGTGTGGCTATGGCTCGTCTACGGAGGATGGCGTGGACTCTACTGTGCAGCTGTTGAAGCTTGGACAGGATATCCAGCCAAGCTGGATGAGGCTGTCAGGGCAGGCGTGCATTCGAGCTTGAAAGCCGGGGAAAGCTTGCAGTGCGAGACTCGGCTGATCGGATACACCGGCTATTCGAAGGTTGACCGAATCAGAACAGACGGGATAGTGGAAGGTTCTTGAAGCGAAAAGGCATTAGCGTCCCGACACTTTACTGGCACGAGAAGAGAAACCTGATCCTGAACTTCCCGAAGAGATGGGACGTACAAATACATCATATGACAGGCTACAACGCACCCGGACTCAATGACGAGCAGATTAGGATTAGAATCGCCAAACCGATCAACGCGGATGCCATACGTGATCTAGCGTCACAAAGGACAGAGGCCGTGGTGATCTTTGATGACATGACAAGACCGACCCAGTGTTTCAGGATCGTTCCTCATGTAATAAACGAGCTTTCAAAGGGAGGGATCTCCGACGAACACGTGAGATTCGTTGTTGCGCTCGGTGCACATGGGGTAAACACGAGAATGGACTTCGCGAAGAAGCTCGGGCAAGAGGTCGTTGAGAGATTCCCTGTCTACAATCACAATCCATTCGGTAATCTGCGAGATCTCGGATCGACGAAGAGGGGAACGCCGGTTCAGATCAGCGAGGAGGTCATGAGATGTGACCTCAAGATCGGGATCGGATCCGTGCTTCCGCACTCAATGGCGGGATTCGGCGGAGGAGGTAAGATCATTCTTCCGGGGGTTTCCTCGGTAGAGAGCATCTGTCACAATCATTGCGACATTGGCCATGATTGTCACGAGCACGGCGCTTGGAGCGGATGGAAACCTGTCGAGGGCAACGAGTCCCGGGCTGACATCGACGAAGCCTCGAGGATGGCAGGCCTTGACTTCAAGATAGATGCCATCGTCAATGAGCGGGGAGAGATCTCCGATCTACTGGCCGGGGATTCCATCGATGCTTGGAGAAAGGGTGTAGAGATCGCGAAGAAGACGTACTCGACCAAGACTCAGACTGACTTTGATGTGGTGGTGGCTAACGCGTATCTCAAGGCGAACCAAGCTGTGTCGGCGATGAATATCGCAACACATGCGGTACGCGAGGGAGGAACCGTTGTACTGATCGCCAACTCGCCTGAAGGGCAATGCCTCCACTACTTGTACGGGAAGTTTGGGAAGAAGATCGGAGGCAAGCTGAGGAGTCGTCCTCCCTCGTATCCCAAGAAGGTGACGACGATTGTCTACTCACAGTATAAAGAGAAGGATCCCTTGCTTGAGATCGCGGATTCGGAGCGACTAGTCTGGACAAAGACGTGGAGCGAAACGATCGAAGCCGTTGCATCATCAATAGTGACTGATAGTCCGAAAGTGGGCATTTTTCCTGCGGCATGCATTCAAGTTCCTGCACAGTTTTCCTGATCACAAGTCCGAATCATCCATTGGGTTCAGAAGAGATAAAACTCTCAGAGAGTAGGAGAGACCCGTGGAGCGGTGACGTAGTATGCGACTGAAGGACAAGGTAGCGATCGTGACAGGTTCAACCTCGGGGATCGGCGAGGCCACTGCTGTTCTATTCGCTCGTGAAGGAGCCAAGGTAGTGGTCGTTGGCCGCCGCCAGAGGGAAGGCCAGAGGGTTGTCAAGAAGATACGAGATGAAGGCGGAGACGCAATCTTCGTCCAGAGTGACGTCTCCAATGAGGAACAGGTCAATCAGATGATTGACAGGGTTGTGAAGACATACGGCAAGATCAACATCCTGTTCAACAACGCAGGGGTGATGGCAGCCAACAAGCTACACGAAACGACCAACGATCAGTGGGATCTAGTGATGAATGTGGACGTTAAGGGGCCGTTCTGGTGCAGCAAGTACGCTATCCCTCACATGAAGAAACAAGGCGGAGGGAGCATCATAATGTGCTCCTCAGCCAACGCTATCGTAGCTGAGCCCGATCTCGCCGCCTACTGCGCGGCCAAGGGTGCGATCAACGCGCTCACTAGGGCCATGGCCCTAGATTATGGATCCGACAACATACGAGTCAACGCCATCTGTCCGGGATACATTGACACACCTCTGGGCGATGTGTACTTTGATGCACAGCCTGATCCGCAGCTTGCTCGTAGGAAAGCCGGGGCGTTGCATGCGCTCGGACGCATGGGGACCCCGATGGAAATCGCACACTGTGCTCTGTTCTTGGCCAGCGACGAATCCTCTTTCGTGACTGGAGAATGTCTGGTCGCTGACGGTGGTCTATCAGTGATAGTCAACCCAGCTCCCGGCTTTGCAGCATAGGTAGTTCATGAGGCCCTGCATCTCTCCGAAGCAAGAAGGGTGAGCGTGAAGACGAGGTCTCGGATTCGATGCCAGAATCTAGAGCTTGGGTCCATACCATTCCGTACTTGGTCCCCAGCGGAGGTATACCTGATCCCTATCCACACGACAAGGAGATACACACCCTATCACACTACTTTCTGGATAGATCAGAAGCCGAGAAGGCGGATCTCTGCATATTCGGAGTCCCGTACGATGGCGACATGCCGCCTACGTGGATGGTCTCAACCAGAGCAGGGCCGCGGGCCATCAGAGAGAAGTTAGGCCCATTTCGGCCCTATTCAAACCGACTGAAGGTTGACATCTCTTCTACAATAGGACTGGTCGATCTCGGAGACGTGGATGTGACGGGTCCAGGCTCGGGCGTACTCTACAACACGGTTGAAGTCCACAAACGAGTAGAGCGAGTTGTATCCGAAATCCTAGCCAAGGACAAGATGCCGCTGATGCTCGGAGGAAGCCATACGAGCACGTATGCGGCTCTTCAGGCACTATGCAAGCACACGAGGGGGAACGTAGGCGTCGTCTACTTTGACGCTCACTTGGATATCTCTGACGAAGTCTACAATGATCGATGGTATGATGGGTGTCCAGTAAGGAGGGCGCTTGAACTTGGTCCCATCAAACCGAGAAATGTCGTCATAATTGGCGCGCGGGACTACGCACAGCCGACCAGGCAGGGTTGGGAATTCGTTGCAGAGTCTGGTGTGAACGTTTTCACACCTGATGACATTGACGAGCAAGGAATTGTGTCTGTGGCAAGCAAGGCGATCGACCTGATCAAGGACGCGACCGATGCACAGTATCTATCAGTGGACATCGACAACCTAGATCCCTCGGCCGCACCAGGAGGGTCAGGATGGCCCATCGCCGGCGGTCTGACGAACCGAGAGTTGTTGAAAGCTGTCAGGATGATATCGCTGACCGGAGTAGGCGGGTGTGATGTCATGGAGGTCTCTCCTCACACTGACCCAACCGGAATAACGGCGAGCTCCGCGGCTGCGGTCGTGATGGAAATGATCGGGGCATTCGCAAAGATCAAATCAGGACCATAACTATTGTTTTGCTACTATTTGACGAGCAACCCACGACTCCTGCGTTTCCAGTGCCCGTGTCTATGCGGATGAGAAAGAACTCTGTGAACGCACTCGCATTGTCAGGTCTTGCCTGGAATCTATCCACCGGCGAGACTAGTGTTTCGTTCACAAAATAGGGAATGGCTCCCAAGCCGCCTTGAGGCTTGGGAACCTTGGAATCTGATGTCTACTCCGGTGGGATCTCTTTGAATGCGTAGTCCAGGTTGATGCCCTGTCGAGCACGTATCGCACGAGCTATGTAGTAGTAGACTATGCCGCCGATGAGTATGCCGAAGGTCATGGTCAGTCCTTCGACAGGCTTGGTCATTCCTAGCCTAGGTTCTGTGACGTAGATGTAGGCCACGAAAATCATCGCGAGCACTGTAATCACACCAGCGATCGTGCACAGCGGGACACCGCCGACGTTCATCCTAGAAGGCGAGCCCCGATACAGGTCCCGCTTGAGATACGGGAACACTATTGCCGTGAGCCCCATTAGGAACATCACTACCGCGCCGCAGAGTCCCGCTAGGATCAGCAGCTCGAAGAAGCCAGCTCCCCAGACTGCCCAAGCAAAAAACCCTACACTGACGACCCCACAGATTGTGATGGCGATCAATGGCGAGTGTGTCCGCTCGTTGACTTCGGCGATCTTCCCTGGCAAGAGCCTGTCGAACGACCACGCGAACAAGGCTTTGACAGGCTGCACTAGTTGGATGAAGTGAATCAATGGAGTCCAAGTGATGAAGGTCAAGACGATGAACCACGGTATGATCAGACCGCCGGGTATTATCCCAGCCAGCAGTGGCAACATGGGAGCGACAGGTAATCCGTACTTGTCTGGTGCGACAGCGTAAAGGAAGTTCGCTGAAGCGATGAACTGCTCACCTATTGTGTTGAAGATGAGCAGGACCATCACGATGAGCAACGCGTACTGAATCACGGCGGCGTAGAGCTGCGAGTACCAGTGGCGTCTGGTCGCAGCACCTTTGACCTCACCCGTGAACGCGACAGACCACCAAGTCCACATTCCGGACGCCATGATCGCGGGAATGACAGGAATCGTAGCCGCGAAACCATAGCTTGCAGGGTACTCCATGCCGGCAGCCGCGGCCTCTTGGATGATATAGTGATAGGAGTCCGGCTGCCCAGTGTAAGGTCGAGCGAATGCGTTGAATTGAGAAATGAATACACTCTGCGGGGAGAGCAACAGTATCCCTGCCATAACGATCAAGCCGATCGTTCCAATTGCGAAGAGAATGTTCTGGTACAACATGAGTTTCCGCATGCCCAGAGCGATCATGATGCAGCTAATTGCCATCCCTATCAGTCCGATGACGAAGTTCCACGGTGCAGCAGAGAGAGTACCAGCCAAGTCTACAAGACCAAGGTTACCTGTAGTGGCGCCGATGACAGAAAGTGCTGGCGTTACCGCCCACCAAGTAAATGCGAGTGATATGTAGCCTGCAGAGAGCACGCTGCTAAATGTGAGCACAAAGCTGGAGCCCAAAGCTAGGCCAGGATGAATTATCCGGCTCATGGCTACGTAGTCTGCGCTCGTGCGAGGCATGGCCATGGATAGAATACCGAACGAGCTTGCGATGAATAGGGCAAGGACCAAGGCAACGAGCATGGCCCCAATGACGCTGGCTCCAGGAAACGTTCCTGGGATCCAGAAGAGCCAATACGCGAGACAGACTCCCGGCGCGAGTGGCAGGATATTGTAGACCACGGCGTCCCAGAATCCCACCTCACGAACCAGACCCGTGGCCTCACGAAGGAACGGAGTAGGAACCTTTGTGTTCTTTGCTGTCATTTTATGTCCCTCTTTCTAGAGAGGTTGGAATACCGGTCACGGTCCTTTGCATATATCTCACTTGCGATGATTGAAGACGGAAACAGAATTGACACCTCTGGAGCGAATACTCGCGACGTTCGAAGGTAGGAAGACTGACAGAATTGTCTGGCAACCTCGCATCGATCACTGGTATGATGTCAACAAGAGGCTTGGTGCGCTTCCCTCCAAGTACGATGGGATGAGTCTTCTCCAGATCTACGACGATCTTCGAGCATCACCGAGAACATATCGCTTCTTCACGCCTACGGTGAAGGTTGTTCAAGGCAAGAACGTTGAGATGGATATCTCTGAGGATCAAGACAAGATCATCACGACATACTCCACGCCAACGGGAAAGTTGAGAGAGGTCCAGACAAAGACCGTCTACGGTGCCGCAACATATCGAACAGAATATCTGGTCAAGGGAACCGAGGATTTTCGCACCTTGACCTACATACTCGAGAATCAGAGTTTCAAGTTCGATAGGCAGCTGTATGAAGAGATTTCCGACATGATCGGAGACAGATCCGAGCCAATCATAGAGTTGCCATGGGGGTCGATCCAACGGCTTACGGTTGACTGGATGGGGTTCGAAAGAACGGTGCTATCGCTTTGGAAACACCCGAAAGAGACCAATGACCTTGTCAAAGTCATACAGGAGAACGACAGCCGAAGAATCGATCTCGTCAAAGGAACCCCGATCAAGTTCGTGCTCTTCGCTGACAACATTGACCAAGACTTGATCCCGCCACCAATGTTCGAGAAGTACATGCTGCCATGGTACCAGGAGAAGACGAGAGAGCTCCACGAGGCGGGCAAGGTCTGCGTCTCACACTGGGATGGGAATGTGAAGCTGCTTCTCCCATACGTCAAACAGACCGGACTTGACGCTCTCGAATGCGTACCACCTGTCCCAATGGGAAATGTCACGATAGAGGACTTGCACGATGCCTTGGGTGGGGTTATCCTCTTCGATGGCCTTCCTGCGAATCACTTCCTCAATTGGGTCACCAGAGAAGATCTGAAGGAGTTCACAATGCGAATCCTGAGGCTATTCTCTCCAAGAATCATCTTGGGGATCTCGGATCAGCTTCCACCAAATGGAGACATAGAGAAAGTCCGAATGGTCAGTCAAATCGTGGAAGAATTTACGCCTTAGTACAAGCCCTCTCGCAACTAAACAGTCCTTTCTGCAGACTCTTGAGCCATTCCATGAATGCGAGACCGGAGTCATGGGAATTCTTATCTCGCAATGACAGAGCAACTCCTGAACGAAAGCCGATGTCACAGAAACAGACAACCCTTAGGGCAGTCACCGAGGCCTTCGCTGATGTCCTTGGACCAGAGGAGGCCGAGAGGTGCGTCCATCTGGCGCTCAAGAATTCTGCTTCACCAACAGAGATTATTCAGTCTCTTAGAGATGGGGTCGAGGTTGTGGGACAGAAGTACCATGCTCAAGAGTACTTTCTAAGCGAATTGATTATGGCCGGGTTGATGTGCGAACAGGCAGTGGCAATACTGCGACCAGCCCTCGCGTCATCTTCAACCAGTATGGTAGGTCGTGTTGTGATCGGCACCGTGAGAGGGGACATCCACGACATCGGGAAGAAGCTCGTTTCAACAATGCTGATGTCAGCGGGGTTCGACATGGTGGACATCGGAGTAGATGTCGGGCCGGACGAGTTCGTTGAGGCAGCTCGAAAGCACTCGCCAATGATACTGGCGATGTCGTGTCTATTGACGAACGCGATGGACGAGATGAGTCTGGTGTCGAAGACGCTTGAGAAAGCAGGGCTTAGAACCAGTCTCAAGGTTCTCGTTGGCGGTCGACCGATCAATGAGAACTTCGCCAAAGAGATCGGAGCTGACGGTTACGGTGCCGATGCTGTTGAAGCGGTGAAGTCGGCGAAGAGCCTTCTCTCGTGAAGGAGGTGCAAGAAATGAACATGCGCGACAGGGTTCTGACAACATTGGATCACCAAGAACCGGATGCGGTTCCGGTAACCGAATGTGCAATAGATCCCCCTCACTTGGAAGCTTTGACAGGCCTCAAACTAACAGGCGAAACCTCAATTCAGACGCCAGTCTCAGCGAACCGCAAAGATGAGATGGCTGCTATCGAAATCACCTATCAATGCTACAAGAGACTTGGATTCGAGCTCATACCTTGCGAACTCTCAGCGCCTGATGACTGGGATGCTGTGAAGAACCCTGACGGGACAATCACTGATGAGTGGGGGCGGATCCTGCGCTACACCCCTGTAACTCGAACATGGTCACCCTTCAGAAGCATGCTCCACACACCGGAAGACCTGGAGAGATTCCCTCTTCCAGATCCCGAAGCGTCTGGCAGGCTCTTTGGAATCGAACAGATGAAGAAGCTTGCCAAGGATGACTTTGCTCTGGCCGTGTTCGTTCGCGACCCATTTGCGCACGTATGGGAAATGTGCACACCAGACAACTTTGTCCGCTGGCTCTACCAGAACCCCAATCTTGTCAGAAAGACGATCGAGACACTCGCTGACTTCAATGTAACGATCATGAAACGACTACGTGAGATTCAAGTCGATCTGGTCATCAGTGGCGGAGACTACTCAGAGAAGAATGGGCCAATGGTTTCGCCACGTTTCTTTCGAGAAGTCATCTTTCCGAATCTGGAGCGTCAGGTCGAAGAGACACACAGGCTCGGGGTGAAATTCATCAAGCATTCTGACGGAAATCTCAATCCGCTCCTCCCAGATTTGGCTGAGATTGTTGACGGTCTTCACTCGTTGGATCCAACAGCGGACATGGATATCGGTGGAATCAAAGCGAGATACGGCGCGAGATTAGTTCTAATGGGCAACGTCGCAGTCGACAATCTTTGTCGGGGGACACCCGATGATGTGATCGAAGAAACGAAGGACTGCTTGAGGCGGGCAGCTCCGGGTGGTGGATACATACTCACCTCAAGCAACTCGTGGTTTGCAGACGCAAAGCTCGAGAATTGTCTTGCGATGGTTGAGGCGGCAAGGAAGTACGGGAAGTACCCGATCCAGTTGACCTAGAGTGCCATCACGCGGTCTAGATTCGAAGGATTCTCTTTCCTTCTGAGTAGACTGTGATGGGTCCATCGTCAGAGACCACAAATGCAACGCTGTTCGTTGATGCGGATATCTCCGCGGCGCTCCTATGTCTTCCTCCATCCGTCACTCCGACTTCAGGCTTGACATGATCAGGGACCTTGGCCATCAACCGTACCGATGACGCGATCGGCTCTCCTTCCTGACTCAGCACAAGTGAGAATTCTTGGGTGGCGAGGTTGAGCAGGTGTCTCTCTTGGCGGCCCTTGAGGGCAAGTACGTTCATCTCCTGAAGCCTTAACCTGGGTGTCTCGGATTGTCTCAGGACTTCTTCGTGATCGCCCACAATCATCGTGCCGCCCTTGCGATGATTGGACATCGTCACGGCGGCTGTGAAGATCTTGTAGAGCACCCTGCTAGGAATCCCTTTCTCAGAGGCTAGGCGGTCAAGCTTCTGTTGGATTTCTTCAAGAGATCTGTGGACCCACTGCCCGGCTTTTCCCGAGAAGTAGATCTCAGAATGAAGTCTTCCATCACAAAACAACTTCGCGGTCTTCAGTGATCCGGAAGCGACGAGCCCGTATCCGGGTACTCCTCTGAGGGCGTCGCAATATCCATGGAACTCGACATAGGTGAAGCTGCTTTCGTCAGGCTCCTTTGGGGCGCCTGGCATGAGCCGGGCATCCTCAAGTGCTCCGTTCTTGCCGACTATGAATGCGGAAGTGTAGCCGTCTATCAATCCAAAGAGAGGTCTGATCGTCTTCGCGAATTCGAATATGCTCTGTTTTGGCAGCTCTATTCCAACATAATTCGGAAGACGGTCCTTGAGTTTTTCGGAATCGCCTACAAGAAAGCCTGTTGAAAGCGGCCTTCCCTCTTCTTCTTTTGAGACGCATTCATAGACGAGGCGGAAGACCTCGAGTGCAGCATTCACATCGATCCCGACGCTCCGTGAGAGCGAGTAGACAGGTTCCCAGAACTCCTGCCATGCCCTAGGATAGCTCTTCACCAAGACGAAGCTCAGCGATGGTAGTTCGTGCTCATTGACGCCCATCAAGTTGATCTGTTTCTCACACGAACGTGAGTAGGAAAGTATTATATTGATTCCGGAAGACCTGCATCTGTCAAGGAGTCTGGATTATTGCCCAAGCGTCTTGGCGTTTTGCTGCTTGCAGTGTTCTTGATCGTGACATCTCTTCCTCTGATTCCTCCAGCGACGGCCGCATATGGTTTTGACTTGGCAGTTCAGCCGAGCAGGCAGACAATTGCGCCTGGCATGCCAACCGCTTTTACCGTTCTCATCTCTTCCACGGGTGGTTTCAGTGCCCCAGTGAAGCTACAGGTGGACAATCAGGCCAGCCTGCCAAGCTCGATTTCTCCGGTTTTCACTCCAAGCACGGTGACTCCCCCCGCGGACGGATCGGGGTACGCGATTCTCGTCGTCTCGACCACAAGTTCAACACTGACGAAAGAGTACAAGCTGACGATATCAGGCACAGGAGGAGGCGTGACGGACTCCTCGACCGTCACTCTTGAGGTCACGACGAAGTCGACGTTCGCTGTGTCGGCCTCTCCGTTCTCCCAAGTTGTCGGGTTGAGATACTCGAAACAGTTCGCGATCACAGTAACCTCATTAGGGCAGTTCTCGAGCGGCGTTTCGTTGACTTTGGACCAAGTTCCCTA
>CAZLHM010000004.1:81427-84708 GCA_964559555.1 uncultured Candidatus Bathyarchaeia archaeon
ACCGAATTCACTAGGACGGTCACAGCGAGCTCCGCCGGAGCCTTCAGCGACCAGTACGTGCCAGATAGCGTCGGACAGTGGTTCGTAAGAGCCGAATACAGCGGAGACAGCGCACATAAGAGCTCGAAGAGTGCGACCCTCGAATTTCAAGTTACCGAGAAGACCTTCCTTGAACTGATCCAAGAAAACGCTCTGTGGATCGTAGTGGGCATAGTCGTCGTCGCGGCTCTTGGTGTGGGCGTGTACATGACTACGCGGCGTCGCCCCTCCCCCGCTGCGCCGGCCGCGGCCGCACCAACCGTGTGGCCGAGACCCGCTCCACCACCCGCTGGGGTCGTAGAAGTGCCAGCGCCACCGGCTCCGCCCCGAGCAAGAGTGGAGAAGAGGGAAGCTCCCCCGCTCATACTACCAAGAAAGAAGTGCTTCAACTGTGGAGAAGTGATCTCTGCTCAGGCGAAGTTCTGCGACAAGTGTAGAGCCCCACAGCCAGACAAGGTTGAGAAGCAGTACGAATCACCACCGTTGATCATACCGAGGGTGCACTGTGTCAACTGTGGAGAAGTGATCTCTGCTCAGGCGAAGTTCTGCGACAAGTGTAGAGCCCCACAGCCATAGCTGTCTAATTGTACTTCGAAGGCAGCACATCGATCACTAGCCATCTCGACTCGTGAGCGCTACAGAGGGGAGCCTGTCGAATCGCCTACGATTCATCCTCCATTCCGGATTATCCTCTCAGCTGCAGCTTTGACGGCGATGGAGAACGGATCGTTCGGAGAGGTGAAGCTGTAGACCTGCTTGCTCTGAGCCATCATGAGCCCATAGGAGAAAGGGAGCACTCCAATGACCGGGACCTTGTACGTTTCCTCGAGCCTAGCTCCAAAATGCTCCAAGTCCAATTCGGGAGGGACCCTGTTCGCGACAAGGAAGGTTCGAGGGACCTCCATCCGCTTCGCGATCTCGAACGTTACAGCGGTTCCCAAGTAGTCCTGCTCGTCAGGGCGGAGGATGACCATCAAGATGTCACACATGGCGATCGAAAGAAGTGTGTCCTCCTCTATGCCGGGATGCGTGTCTATCAGCAGAACGCCCAACTGGAGCTCCTTAGTCAAGTCTGAGATGGCGCCGCTGAGTCTCTGCACATCGAAGCCCTCCTTGAGCATCGACACGATCGCGGCGGCATTGAGCCTTGACGGTATGAGATTGATCGACCGCGAGGGAAGAGAGAATTTCCCACTGACATCATATACCGGGTCTTTGACGGAACATTCCCCTTTGAGGTAATCGTTCAAGCAGTACTTCATCGGTGAATCCCCCAACCCGAAAATAACGTGGATCCCCGGAGACTGGATGTCTGTGTCGACCACTCCCACGCGGGCCCCGGCACTTGCGCAGCAGTATGCAAGATTTGCACTGAGATTCGATTTCCCTGTGCCACCCCTGAAAGAGTGGATTGCTACTACCGATCCCACAACTAGACCTCTGCCTGAGCCTAGTGACACATCGATGAGGTAAAACACTTTGCGAGATACGATGTGCAGAGGAATCCGATCGCCTGCCACTGTGCTTGTGACCAGGTGGCTAAGGGAGATTGAGCGGCCCCATCAGACGACCTGATATGTCAACCGCTATTCGTGAGATGCGAGTCTGCGTCCACAGGATCCGCAATACTTGGCATAGTGTGGATTGATGTGGCTGCAGAAGGAGCATGCGATCGAGAACAGGGAGCCACCGCAGCCGTAACAGAATCTGTTCGCTGCAGGATTCCCCATTCCGCACTTGTTGCAGTAGACCGTCGTAGGAGCGACACGAGTATCTTCCATAACGTGGGCCTTCTTCCACGTCCGTAGTTGAGGCCTGTGCTCTTTACTTAGCTTTGCCGCTCTTCGTCGCAATGAAGACTCCTGAAGTGATTCTTCCCATGGCCATCAGTCAAATCCAATCCGCTCTCTGATCGAGATCTCGCTGTGTCGAGGGTCCATCCATTCGATCAGCCATCCTGTGATGTGCTGTTCCATGCGTATGGAGCACGTGGTAACGGCCTTCAAGATGGAACCATACTTGTCAATGATCGGCTCTCTTCAGTATTCGAATTCCATACCGTAGACCGTAACGCAAATGAGTAGAGGGAGAGAAAGCTCGTTTCCAAACCATGATGATTGACGAGGCTCAGACCTGAGATGACCCGGGAATTCAAGGAAGGCGGATACACAGACGACGAAATCGAGCAGATTCTTGGGATGGGATTACCGGAAACCAAGCTTCTGCTCAAAGAAGTTCGGCAGACGATCGATGACAACGCGTTGCTTGTCGCAGGGCTTGCGTTCGCGTTTGGGATTCTCGTCGGGCTAGGCCTTGGTAACTCTAGGAGAAGGTCATGCTGAAGCATGATCGACCCTGACGTTAGATTATTATTGGCGTAGGACGCATGCGGTTGGGGATGAACCACTTGCCAAGAGACAAAGAGCTCGAAGAGATGAAGACCATTGAGCAAGATGTCCAAGCACTACGAAAGGACCTAGACGCCCGCTTGGCGGAGTTGCGAGGACAGGTGAAGGACCTGCAGCAGAAGGCCACAAAGGCAGTTGTGGAGCGTCCCCTGCTCGCGCTTGGGGTTGCCTTCGTCGTCGGAATGGCCTTCGGCATTGCTCTATCCCGATCGAGAGACTAGGCGCGAGCAATGCCAGAAGACGAGAAGCCTTCCCTGCTGGAAGCGCTGACTAGATCGCTCATTCAACGCGTGTTGGGTGGCCTCGGACGTTATGCCGAACAGCTTCTGAGGCGTCTTCTCCGTCTCGTTGGCCTATACTTGGCCGGTTTCATGTTGGCCGTTGTTGGACTCGTGTTTCTCGCGCTCGGAGTTGTGAGGTGGCTTACCCTTCTTATTCCGAGCTGGCTGGCTTGGTTAATAGTCGGAATCGTCCTGTTTCTTCTGGGCGTCGTTCTGACGATGGCCGCATATATCGCCTCCAGAAGCTAGACGATCCATGTTCCGACGGCCAGTCACGTAATCGAAGACTGACCGCAAAGGAATCCCCCATCTCGTCTTCGGACTCTTTTTATTTGGATGATACTCTCTCACCGGCCAAGGGGTCGTGGGCTAGTCGTCACTTGACTTCTCAAGTGACGGGCTTACCTGGTCTACGCTTCGCGGCTTGGGAGGTTGTCCGCAATCCAAGATCCCGCGAGGTCGTGGGTTCAAATCCCACCGACCCCACCAAACGACGAAGCCACCGCTGTACCCTTCCGCTTTGGGCGAGATTCCATCCTTCGGGTTCTGGATG
>CAZLHM010000005.1:0-2309 GCA_964559555.1 uncultured Candidatus Bathyarchaeia archaeon
AGGGCAAGTGCTTCCACTCGACATAGCGCAACCGTGGCTGGACCCTGCCTTCTTCTTGACTAATCTCATTTGGATCCTCACACGGAGTCTCGTGACGTTCGTCATATGCTTCGGAATAGGCCTCGCAGGCATCAAAGCCCTCGACAAGATGACGCCGGGCATCAAGGAGATGAAGAACATCAAGGGCGAGCCTGTTCCGACAGCGCTGTTCGCCACGGGGATGTTCGTCTTCCTCTCGCTCACTTTCATAGGTTCGGTCATCGCTCCTCTCCCTGTCGGGGTCTCGTCTGGAATGGGGGCGATTGTCAGCCCTGTCCTGCTGTTCGTGTACAGACTTGTTGCGCTACTGGCTGGGTTCGTCATCTCACTGGTTTTTGCAGCAGTCTTCTACAGGATCCTCGCGAGGATGGAGCCTTTCGGTATTGATCTAGACGATGTGGACAAGACCGCGCTGGCGACTGGCATCTATGTGATGGGATATCTGGCATTCTTGGGCGTTATCTTGTACGCGTCCCTACTCATACCTGTCTAGTGAGTCTGTGGGCGGGGAATTTGCGAAGCTCATCCAGACTCGCACAGGTCGCCCTCGGATTACTTCTGTGCGTTGCAACACTACCCCCACTACTTACTGTTGCTGACAACGGAGCCACGCCAGCTTCACCATCTGGCACCAGCCTATCTGAGGCTTCACGAGCGAAATCTGAACCGTTGGGATTGACTCCTTGGAGGCCAAGGCCGGTTCTTGGCGGACAGAAAACGCTGATCTTGCTCGTGGAATTCCCAGATGTCAGATTCAGAAGCTCGATCCAGGACGTAACAGCCCTTCTGGAGGTTGTCGACGATTGGTTCAGAACATCCTCTTACGGAAAGATGTACATCGACTACACAATCCATGAGGATATCATCACGCTTCCCAGCACCATGGCCACATACGGGGCACCACAACAGGGCGCCGGAAGAGGCGATGACCCCATGCGGCTGGACGCCTACATGAGCGACGCACTCAACTTCGTCTTGTTTGAGACAAACATCGACCTCTTGAACTTCAAACACATTGTGATCATACATGCCGGCGACGACGAAGCCTCAGCGACAGGTAGTCCGAATGAGATCTGGAGTTTCTGCGCTTGCGAAGGACCATACGCGGATGAGATTCCAGAAGAGGCGTCGTGGAGACTCATCGACGACTCTGGACAGGTTGTCCACGTATTCTGGGGGGTCTCAACCTTCAGCGAAAACGAACCGTGGGGGATCTTCACACACGAGTTCAGCCACAGCTTGGGCGTAAGCGACCTCTACGTGTATGGGTCAGACGACTACTCGGAAGGTTCAGGTGTGGGCTTCTGGTCAATGATGGACATGGGCGCGATTCTGGACCCGCCCTCAGATCTAGACGCGTGGAGCAAATACATCCTCGGATGGGTTGACCCCGTCATCATCGAATCCTACGAGGGAGAGTATACGATCTATGCGCTCGATTCGACGAACGAGCCCAAAGCGCTCCTGATAACGATCCGATCACAGCCAGACGAGTACTACTTCGTGCATGCTCGACGAATCACAGGAACAGACTCTGCCCTTCCCAGCGAAGGGGTCATCGTTTTCAAGATAGACGCAACCCACGAACGGAGCTACGAAGGCTCGGAACTGGCCGCAATCAGTGACGCGAACCCCGGCACACCATCGGAATGCAGGCTATACACGGACGTATTCCGCGATGGTTGCACCATGCTCGACGCACCATACAACCAGAGAGGAAGACAGTACACGTTCACATATGGTCCCTTGTCGGCAGACCTAGTTCTGAACAATGAAGTCTTCTGGGATGGAGACAACGAAATCGGGTTCAAGGTGGAGCCAGCTGGGGAGGACGCGTTCAGCGTATCGTTTGACTTGTCGCCTGAGGACATGCCACCACCAACGACAACGACCACCAGCGAAACTACAACAGAGGGACCAAGGTGTGTCATAGCGACTGCCGCATATGGAAGTGAGCTTGAGCCCGAAGTGAGATATATGCGGCGCGTACGCGACGAACTGATCGGTTCTTCTCGTACAGGTCTATTCTTGGTCAAGACATGGAACGCCTTCTACTACACTTGGTCACCGCGCGTCGCCCAGACAATATCCGGAAGCGAGATCCTGCGAATGATCGTGCGCATCCTGTTGTTGCCCCTTGTGGGAATAGCAAATGTCACCGTTCTGACTTTCTGGGCAGTCTCGCACGTGACTGCAGTCGCAGATGTTGCCTCACTTGCAGCCTTTGTTGCAGCGGGTCTTCTTTCAGTCACAATGTACTTGTTTCTGCC
>CAZLHM010000005.1:2409-77085 GCA_964559555.1 uncultured Candidatus Bathyarchaeia archaeon
GACAAGTCCGCGATCGCTATCCTAGCCCCCAGCCCCTGAGCAGGTCGTCTATTATTGGCCAACCATAGTAGCCGGCGTAGGCGTATACGAGGCTGAGTATGATCTTACCCGTGATTCCGGCCAGCAGGGCCTTCAACCTGGGATAGCGCATCAATCCGAGTGGTATCCACACTATGTCATCGGGAGTCAGCGGCGTCGCGGCCAAGGCCACAATGAGCCAAACCCCGTACTTTCCATATCTGACACGCCACTTCTCGAATCTGGCGCGAGTTTCAGGCGAGAAGAGCGACCTTCCGCCAAGACCGATGTAGTAGTGAAGATACTGTCCTGCTCCTGCACCCACCCCTGAAATAAGGGCAACAATGAGCGGATTCAATTGTGTAGCCATTAATGGAATCAGGATATAGGATGGAAAGAACGGGATACTCGCCCCTAGAAAACCCGCCAGGAACGCTCCGGCGTAGCCCATTCTGCCGAGGACGGCTATTGTTGAATCCAACCAAGACAAGTGTGAGTCTATCCCACTGTGGATGATGCAATGCGCCTAGAGTCGCTTCGAACAGTCGATCCGTTTGCTCGTCCTCTCATATACTTGAACGCTTCCACAACGGCTACCGGGACCATCGATGCAACGACGATAACCAACCAGTCGATGGCGTTCAAACCGGTGGTCTTCATGACTGATTGCAGAGGATGCAGGTACACGGCAACGAGCAAGAGAGTGCCCGTGGCCGCGGCTGCAATCAGGCCGTGCCTATTCGAGAAGACTCCCAAATCGAACACTGACCGGTCCTCAGATCTGCAGTTCAACGCTTGCGTCAGCTGAACACATGCGAGGACAATGAAGGCGACTGTGGTTGATTGATGTCCTGGGCCGTAGCTGGACAGTGCCCAAATGTACGCAGCCAGCGTTGTCACAGTCAGGATCAACCCTTCCGTGACGACGAGAGTCCGCAGCTTGCCGTGAAAGAGAGGCTCCTTGGGATCACGGGGAGGTCGCCGCATCACTTCAGGTTCTGCTGGCTCCATCACCAATGCCATCGCGGGGAACACGTCGGTAAGCAGGTTCAACCAAAGGATCTGCAGAGGAAGGAGGGGTGGAGGAAGCCCGATGAGAGAAGCCGCGAAGACGACGAGTATCTCACTCAGGTTGCATGAGAAGAGGTATCGGATGAACTTCCTGATATTATCGAAGATCACTCGGCCCTCTTCGACGGCTGCGACGATCGTGGCGAAATTGTCATCGGTGAGAATCATGTCTGACGCTTCCTTTGCGACATCGGTGCCTTTCCTTCCCATGGCAACGCCGACGTCCGCTTTCTTCAGAGCAGGGGCATCATTGACGCCGTCCCCGGTCATTGCCACAATGTGTCCACGCTGTTGAAGTCCCTCAACGATTCCAAGCTTTTGCCCGGGAAGTACTCTCGCATAGACTGAGATTCCAGTCTGCGTGTCTTTGGAAGTCATTCGGTCGCGGCAATCCACTCTCGTGCAGTCAATGGCTTCCGATTCATGTTGTGCTATTCCTAACTCGCGCCCTATTGCGAGTGCCGTCTGGAGCTGATCCCCGGTTATCATGACGGTTCTTATTCCCGCGTCCTCGCATGCCACGATCGAATCCTTGGTCTCCGGGCGTGGCGGATCTATCATACCAACGAAGCCGAGGAAGACCAAGTCTCTCACATCGGACTCGTGCAGTTCCGTGCCCGTTGGCATGTTGTCTGCATATGCGATTGCGAGGACGCGCAGAGCCCGAGACGCCATCTCGACATTCACTTCGATCATCTGATCCACTTGGACCGGATCCCATTCCACGGGACCGCTCTCAGTCTCGCGTCGTGAACAAAGCCTCACGACAATTCCAGGCGCTCCCTTCACAAAGAGAACCGCCCCTTTGGCGGTCTGGTGAAGAGTTGCCATGTACTTCCTCTCGGGATCAAATGGCAACACAGCAAGCCTAGGATGGCTATCCTCGATCACGTTCTTTCGTATCCCAGCCTTCATCGCAGCCGAGAGCATGGCACCGTCTGTCGAATCGCCTAATGGAGCCCAGTCGCCAGTCTCGGATGAGATCTCCAGTGATGCGTCATTGCATAGAGCGCTGGCCGTCAGCAGAGACTCAAGAACCGAGTTCGATTTGGGATCAATCTCTGCTCCATCATAGATGAAATGTCCGTCAGGTCTGTAACCTTCACCCGTGACATGGATCAACTTGTCGTGAAGCCGGATCTCTCGAAGCGTGAGCTCATTCTTCGTCAATGTCCCGGTCTTGTCCGCACAAACCGTGGTGACCGAGCCTAGGCTCTCTACGGCGTGTAGCTCCTTCAATATCGCGTTGCGCTTCGCCATGCGCCGCATACCGATCGCTAAAGAAACCGTTGCTACCACTGGGAGGCCTTCAGGAACGGCAGCAACTGCAAGTGAAATGCCAAGTTCAAGTGTAACTCCGAACGGCGTGCCTCTGAGCATGCCAGACAACATGACAAGTGGGATGACTAAGACACAGGCGAGGGTCAAGTACCTCGCAAGTTGTTCAAGCTTTCGCTCAAGGGGGGTACTCTCCTTCTTTGTCGTCTCAACGAGCTGAACTATCTTGCCAATCTCCGTGCTCATGCCTGTAGCTGTCACAACGGCCTTTCCAGAACCGCGAACTATAACGGTGCCATTGTATGCCACATTCGTTCTGTCAGGAACAGCGGCGATTGAGGGCAGACTCTCGCGGGAGTCCTTTTCAACATCGATTGATTCCCCGGTCAGTGACGACTCGTCGATTCGCAAGTCAGCGCTTTCTACGATCCGGCAGTCTGCTGGGACGCGTGAGCCGGCTTCGAGCACGATCACATCTCCAGGAACTAGTTGAGAGGCGGCGACCTGCTGAGCCTTGTCATCCCTCAGGACTGTCGAGACAGGGGCGGCGAGTTTCTTCAAAGCCTCGATGGATTTCTCGGCCCTGTACTCGGTGACGAACCCGAAGATCGCACTGAGGAGTATGACTGCCCCGATTGCTATTGCATCTAACTCCTCGGCCAGATAGATCGCAACTATGACAGCAGCCACCAATAGAACGGTCACTAGGCTCTTGAACTGTTCAAGGAACAGTTTCAATGCGGAGAATCTCCTCGCCGTTCTGAGTTCGTTGCGTCCGAAACGGCGAAGACGATCTACCGCATCGTCTGTGGTGAGCCCTGTCTCGACGGACGTACTAAGCGCGGTCGCTACCTGTTCCGCCGTGAGAGTGTGCCATTCCTGAGGAAGGTTCACGTGGCTCGATTCCATCCTTCATGATCTAGTCAAGGGAGAGCCACTGATTGGCTTGCTAGGTAAAAAAGCACGTCATCAGTCAATCACAAATGACGGAGTGCATAACTACCATTGCGCCACAAGGTATTGTGACGTGTGCCATGTATTCAGGGTCAGTGAATGTTCGATGTTGACAAACGAAACAGATGCGTTGATTTGGGGCTGAATGGATGGAGCGTCTCCCCTCTTGAAGGCAGCATTGCTCAATTCCCAAGGACAGCTCGAACTCACCGATGTTGAAGTGCCGAGGATTGGGCGAGAAGAGATCCTCGTAAAGATGGAAGTCTGCGGGGTCTGCGGAACGGACCTAGAGAAATTGCACGGCGTGCGCATGACGCCGCCTGTGCTAGGACATGAAGTTTCGGGGGAGATTGAACAAGTTGGCCCAGATGTGCCCGGCTACCGCAAAGGGGACAGAGTCACGGTTCATCACCACGTCCCATGCGACAACTGCTTCTATTGCACACATGGAGATCAGACGATGTGCCCCGATTTTCCGATGAGCAATCTTGACCCGTGCGGGTTCGCTGAGTACTTCAGGGTCCCGGAGATCAATGTCAGAAAGGGCGCCGTATTTCATCTCCCGTCAAGTATGACGTACCAAGAGGCTGCTTTGGCCGAGCCAACCGGATGCTGCATAAGAGCTCTAAAAAAGATGAAGGTCAAGCCCGATGAGAGCTACCTCGTAATCGGATGCGGGCCAGCCGGCCTGACACACATAGAACTCTTGCGAGCTTTTGGCGTGGACAAGATCCTCGCAACCGACGTGGTTGATTCGCGGCTCGAGTGGGCGAGGAAATTCGGAGCAGATGCCGCTTTCAGTGCAGCTGACGAGAGACTGGAGGAATCGATCTTGAAGTCTACTGCCGGTCGAGGGGTTGACAAGGTTGTTGTTGCGTCAGGAAGCCGCAGAGCGCTTGAGTCCTCATTGCGACTTGTTAGGAAGGGGGGCGAGATCTTGTTATTTGGCATTCCTCCTCAGGGGAGCATCTTTGATTGTGATGCGAGCCACATCTTCATCCGCGAGATCAGCATGATGCCGAGTTATTCCACAACCGAGATCGAGATGCACGCCGCACTTGAGATGATCGCGACAAAGAAGATCAACCTCACTAGGATGATAACGCATAGGTTCAGCTTGGATGACTTGGCGAAGGCGTTCCGAGCAGCAGAAGATACGGTATCGTCAATGAAGATAATGGTTCATAGGCGGTTGTGAGAGATGAAATCCTCCATGATGGCCGCCCGTTTTCATGAACCCCACGTACTTCGAATCGAGCAGGTTGAGGTACCTGAAATCACCGAAGACGAGTTGCTTGTGCGAAATCGCGTCGTCCTGACATGCGGCACCGATCTCAAGATGTACCTTCGTGGTCACAGACTTGTGACGCCTCCGCAGATCATTGGACATGAATTCGCTGGGACCGTCGAGCAAGTAGGTGCGAGAGTACGAGCCTTCAGGAAGGGCATGAGCATCGTCGCAGCCAATTCTGCGCCATGCATGTCGTGCCACTACTGCAGAATTGGCAAGCCGAACCTATGCGATCACTTGGATGAAGTACTCGTTGGGTTTTCTTCGCCGGGAGCATACGCTGAATATGTTCGGTTGCCACGGCGAATCGTTGAACAGAACACATACGAGATCCCAAAAGGGCTCTCTTTCGAGGAAGCCGCATTCGTGGAACCATTTGCATGTGTCGTTCACGGAGGAGAAGCTGCAAGCGTGAACCCCAGTGACTTGGTTCTGGTCATCGGCGCTGGGCCCATCGGCCTACTGCATGTCCAGCTGGCGAAGGTGCGCGGCGCAAGAATCGTCGCCGTTGCTGATACGAATCCCGAGAGGTTACGAATGGCAGCAAAGCTCGGAGCCGATCAGACATTCGATCCCACGAAGGATCCTGTCCACCAGATTAGAGCACTGTCCGAGAATCGCGGAGCTGATGTCACGATCGAGGCCGCAGGAAGGCCTGAAACATGGGAACTTGCTGTACGCTGCACAAGGAAAGGCGGAACCGTTGTTCTCTTTGGCGGTTGCCCAGCAGGAAGCACCGCTTCGATCGATACAGGAGCCGTCCACTACGGAGAACTCACCTTGAAGGGTGTCTTTCACCACACTCCCCGCGATGTCCATTCGGCGCTCGAGCTTATCTCATCGCGTCAGGTGAGGGTCGAGCCACTCATCACTCATCGAATGCGACTCTCGCAGGTCGAGACAGCTTTACACTTGATGCAAGACGGCAAGGCGATCAAAGTAGCGCTGACACCCTAGTGTGCCAGATTGAGCTTATCCAGATGAGCTTGTTCGGATCCTCGAACAACTCTTTGACTCGTTCCAGTAACTCAGCGGCCGGAACTCCGTCCACTATGTTGCGGTATGTTGGCACGCCCACCTTCAAAACCGTGGCTGCTCATCCGATGAGTCTGTTGGCCGCTTCGACGATCTTCTGGGCGTTCGGCATGTATGCCTGCTCGAGCGCGGGTGAGAACGGAATCGACATATGTGGAGCCGCCACGCGAAGGATGGGTGCGTCCAACGAATCGAAGGCCTCTTCCATCACTGCTGCAGCTATCTCGGATCCGATTCCACCTGTCTTCACATCGTCCGACGCGACTATCAATCTGCCGGTCCTCTTGACAGACTCGACGATTGTCGCCAGATCCAGAGGCTGGATCGTTCTGGGATCGACGACCTCGACGGTGATGCCTTGCTCTTCCAGTTTGGAGGCGGCCGACAGAGCTTCACCTACTACCCTAGATACTGCGACCAGCGTTAGGTCGTCGCCCTTTCTTTTGACGTCACACTGCCCAAGCGGTAGGGTGTACTCCTCGTCCGGAACCGGCCCTTTCGTGCGATACAGCATGCCGCTCTCGATGAAGACGACAGGGTTATCATCGCGAATAGAGGACTTCAGGAGACCCTTCGCATCGTAAGGAGTCGAAGGCAGGACCACCTTGAGCCCTGGTACTTGTAGGAACCACGATGGGAAGAACTGCGAGTGCTGAGACCCGTGCACGCGACCGAGACTGTACTGTGTTCGGAGAACGATGGGAACTTTCAGTCTGCCACCGCTCATGAAGCACATCTTTGCCGCTTGGGTCGCTATCTGATCGAGACAGATCGGCACGAAGTCCATGTACATGATCTCAGCAACAGGCCTCAGCCCAGTCAGAGCAGCACCTATCGCCGCGCCCGCTATCGCCGCTTCTGAAATCGGTGTGTCCCTTACCCTCCCTGGGCCGAATTCCTTGAGGAGTCCACGCGTTACTTTGTAGACGCCTTCAAAAACCCCGATCTCCTCACCCATCAATACGACTCGTGGGTCTCGGAGCATCTCCTCTCGGAGAGCCTCACGCAAAGCGTCGGCGTAGGTCAATTCCCGCATGTGGTGCTACCTCGCATAGACATACTGCATGAGATCCTGGAAAGGCAAGATCGGGCTCGCTTTCGCGAATACGACGGATTCCTCGACCTCGGCCTTCACCTGGTTTTCGATCTGATCGAAGTCCGCTTGTGTCGCCAGTTTCGCCTTGAGCAGTTTCGCCCCAAGGCCGTTGATAGGGTCTCGTTTGAGCCATCGCTCAATCTCTTCTTTGGGCCTGTACTCTGCTCTGTCATAGACCCCATGGCCCTTCAGCTTGTACGTCATGCACTCCACAAGCGTCGGACCCTGACCGCTCCTCGCGTTGTCGATTGCTTCCCTCCCGGCCAAGAAGACTGAGACTGCATCGTTTCCATCGGCGACGATGCTTCGCATGCGATAGGCCTCAGCCCGACTTGCGACACTTTCCGCTGCCACTGCCTGATCTGCTCGAGTCGACATTGCGTAGAGATTGTTCTCGCAAACGAAGATGACTGGGAGCTTCCACACAGCTGCAAGATTCATTCCCTCGTGGAAGGCTCCAGTGTTCGAGGCCCCATCCCCGAAGAAAGTCATTACAACCTGCCGCTTTCCCGCTTGTTGCAGCCCCAACCCCACCCCAGCCGCTATGGGTATACCGCTACCGACAATCGCAGTCGCGTACAGCGATCCTTTCTCGGGGTAGATTGCGACATGCATGGAACCACCCAAACCCTTGCAGGTGCCCGTGGCTTTCCCGAAGAGCTCAGCCATCAATGGTTGCATGGGAACGCCTTTCGCGATCGCGTGTCCGTGACCGCGATAGGTTGTTACAATCAAGTCATCATCGCTAAGAGCACCAATCGCCCCAGCCGCGACTGCCTCCTGTCCGAGATAGAGGTGCGAAGGCCCGATCAACGCGCCTTCTTGCAAGAACAGACGTTCAACGCGTTCTTCGAACCTTCTAATCTCAATCATCCTACGAAGCATCCAGAACAGCTTGTCTCTCGAAACACCACACTTCTGGTAGTCATCCGCTTCAATCGATCCGATAGTCTTCGTGGTTTCCAACTCCGAGGCTTCGGCCAAATATTGAGGAGCCGCCTTAAGGTCTTTCGAGTCACGAAACATGACGTACTCAGTCAGTTGCGCACCTACACTACTCCAACTCCCAAACGATGATGCTACTGCTGAAAACTCAGGTCGCTTACCAGTCTCCACAATGCTCGCACACATCAATGGGGTCAGCACATCGAGCGCGATAAGGATTACAATTGAATACTGAAAGCTTCCCAGAGCGTTCTTTAGGGATTCCATCAGAACGATGAACACGACCGAACCGATCTGGCAGAAAACCAGAGTATTGAAGTCCAGTTCCAGCCACCCTAGGACCAAGGACGACAGCATAGCTTCCGCTGCTTCGGGCAGGGATTCTCGGTTGAGTTCTGGAGTTCTCGCGCTCGATCTACCAGTATCCGAACATTGGGGCAGGGAACCATTGCATCGGGTACTGGAAGTATGGGCGAGGCATCATCGCCGGATAGAGTGGCTGATACCCATAGCCGTAGTAGTACGGGCTGTAGTATGGGCCCCAGTACGGGTAGTAACATGGGTAGGCTGCCGCTCCAGCTAGGCCACCTACAGCTGCTCCCGCTATACCCCCGAGCGCCGCTCCAGTTAGACCGCCAAGCCAATATCCGCCCAGTCCACCGAGGGCTGCTCCACCAAGTGCTCCCAACAGTGCAATGGCCATCGAGATCACCGTTGTAAGGTAGCAAGAGACGGTGTAGTAAAACATTCGGTTCTCATCATCTTGGGCATACATTACCACAATGCAATTGGTCTTTTCGGCATCCTTTTGATTATACATCAGCAAGACAACTACCACAGCAGGGGCCGGAGCCTGAGAATAGGTGCTGGTATTCCGGCTCGATGACTGTGATGACTATTGCGGCTGAAAGATTTCGTCGCAACGTATGGAGAACCGTACTCCGCCATGCTAGGCATCAATCTGAAGTCTCGAAGGAACAAGGAGATCGCGAAGTGGTTTCTGGCTTCGATCCTCTACAGCAAACCCATCAGAGAAAGCTCGGCAACTCGGACCTACCAATGCTTTGAAAAGCGCCGAGTCACGACCGCCAAACGCATTGTGGAGGTCGGGTGGGATCGACTTGTCAGCATTCTCGACGAAGGCGGCTACACGCGGTATGACTTCAGTACGGCAACCAGGCTGCTCGAGATCTTCGGCAATCTTGAGAAACACTATCATGGTGACCTCACAAAGCTCTATGAAGCCTCGAAGGATGGAGCCGAGCTTGAAGCCAATCTGAAGAGGCTTGGCAAGGGAATCGGCGACACGACGATTTCAGTATTCCTCAGAGACATGATGCATATTTGGAAGAAAGCAGAGCCAAAACCGACACCGCTTGTGACATTGGCGCTGAAGAGACTGCGGATCAGCAATATCAGATGCTATGCAGAGAAGCACAAGATAGACGAGGTTCGATTACAGACAGCACTACTGAGATACTCGAAACTATTCCTCAAAACAGGCAAAAGGTTCAGAGTCGTCCCCTAACATGCGAGAGGATTCATTCAACTGGAGTTGCCCTCTGCAGCTGTCCGGTATTACAGAGTCATCGCACTTGCCAGACGATGTGCTCCTTACTTCACGATACAGCGTGATGCAGGGGCAAGAGTAGCCTAAGAGGGCACCACGGTTCCATCTGTGGTGACGGTCTTGATTCGCTCGATGCCGGGGAAGATCGTGGCGGTCAATGTCGTTTCCAGAGATGAATTTCCCCTTAGTTTCTTGATGGTTCCTCTTTGTAGCTGCCCTAGTGCTGTGGGGTAGCCGGAGCATGGTTCCAATGCAATACAGTACGCCTTGCCGAACCACGGGTGATCTGGAATCCGGTAGCTCTGCCAGAACCAGATGGCCTCAAATACTGACAATTCCCATCTCAACGCGAATCCCAGTTTCAGGTTCGGGTTGACGATCGTATACCAAGAGTCTTTGAGGTCTGTAAGGAAAGCAGTTTCGTCAGCAACTATGTCATCACTCGGTATGATGCTGAGGTCCACTGTGTTTCCGGTCTTGTCCTGAGCATTTGGCCACTTGTAGGTTGTCTCGGCTTTAAGTCGGCCCCACGGTTCCGCCTTCTCCATCACAACGGTCTCCGCTGGAACGGTTATCCTCGTCCCAGGAGCTATGAACGGACTTCCGAACGCGGGATGGTGAAGCCAACAATACTCGAGCGTCTGGTTGCTCGTGTTAGTCAGTCTCTCCTTGATTGAGATAGAGGCACTGTTGTCCTTGATTGTGATCCATTTCTCCAAGTGGAACGGGTACCGGGGAACGTCAACCCAGAGTATGACCGTTGCCTCGGAGGCCGTCCCCTTCTCGATCATAGCATCCCATGAGAGTAGCGGAGTCTCGCCGTGCATCCCCCACTCTCCGAACCTATGCTTTACAGGCTCGTTCCCTGCAAACGGGAGTACATCCTGCCACCCTCCCCCATAGTACTCCATGAATTCTCCCTCCGATCGACGAGAGGTTCCAACGATGCTGCCCGGTTTTCTGTAGCCGGTCGGTGCGTGAAACAACAGGTCAATGTCTAGCGGTTTGTAGACTAGTTCGATTATGTCCGAGCCCTTGTCAAGCAAGGAAACAAGCCGCAACTGCTGGTTCTCAAGTATCAGAGTACGCATTCCGCGATAGGTCCAGTCCAGACTCGCTCTGCAACCCGTCAACTCTTCCCTTTGCCTCCCAGCCTCAATCTCTCGCTAATCGAACCTCGTCGCCGTCTGTAACCTTCTTGAAGACGATCGAGTCGCCAAGGACCTTGGCAAATACGTTGACAGGACTGTAAGCTCGTGGTTCGTCATGTTTGCTGACTGGCGTCGGTCCAAAGAAGATGCATAGCGCTTTCCCTGGTGGCCAATACGCTATGCTGCCGAGCTCCACCTCAGCCCGTGCCTTCTCTTCCTTGAGGTTCACCGGGATCGTGAAGTAGATCTCGTCGCCCCACCTGTTCGCTTCTCCCTTTATAGGAAGTGAATTATAGATTGCCTCTGCAGTCTTCGGATTCTCCTCTGTGGTCACAGCTTCAATCGCGCCGGTTGCCTTCGTCCATATCTTGATTCGTCTCTCCATCTTACCATCGACCTGAGATCGCGCCTACACAAGATGAAGCTTGCCGTGAATCAGGGAATCGGAGCTGTGGCTAGATCGACGCATCGTCCGAGGAACTTCTCGTATGCTTCCCTGAATTCGTTCATCGTCTTCATGACAGCTCCGAAATTGCGCCACTCGTCTTCGCGCACTCCCCTCAAGCCAAGATCCTCGAATCGGAAAAGAACTCCCACTTCCATTAGCTGAGCTGATATGGCCTTCGTTGACTCGTAACCTCGAACAAAATCCTCGATCCTCATCAGCCGCTTGAGCAGTTCTGGATCTGGAGGTTGAAGCACCGCGTTTCGATATGAATTCAGGTCGAAACCCTCCTTCTCTGAGAAAAGCTGAACTGCTCTTGCGTGGTTTGGAAATTCGGTGTTGCACATGTTCGGCGTCCCGAGGGTGTCAAGCGTGTCTTCAGGGATCCTTTTCGATGCCGGCAGCACGTCCATCGAATCGAGCGCGGCGATCGCGTCTGTGGGTCGCACTTTGTACTTCTTCTGAAGCCAAGCAACCCATTTCTTGTGATTCTGCCTCTCATAGAAGACGGAGTACACTCTTCTGGAGACAAGAGTGCCGGCTCTTCTTAGGTCAACCTCGAGTTGCTCAACATCAAGTCGACTCAGGCCTCCGTCGGATACGGCTTCGAGGAACGTATCGTGTGTGAGTGACTTCAGATACTTGAAAGCACAGACGATCTCGGCCTTCTTGGCAATGTCAGACGTTCTCTGCATGCGCTCAATCTCTTGCTTGGGAATGCCGAGCCTGCCCGCCAGACGCGTCAGCAGACTTGCCGCATTCTCGTCACTAGTGCGTCGTGCAATGTCAACGAAGATCCGCGAAGCTTCGAGCTCTCGGAGGTGGCTAACAAATCGTCCTCCCATGTTTGTCTCATATGTACGCGTCACGGGCTTGCCGGATCTGAGCGCCTTGCATTTCCCCTCAACCGCGTCCATGATGAGCTGGATCTCTTGGGCTACAGTGAACGTGACTGTGTTGTTAGTGCCGATTCCCATGAAGTTGAGTTCTCTGGTGACTTCCCTGGCCGCTTCCGAGCTTCCAGCGACTTTGAGGACAAGGTTTGGCCGCAACTTGCCTGGGTTGGCAATGCCCAGACATCTATCGTATGCAGTAAGGTGACGATGGGCGAGTTTGTAGGCACGTTTCGCGTCCTCGAGGCTTGCTTTCGCGTCGTCGGCAACGTTTGGATTGAGCTGGAAACTGATCATGTAGTCACGGTTCTTCGTCAACAACGCTAGGGGCCTGAAGACCTCCAAGTTCGGCCAAAGAGCGAGAAGCGTCCCTGCCATAACCATATCATGCGCGTATTCCTTGGGGCTCTGCTTCCATGTCGCGTTCTTGTGAATCCCTTCCCGAAGTTTCTCAACCAAGTTGGTGTCTTCATCAAAAGCCTTCGCAGCGAGCACCGGATTCGTGGACACCTGCGAGAAACCAAGATGTCTCAGTATCTCAAGGCCTCTCGCATAGTCATTTCCGAACTTGCAGAATCTCCCTTCAGCCATCTTCCAGTAGACTGTCTCACGCGCCGCAGTGGAGAACGCATTAATCAAGCCCGACGGCGTAAGCTCACCTGCGAGAATCTGTTGGATCCTCTCAGCCATGTAACCTGGCAGGCTGTCGCCAGAGTTCACGCTCGCCATGCCTGCAAGGTACTTCTTTACGGCGTTGTTCGCGGAAGTCATCCAAGATTGCTCTAACGCTACGACACCTTTCCTCAGAATTGAGAGTGCTCTCTCGGCCGCACGCCGTGGTATTCCAGCGACCTTCACATCCTGCCCGACCAGATTCAGACCGATCCGAATGAGCGTTGTGAAGACATCTCGTTCCAGACTCGGGTGTTTACCCAGGAATCCGGGAAGCTCTCTGGCAAGATCTCGCATTACGGTGGCGAGGTCGCCCCTTCGCGGACGAACCAGCAAGTGATCTGCGGCTGCCAAGGTTTGGCGTTGTCGGATCTGAGTGAGAATATGATGGACAGATGAACCGGCGGGGGAACGTCCAACCAATGCTAAATCGGCCATAGAGTACAGTCATGGGCTTAATGCATTTGTGGCGCTTCCCTATGCGTGCGAAAGGATCATTGTGGTACGTACACATGAGCGAAGTCAATCATAGTATTCGAGACCGAGGTGAGTGATCAGTTCCTCACCGCGGAGATGTCGTAGCGTGTTTTTCAGTTTCATCAGTTGAATGAAGATATCGTGTTCGGGATATAATCCCCGTGCGGTCATGGGGCTCTTGAAGTAGAAGCTGAGCCACTCCTGAATCCCTCTCATTCCGCTTCGCTTCGCCAAGTCTAAGAAGAGAGCCAAGTCCAAGACGAGCGGCGCGGCGAGGATAGAATCTCGGCAGAGGAAGTTGATCTTGAGCTGCATCGGGTAGCCGAGCCATCCAAAGATGTCGATGTTATCCCAGCCCTCTTTGTTGTCACCTCTTGGAGGATAGTAGTCGATTCTGACTTGGTGCCTTATGTCTCCGTATAGATCAGGATACAAGTCCGGCTGGAGTATGTATTGCAGCACTCCGAGTTTGGATTCTTCTTTGGTCTTGAAGCTCTCGGGGTCGTCCAGCACCTCCCCATCTCTGTTGCCTAGTATGTTTGTTGAATACCAGCCCCTGAGACCTAGCATCCTCGCCTTGAACCCAGGCGCAATTATGGTCTTCATCAGAGTCTGACCCGTCTTCAGATCCTTACCGGCGACGGGAACGCCCTTGATTCTCGCCATCTCAACGAGCGCAGGTGTGTCCGAACACAAGTTCGGAGCTGCGTTAGCAAACGGAACTCCGCAGGAAAGAGACGCATAGGCGTATATCATCGATGGGGAGATCTCGGGGGAATTGTCTTCTAGCGCCTTCTCAAACGCTGAGACAGTCTGATGTTCAGGCTTGACAATTGTATGCGCTTCCGTCGAGCCGCACCAGATCATCACAAGCCTCGAGACCCTCGTCACATTCTTGAACTGTTTGATGTCATCGACGAGTTGATTTGCCAGATCTTTCTTGTTGCGACCGACCTTGACATGTGTGCCGGATAAACGTTTGACCCACTTCTGCTCGAAGACTGCCTTCATCGGCTTGATGGCGCGAAGTTGCCTCTCTAGGTTCTTGAGTAGCCCCTGGTCGAGAACAGCAGCTTTGGAAGCGGCCACGAAAGCATCATCCGGAAAGATATCCCATGCGCCAAACGCCAGATCGTTAATGTCGGCTAGCGGTACGAAATCCTTGATCAGCGGGGTTCTCCTTTCAGTTCGCCTGCCGAGTCTGATGGTTCCCATCTGCGTTAGACTGCCAAAGGGCTTGGCCTGCCCAAGCTTTAGAGCTTCAACGCCAGCGATCAGCGTAGTACTGACGGCACCGAGGCCAACAAGCATCACGCCGAGCTTGCCGGTAGGCTCACTGATATCCACGCCTTTTCCCAACTCGCCGCACCAAAGACGCCCCAGCCAACCGCGCTACGACTTAATTCACCTTTGTGGTCTACTATTAGCTTGAATGAGGACGGCTGGTTGTTCACTACGCTTCGGCGACGGATCCGATGGTTGTCAGCAGGTCAGATGAAAACCGGCCAGTACTCGTTTCGATTTCCACAAGGAATTGAACAACTCGCAGGCTTTCCTGGTTGTCTCTACACGGAGTTCGATCCCCTTGTTCTGGAGATACCGCTTGGTTTCGTTTGGGACTCTCATCATTCCCATGTAACCTGTTCCGACTATCACCATCTCTGGAGCGAAACTATCCAGAGCTTTCTCGATGTCAGTTAGGTGCAGGGTGTGACCTTCCTTTCTCCACCACTCAGCTTGGACCTTGTCGCCCAAGATCAGTACATCGTTCGTGTAGGTCACTCCGCCAATCACAATCCTGCCGAAATCATAGCTTTCAATCAAGGCTATCCTGACCTCCAGCAGAAGACGTAAGCAAGCCACTAGGCGACCAATGGTTCAACCATTGCTTTCTTCCGCCTGCGTCGCACGGAATCCACGATGGCAAGGAACTCTGCCTCGCTGAGTAGTTGGATGCCCTCGTCACAGTAAAGTCCTGTTCTTCGTTCGATCTGGCGATCTATCTCCTCTCGTTCCTCGTGATTCGTCTCGATGCCCAGTCTATGAAGCCACTCCCTAACCTTGATGCTCATGGTTCTGTTTTCCTCACACTATTGGTACTTCTGGCCCGAGGACGATTAATCCGATGCACCGATTGGGTGCCATATGAACATCAGCAGGAAGTACGTTGCTAACAAAGTGATAGGGATCAGCTCAACCATTAGCAGGATAAGGAGGATATTCAGTCTCTTGATGAGACGAGCTATTTGCTCCTCTAGATTCAAATCCATCACAATCACCCAGAACACTCTATGGGGCCATCTAGATAGATGCGTGCCATCGAGACACTTCAACTCTTTGTAGTTGCGTAGATCCCATTGGGCGTAGGCCAAGCACAGCGATCTGTGACGGAGAGGTAATATTGCACCTCGTCCCCGTGGGACCCGACAACACATGGACTCGGATGATACGAAATCGAGCAACCCGAATAGTCGGAGGGCTGATCAGACTCAAGGCCGCGAGCTCAAGGAAGAGGAGTTCTCGTCAGCTCTGGGCGAGGAGCTGATCGTCACAGAGGATATGCAGGCATCCGAGGGCGATGAAGAACCGTCTTCACCACTTTCCGAGAGCGATTTTGAGCCGTTGGCGCTCTACGGTTTCTCAGCGAAATACCCGAAGACCACGCGTCTTGAACTAAATCCGAAGTCCACGCGCGAGAAAGGCGATGTCGCCTTCCATCTTGAGGGAGCTCTGAAGATCTTCTTATCGTGGGGAAGCCTTGAGGAAGCGAGGAAACGATATGCGACCGCAGCCGCACAAGCATCTGGTAGCATCGAACGCTCGCTCAAGAGTACTCGCGCTCGTTTAGACGGGACGCCGGAGACCAGGAACATCAAGATACAAGAGCACGACGCCGTCTACACCCACGCAAAGATGTTTGTTGAACGAGGAGGTTTTCCGTTCGGCACACGCCGCGTGTTTCAGGAGGCGTACGCCTTGTACGTGCATTGTGAGAACACGGGAAGGTACTATGTGGTCTATGCGTTCGCGAAACCCGAAGCCACCGAGGAAGTGGCAAAGATCTTCGATCCGATCATGTCCTCCCTGAAGTGCCATCTACCCTAGGCTGAGCTCGCTTTCTTCTCAGCTTCTTGCACAATCTTCCAGAGACGCTTCTCTACATCCGCTGGCAAGGCGGGACGCGGGTGAGAAGCAAGTATCTTCTTCGCGACTTCTCTTGCGCGAACCTCCGCGGTTCTTGCGCCCTTCTCATGCCACTGGGACCAAGTCGTTCTATCTGAGACCTGTGGTATCCACAATTCCTCTTTGAAGTGCTTCAACGAGTGCTTGGTTCCGAGGAAGCTTCCCCCCGGGCCTACGCGTTTGATGAGATCCAACGCTATCTTCTCGTGGCTGACGCTGATTCCATCGAGAATCCTTTTCGTGATCTCAACGATCTCTTCGTCCAAGATGAACTGCTCGTAGCTCATCGTGTTGATGGAGTCGCACATGGCCATTCCTGAAACAATATTCAAGCCCGCCATCGCCGGCACGAGGCACGTCAACATCTTTTCATATCCACTCTGTGCGTCCGCTATCTTGGCGTCGGTGATGACGCCACCGCCTCTCGTCGGAAGACCGTAGTACCTGCCAAGCTGGGCTTGACACACCCTCAGGAGCGCGTACTCTGGCGTACCCATGGTGACGTTGGCTGTTCTCTGATCAATGTGCCTCGCCCAACATGCATAGATCACAGGCGCGGTGGGAGCCGCAACCTGTGAGACAACTAGGCCGCTGAGAAATTCCGCGTTCGCCTGGGCAATTGTTCCCGCGAGGGTAACCGGGGAACTCGCACCCGCCATTGGCCCGGGGCTTATGCTGACCGGTATTCCGTTCCTCGCGCCTCCGACTATCTCTTGTGTTTGAAGTCGATCATGGGTCAGCGGGCTGATGACCGTGGCATCGAATGTGATGATCGGCTTCTTCCTGAGTGAGTCAGTGTCGCCTGCGACGACAGTGGCCATTGCCAAGGCATCTTGGATGCTATCGTATCCTCTTGCTTCGCTCAGTATGTGCTTCCTAGTGTTCGTAAAGGCGATCGCCCACTGGTGTCTGTCGAGAGTTGCCTGCGAGACGTCTCTCGGGGCCGCCGGGGGATTTGCGAGAAGATGGCAGTTCGGTATTGCGTCCGCCAGCCTAACAGCGTCAGCCAGATCTTGTGAAACAACCTCTCTACGTGCGCCAGTGGACAGATCATACACGTACGTCGCGTAGCCGCCGGTGGTGAAATAGGTCGCCCATGGCTCAAGCTTCACAGGATGGGTGCCGTCCCTTCCATAGAGAGTGAATTCCTTCGGCGCTTTCGTCAAGGCCTCGCGTACCAAGCTCTCCGGAAACTTCACGATTGCCTTTCCTTGTTCTACGTGGGCTCCGGCTTCCCCAAGCATTTTGCACGTTTCAGGCTCGTCAATCTCTACCCCAACGTTGGCGAGTATCTCAAGTGAGGCTTGGTGAATCTGCCTGATCTCGTCCCTCGAGAGAATCTCGAAAGTTGTTCTCTTCAAGCCGGGCGCCTCAGCATAGCTTTCTGATCCACTACAAGAAGAGTTCGATCATAGCGAGGCGACTTGTTCTTGATTGGAAAGCTATATCAGAAGCACAGCGGTATCGGTTGCGAATTCGATAAAAAGGAAGCGAGGTCGAATTGTATAGGCCAAAGGTCTACGTCAATCGATTGATTCCTGAGCAGGCATTGGAGAGACTCGCGGAACACTGTGACTATCGAATCTGGGAGGGCGAACTCGCAGTCCCACGCGATGTGCTTATTCGAGAGGTCCCAGTAGTAGACGCACTTCTCTCCCTTCTTACGGACAAAATTGATGCTGCTGTGATGGATGCTGCGCCTAAGCTGCGCGTGATCAGCAACATGGCAGTAGGATACGACAATGTCGACGTTCGTGAGGCGACGAAGCGCAAGATCATGGTGTGCAATACTCCTGGGGTTCTCACGGAGACAACTGCTGACTTCGCATTCACATTGCTGCTCGCCGCCGCCCGCCGCGTCGTTGAAGGCGAGCGAGTCGTGCGGGCCGGTAGGTGGAAGACGTGGGGTCCCCTGATTCTACTTGGCCAAGACATACATCACGCTACACTAGGGATAATCGGACTCGGTAGAATAGGAGCAGAGGTCGCGAAGCGAGCCAAAGGCTTCGATATGAAGGTCACCTACTATGATACTGTGAGGCGACCAGACATCGAGCAGAAGCTAGGCGTGGAGTTCAAGGATCTGAAGACGCTACTGGCCGAGTCGGATTTCGTGTCAGTTCACTGCCCGCTTCTTCCTGAGACGCATCACCTATTCGGAGCGGAGCAATTCAAGTTGATGAAGAAAACCGCGATACTGGTCAATAGTGCCCGCGGACCTATTGTCGATCCTAAGGCTCTCTATGAGGCGCTGCGAAATCGCCGGATTGCCTATGCGGCGTTAGATGTAACTGAACCTGAGCCGATACCAATGGATGACCCCTTGTTGACACTTGACAACATTGTCATTGCACCTCACATCGCAAGTGCATCAGTTGCGACTCGCACAAAGATGGCCATGATGGCCGTGGACAACTTGCTGGCCGGCTTGAAGGGAGAGAGGCCGCCTTACATCGTCAACCCCGACGTACTCGTAGAGTAGCTTCTGCGAGTCGCAATGAGTGCCGGTAGCGTAAGCTCACTCGTATAGCTGCTTCCCCGGATCATGGGAATAATCGATTATCCGAACGGCGCCTTCGCCTGCACAACGACAGCCCTATGACAGATTCGGCTTCCTAACCTGAGTCTTGGCGAGATCTTCGATTACGGTTATGATCCCGGAGTGGTCGTATTCTCCCCGTCCCGCGACTTTCATGGCACCCATCATTTCGTGGATCAAACTCGTCACAGGTAGTGGTACTCCGTACTCGGATCCTGCATCCAGAGCAATTCCGAGATCCTTGTAGTGTAGTCTCGTTCTGAAGCCAGGGTTGAAATCTCGTTTCAATATGAGCGGCCCCTTTGCGTCAAGCACACGCATTGCCCATCCACCTGCAATCACCTTGAGAACAATCTCTGGGTCTACCCCTGCCTTTGCCCCGAGGACGAGAGCCTCGCCGGCCGACTCTAGGACACCAGCGACGAGGATCTGGTTGCACGCCTTCACGACCTGCCCAGACCCTGTTTCGCCACAATACACTATGTTCTTGCCCATCGCCTGGAAGATTGGAAGACAATCTTCGAAGACCTGCTTCTCTCCGCCAGCCATGATCGTGAGTGTCCCTTCAATCGCCCCTTTCTCGCCTCCACTAACAGGAGCGTCGAGTGTTCGAACGTTCTTAGCCTTGGCAGCTTCCGCGAGTTTCTTTGTTGTGACGGGAGAGATTGTACTCATGTCAATGTACGTCGATCCGGGTTTGATCCCCTCGAAGATCCCGTCCGGGCCAAAAGCGGCTTTCTCAACATCTGGCGAGTCCGGTAGCATCGTGATGACCAAGTCGCTCGTGCCAGCAAGCTCCTTTGACGAGTGAGCGCGGTTGGCACCAGCGGCTTCGAGTTCTCGAACTGGCGCCTCATTCAGGTCGTAGACTACGAGTTCGTGTCCGGCCTTAACCAAGTTCTTTGACATCGGTTTGCCCATAATTCCGAGCCCAATGAAACCGACCCTTCGACCCATCTCGGTGACTCCCTGTTGGCATTGAAGCTGATTGCAAGTTCTTTAAGGCTAGTGGGCACATCTTGACCGTGCCGGTCTGAGGATTCCGAAATGAGAATAGATCACGTGTCACTCACGGTTCGAGATGTTGACAAATCCGTCGAGTTCTACAAGAAGGCCCTCGGGTTGAAGCTGCTGAGAGTATCCGTGCTCAGTCCTGCCCCGGGAACTGAGTACAAGAATGCCTACATGTACGGAGATCACTTCATGTTGGAGCTTGTGACCGCTGAAGGCTCGGCGCCGGAGCGGGAGATCCCGGCGACTTGGCAGAAGACGATGCGGGGATCGATCGGGATCGCACACCTAGGTTTGCGAGTCAGGGATCTCGATGGTGCGATGGCCAAGCTGAAGGCTGCTGGAGCAACCTTGATCGGCGAACCATTCGAGGTCACAAAGAGGACGGCGAAAATCGAGTATGTCGCCGACAAGGCTGACCCAAAGATCAGCTACGCAAAGAAACCAGGCAAGAGAGCTTGGAGGATCGCGATCTTCTCAGATCCAGACGGAGTGATCCTAGAACTCGTTCAACGCTAAGAGATGTGAAAGAACGCGTATGCTAGAGTCTTGAACGACTGGTCTTAAGTGAGTCCGAAAGAAATGCTATCTGAGCTGCGTCCTCCGTCCAATCCATGTTTCTGAAAACCTCATAGAGGTCGCGTCCTACCGCCACAACACCGTGACGGCTCAGAAGGACCGACAGAACTGATGGGTCTGAGAAACCTTGCGTAACGATCTCTGCAAGTTCGGGTGAACCAGCCGGTGCGTAACTCAAGAGTGGTACCCTCTTCAAGATGAATCGTGCTGGTCCCGTGACCATCGGAAGTTCCACGTCTGCAACTGCATACGATGTCGCGTAAGGTGGATGCGCATGAAGGACCGCGCCAAGTTCAGGCCGAGCCTTATAGATGCCCAAGTGAAATCTGAATTCCATCGATGGTTTTCGGTTTCCCTCGACAGCGTTTCCGTCAAGATCTATCACGACGACGCTAGACTCGGAATCCATGGCACTGAAAACCATGCTCGTTCCAGTTGACTTGATGCAAACGTGACTTGTGCCCGGAACTCTCACACTCAAATTGGCACTGCTCCCGGGCGACCAGCCCCTCGCTGAAATCAACTGCATGATGCGACAAATCTCAGTTCTCAGTTCCTCATACAAGCTGACTCACGCTGTCCCCATTCGTCAATAGGAGCTATATTCACTCCCCCAAAGCTTAGACAAGCGGTCGAGGGACCTATAGGCGAGAGGAATGAAGGTAAGCTGTCTGCCAGTCTCATTCTTTCGAGACATCATTGAGGGGAGAATGAGCCTACGCCAGTGGGCCATGGAAGGTGTCCGAGCAGGCCTAGACGGGATTGACCTAAGCATCCTATTCCTGAAGAGCCTTGAACCATATTATCTCGCAAGAGTACGGAAAGAGATCGAGGAATCAGGCATTCGTGTAGCGATGCTAACGACGTATCCAGATTTCACGCACCCAGACGCCGTCGAACGCGAGCGGCAACTGCAGCTACTTGAGGATAACATTCTTGCAGCTTCGAGGATTGGCGCCGACCTAGTTCGCGTCACAGCAGGACAGGCACATCCCGGCGTGGGTAAGCGTGAAGGAATCGAATGGGCAGTTCGCGGACTCACGAGAGCTGCGGAATTCGCAGTGGCGTATCCGCTCAGACTCGTCTTCGAGAACCACGCCAAGCCTGGGGCATGGCAGTATACGGATTTCTCTCATCCTACGGAGATCTTCCTCTCGATCGTTGAAAGGACAGCAAACACGACCCTCGGCGTCAACTGGGACACCGCCAACACACTCGCTTACGGAGAAGACCCGATTCCTGTGCTCAAGAGAGTGATCAATCGAGTCGTCAGCGTTCATGCTGCAGACACATCAACACGCGGCGCGTTGAAACCAGTCCTGCTAGGAACGGGCATTGTTCCGTTCAAGGAGATGTTCATGATCCTTAGAGACTCGGGATTCGACGGCTGGATATGCATGGAAGAAGCTAGCTTCACTGGGCTTGAAGCAGTCAAGACCGCCGCAGATTTTGTGAGACACACGTGGACCAAATCGCAGAGTCCTTGATTCGGAAAACCCGGATCACTTGCATCTTTTCCTTCAGACTCTCCCACAAACCCTTATAGTGCGCCAGATTCGTACCAGCCCGAAATCTCAGAATAGGAGCGAATCACTTGGAACTCGACAAGCAGAAACTGCTTCTCATGTATCGAAACATGCTCAGAATCCGGCATTTCGAAGAAAGACTCGCGGAAGAAAGCGCTCAAGGAAACATCCCTGGTCTGCTGCACCTGTATGTTGGCGAGGAGGCAGTTGCTGTTGGCGCATGCTCAGCACTGAGGAAGGACGACTACATCACCAGCACTCATCGAGGGCATGGCCACTGCATCGCAAAAGGCGGCGATCTTCGCAAGATGATGGCTGAACTGTTTGCTAAGGAGACTGGCTACTGCAAGGGGAGAGGAGGTTCCATGCACATCGCCGCACCGGACATCGGCATCGTTGGGTGCAGCGCGATCGCAGGCGCAGGAATTCCAATCGCAGCCGGGGTCGGTCTATCGATCAAACTGAGAAGAACCGACCAGGTTTGTGTATCCTTCTTCGGTGACGGAGCGTCCAACACGGGCGCGTTCCACGAGGGAATGAACATGGCCGCGCTCTGGCAGCTGCCCGTCGTCTACGTCCTGGAGAACAATCGCTACGCGATATCAACCCCGGTCGCGAAAGCAACCAAGTTGACCAATATCGCTGATAGAGCTGCAGCTTATGATATGGCAAGCGCTGTCGCGGACGGCATGGATGTTCTGTCAGTGTACGAAGCAGTCTCGAAAGCTGTAGAGAGGGCACGAGGAGGAGAAGGTCCAACGCTCGTGGAATGCAAAACGTACCGCTTTAGAGGACACCACGAAGGCGACCCGAAGAAAGGAGAGACGTACCGCACGAAACAGGAGATGGAAGAATGGGAGAAGAAAGACGCCACGCGAAGACTAGCGGACAAGCTGATCAAGGAGCGAAAGGCCACCGAGGCTGAGTTGAACGCGATCAACCAAGAGACACTTGAGGAGATCGAAGACGCGGTGGCGTTCGCAAAGCAGAGTCCGTCTCCGAGACCCGAGGACGTGACATCGTACCTGTTTGTCTCGTAGAGGGTCATGACGAATGAGCGAAGCGCGAGAACTCGATTTTGCCGAAGCGATCCGTGAAGCAATCCGACTAGAGATGCTGAGAGACAAGACTGTCTTCCTTCTAGGAGAAGATGTTGGGAAGTTCGGCGGAATCTTCGGCTGCACGAAAGGCCTTCAAGAAGAGTTCGGCGAAGAGAGAGTGCGTGATACTCCCATCTCGGAAACAGCGATCATCGGCGCGGCGGTCGGCGCAGCTGTAACCGGCATGCACCCAATTGCCGAACTGGAGTTCATGGATTTCATAGGATGCGGCATGGATCAGGTATTCAACCAGATGGCAAAGATCCGCTACATGTTCGGCGGCTCGATGAAGGTTCCGGTCGTCCTACGAACACCATGCGGCTCAAGGTACCCGATAGCATGTGGAGCCGCGCACCATTCTCAAAGCTTGGAGGCTTGGTTCATGCATGTTCCTGGCCTCAAGGTCGCAACGCCTTCTACGCCGTACGATGCGAAAGGCCTCCTGATCGCCGCGATTCGGGGCGAAGATCCCGTTCTCTTTGTCGAACACAAGCTCCTGTACTACGCGAAGAGAATGCCAAGACTACGCGAACCGTACCCCGGACTCATCGCAAAAGTCCCTGAGGAACCTTACACGATCCCATTCGGCAAGGCAGACATCAAACGACCAGGCAAGGATCTCACACTCGTTGCTACAATGATGATGATACACAAGGCACTCAGAGTGGCAGAAGACCTATCCAAGAAAGGAATCGACATAGAAGTCGTTGACCCAAGAACCTTGGTGCCACTCGACAAGCAGGCAATCGTTGACTCCGTAAGGAAGACTGGAAAGGTCATCGTAGCTTCAGAGGACAGCAAGACCGGCGGAGTAGCAGCCGAGATTGCGACCATGATAATGGAAGAGGCCTTCGACTACCTCGATGCACCGGTCCGACGTGTCTCCGCACTTGATGTGCCAATACCATACGCTCCAGTCTTGGAGAGCACGGTCGTTCCACAGGAGAAGCACATCACAGAGGCCGTCCTTGAGCTAGTCGAGAAGTAGTGACGAGATCTCGAAGGAGGTTGGGTCGGTGCCCACGCTGGTTCGCCTGAAGAAAATGACTTGGACGATGGAAGAAGGAAAGCTCACAAAATGGGTGAAGCATGAAGGGGACGCTGTCTCTGAGGGAGAAGCAATTTGTGAGGTTGAGACAGAGAAGACTACAGACGAGATTCAGGCGCCCGCCGCCGGGACACTCCTCAAGATCGTCCACAGTGAAGGAGAAGCGGTACCTGTAAATGCCGTTATCGCGGTGATCGGCTCTCCTGGGGAAGATGTCACCTCTATCCCCGAAGTCGCCGGAGTTGGCCCGCCAACTGTCCCAGAGGCAGCCCCAGCTCAGCGAGTGGAGCTCGCTCCTCCGTCCGCCATAGAACCTAAGCCATCACTTGAGAGAATTCTGATATCACCTTCAGCAAGAAGAGTGGCCAGAGAGCGGGGCATCGATGTCACCAAGATCATGGGAACCGGGCCCGGAGGCCGCATAGTCGCGGAGGACATACCAAAAGCCGTGGAGAAGCCTGCTGCTATTCCCCTGAAAGAAGACTACGCATCCGCTCCTTTGTCCGGGCATAGGAAGGTGATCGCGGACAGGCTCTCCTTGAGTGCCCGCACCGCCGTTCACGTCCCTATCACAATGGAAGTCGACATGACATCCGCCTCGAAACTGAAGAACGACCAGAAAGGCACTGGAGTAGATCTCTCATACAGCGACATGATCGTCAAGGCGGTCGCGAAATCACTGGAAGAATTCCCACGCGTCAACACGATGCTGCTCGGCGATGAACTAAGGACTATGAAAGAAGTCAATGTCGGCCTCGCTGTGGGGACTGAAGACAATCTGCTGGTGCCCGTTGTCAGAAATGCCAATCGTCTATCGCTTGCAGAGATCTCAAGAACCGCCAATACTCTCATTGAGCGAGCAAGAAATCGAACACTCGCCACCAGAGAGATGTCCGGAGGGACGTTTACAGTGAGCAATCTGGGGATGTATGATGTAGACCTATTCGCTCCGGTCATCAATCCTCCTGAGACCGCGATACTGGGCGTCGGCCGCATAGCTCAGAAGAGTGTCGTGGTGAACGGCGCGACAGCGATCAGACCCGTTATGACGCTGACCTTGGTCTTCGATCACAGAGTGATTGATGGCGTCCTAGCTGCACGGTTCCTGCAAAGGGTGAAACAGCTGCTGGAAGACCCAAGCAAGCTCGTTGCGTGAACCGCTGGAAAGCATCACTATGGCGAGAACAGAACCTTTCCGCTTTCTCCTTTTATGACTCGTTGAAATGCTTCTTCGGCCTTCTCAAGAGGCAGACGGTCCGTTATTACTCCCGTCAGGTTGACTCGCTTGTTGGCAACGAGGCTTGCCTCTCGCTCCCATGTCCCGAACATGGATCGCCCGGTACTGCCGGCCACGGTCGCTTCCTTGTAGATGATCATGCTCGTTGCCTCAATTTCCACCGACTTCGCAGGAAGGCCAACCAGCCCAACTCGTCCGGTCTTCTTCAACGCTTGAAATGACTGGCGAATGGTCACAGGGCTGCCAGCGAGTTCAATAACCACGTCGGCACCTCTTCCGTTTGTCAACTCCATTGTCCGCTTCACGACATCCTCTTTCTCCGTGTTGACATACACGTCTGCAGACCCTATCCTCCTCGCCAAGTCGAGTCTGAACTGTCTAAGCTCGGCGGCAATCACGACTGAGGCGCCTGAGACCTTGGCTACCTGCTGGGCGAAAATCCCGATTGGGCCGGCGCCCATGACCAACACGACATCACCTGGTTGTATTCCTGTTCTCTCGATTCCGTGAACGGCAACACCGAACGGTTCGAAGAGAGCTCCCTCCTCGTACGAAACTGAAGCTGGCAACTTGTAAGCGATGATTTCAGGAACCGCGGCATATTTCGCAAACGAACCTTCTCTCGTTTGGAGTCCGAATATCAGCATGTCTTGGCAGATGTGCATGTTTCCCGTGCGGCAATAATAGCAGATCCCGCATGGAATGTGCGACTCGCCAGCCACATTGTCACCCGGCTGAAGAGATCGAACGTCTTTCCCGACCTCAACGACCTTTCCAGAGAACTCATGACCTACCGTCATGGGGATCGGCGATTTCCAACGGGTAGTCTGCTCATCCCAATTGTAGATGTGGATGTCTGAACCACAGATAGCAGTCGCTTTGACCTCTACCAAAACCTGAGATGGCCCAATTGTCGGCTCTTCTATTTCCTGCACCCAAATTCCCGGCTTTGGCTCGATCTTTCTTACAGCTTTCATCCGAACCCATTCCCGGTTTCCGACTTGGACCCTATGCAGCTGAGATGCCATTAAAAGATCTCTCAAGATCGACCGCACACAGAGAACGTTTCAGACAGAGACTATCCCGTGATGACGGGTGAGGATCTCGCGCTATGTCTTTAAAGCGAAGTTCTCCAATTGACGGTCAGATGATCGAATGTGCCGGAGTTCAAAGATGTAGCAATTGAAGCTTCCAAGCGCGCCGGAAAAGTGCTGATGGAGAACTTTGAGAAGAAGAAGCAGGTTCATCGCAAAGAAGCGAAGGAACTTGTAACTAACGTTGATGTCGAAGCTGAAGCCATTATTATGAAGACAATTCGAGAGACGTTCCCCAGCCACAAGTTCGAATCCGAGGAACTTGGCAGGGAGAAGTACACGGCCGAAGACTACGTCTGGATTGTGGATCCGCTTGACGGAACTCACAACTACACATATGGAATACCGTTCTTCAACACGTCGATCGCACTAGCTCGCGGGGGCGAACTGATCCTCGGCGCAATATGCGACCCAGTTCACGACAAAATGTTCTACGCCGAGAGGGGCAAAGGCGCCTTCGTGAACGGACAGCGGACTCATGTTTCTGAGAGAAATAAGCTGAGCGAAGCTCTTGTCATGTACGACAACCAATTCCACAAGAGAGAGGACATGTTTGCCAACTTCCAGAAGATCTACCCGAAGATCTTCACTGTGCGAATCTCTGGATCGGCGGCTACTGACGCGTGCCTAGTTGCATCTGGAATTGCAGACGCAAGGATATGGCACAGAACCAAAGTCGTCGATGTTGCCGCCGGAGTTGTGATCGTCCAAGAAGCCGGAGGCAATGCTACCGACTTCAAGGGGAATCCCCTGCAACTTGGCGGTACGGAAGTTATAGTGTCGAATGGGAAGATACTACCCGAACTGGTCGCAGCGCTGAAGGTCTAGGCATGTCAGTGGTTTCCTGAAGCCGACGAGAATCAGGCTTTGGAGCCCATCTTCACTTGGGCCATCTTGGCCGCGAGCTTGATGGCCTCGACCATGCTGCGCTCGTCCGCAATTCCTTTGCCGGCTATGTCGAATGCGGTACCGTGATCTACGGATGTTCGGATTATTGGCAACCCTATGGTGACATTCACGCCCGTATCGAAGCCTAGGAGCTTCACCGGAATGTGACCTTGATCGTGGTACATTGCAACGACACCGTCGAACTCGCCCTTGTTAGCTCGAAGGAAGACTGTGTCAGGTGGAATTGGGCCGAATGCCTTCATTCCTTCCTTGTTTGCGGCCTCCACTGCGGGCGCAATCTTCTCCCGTTCCTCCGTTCCGAAGAGCCCCCCGTCACTTGCGTGCGGATTGAGCCCTGCAACAGCTATCTTTGGGTCTGCGATTCCGAGCCCTTTGAGGGAGTTGTGCGCCAACCTGACTGTTTCAAGCACCGATTCCGGCGTTATGAGGGATGGAACCTTGCTCAATGGTACATGTATGGTGACGTGGAATACGCGGACATTGCCCGCGACCAGAAGCATCGTGACTTCTTTCGTGCCGGTTAGGTTCGCTAGAAGTTCCGTATGGCCTGGGAACTGCGCCCCTGCTTTCCGGATCGCCTCCTTGTTGATAGATGCCGTGCAGAGTGCATTGAGCTTGTTCTCTTTTGTCAGCTTGACGCCTGTCTCGATGTATTCAAGCGACGCCTTCCCGGCTTGCGCCTGAACCTTTCCGATCTCGAGCTTGCTGATGTCAATGTTGTGAAGGTCGAGCACATCGATCGTACCGAACTCATACTTGCCTTTCGCAGGATCATCGACAGCTCTTACGTTCATGTTGCTCTTCACGAAAGAGACAGCGTTCTTCATCACTCCAGCATCGCCGACCACGATCGGGCGACAGATATCGTAGAGCTCCTTGTGTGTAAGAGCCTTAGCGACTACTTCGGGGCCGATGCCGGCTGCATCGCCCATTGTGATACCTATAATCGGGTTCATCGAGGGATACCTCCCGACTGCGGGCGCCTTCCTTGCCGGTCCTCTATAAAGAGGCTTCCCCACCAAATCCTGAAGCAAGTAACCTTCGAGTTCGCTCAACCTTTCCTCAGCTGGAAAGCCACGAATCGTTGCCTTCAATCGAGCGCTTATATTTCCGGCAAACTACGTGATCGCGGGTCGGTCTATGAAACTGCGAATCGGCTACGACTGTTGCATGGAGCTGTACCACCCGAACGTCTTCCTTGAACTCGTTCCGCTTGTCGAGAATGCCGGATTCGATTCGTTGTGGGGTAGCGATCACTTCCATCCTTGGGGAGACACGGGCGCATCCTCGTGCTTCACGTGGGCTTGGATTGCAGCAGCAGCGGAGAGAACCAAGAGAATCCCCATCGGAACAGCAGTGACCTGTCCGATGTTTCGATATCATCCTGCAATTGTTGCTCAAGCATTCGCGACCTTACGAGCAATGTACCCGGACCGCATATTCCTCGGATTGGGCACTGGAGAGGCAATGAATGAGGTACCCCTTGGATACGTTTGGCCTTCTGTGAAGGAACGAATCGAACGCTTCGAAGAATCAATCCAGTTGATGAAGAAACTGTGGACAGAAGAGTGGATTGACTTCAAGGGTAAGTACTATCGTCTTAAACAGGCAAAGCTCTACGTGAAACCTGCAACTCCTGTACCGATCTATGTAGCCTCGTTCGGACCCAAAGTCGCTGAGATTGCTGGAAAATATGCAGATGGCTACATCACGACCCTGGTGTCCGAGGAGCAGCTACGCAATGTTCTTGTTCCCGCGATCGAACGCGGCGCGAAGAAAATGGGCCGGGATCCATCAGAGATCGAAAAGGTCGTGGAACTTGGTGTCGGGTACGACAAGGACTACGAAAGAGCGCTCAAGAAGGTACGCTTCTGGGCGGGGACGATGTTCCACTTCGTCTTCAAACACGGCATATCCGACCCACGAGAAATCGAAGCGATGGGAAACCTCGTCGGCGATGAGCACATCGCGAAGGGCTTTGCGATCGGAACCAAGGCTGAGGACTTCATCCCCAGAATTGAGACCTGCATCAAGCTCGGATTCGACCACATCTATCTTCAGAGCACAAGCCCAGACGAGAAGGCCTTCATCCACCTATGCGAAAAGGAGATCCTACCTTACATTAGAGAAACATATTGTAGGGAGCGGTAGGTAGCCCGCCCATGACAACGAAGATCATACAGGTAGGAATCCTTGTCAAAGATGTGGAAGAAAGCGCGAAGAAGCTCGAGAAAGTGATGGAGATCGGGCCGTTTGAGACCTTCGAGCCTGAATACCGCGACTTGACTCTGCACGGGATGCCTGCGAAGTTCAGGATGAAGATAGGACTCGCCAGAGCAGGGCCGGTACAGATCGAGCTCATGCAGCCTCTAGAAGGCGACACAATCTACGATGATGCGCTTCGAGAGAAAGGATACGGACTCCACCATTTGGGAATCCGAACCGACAACATGGACGAGAGCATCAAAGAGATGGGGGCAAGAGGTTTCAAAGTGATACAGAGCGGGAATCGCCCAGGAGTGAAATGGGCGTACTTGGATACAGAGCAACAGACCGGCGTGATCTTCGAGCTGATCGAGAAGAAAGAGCCCTGACCCGTGGAGAACAGGGTGACCGTGTCACAGGTGCGCGTCTAGCTGACGGACGATGTTGTCCAGCTGTTTCCGGATGTCTCGATCCAGCGGAGGGACCTCATGCTTCGACAGGATCGTGTCTGCCTTCTTCTTGGCGACTTGCTCGATTCTGGCGTGACCTGCACTTTGCCATCGACCACGGGGGCTCTTGTCGAAAAGCCGTGGCTGGTAGTGTTCCTTCTCATAGTACCTAAGTGTGTGTGGATACTTGATGTATGAAGCATCGTGGCCAACTTGTGCAATTAGATCAGTTGCGAGCGTTTCGTCGTCAACTATCATTCCTCTAAGCGCTCGGAACATCATTCCGTACAACTCGTCATCTATGACCAACTGTGCAAGACTTGAGCCTACGAGACTCTCCATCGTTCCGGCGCCTGAGACAATTTCTGAACCAGCAAGCGCGGGAAAGAGACTGCACAAGGTCTTCTCGAACCCAACTTGCTCGTCGTGTGTCTTCGAATCGGTGCATGGACCAACGGCATCGGAGGGCATACCGTAGTAGTGGGCGATCTGGACGCCCGCAGCTGAGAGAAGCGCCGTCTCAGCTGATCCCCACGACAAGCCCCCCGTTCTCATGTCTACCGGCGCGCAGCGTGTCCCATAGATCACCGGCGAGTTTGGACTACTCAGCTGGACTATTGCGTTCATCGCAAGATCTTCTACGTTCTGAAGAACGAGTGAACCGGCAAGGGTTACTGGACCGGTAGTACCTAGCATTGGACTGGAATCGAGCATTACGGGGACTTTCGATCTTGCGCATGCAATGATTTGTCTCGCACAGTCTTGACCGATCTTAAGTGGCGTCGATGTTGCCGCCAAGAAGCTCACAAGAGGACGCTTCACGAACTCGTTCTGACCCCCTCTGACGATCTGAGCCATCCCTACGATTGTTCTGAAAGTCTCGTAGGTCAAAGGAGAGAAGAATAGATGCTTTGTCGTGTTCTCCAAGCACGTCCTGACTGCGTGGACGTCTGCCATAGTTACAGGGACATCGCTAGGAATCAGGTGCGTAGCGCAAAAGGAGATGTTGTCGAGCGCATCAACGAGCCTTGCTGATGCTGTTGTGTCCTTCATGGTCGCATTCCGAGATTGACCGGTCTCAATATCAAGGACCTTCGTGTAGCCACTCCCAGGTCGGCTGGAGACTCTGCCCCTCTCGATCAGCAGGTCGCGCTCCTTTTCTCGTGCGCCTAGAACCAGACTGTGTGGAGTCTTGTCGACAGTCGCATCAATGACCTTCTTGGGGATCTTCACGATCCTGGTTGCCTGATCAACTTCGCACCCCGCCTCGCCCATTAATCGGAAGGATTCATCATCGTAGATTACCACTCCAACCCTTTCGAGGACGTTGAGCGTTGCGAGATGGATCTCGTCCAGCTGTTTCTTGTCGAGGAGAGTGTACAATCACCGTTCTCCTGTGTTCTCATTGTTAGGAAGAGGCAAGACCTCTAAAGGAACTTTCTGTGAAGAGTCTCCTCCTACCAATGCTCTCCAATGGTTGGAAGATGTTCGCGGACGGATTCTGAGTGAATTGGCACGCGCTTGTGATGGAGAGACAACGCTTTTGTCGATCCAGCGGGGCCCCTATTGGCGCAAGCTGAGTGGATTTGCACACACAGGAGCAGTTAGGTAGATTATTACCTCGCATCGCGGTTGACCCTCCGGGTCCGAACTCTAAGAAGATCGCCGCAGTATTGGGCGAGTTTGAGACTCCGAGTCTATCCTCAGTTCTCCTCGGAGAGATCCCCACGGCGTGGAAGCAGGCACGAGGTGCGAACGTCATCGACGCTGACGACAACCTATACGTTGACTTGACGGCTGGCTTCTGCGTCGGAATCGCCGGTCACTGTCATCCAAGAATTGTGGGGGCCATCCAGAGACAAGCGGAGATCATGACACATGCTCCGGCAGCTCAGGCACCTTCTCCCGGCAGAGCTGAACTCGTCAAGAAGATCGCTGAGATCGTGCCCAGACCGCTCAAGCGAACCCACCTCCTCACCGGTGGCGCAGAGGCGATCGATGTCGGTCTCAAACTAGCGCGTCTTCACACGAAGAGAATGGAGATAATGGCGTTTGAAGGTGGCTTTCACGGCAAGACGTTGTTCGCTTTGTCTGCAACGGCGAGGAGACACTACCGGGAAGGCTTTCTCCCGCTCGTTCCCGGGGTCTTTCACGCACCGTTCCCATACTGCTACCGTTGCCCGTTCGGTGAGGATGTCTCCTGTGGCGACTGCTCGACCCAATGCCTGAACTACATCGAGCACATGATCAAAGATCCAGCTTCAGGCATTACTGAAGTCGCCACCATGCTTCTTGAGCCGATTGAGGGACATGAGGGGTGGATCGTCCCGCCAACGGACTTCCTGCCCGCGCTCAGAAGGATCTGTGACGAGAACGGAATTCTACTCATGCTCGACGAGATCATCACCGGCTTCGGCAGAACCGGAAAGATGTTCTGCTTCCAGCATTTCGATGTCGTTCCTGACATTCTTGTGTGCGCAAAAGGTGTCGCGAGCGGGTTTCCGATCTCGTTGGTCGTTTCCACGGATGAGATCATGAGCTCTTGGGGAGCCTTCAAACATACGAGCACTTTCTCAGCAAACCCGCTCGGATGCGCCGCCGCGCTGGCAAGCCTAGATGTAATTGAGAAGGAGCGCCTGGTGGAACGATCCGCGATGATGGGTCGTGACTTCCTCAAGCGTCTAGAGGAGATCAAGGACCGGCACAAGATAGTTGGTGACGCGAGAGGGCTCGGAATGATGTGCGGGCTCGAACTCGTCCGTGATGCGAGAAAGACCCCGGCGGTGGAGGAGACCAGGGCGATTGTTGAATACACGCTTAAGCATGGCGTCATCCTACAACCCCCTGGAGGACGATTCGGAAACGTTCTGAAGCTGTCACCCCCGCTCGTAATCACGGAGGAACAGCTCGACTTCGGCCTACGAATTTTGGATGAAGCAATCGCCTTCGCCGAGAAACACTAGCGCCTTCCACGCTCGTCTGATTGACGCAGAGTGCTATCGTTAATAGCGTGAGATGTCGGCTCATCAAGTGATCTGATCGGTTGTGGTGTGATGATCAAGAGAGTCAGTCACGTAGGAGTTGTCGTAAGCAACCTGGATGAGACGCTGAAGCTCTACGAACGAGTCTTCGGGCTCAAGCCTACAGTTGTCAAGGAAGCCATGGAAGGCAAGGTCAGAATCGCATTCGTGCCGGTGGGCGATGGCGAGATTGAACTAATACAGCCCGTAGATCCGAGCGTACCTCAGAGCAAGTTCTTGCAGACTCATGGTCCGGGACTCCACCACGTCTCACTCTCCACTGACGACATGGATGCAGACCTTGAGAAGATGAGAAAGGACGGAGTTGCTTTCGCCGCCGAAAAACCCAACGTCGGCGCACACGGCGTGCGAATAATCTTCACGAAGCCAGAGACGACGGGTGCAGTCGCTTTCGAGCTATGTGAGGAAATCTAGGCTCGGCCCCGACCGTCGTAGCACAGCGTTCGAATTGATGCCCCTGCGCTAGAAGTCCAGCCAGCCTAGAGTTTGCCCATCATCCTCAGTAAGGCCTCCTCGGGCCCCGGAGGAACCAGTATCCAGTAGGCGTGCAGCGTCTCTTTTCCTGTATTGATTATCTGATGTGTCGACTTCGCCGGCGCATAGGCAATGGCGCCCGGCTCAACCTCGACCTCATTTTCGTCCGCAATGACTTTGCCATGACCTTTGGTGATTATCCAGAACTCATCTGTTACCTCGTGTGAGTGAGGATCACTCTTTCCGGTCGGCGGGATGGTGACCGTTCCAAGCGAGGCCGATTTTACTCCCTGAATCTTGGTAGAGTAGAGGACTTGCCGGTGCCTCTCGTATGGAGGAGGTGTGGCTAGATAGTCTGCTTCCCATGATTTCGCGACTAGTGGTTTCATCTTGTCAACGCACCTTGTCTTTGGCGGAGCATTTCAGGGCATTCTCGCTCTAATAAGATGCAACCTCGCGCGCTGAGGGAATAGAAGCACCGGCGACAATTGTGCACAACGTTATTGTGAGTTGGATGATACTGACTGGCTGAGGCAGATTGCCGGCGCGTCTTCTAGTCCACAACGGGGTCGTATACACACCACTCGAGATGATCCCAGATGGGGCTGTCCTGATAGAGAACGACAGGATCAGAAAGGTCGGTCGGAGGCGTGAGATCTCTGACCAGTACCTTGAGACCGTGGACGCCGGAGGCAAGATAATCTGCCCAGGTTTCATTGACCTCCAGGTGAACGGTGGGGGAGGAGCGCTTCTAACCGAAGATGCGAACTACGAATCTGTCTGTAGAATGGCTGAAGCCCATTCCTCCTTCGGGACGACAAGCTTCCTGCCCACCGTCATGACTGCACATGAGCGGCAGATCTGCTCAGCTCTTCGTGCTGCAAGTGAGGCTGTTCGAAAGGGCACTGGAACAGCGACTGTCCTCGGAAGCCACCTTGAGGGACCGTTCATCAACAGAAAGAAGAAGGGCATTCACGACGAACGATACATGCTCTCTCCCTCAATCGAGACATTCTCGTCATTCTACGAGGCTTCAGAGGGCACACTGAGGCTACTCACGCTCGCGCCAGAACTACCCGCAAGTCTTCCTCTCGTAGAACACGCGGTGATGAAAGGCGTGACGGTATCGATCGGTCACACGACCGCTAGCTTCTTGGAGGTCCAGCAAGCCGTGAACGCAGGGGCCAGTGTGGCGACCCACATCTTCAACGCAATGGAGGGTCTCAGTAGCCGCGAGCCTGGCACCGTCGGCGCGATACTATCAATCGAGAAAGTGCGGGCGGGACTAGTCGCGGATGGCATTCACGTTCATCCCAAGTCTATGAAGGTCTGCATCCAAGCGAAGGGAATTGAGAATGTCTTCCTCGTAACCGACGCCATGTCGCCGGTGGGCACATCAATGACCTCCTTCCGACTCGGTGACAAGGAGATCAACGTGCGAGATGGAGGATTGTATGCATCGGATGGAACGATTGCAGGGAGCATGCTGACAATGAACACAGCCGTGAGAATCATCAATGAACTCGCAGACCTTCCGCTCCAACAAGCAATAGCGATGGCCACGATCAACCCAGCCACAGCAATATGCATCGATCAACAGAAGGGAAGCCTCGAAGCCGGAAAGGATGCGGATCTTGTTGTCTGCGACGAGAAACTCAATGTTCGCAAAGTCCTAGTGAAGGGCGGATTGGTTCACGAAGCATGAGATCAAATGCGAGACTCGCAATGATGTAATTCCGCGTATCTTGGTGACAGAAATGAATGACATAACCACACAGGTTTCACTGGACGTGACAACTCTCGATGAAGCGCTGAGGATGGCGTGCGGGGCTGTGAGGGCCGGGATCGATTGGCTTGAGGCGGGCACCCCGCTGATCCTCGCGGAAGGCCTTCGCTCTATTCGTGCCCTTCACAAGGAGTTTCCAACTCATCCGATCGTAGCCGACCTCAAGACTATGGATGGAGGCCGCGGGGAGGCTGAATTGGCGTTCGACGCTGGTGCAACCTTCGTCGTGGTGATGAGTCAGGCTCATTGGGCAACAGTGAAAGACGTTGTGGCAATGGCTCGCCGAAAAGGTGGGAAGGCCATGGCTGATCTGCTGAACGCGCCGGACAAGGTACACGCGGCCAAGGAGATGGAACAACTAGGCATTGACTACATAATAGCTCATCTTGGATTCGATGAACGACATCATGTTGCAGGACTGAGTGCTTTAGACAAGTTGGACGAAATCGTTCACGCGGTGAAGACTCCCGTTCAAGCGGTTGGGGGCCTTTCAATTGACCAAGCGATCCAATCGCTGAGACTCGGCGCGAAATCTATTGTGATCGGCTCACCTCTTGCAATCGCTCCGGACCGTTTTGCCACAGTAGCCGAATTCGAGGCAATCCTACGTGATGTGGTGAATCGCGTCAGGAACCTGAGAGATATCGATTTGGAGAAGGGCATTGCACGATGATCAGATCAGGCGTAGAACAGCCCCATCTTTCCGTTGGAAGCAAGCTTGTCTTAATCATCAGAACCCGCACTCGAGATCTGACTGAGAGCTTCAGAACGACGGCGAGAGGAGTGCTAAGAATAAGAGGTTTTGCGTGAGCCTGCGCCGAGCTACTTCAACGACGAAGCGTTGTCCGAAAGGCTCTTAAATCGACCTTGTCGTACCTTCGAGCCATGTCAACTGGAAAAGACGTATCAAAAGAGCAAACTGATGTCTCTCGAAGGAAGTTCTTGAAATACGGTGCAGGAGTTGTCGTCGTCGGAGCTGCAGCTGCAGCCGGATACTACGCTCTCACTGCTCAACCACCCGGACCTCCTACAGAAACAACAACCGCTGAAACTACTGTTCCAGAAACGACGGTGTTGGTGCCGGAAGAAGTCGAGTGGGGCATATGGAGCTGGGGTGTTGAACTCGTCCAGGATAATGCGCGAATATTCAACGAGGCAAACCCGGATGTCCACGTGAAGGTCGGTGACTACGGTCTCGACACGTACGGCTCGGGTCTCGCGGCCGCATACGCAGGAGGTAAACCCCCTGATATGCACTACAGTACGCCAGACATCACCATTACGTATCACAACGCAAAGCAAACCTATGACATGGAAACTGACTACCCGGAGATAAGGAAGTACCTCGACGACGTATTTCCCGGATACAGATCGGGGTTGATTAATCCCTTCACGGGCAAGGTCTACGGTCTCTTCTACTATTCCGGAGGACAGACATTCGTCTACAACAAGAAACACCTCGACGCAGCTGGAATCAGCGGACCCCCCGCCACGATGGAGCAGCTCAGAGAAGATGCGAAGACGATCAAGAAGAAAGGCGTTGTGGAGTTCCCGTTGGGCTTCTTCGCGGGAAGCTGGGGCTTCGTTGAATGTGCATGCTACGGTACAATGTTGGCATTGACGAACCAGGACCCACCGTTCATGTGGGATGAAGACCTCAAGCCGACGTTCAACTACAAAGGATCTCCGTTCTTCAATGCGATTAAGTACGTTGGTGAGGCCATATGGGTCGATAAGACATCGACCACGGCAGTCGTTCAGTACGATGAACCTACGACAGTCAAGGTGATGGGCGCAGGAACGCACTCATACATCGAGATGCCGGACTATGAGCTGGCATTCATCAACCCGCCAGGAGCCAGCGCAGAGGCAGGGAACCTCAAGTACGCGGTGGCGCCGGGGTCCGGCAGGATCTCAAGCATCTACCGAACGTATGTCGCTTCCCACACTGCGAACGACTATGGTGCTCGTCACCGGGACGCGGTCTGGAGACTGATGCAGTTCACTGGGGGAAAGACAACCAATACGAAACCTGACTTTGCAAGTGGCAAATATCAGGTCGTAAAGCGATTGGCTATGCAAGCGGGACTTGCGTTCCCGTACGCCTCCATGTGGCAAGACCAAGAGATACTTGACTCGATGAAGGCATGGTGCGACCCAGAAGTCAGAGGACAAGCCCTTTCCAAGGCATACGACTTCTTCAACGACCCGAAGATGACCCCATGGTGGGATCCATGGTGGGGATACTGGCTTGCTGGAGTCGTTAGACCGAGAATACATTCGATCTGGCTCGGAGAGCATGGGCAGCCGGCTAGCGACGACTACATCCTCCAGACACTCAACGAAATCGCTGACGAATGGACCAAGATGAAGCAAGCCGCAGGCGGGTAAGCATAGAACACGTGTGACGCCTTGAAAGGCGACATCAAGGACATCTCGATAGGGCTGTTACCAGCCCTAATCCCCCTTTTCTTGTTCGGTTTCTATCCGTTAGGCTACGCGGCCTACGTGAGTCTGTACAAGTACAATCTGAAGTATCCTAACCTCTATGGCTTCATCGGAGGCCAGAACTATGTCGACGTAACGCAGACATACTACTTCAAGCAGTCCCTCACGAGCAGCGTGATTTTCGCCGTGATCGCCATTCCCGCGATCTTGTTCGTCTCCTTGGCCCTCGCCCTACTTGCCGCGAGAAAGTTCAGAGGGTCCGGTTTTGTTCAATGGATGATTCTCGTCCCTTGGGGGATCCCGTACGTTGTTGCGGGACTCGACTGGAAATGGATTTTCGACTCCAACTATGGCCTATTCAATGCAATTCTACTTCAGCTTGGACTGATAGATGCCTACAAGCCATGGCTCACGATGCAATGGCCCGCGATGACAGTTGTGACAATCTCATTCATTTGGGTGACGCTGCCGCTTCCGACGCTTTTGTTCTTGGCGGGGATTCAGTCGATTCCCCAAGAACTCTACGAGGCGGCAATGGTAGATGGAGCGAGAACTTTCGCTCGTTTCCGGGCCATTACCTACACATGGCTGAAGCCGATATTCCTGATAGTCATAATCCTCACAACCCTCATGTCAATACAGGTCTTTGACCCGATCTACGTGATCACACAAGGCGGACCCGCAGACTTCACAGCACTGATTAGCTACTATACCTTCCAAGAGATGTTCACTTTCTTGGACTTTGGCCATGCATCTGCATTGGCCTTTATGATCTTCATTGTGAGCATCCTCCTGATCTTCGCGTACTTCTACGTGTTGCGTATGGGTCGCCTGAGACTTCGTGCATGAGAGGCAAGGAAACATGGGAAGAGGAAGCAGTGCTGGTCTCACGCTGGCGGTGATTCTGGTTGCTGTCTGGATATTGTTTCCGATTGTCTGGATGGTCAACCTCAGCCTCCAGACGGAACCTCAGATTACACAGGTTCCTCCCTACTATCTCCCTCCGACTCCCTCACTGAGGAACTATGAGTTCGTTCTTAACGCGGAACAGGCGATCAAAGAACGTCTGAAGTACTTCGGGATAGCAGGCGAGTTCCTACCTGCAGTTGCCGCCCAGTATCCGAGAGGCATTGTGAACAGTGTCGTTATCTCACTCACGATAGTGGGAATCAACTTGGTGGCTGGGACACTTGCATCGTATACTTTCACGCGAATAAGGTTCCGGGGTCACATGAAACTCTTCTACGCGTCTATCGTGGGCAGATTGATACCACCTGTAGCCGTCGTAGTTCCGTACTACATCATTCTATTCGGATTCAAGATGTTGGATACTATCCCGGCTGTCGTCATGATACACGCCTACTTCACACTCCCGCTGACGATCTGGATTCTGAACACTTATTTGGCGACTATTCCGGAGGACATCGAAGACGCCGCCAGGGTTGACGGCTATTCTCGATTGGAGACGCTACGAAAGGTTGTCTTTCCGCTAATCAAGCCAGGAATCGTAGCGATCGGCATTATCAGCTTCATGATGTCATGGACTGAGTTCTTCTTTGCGTTCATGGTTACCAAGACCGAGGCTGCTCGAACTTTGCCCGTGATTATCGGTTTCATGTCAGCCCAGCCTGTCAAACCTGTCGGCATAATCATGGCCTCAGGCCTGATTGCCATGATACCTGCACTGATCATCATCGCTGTGTTCCGCAGATATCTAATCCGAGGCCTTGTTGCAGGAGCCGTCAGGTAGACACAGCTGCCGCAGAGCCGGATACACGAGCCTAAACTGCAGTCTTCCTCGTGCTTTGTCTAGTTCGCCTTGAGAACCAGAAGGGCCCACGGTCGAGTGTTTTGGGCTGATGTGAACGGCCGTGGCCTGCGCGGTTTGATCCTATACCAACGTGACTTCCGATTGCTTGTCGAAGATGTGCATCCTACCTCTGTCAATCGAAAGCCACACGTTCTCTCCCATCTTTGATGTGAATGTCGGAGGCACGACTGCTTTGACTATGTCCTCTCCAAGCTTGATGTCTAGGATCGTTTCCGAACCCAGTGGTTCTGCAGCGTAGACCTCAGCCTGTATCCGTTCTGCAGAGGTCTTCTCCCTCGACACCGCTATGTTCGTAGGTCTAACGCCCAAGACAAGTTCTGACCCAACCTGCCTATCACCGAGCTGCTGCCGGAACTCTGAGATGTCGAGGACGAAACCGTCAAACGTAATGAACGCCTTGTGTCTATCTTTCTGCTCGTACTTGCCGATTAGGGTGTTCATGGGAGGGCTACCAACGAACTTGGCAACGAAAAGATCCTTTGGGTGATCATAGACAGCTTCGGAGACATCGAACTGAAGTAGCTTTCCTTCGTTGATCACCGCTATCTTGTTGGCCATGGACAATGCCTCAAGCTCGTCTGGTGTGCTGAATATGGCGGTTTGTTTGAGTTCCTCCTGCAGTTTTCTGAGTTCCGCACGCATGTGAAGCCTGAGTTTCGCGTCGAGGTTACTCAGAGGCTCATCCATGAGGAAGACATCTGACGGTCGTACAATTGCCCTGCCGATGGCAACTCTCTGTCTTTCTCCGCCACTCAGGAGCCCGGGCCTCTTCTCTAGCAGGTGTGAGATGCCGAGCATCTCGCCTACTTCCTTCACCTTCTTGTCGATGTCTGGCTTCGACATGCGCCGCTTCTTCAGAGGGAAGGACAGGTTGTCGTACACGGTCATCTGGGGATAAAGTGCGAAGGTCTGGAATACCATTGACACGTTCCTCTGGGAAGGTTGGAGATTGTTGACCTGTCTGTCCCCGATGTAGATGTTGCCACTTGTTTGACTATCTAGGCCCGCGATCATTCGTAGAGTCGTTGTCTTGCCAGCGCCTGGAGGACCTAAGAGGCAGACAAACTCACCATCCTTGACCTCCAAGGTCAGATTGTCAACGATAGTCGCCTTACCGATCTTCTTTGTAAGATTCTCAAGTACTACATGAGCCATTTCCCATGATCCTCCTAGACTAGAGCTCTCTCACTTTCCTTGTCGAAGACATGTATTCGGTCCATATCGAAAGCTACAGGGAGCTTCTGCCCCTCAGAGACCTTGATTGTACGGGGCGCGACGGCTTTGATTACTTGACTTCCAACCTTCAGGTCTATGATGTTCTGGTCACCGATCGGCTCGACCAAGTACACCTCAGCGTCGACTCTCTGCTTGGCGCCGCGAGCTTCCACTGAGATGTCGTGCGGTCTGACTCCCAGCACCAACTTCTTGCCCCCGCTCATGAGGGATTCCTTGAAATCGCTGGCATCCAACGTGAAGCTTTCAAACTGAAGGAACGGCCCGCGATCCTTTTCCACACGGTCACACTCGAGGAAGTTCATTGTTGGGCTGCCGATGAACCCTGCCACAAATTGGCTCTTTGGATGGTCGTAGAGCGTTTCTGGCGCGTCGTATTGCAGTAACAGCCCCAAGTCCATGACGCCAATTTTGTCAGCCATCGACATGGCTTCAACCTGATCGTGAGTTACGTAGATCGTCGTCTGTTTGTGCTCTTCGTGAATTCGCTTGAGTTCCACTCTCATAGTAGCCCTTAGTCGAGCGTCCAAGTTTGTGAGCGGCTCGTCGAGCAGCAAGACCTGCGTATCTCTAACATATGCCCTCCCAAGGGCGATCCGTTGTTTCTCACCTGCGGTAAGACTCATCGCATCCTTGTCTAGGATCTGACTGATTCTCAGCATCTCGGCGGTCTTCTTGACTCTGCTGTCAATCTCTTCACCCGACATCTTTTGCTGCTTCAGGGGGAACTCGAGATTCTGCCTCACAGTCATTCCCGGATAGATGGCGTAGAACTGAAACACCATCGCAATCTTCCTTTCCACTGGGGAGAGATCGTTGACGACTTTGTCCCCGATGTAGATCTTGCCTTCGTCTGGTGTCTCAAGACCTGCGATCATTCTGAGCGTAGTAGTCTTCCCGCAACCCGACGGACCCAAGAGACATGCGAGGGTACCGTCTTCGATTTCCAAGTTCAGGTCCTTGACTGCCTCAAGCTTGCCGAAACGCTTCACCAAGTTCTCGATCTTCACTCTCGCCAAGTACTAACGGCCTCGCTCACTGCGCGCATGATGAACCCTGTTTGTGAGGTTCCTCGATACGGTTTGGCGAAATCACTCGACCCTTGATATATAACTTATCACCAAGGGGAGTCCTCGCAACTGCACGAACCATCGGCGCCGACATAGGTGGTTCAAGAGGTGCCGATGGTTTTCGAATCCTATACACACTACGCTATTCGTTGGCGCTGGACAATGAAGGCGTTGCGCTGACAAGGCTTTTCAATGCAAACCGCCGGTCATGGCGCACACGCACTTGCAGAAAGAGGCAGAACAATGCGAAGAGAGTATCTGATGCTGATCGCGGCGACTTTCATCTGGGGCTCGGGACATCCGATTGGGAAGCTCATCCTCGCTGAGATTACACCTCTTCAGCTTTCCATGCTGAGTTCCGTCCTAGGCGCGCTTGCCGTTGCGTTTGGTCTGGTCGTCAAAAGACGACTGAGCAATCTTGCTCAGCTACGAGGTCGAGGGCTGACTCTGGCGCTGCTGTCTGGCGCAATAATGTTCTTTCTCTATCCGAATCTGAGTTTCTCCGCCCTCCAGCAGATCCCTGCGTCAGCAAACGCGATACTCGTGGCGACGAGCACGATCTTTGTGGCAATACTTTCGCCGATCGTTTTGAAAGAGAAACTCGACATCAGAGGATATGTGGCCGTTGTGGTTTCTTTCATGGGAGTCGCGTTTGTAGTGTTGAGTACTGGTCAGAGAAGCGCGAGCCTTCTAGGATTGAATCTGTTGGGATGTTCACTCTCTTTGGCAGGGGCGCTTGCGGCTGCGTCGTACACGATGATAGGTAGAAAAGCCATGGCTAGGCATGATGCGCTCTCTGTCACGCTTGTGGGTTCGGTGCTCGGCGGAGTCCTTCTGGCTGTGGTCGTGCAGGGCACGTCTGGATTCGTTGAGATCGCTCACGCGTCATTGAGGACCGATGCACTCGTGGCTTACTGGGGGATCTTCTCTGGTTTGGCGTACGTCATGTTCTACGATAGTTTGAAGAGGCTTGAGGCGACGAAGGCAAGTTCGTTCATCTATCTCAGCCCGCTCTTCGCAGTAGTGCTCTCGATAGCGATTCTGGGGGAAGCGATGACGCTCACATTCGTGGGTGGTATGGCACTCATCCTAGGCGGAATCTGGGGAACCCAGAGGAGCAGATCAGCGCCGCAAAGCACGGGCTAACTCGTCATGGGCAGTAGGACAGGTTCTCCTTTCTTTGCGGATTCGTAGGCCGCTACAGTAATCTCCGTGCCTTGTCTTCCATCGAACGCCGTGGCCACGGGTTTCTTGTCTTCCAGGATGCAGTCTATGAAACCCCGAACCATCTCCTTGTCCGCGTCACATCCCCAGAAATTCCACTCAAGTCGATTGTTCGGCGCTTCGGCCTGCGTGACATACACTACCTGTCTGAATGCGTCGAAAGATAGCATGCCCTTAGTTCCTATTATCTCGAGAGCCATGTCACCCCACATGTACCATCCTGCGGGCCTGGACCAGCTTCCGTCGATTGTGCCGACTGCTCCGCTGCGGAAATCTATCACTGTCAGACCATTGTCCTCGACCGGGAGCTCGGGATGAACATTCTTGCCTATTGTCGTGTACACTTTCTGGGCCTCGCTCTTAGTGTACCAACGCATCAGGTCTAACAGGTGAATGGTGTGATCCATGACCGAACCGCCGCCAGAAAGTTCGGGTCGAATGAAGAATCCGGTGTGTAGCTGTTCTAGCCACTTGAGATGGTTCGTGCCTGTCATGGCCACGACCTTTCCGATCCTTCCTTTGTCGACAGCGTTCTTGATTAGTCTTGAGACCGCGTGATACCTCATCACGAAGCACATTTGGAACTTGATTCCAGCCCTCTGTGCTGCACTCGACATTCGATCTGCATCAGGAACTGTTGTCGCCATGGGTTTCTCACATAGAACGTGCTTCCTGGCCTCGGCAGCGTCAACCGCCATCTGTGCGTGTTTCGTATTCTCGGAAGTTATGATAACAGCGTCGACATCATTCCTCTTCAGAACGTCGTGGTAATCGAGATAGTGCTCCACACCGTACCGCTGGCCAGCCTCCTTCGCTCTGCCAGCGTCATCATCCGAGACTGCTACGAGGTTTCCGTGTGTAAGTTCCTTCACGGCCCTAGCGTAGCTGTAGCCGTGGAAATGCCCCAATCCCGTGACTGCTATGTTCACTCTCTCCATCTAGGATCCCTCCAAAGGAAGCTTGACCACTCTCCCAGTCTTCGAGGACCGAATCGCCGCCAAGGCAATCTCGAGGCTCTTCCCTGCCTCCTCGCCGTTGGTCATCGGCTCCTTGTTCTCAAGAACACTGTCGACAAAATGCCGTATCTCTCGATAGTAAGGGTCGATCGGGAATGGCATCCCGGGAACAGATGGCAATGTCTCCGGACTAAGCTTCTCGACTTTGCCGTCTGACATGATCGTGATTGGGGCGACCGAGTGGTTGTCTACCGAGATGAAACCTTTCCTCCCGGCGATCTCGAAGTAGTAGGTAAACGGATATTGGGTCGGAACTGCCCAGCTTGCTTGAATGTGGGCGATTCCGTCATGCTCGAACCGTAGGATTATGAGGGCGTGGTCATCGCATATGCCCTTCTTGTGGACGAGCCTGCCGATTCTCGCATATACGTGCTTGACTCTGTCATCGAAACACCAACGCGTGAAGTCAATGTCGTGTATTGCCAAGTCGATTCCAACCCCTCCGCTCTTCTTTGGATCTGTGAACCAACTTCGCTCTCCCCATGTTGGCAGAGGTCCCGCCCTGAGTGCGCGCGATATGACGGGTTCGCCAACCGCGCCCTGTGAGACAAGTTCCTTGATCTTGGCGTATTCAGCGAAGAATCGAATACATTGAGCCACCATCAGCTTGACCCTGGCCTTGCGGGCGGCCACGATCATCTCATCGGCGTCTTTCAGCGTCAGCGCGAACGGTTTCTCAACGATTACTTGCTTCCGGGCTTTGACGGCGTTCATTACGTGTTCCTTATGGGTGAATGTCGGCGTGCAGATGTCTACGATGTCGACATTCGTTTCTTTCATTGCTCTGTCAAGATCGGAGAAGACTCTAGTTTTGAATTTCTTGGCTACGCGCTTGGCCCTGTTCGGATGTCTCGCCACCAACGCGACTGCTTTGGCTTCTGGAATCAATGACCAAGCATTCAGGTGAACTTCTCCCATGAAACCGTAGCCAACCACAACGACCCCCATTTTCTTCAACTTGTTCACCTGTCGATGAGATCGATCTTCCCACCGCCTCACATTCTATATTACACTTTTCATGGGTGCTCCCGTTTCATTCTGTTGCTGCAGGAGTCTTCTGGCTGTCGGAGTGAACTAGCGTGATCAAACCAGCGATCTCGGATCGGGGAAAGGCCTGACCAAGACATCCTGCCACTTGATAATGAGCGAGGAACTGCTCGTTCATAAGCTGACAAGTTTTTTATATCCACCGGATCCGGTACTCTCCCGATTCTGAAATGAACAAACTCAGAGTTGGGATAGAAGGCGCAGGTTGGGTCTCAGGAGAGCACATCAAAGCATACAAGAACAATCCAAGCTGTCAAGTCGCCGCAATCTCGAGCCGAAAACTCGCAAGTGCCCAAAAGAAGGCCCAAGAGGCCGGTTTGACAGATGTGAAGTGCCTCACGGACTACGACGCGTTGCTCAAGGAAGTCGACGTCGTCTCGATCTGCACACCACAGAATCTGCATGCCGATGAGACCGTGAGAGCTGCCAATGCGGGTAAACACGTCCTTGTCGAGAAACCTATCTGCGTGACCCTTGAGGAACTGAAGGCAATGCGTGACGCGGTCAGGAAGAACAAAGTCAAGACGGTCGTAGGTTTCGTGTTGCGATGGAACCCGCTCTTCGAAACGATAAAGACCATGATCTCCGACGACGCGCTCGGAGACATCTACTACGTAGAAACTGATTACCAATCCCACATAGCGGAATGGTGGTCCGGCTGGGAAGCGGTCAAACCAAAAGAGGTAGGCGTCAGCTCCTTCATAACCTCAGGTGTACACGCAGTCGATGCAATGCGATGGTTTGCATGCAAGGAGAGATACAAGGCAGCCAAGATCATCGAGGTGACTGCTCTCGCTGGCGGTTACCGCAAAGATAGAAAGGACATGGACTGGTACGGCCTAGAAGTCATGCTAGTGAAGCTGGACACAGGAGGAATTGCGAAGGTCTGCTCAAACTTCGATTGCATCCAGCCCTACACATTCCAGATCGAAATCTTCGGCGACAAGGGCACAGTGAAGAACAACAGAGTATGGTCGCACAAGTTCCCTGGACAGAAGGGATGGGTCGAGATCCCAACAATCCTACCCGATAGCGCAGAGGTGACGCATCACCCGTTCCAAGATGAGATCGACCATTTCATCGACTGCATACTCAAGGACAAGGAATCTCACTGCAACGTCGAGGATGCAGTGAACACGCACGAAGCCGCTTTTGCAGCCATGAAATCGGAACTAGAAGGTAGACCGGTAAAGCTTCCACTGCTGAGCTAACTCAACGTCACCGAATTGTCCGAATGCCGGAAGTCCGGTGCACATCTCGCTAGTGTTGATGCTGCAGATTCAGAGCATTCCAGCTTTCCTTCGCAGAACGTCAAGCTGCCAAGGCTCGATTCTTCCTCTGCCCGCCATCCAATCAGAGATCGTCTGCGGCGTGACTTTCAGCTCCGATGCTAGATCATTCAGCACGTCATCTATGGATGGACCAGGTTTTGGAACAAGCGCCAATATGTTTCTTATGCAAATGCTGACCTCTTTGTAGGTCTCGTAGCTCATTGTTTGACACCAACTTGCTACATGATAGAGAAGTGACTGAACTTCACATCCTCAAGCGAAGCATGTTGGCGAGAAGGAAACCTGAGCGGCCTCCCGGCAGCTATGCCGGTGTGCTTGCCGTTCTCGACGACGAGTCTTCCATTTACTATGACATGTGAGATCCCTTTCGGGTACTGGGCTGGCAACTCAAACGTGGCCGTGTCCTCGATCGTTTCCGGATCGAAGACTACAAGATCAGCGAAGGCGCCTTCAGCCAATACCCCTCTGTCGCGCAGGCCAAGTCTCTTGGCGGTCTTACCTGTCATCTTGTGCACAGCCTCTTGCAAGGACAGCATCCTCTTCTCCCTCACATATCTTGCGAGAACTCTCGGGAAGGAACCGTAGGCTCGTGGATGCGGCCTTCCACCGGTCACTGGTCCAGTGGGAGCGACGGTCCACATGTCCGTGCAGAAGACAACCTCAGGGTGCCTCATTATTCTCTCCAGATCCTCATCATGTGCGTAGAAATCGACCATGATGGCGTTCGGATCATTAGAGATAATGTCGAACATGATCTCGTACGGATCCTTACCGGTCTCCTTGCTCATCTGAGAGAGACTCTTCCCCTCGAACTGCTTGTCGGGCTCGTGTCTGGTGTAGCTGAGAACGATATTCTCCAATCCGCAACTTGCGACCACGTTCTCCCAACCGGAGCTCGCGTCATAGGTGACAGAAAGCGTGTTAGTCTCAACGTCGTGCCTAATCCTCGCTCTGGTCAAGTTGTCCCTCAATCGTTCAACAAGAGCATCTACTCCACCCTCCAAACTCCAAGGAGGAAGTGTCTGCCGCAGAACAGTAGAACCTGCAGGATACGGATACTGGTCACCACTGACATCCACTCCTCTCCTCCTAGCATCATCGATGATTTCCAGAGCCTGCAAACTTCGCCCCCAGTTTCTCTTGCCCACCGATTTGAGATGGGAGATGTGAACGGGCAAATGCGCATGTTCGCCGACCGCTATGGTCTCCTTGATCGAGTCAAGCAAGATGTCTGCTTCTCCCCTCATGTGCGAAGCATATATGCCGCCGAACTTGCCGGCAACGGCTGCCAATTCGACAAGCTCATTGAGATCTGCGAAGCATCCTGGAGGATAGACCAAACCTGAGCTGAGTCCAGCCGCGCCATCTTTCATCGCTTGTGCCACCATGTTCTTCATCGTATCCAGCTCTTTGTCTGTGGGTGCCCTCGGCTCGAACCCCATGACGGAAGTTCTCACAGTTCCGTGGCCGACGAGCTGAACGATGTTGATGCCTATCTTGGCTCTCTCAAGTGCCTGAAAGAACTCCTCCACACTCGACCAGTCCCAAGCATACTCCTGACCGAAAAGAAATGCTCCAAGATACTGCTTGACCTCTTGCAGTCTCTCCTTGTCAATTGGGGCGAGACTCATTCCACAATTGCCGGCAACTTCAGTCGTGATTCCTTGGTGAATCTTGCAATATGAGAAGGGATTTGCCAGAAGCGTGAAATCCGCATGCGAATGCATGTCAATGAAGCCTGGAGCGACCACTCGTCCAGACGCATCGATCCTGAAGTCCGATGGCTCATTGCTCAGGTGCCGGACGGTTACTATTTTCTCGTTCTGGATCGCGACATCTGCCCAGATGGGAGCAGACCCAGTTCCGTCTAGCACTCGCCCGTTCTCTATCACTATGTCGTACATCTCAGAACAGCTCAGCGTGTTTCTTGGAAGGCTTTGCTAGGGCTTCCTCTTCTTGAAATATGGAATCACCTTCTGTCTGAAGACCCTGATAGTCTCCTTCGGGTCAGGGCTGAAGTCCGTAAAGATTAGCTCAGATGCCCCAACGCTCCTGTATCGATCGATCGCATCAATCACTTCCTCAGGAGTCCTGCTGAGGTGATAGTTCTCCCAGATCATTTCGTCAGTCACGCGCGACTGCGACTCCTCTATCTTCTTTGGATCCTCCTCGTTGAAGTTCTCGAGGATTATGGAGCCGACGTGCACTTTGCGGATTTTGCGGATTGCACCCTCGATGTCTTTGACCCCTCCTGCTATGAGAACAGCCTTGCCCATCGTCTTTGGATCCTTTCCAGCCTCTCTCGCGCCCTTCTCGAACTCGGGAAAGATAGTATCCCTACACTTCTGCCAAGTATTCACCGTCATCAAGTGGTCGGCGTACTTCCCAGCACGGAAGGCAGCCTTTGGACCAATTGCCGAGAAATAGATCGGAACGGGTTTCTTGGGCTTGACATAGAGCATAACCTTCTCCATCGAGAAGTGCTTTCCATGAAAATCGAAGAAGTCATCATTCCTGAACAGCGCTCTGATAAACTCAAGAGCCTCGACGAGGCGATCCGTTCGTTCTTTCCAACTGGGCCAATATCTCATGAATCTCTTTTCGCTCATCGCCTCGCCACTGCCCACGCCGAGAAGAACTCTTCCCGGATACATTGTCGCGAGCGTGCCCACCGCTTGGGCCACTATGGCAGGATGATATCTACCCCCTATTGGAACAGTCACATCCACACCAATCGGGATATTCTTCGTTCGTTCCGCGACCGTAGCCATCACAGACCACACAAAGAAACTGTGCTTGAAGGAGTGATGCCAAGGCAGAAAATGGTCACCAAACCAAGCAGAATCAAAACCAGCTTTCTCCGAAAGCTTCACTGTCTCAAAAGCGTAGGCAGGATCAGTCCAAAATGAAACATCGATTCCAATCTTCATCTCTTAGCCCACCACTTGGAATCGAATCTGACAGCCTCAAAATACTCTTATATGCTCTTGGGAGCGCTAACCTCACTTCAAATCTTGAGGAAACTTTCTTGATCTCAAAAATCAATGCAGGCATCTATCTTCACCCGTGGGATGTTGTTGATGAAGGTCCTGAGCAAGTCTTCTCGCGCATTAGCGACGCCGGACTGAAGCATGTGAATCTCGCTACAAGTTATCACTGTGGGCGTTACTTGCTTCCACACAACCCTAGGAGGAAAATGTACTCGGCAGAGGAAGGGGTCGTCTATTTTCCACCAGACGAGAAATACTTCAAAGACACTGTTCTGAAGCCCAAGCAGAGTAGCCAGTTCCCTGACATCGACATCGTAGCTCTCACCACACGCGAGGCGAAGAAACACGGGGTGGGCGTAAACAGCTGGACAGTCACACTTCACAACTACAGACTGGGAGAGGCTCATCCCGAGCTGGCCATGGTGAACGCGTACGGCGATGTCGATCACAATTTCCTTTGCGGGAACAAGCCTGATTCAAGGAAGTTCATTGTGGGTCTGGTTCGGAATCTCGCCGAGGAGTATGATCTTGAAGCTATGATGCTCGAATCGGCGGGCTACTGCTGGGGCCTAGAACATGGCGGCCATCATGAGATGCTGGGCACTCAGATTGAACCATTCACCTCTGACCTGATGAACATCTGCTTCTGCGACAACTGTATGGTCAAGATGAGGGAAGAAGGCCTTCAACCAGATCGAATGCGAGAACTCGTTAGGTCGATCGCGGACATCAGCATAGACACACCGACCAATATCCTACGCAGTGTCCCTATCGTGGAGATGTTGAGGAACTCGTACGTGCTAACGGCAGACATCGAGGGACTGCACAAACTCCTCAGCTTCAAACGAGCGATGGTGAATTCCCTCTTCAAAGAGGTGAAGGAGACCCTCAAGGCCTCGAATCCCAACGTCAACCTTCGAGTGATCACGGCAGGCGGCTTCACCGGTGGCGGGAGCGGAGTCATGGGAAGAGGATCAGAAGGCGTCAACCTTCACGAACTGGCAGAGATTGTCGATGGGATCGACTTCATTGACTACGTCTCCGAACCAGAATTGGTGTACTACCATGTTCAATGGGCAAAATTTGAGGTGGGGGACTGTCCGATCTATGTAGCTCTACGGCCAAGCTTCCCCACGTTGTTCACCAAGGAGACGATCGAAGCTGAGGTTATCTCAGCACTAGAGGCGGGAGCGAGCGGCGTCGAGTTCTATAATTATGGTTGGACGAGCCTTAGGAACTTGGGGTGGGTGAAGCACAGTCTCAAGAATGCATCCTCACGTCTGTCCTGAGTCGCATCAGTGCCGAGCAGAGCATCAGATCTGTTGAACACCATTCAGCGTAGCTCGTACGAGCAAGCACCAATCAAGCAGTAGCGTGCTTGACTGCCTGCACCAGTGCATCAACCATCATGTTCAAAATCTTCTCGCCTTTTTCCTTGGAAGCGATTGTCGCGTCGCCGACGATTCCGGTCTTCGTATCTCTTCCCAAGAACTTCTCCGTTGTGAATACCCTGAGCCACTCCAAGAAGTTCGGGGTCGTCAAACCTTTCGGCAGACCGGACGGAATCTCCTTTGGCGCCTTCTTCATGTCCACCAATTCTGGTCGTAGAAGAAGCAGAAGAGATGTCTCCAATTCCTCGGCGTGCAGGAATATCTCTTCCTGCAGAACCTGCCCGAGAACCTCCACGGGCAGAATAGAGTACGGCGAGATATTGTGTACCCTCGGGAATCCGGACGGGTTGGTCACGTTCAAGTCGTAGGAAACGTCATTCAGTTGGAAGAGATGACCAGCATGACCTGTCAACAGCACGACGTGCTTGACACCGTTCATCGACAGGCTCCTCACCATGTCTCGAATCACATGACCAAGGGTCTCGGCTGAGAGGCTCACCGTTCCAGTGCGAGGAAAATGGTCTTCAGAGAAACCATACGGAAGCAGTGGGAGAACCAGCGCACCGGTGCGTTCGGCAACTCGTTTCGCGAGCTCCCATGTGACTATGTGGTCAGTTCCTGTGGGTAGATGCGGCCCGTGCTGCTCGGTGCTGCCGATTGGAACGATGACTACCCTTGCTTTCGCGATCTGTTGTTTGAGATCCGGGGAGGATCTCTCTCCCCAAAGTTGATTGTTCATGAGTATCACCCAGCAAGCGGGTGCATAGCACTACTTAACGCTTGTTTCGCGATTGTCGAGCGAGGCGTGACTGTTATGATGAACGCACAGCCCTGAGCGGCAAGTGAACTACTCGGATCATCTATGCTAGGAGCGCTTCGAGTGCCTCTTTTGACTTCCTCAGGCCGGATTCAGGATTCTTCGCGTAGAATATCTCTGGCACGAGGTAGCCTTCCCAGCCCCTCTGTTTCAGGAAGTCTATGCATTTCTTGAAGTCAATCGTGCCCATCCCGATCGGGAGATGATAGGCGTATGAGCCGTCATTGTCCGAGACGTGTATGCAGTTGCACAGGTAGCCGTGAAGCATCTCGAGGTATTCCATGGGTGGGAAGATCACGTTTGCATTGGCTATGTCCAAGTAGACCTTCACGTATTCGGACCCCACTTGCTGCACAATCTTCAGCAATTCCTCAGGGCGGTCGATGAAATTGCACACGACTGCGTTCTCAACGCCGAGGCATACGCCTACTTCTTCGGCGTGCTTCGCGCATTCCCTCAGAGACTCGACAGCTCTCTCCCAGTGGTTTCTAAACGAGGATCGCGAGGACATCAGATTCGGCTCTTCCAGAGCGCCTGCTAGGCAAAGGACAACATCAGATTCAAGATCACTCGCAACATCCAGAGCCGTATTGTAGAATCTCACTGAGTCTCTCCGCTTCTTGCTGCTCGGATGTGCGAGGTTGTACCTGAACTCGAATACCTTCCATTGTCTGACTTTGAAGAACGGATCGGGGAGTATTGCTGCAACGTCGAAGCCGTACTGATTGATTGATTCCTTGATCCTCTTGCGCTCACCAGGTTTCAGCAGCTTCTGCCACAGGTCTTTCCAATCACACCAAAGCTCCATGGCCTCGAATCCTATTTCTGATGCAAACTTCATGTAGTCATCGTAGCGACGACCGAAAAGCGAGAAACTGCCTGTTTCAAAAGCAAGCTTCAATCAAGATCTCCTCATGACATCACGAGTCGAAGCATGTTAAAGCACCATGTCTCTGACGAGTATGCGCACTCTACCTTCGTGAATCTTTATATTGGTTTTCTATGCCGTTTGCGTTCGACTGGGTTGGTGAAGACAATCTCTCAGGAATTGTACGAGAGAGCTGTGAAGGTTCTTCCCGCCGGAGTGACAAGACCGCTTCGATATTACGCTCCTTTTCCCTTCTACGCGAAGAAAGCATATTCGAGCAAACTCGTTGACTTCGAGGACAATGTCTACTCGGACTTCTGGATGGGACATGGTGCCCTCATCTTGGGGCATATGCATCCAGTCATAGTCGATGTGGTTAAGCAGCAACTTGAACTCGGATTCCATGTGGGAGTCTGCAATGAATGGGAAGTCAAACTCGCTGAACAGGTTGCGAAACTTGTTCCTAGCGTGGAGATGGTCACCTTCAACAATAGCGGCAACGAAGCTAACATGCATGCGTTGAAACTCGCAAGGACCTACACAAAGAGACAGAAGATCGGAAAGTTCGAAGGGCACTTTCATGGAGTGCTTGAGCCACTGTTTGTTGGCGTCAGTTCATCAACCAACAGAGCAGAGTCCGCAGGTCACGATATCTTCTCTGGCAAGAACACGATTGTGCTTCCCTTCCATGATCCCGACGCAACCTACAGGACGATCAAGAGAAGGCGCATGGCATGCGTCATAGTGGAATTGGTCGTTGGAGGTGCCTCTGTCCCGGCTGACAAGGAATTCGTCAAGGGCTTGAGGGAAGTCTGCGATGATACAGACACCGTGCTGATTTTTGATGAGGTCATTACCGGATTCAGACTGGCTCCTGGAGGAGCTCAACAAGCATTTGGAGTCACGCCGGACCTAACGACATTTGGGAAAGCGATTGGGGGAGGAGAGTTCCCAGTCGGAGGACTGGGTGGAAAGGCCGAGATAATGGAGTTGATGAATCACCTCAAGCATCCAAAGCATTCGGAACTCGTCGTTCGTGGCGGCACGTACGTTGGAAATCCGCTCGTCATGCACGCGGGCTACGAAGCTGCCAGAGTTTATGAAGAAGGAAGCCTCTACGACCACATAGACAGGCTCGGTGACAGGCTGATCAAGGGGTTTCAAGAAGCTGTCGATGATACCCACGCAAACGCGCATGTCACAGGATATCATTCAATTGCGAAGGTGCATTTCCTGAAACGCAAGGTCAAGGCCACTCATCTGAGGTCACTCATAACGAACGTGGATCCCCAAGCCGAGAAGAATTATTTCCATCACCTGATTTCGAACGGAATACTGGCCATGATCCCAAGTGAGGTGCATTTCTACGTTTCACTTCCACATACAGAACAAGAGATTGAACAAACGATCGCGGCGACGCGGGACTTCCTGAAGGCACTCAAGTAGTACGATGACTACCATAGAGTACGGTATTTGCCAAGGCGCGATTGGTGTAATGTAGCTCGTCAAGGCTTTCTACGAATCATGCCGGAGGTATACTCTCGCGTCTTCACTGAGAACGGATGGGAGAGGCAAGTCCTTCATTGTGTAAAGCCCTGGTTCTGCATTCAAGACTTTGGGAATCATATTCAGAACCACGGCCACCGTTCCAACGTCGCCATGGATTCCCCCGATTATCTTCTGGTTCACGTTGGGCAGGCCCTCGATAGATACGGCATCGTATTCCTCTTCGACGCCAGCGTGTGCGACGAACTCCAACATTATGACGGGTCTCTCGTCCTTGATTCCGTGTGCAAGGCTCTTGAGCCCGGCGGCACAGCCCGGCTTGACAGTCGTGTACGGTGTGACTATCTGTCTCTGTGTGATGACCGGTTCGGGCGGGAACTCCTTTATCAGGTCAAGTCTCCATCCCAATGCCGCTGCGATCATGGCGATTGACTCGGCCAGGCCGACGTGCCCAGTGATGATCTTGTCACGAATCATCCTCGTGAATTCCTCAGGTGCAAGTCCTGTCCCGATCTTCTTCTGGAACGGAATCCGGCGCTTTGATGAATCCATCATTCGTGTGACTTTGATCCTGTCTACCCGAAGACAGGCTCCTGTCAGAGTGATGGGCAGTGCGTCCATGAGATAGCCAGGGTTTATGCCAGTGCCCAGAATCGCTATTCCGTGTTTCTTCGCCAGCTTGTCGATTTCCTTCGACAGATCTGGATATCTGTAGTAAGGATAGGAGAGTTCTTCGCAAGTCGAGACAACATCGACCGCGGCTTTGGCGCATAAGTTCAATTCGTTGCGAATACCTTCGAGTGAGGACCTTGTCGCAACAATCGCGATGTCCGGTTTGGTTCTTGAGAGCACGCCCTCACCGTCTGTAGTTACTCTCACTCCGAGCGTCTTGCCGAGATTGAGAACCTCACCGAGATCCTTGCCCGAGAGGTCCATGGCAATATCCACTGCTCCGACAATCTTCATTCCTTTCTTGTCCAAGAGTCCTTTGGCAATGGCCACACCCAATGGCCCAAGTCCAAACATCGCGACTTTGATCTCGTTCGCCATCTCTGTGAGCACAGTGCGGCGTAGGCTTCACGTTGTGATTTAAGTCTTCGATCGATCAGACTCCATCAGTCTGAATAGATTCGACAGAGACTTCAAAGAACCCTAAAATACGAACGCTCTAGAGTGTGCGCGCGAGGATCGCTCTGTGAAGGCGTTCGTCCGCGCAACATGGATTCTTGACGATTGGGATCTGCTTCAGAAGGCAATCGACACAAGGATGGAGTTCGCTGACTTCCCGTTTCTTACTGGAAAGGCCCTTGCCGATCGCATGCGCGGGGAAGAGATTTTCATAACAAACGAGGATCGTATCGATGAGGAGGCGATCGACGGCAACAGTGACTTGAGGTTCATCGGCACGCAATCAGCAGGTTTGGATCACATCGATGTCAACGCTGCCACAAAGCGTGGCATACCGGTTGTTCACACTCCGGGCGCGAATGCTGACTCAGTCGCAGAGCACACTTTCGCCCTGATATTGGCCATATCCCGAAGGATCACGAGAGCTGACGCACAACTCCGAAGAGGAATGACACCCAAGATAGATTCATACAAGCCCCTGATGGGCGTTCAGCTCAAAGGCAAGACCATAGGCATCGTCGGAGTTGGAAACATCGGGTCACGCGTGGCAATGATCGCAAGAGGCTTCGGCATGAATGTTGTCCTGTTTGATCCTGGTATCTTGTCGACTCGTTTGGAGCAGTTCGGTCGAGTCGTCCAGCTTGACGAGCTGCTGAGCGTCTCGGATTTCGTTTCTGTTCACGTTCCTCTCACAAGTCAGACTGCAGCCATGTTCGGAACGGAGCAATTCGGTACGATGAAAAGGAGCGCTTTTTTCGTGAACACTTCGAGAGGAAAGGTTGTGAAGGAGCCGGAGCTGATCGAGGCGCTGAAAGAAAAGAGAATAGCTGGAGCGGCTCTCGACGTTCAGGCGGTTGAGCCTCTTCCTGCAAGTAGTCCCCTCCTCGAACTAGACAGTGTAATCGTGACACCTCACATCGCCTCCTTCACAAGAGAGGCACAGGAATACTGCGATTACCTTGTCCAAGAGGAGGCGATCCGGTTCGCCAGAGATGAACCTCTGCGTTTCGTGGCAAACCCGCAAGTTCTGAAGCGTTAGATTCACTAGTGTTGGATCATGGACTCCAGAGAACGCGTCCTGAAGGCCTTAGACCTCAAGAAACCCGATAGGGTGCCCGTTATTCCCTTTGTCATCTCGTTTGCAGCGAAATACGCTGGGGTCAAGTTCTTTGACTATTGCAGAGATCCAAGACGACTCGCAGAAGCACAGATCGTCACAGCAAGGCGATTCGGGATCGAAGCTGTCTATGTAGACTCGGACCCGGTCATCGAGATAGAGGCGATGGGGGCCGAAGTCAAGTACTACGACGACGAGATACCCACGGCGTCACGACCGACAGTAGCATCCTCGAGCGACATCAGATCCTTACGTGTGCCCGACATAGAAAGAGACGGTCGACTGCCGGTTTGGTTGGAGGCGATCAGGATACTGAAAGAACGCGTTGGGCATGACCTTGCTGTCTTTGCCAACATAAACGGTCCCTTCCAAGCGGCAGCACAACTGCGAGGCATATCTCAGATCTGCATGGACTTCTATCGAGATCCCGGAATAGCCACTGAACTTGTCCGGTTCACGACGAATACGATTATTGCATTTGCCAAGGCGGAGATCGAGGCTGGGGTAGATGCCATTGTACTAGGAGACGCTATGTCGTCTCCGAACCTCATCTCCCCGAAGCAGTTTGAGGAATTCAGCTTCCCATACATTCGGCGAGTAGTCGCCGAAGCCGGAGCGTCGTTTCCTTTCTTTCTTCACATCTGCGGGAATTCTACTCCTATAATTGACAAGATGGTTCGGACGGGTGCAAGGTTCTTGGAAGTTGATGCTCAAGTCGACTTGGCAGACATCAGGAAGAAGTACGGGAATTCGATTGGGATCAGGGGAAATGTGAGTCCAAGTTTGCTCTTGATGGGACAACCCCATGAAGTTGAGGGCACCTGTCGCATAGCAATTGAAGCCGCAGCCAGTGACGGAGGATTCATCCTAGGGTCAGGCTGCGAGCTCCCGAAGAACACACCATACGACAACCTCGAGACAATGGTACGAGCTGCTGAGAAATTCGGCAAGTATGGATAGCAGCTGTGTTGGTATCTCGCTACAGCGAGTCTACTTGATGGGTTGCTGCGCGATTTCGTCAACAGATCTTGGGGCCCGCCTAGGGGAGGTCAACCGGCGCGACCTGCATATGCTTGCTCACGTGTTGGAATCCCTCTGCGTATTTCACTCCGACTTGGAGCCCTCTGAAGCGAGAACATACGCGAGCATCATCGATGAAGTCGACGCCATGATGATCCTTCATCCATGTGATTTGGGTTCTATGCTCGGCGAGGGCCTTCAGCTTCAGATCAATGAAGTCTGAGATGTCAACCCAAAGGGTCGGTTCGAATCCGATACCGAAGATTGTCTCACAATAGTATACTTTCCTTGGCGTGTGTGCTGGAGATTCCGTCCTGACGAGAGGAACGCCCGCGTCAAAAACCGCCTCGACCACTATTGTGGCAGTGTTCGTGTGATCAGGATGATAGTCCAGAGGAGACATAGTGAAAACGATGTCGGGTTTCGCCTTCCGAATCACCTCAACTACCTTCATCACGGCCTCCCTGTCGTGGAAGACCTCGGCGTCCCTGAACCCAACCCACATATGGTCGGCTCCAAGGACTGATGCTGCAGTGCGAGCTTCCTCCAGCCTCATCTTGCCTAGTTCTTCCGGTGGAATCGTGAGGTGACCTTTGTCGCCATTGGCCATCGTTGCAATCACGACCTTATGTCCGTTCTTCGTGTACTTCGCCATAGTTCCGCCACACAAGAACTCGACATCGTCAGGGTGCGCGCCTATGGCTAGAATCCGCATTCATGTCACACCAGATTCGGAGCATCTTCGGAGACGTGAGATATAGCTTTCCAGTAATTCCTTCGAATGGGCAAGAAAGCATAGCGATGGCATGAGCGCTCTACGAGCTATCTGAGAGCAACGCTCTAGGAGGGACCGAATTCTCGGATTGGATGAATGATGGGAGACGTTACTCGGCGCATTTCGAGAGGGGATACTGTCCGTATTGGCGAGCAACTCTCACCATGGTCTCGATGTTCTTCAACGGAAACTCTGGCATTACGACGCACCCCGGGCTCAGGACGTAGCCTCCGTTGGCGGCTCCCGCTTCGATGCACTCCTTAGACTTACTTGCGACTTGGTATGTTGTGCCATGTCGAATTGTCGCACTTGGATCCAAGTTGCCAGTGATACACACCCGGTCACCTATCTTTACCTTGGCCTCAGCGAGGTCAACCGTCTGGTCGACTTCAACGTTCTGAACTCCTGTCGCGATCATGTCGGCCCAGATTGAGGTGCTTCTACCGCAGATATGTAGTGAGGTTAGAACCCCTTGCTTCTTCCATTGCTCAAACACCATCTTGTCGTAGGGCATCGCATAATCTTTGAAGAACTGGGGCGAGACAAGGGAGGGACCTGCAAAGGAATCACCCAAGTGAACGATATCAGCACCGGCTTCTGCTTCGGCTCTTCCCATCTCAATCATGTACTCTGTACAGAACTCAATGAGTCTCAGAGCTAGCTCCTTGTTGACGTAGAGATCTTTCAGGAACGTTTGGAGTCCCCTTATCTCAGCAGCAAGCGAAAACGGGCCTTGGCCTCCGGTATAGATCGCGATCTTGCCGCCAACTTTGCCACGCAGCAGCTCTATCCCTCGAATCAGCATGGGAAGTCTGCCGTCTCTTTGTGGATCAGGAACCTCGAGCTTCTCGACGTCTCCCATTTCCCTCACGGGTGATTCGATTGGGTTCGGTGTGTTGTTCTCGGGGAAGTCGAGCTTCACACCCACAGCTTCTGCGAAGACCCAAACGTCAACAAAGCTCAACACGAAATCACACCCGAATCTCTCTTGGAAATGTAGTTGACCTTTGACCATCTTGTTGATGTCGTGGCAGTACTCACGTATGCTATAGCCGAGAGGTGCTCCCGATGCGTAGGTGATCATTGGGAAAACAGGGACCATATCAGGCTCAGAGAGCGAGTACGCAGCTCGTACCCTCTCCAGAGACGACATGACGCCCTTCATCAGTCGCATCCCTCAAACTCCACTTCTTCGATCTGATGATGACTCTCCAGACCAGTGGATTGGCAAGTAAAGTCTATCGCATTTGAATGGCACTGCACGGCGAATTGCCTGGCGGATCTTGGAAAGTTATATGTAGCCGCCGTCCGCAAGGACCGTGAGTTCCACATCAAAGGTAGGATGTTGTTTGGGTGTTTCTTGGGAGAATACTCTTCGACTAAGTATTGTTCCCGTGATGATGTACCCTGAAACGCAATCCGGGGGCACATCGTTATTGGAGAATCTCACTCAACTCGTCGCTGACGATTTCTTTTCAGTTCTCGAGCTCACCTGGATCAAGGATTCCGGAACTCGGAAAGCCACCAGAGACATCGCGGAGAGCGCCCGTGTTACGCTAACCTATGGCGCACAGATGGCCTTACTGAGTCAGAAGCTCGATCTGAATTCCGTGGACAACTCGCAGAGGAGCAAGGCCGTCCAAGAGGTCAAGATCTGTCTCGACGAAGCGTCTGAACTTGGGGCGGAGCGTCTCAGTCTACTGAGTGGATTCGATCCAGGAGAGTCGCAACGAAAAAGTGCTCGCGAGCTCTTTGCAGATTCTTTGAGAGAAATCTGTGCCTATGGCGAGCAGAGAGAGATCGGAGTTACCCTAGAGACCTTCGATCGCGAAGTCGAGAAGAGATGTCTGATCGGACCGTCAAGAGAGGCTGTTGCGCTAGCGCGGACGATTAGAAAGGAGTACCCTAGTTTCGGAATAATGTACGACATGGCTCACGGCCCACTCCTCAACGAGAACCCACGAACCGCACTGAGACTACTCAAGGACTACTTGGTACACATCCACTTGGGCAACTGCGTCAAGACTCAAGGGCATCCAGCCTACGGCGATAGGCATCCCAGATTCGGAGTCGAAGGGGGCGAGCATGATGTGGAGGACTTGACACGATTTCTGAAGATACTCTTCGACATCGGATATCTTGGCAAGAGAGCGGAACGGTCACGCAAGTTGCCGATTGTTGGGTTCGAGATCAAGCCTTTGCCCGGGGAGAAATCCGAAGCTGTGCTTGCGGGAACCAAGCGCGTCTGGAGACAAGCTTGGGCACAACTTCAGCGAAGGAGCTGAGGAGCAAGCGTAGAGCCGAGATCAGACACAGGAGCGCGTCCCGTCGTGAATGATGTCTTCGAGAATATCGCTCAAGCGATTGGCAGATTGGATCCGGCCGAAAACACGAAGATACTCCTGAACTCGGCAGTTTCTCAAGGAGTGAATGCATCGGATATTGTTGAGAAAGGTATTAGACGAGGACTCGAGATCGTCGGTCAGAAGTACGAAGCCGGAGAGTATTTTCTCTCAGAACTTCTATATGCTGGTTCTCTCGTCGCAGATCTTTCTGAGATTCTGAAGCCCGCTTTGAAGAATCAACGGATCCAAATGAGAGGTGTCATAGCCCTCGGCACCGTCAAGGGTGACATCCACGACATTGGCAAGAATGTCTTCAGGATGCTTGCGGACAGTGCTGGCTTCGAAGTCCACGACCTCGGGGTGGATGTTGATCCTTCCGTGTTTGTTGATGAAATAGAGAGGTCTGGTCCACAAGTGCTTGGGCTTTCTGCATTGCTGACAACAACCTTGCCAGAGATGAAGAACACGATCGACAGCGTTCGAGCAGCTGGCGTGAGAGACAAACTGCGTATCCTCTTGGGCGGCAACGCTGTCAAGAAGGAGTTCGGAAGCGAGATAGGCGCCGACGCCACTGCCCTTGATGCCGTGGAAGGATTGGGGATATGTAGGCGGTGGACACAGAAATGATGACTCCTCGTGAGAGATTCGAGGCCGTAGCCCATTTCAGAAAGCCAGACCAGTTGCCATGGGTGGAGAACGCTTACGATGAGACGATCCTGCAATGGTTCAAGCAAGGGCTTCCTCCAGAGGATGTGACGGTTATTGAATGGGAGATGGGGCGCGGCGGGACTGCGCTCGCAAACATGACGACCGTCAAAGGGTTCAACCCGTATCGCTATCTTGGCTGTCAATGGCTGTACGGATGTCTCTTACAGGTCGATGTGGGGCCATTACCGAGGTACAAGCAGCGACTCTTGAACGAGACCGACAGACACCTGGAGCTCCTCACAGAGACAGGTGCGAAGGCACGGCGATCAAAGACCGCAAGATATGCATGGTACAGTATGCCCATGTTTGTGGAGTTCCCAGTAAAGGATCGAGAAACATGGTACGAGTACAGAAAGCGCCTCGATCCAGAAGACCCTAAACGCTACCCGAAAGACTGGGATACTGAAGACTACATTCGAGCCTTCGAGACCTATCAAGAAGGCAACACGATGCTGAGGTTCAACGGCTTCTACGGCTTTGGCGCGGAACTGATGGGAATACCCACGTTCAATCTCATGTTCTACAAGGATCCTGAATTGATGCACGACATGATCGAGTACTGGGAATACTTCACCGTCGAAACAATTCGGTCAGCTGCAGAGACCCTCAAGGACAGAATCGACGTCGTCTATTGGTGGGAAGACTTTGCGGACAGGCATGGACCTTGCATCTCACCGAAGATCTTCAGAGAATTCTTCCTGCCGCATTACAAGAGGGTCACTGATTTTCTCGCCAAGAACAAGATCGATCGGATACTGATGGACAGCGACGGCAACATCAACCCGATACTGGACTTGATCGCTGAATCAGGAATCAATGGCCTATGGCCCCTTGAAGTCAACGCCGGCATGCATGCCGTCGGCATAAGGAAGAAGTACGGAGAGAAGTTCTTCCTGATAGGAAATCTCGACAAGATCGAACTGGCAAAAGGCGGAGAAGCAATGATGAGAGAAGTTGACGCCAAGGTTCCACCTTTGAAAGAGTTGGGAGGTTACATGCCCGGCGCTGATCACCTGATCCCGGTCGAAATGACTCTGGCGCGGTTTCGAGAATACGGGAATTACATCCGCAGGTATCTGTGATCTAGGGCTCTCGCTGGCCTTGCGCGCGGGTTCAACAAATGGTAACCTCTTTTGCGAATCGTTCGGCTTCTAATCTACTTGAGCGTCTCGAATGCTTTCTTGGCGCATGAAAGGAACTTGTTCGCGTCTGCTTTGGTGTGCGCAGCTGAGAGATGACATCGCTTCAGGTGATGCGTGCTCAGTATAACACCTTGATCTCTCATCGATCGGCTGTACTTGCCGTACATCTCGGCATCATTAGAAAGAACGGAAAGGTAGTTCACGATATCGGCGTCTGTGAAGTATAGAGTGAAGATAGAGTGGAACCTCTTGACCTGCGCCCTCAGCCTGAAGTCCTGTACAAGTTGCGTCAGTCCATTGACTATCATATCCGCTACGTTGTCCATGCGCTCGTGGGCTTCCCCACTCTCTAGTTCGGAGATCGTAGCCAGGCTTGCAGCGACGGAGATCGGATGTGAATAGTAGGTCGCCGCCATGTGGACATCGCCCAGCGGCCTCAGACGGTTCATAATGTCGGACCGACCGGCGAGCCCGCCGATTGGATAACCGTTGGCCATCGCCTTCGCAAAGGCTGTGAGGTCAGGCTTTATCCCGAATAGCTTCTGCGCGCCACCTATGCTGTGTCTAAATGCTGTTATGACTTCGTCCAAGATGAAGACGATTCCATGGCGCGCTGTGAGTTCCCTTATTGTCTGAAGGAATCCTTCTTTGGGCATGACGACACCTATGTTGTGAAGAATAGGTTCGGTGATCACCGCAGCGAGCTCGTCTTTGTACCGTGAGATTGTCCGCTCAAGAGTATCGATGTCGTTCCAAGGAACGACGATCGTCTGGGCCATCGCTTCCGGCAGGCTTCCTGCGGACACCGGCCAAGGTGTTCCAACCTTGTCTGCGGGAGGCATCACACTAATGTCAACATAGTCATGCCAGCCATGGTATCCCCCCTCGAACTTGAGGATCTTCTTTCGTCCCGTGAACGCTCGTCCGAGCCTTATCGCGTGAAATGTGGCGTCGGAGCCGGCGTTGCAGAACCGCACCTTCTCTGCGGATGGAACATGCCTCGTGATCTTCTCGGCGAGTTTGTACTCGAGTTCTGTTGTGCCAATCCCCCAGAGATCGCTCTCCAAGGCCGCCTTCCTGACGGCTTGCACAACTTTCGGATGGCAGTGACCAAGAATCAGCGGACCATACCCTAACAAGAAGTCAGTGTAGATATTCCCATCAACATCATAGATCTTTGATCCCTTGGCCTTCCTGAAGAAGATCGTATAGGGTTCCGTGAAGCGGAGTTCATCGTGAACGCCGCCGATTGTCACAGACCTAGCCTTCTCGGAGAGCGCAGCAGACTTCCTACCTGAAACCAATCAGCGAACACCGCATCCGCCACGTAGAAGCTCAGGCCAATATAGAAATTTCCATGCACCGTGTGCAGACGAGCTTCTTTCATTCGAGCAGACAGTCTCGGTCCAAGTACAGCAGCAAGCTCAACCTAGTCTGATCGGGCCTATCTGCAATCTAGAGAAACATCGCTGACCTATCATATATTCGTCCGAGGAGCGACGGGAACTACCTCTCCACATTCCAGCACTCCGACACGGGCTCGTTCTCCGTGCCGTTTCAGAGCGATTTCGATCGCCTCCTCTATCGTCGAGGCGTGCTCGAATCCCAGATCGACCTTATCTTCCTCCGTGAGCCCAGTCGAATAGCAGACAATGTTCGCATGTTCACGCATTTGCGCATGCATCAGCAACGCTCCTGCTACCGGTAGGTCTTCGATCTCGTCTCTGTCGACTGCCTCCAATAGCGAGGCGTAGCTCTCTGTCGCCCGGTTCCTGAAGCTCGGATGGGTCGGCGAGATGCGCTCAGGACAGGGCGTGATGAAGACGATAGTTCCACCTTTCCTGACACCGACGTGCGCAAAATCTAGCGCCTTCATGGCCTGCCAATAGTCAATGTCCGCTGGGTAGGTGGAGAAAACGATCACATCAGTGAGTTCAGGAACAACCCTACAGAACACCTGACGCGCGGTCTCGACTCCGTCACGAAACGCTTGTTCAGGATCGCCGGCAAATACGCGGACAACCCTGTCCTCGTTGTTGAGGACAGTATTGACTATGGCCTTCAGACCTGCCTTCCGGGCGATTGTGTTGATGTCTCGCCTCATGGGATTGTCGGCCGTTGCGACCAAGCTGCCAATCGGCTTGACTCTGCCTGCCGCGATGTGGAGTATGCCGACGGATTCTTCGCCGCACACGCCGGGGAGGATCATCTTACCGCCACCACCCCAACCTGCCGCGTTGTGAGGTACAATGTTACCCACACTCACGACCAAGTCCGCGTCGACAACAGCTCTGTTCACAAGAGCAGGAATGCCAAGCTCAGTCGTTCCTAGATTCACCAGCCTCCTGTCGTCTCTGAAGTCATGATTGGAGACCCCAAACCGTTCAACGACTTCTGGCCCCAAGTGATCTAGGATCTCTGCATCCGTCATGGGCCTATGGGTTCCTAGGCCGATCATTATCTTGATATTATCCTCGTTAGCACGGCTTGAGCAGAGCTCCCTCAGAACTACTGGCAGAATCTCTTTCTGTGGAGTCGGTCTAGTCAGGTCATCGACGAGGACAATGATGCTGTCATTTTTCTTCGCTATCTTGTTCAGAGGAGGCGTTCCCGTAGGATCCCTTACCGCCTCTACGACCGAGTTGCGCACATCTGGAACTGATGGCAGGCCCTTTCGCTTCACGTAAAAGGCGACGTTCCGATCGGGTATGTCGAACTTCACTTTCTGATGGTGCCCATAGGGGAGGGTGAAGTGCATTTCCAGTTCCTTCCTATAGCGCGCTTTCTTGATCGATCAGTGCCGGTGTGCTTCTTCACTGAATGCTCCGCGCTGAGGACTTTCTGACCATTTTCTCGCAAGCTTCTTTCAGGATCCTGTCCATTTGTTCTGTCGTCTCCTTCGGAAGCGACGGTACCTTGTGCTCGGCAAGGACCTTCTTCACCTTCAGCTTTGCCTCCTCCCGAGCGCTCAATTGTCCCCTAGCTTTCCAGTCTGCTATCGCTTGACGATTGAAGAGTTTCGGATGTAGGATCTCGCCTTTCTCGAGATACCTACGTGTGTGCTTCTCGGCCATGAAGTGTCCTCCAGGCCCAAGTCTCCGAATGAGATCGACCGCCAACGTGTCATCATTGACCTCGATCTGGATGAGAAGTCGCTGGATGTAATTGACGATCTCGTCGCAGATGACGCCCATCTCGAGGCTTCCCGAGGAGCCGTGCGCCATTGTTCCGCAGTTGTGGATTAGGTTGATTCCGGCGGCGGCGTTCAAATAGGCATTCATGAACGCTTCTGCACCAGCTTGCGCGTCTGGGCATTTTGAGTCAGTCCCCCCACCCGATCCAAAGGTTGGAAGATGATAGTAGTCCGCCAGTTGCCCGACGATGAGCCAACCGAGTCCCCACTCTGGCGCGCCGTAGCACACACTCCCAGTACGCATGTCGATGACCGATGTGTGAATACCGTAGAGCATTGGCGCGCCCGGAGAAACTAGCTGAGCAAGTACGACACCAGCCAAGCACTCCGCGTTACAGACCGCATGCTCACCCGCCAACGTTATTGGAGCAGAGGCACCGGGCATCGGACCCGGCGCATATGCCACCGGGACGCGTGCCTTCGCAAACTCAATTACACCTTCGTTGATCTCTGGGATCACGAGTGGGGTTATCGGCTCGCTGAAGAGCGTCACTATGGGGCGACGAGCGAGATGCTCCAAGCCTCCGGTGACGGCTGCCGCTAACGAGAGTAGATACTTGGCCCCTTCTGCACCAGCAGCGGCATACACGATCGGCTTCTCTGTGTTCTGCAACATGAGCGAAGCCTCGTGAAGCCATGCGATCTCATGCGGCACGTTCGACGCACCGCCGAGCGACATGACGAAAGACATGTTCGGCAGTGCATCGCCGAGAATCGTTGTTCTTATGACATCCTGGCTCGTCGAAAGTCTGAATTCGCCACTGTCAATGTCCAACGTGTACGGTGTAGGTGTGCCTCCAAGACCGAAATAGATGCGCCCGCCCTCAAGTACGATATCGTTGGTTTCGGTTCTTCCACCCAAGACTATCTTGCGTGGTGCCTTACTCAAAGAATCCTTGACCAAGTGTTCCGGTATTCTGACCCTACTGGTTGCCGGTTCCACCTCGGCTCCCCCTGCCCTGAAGACCTCGATTATCCTCTGAGACTTCACCTCTACGCCAACTTGGTCGAGAATCTCAAGAGATGCTCCATCGATCGCTTGGATGTCAGAACGTGAAAGAGGACGGATTGCTCCTCCGCGGATTCCTCGCCTGACCATGATTCCCAGCCTCGCCTATGCTATTCCTAGTACCTTCTTGGCCAGTTTCACCGCGTCGACCGCATTTGGGGCATATCCGTCCGCGCCAATGTCCTTTGCCCACTTCTCAGTAGCTGGCGCTCCCCCTACGAGCAACTTGTGTTGATCACGTATCTTACTCTTGACAAACTCGTCAATCACATCTCTCTGCACGGGAAGCGTCGTGCTCAGAAGCGCTGATGCCCCCACAATTCCAGCTCGAAGTTCGGTTGACCGAGCGACAAATGCCCCAACTTGAACGTCAGTTCCCAAGTCTATGACCTCAAAACCCGAGGCAAAGAGCATGGCTGCAACGATGTTCTTTCCTATGTCGTGAATGTCACCCGCCACGGTACCGAGCACAACCTTGCCGAGGGATCGCTGAATAGTGCGAGACTTTTCCATCGCGGGCCGTAGTACCTTGTCCAAGGCTTCCTTGGCCGCCGCCGCGGCACCCACCAAGTCTGTGAGAAACGCGTCTCCTCTTTCGAACCTCTCACCAACCTTCTTCAGTCCCTTCGCGATGCCAGCCTCAACAGCGTCGGCGGGACCGATTCCCGCATCAATCGCGTGCTTCGCAAGCACGACTACCTTCTCGGGATCCATCTCTTCTACCGAACTGGCGATTTCATCGAGAATCTGTTTGGACAACGAAACTCCTGACAATGGGAACAGGTCAATCACCATTTCTCTGTTTCGCATGCCCAGAACCAGGGAGCATTGATTCGGGGACCTAAGGCTAATATTCGTACAGCCTGAACTCTTTGGGCGGAAGGAAGCAGGACGGATGAGTTCAAAGACCGAAGTCATCGAGAAACTGAGGACCGCTGTGCTTGAGTTCGATGTTGATCGAGTTCGAGCGGTCGCTGAAGAGGCTGTGCATCTCGACATCGATCCGGTCGAGGCCATCGAGGATGGACTCTCGAAAGGCGTGCGCACAATCGGGGACAGATTTGCAGCAGGCGAAGCGTTCCTCACTGAACTCGTCATGGCAGGCGAAGCCATGAAGGCGGGAGTCGAGGTGCTGAGGCCCATTATACTGCAACGGAAACTGCAGCGTAAGAGTACTGGAATTGTTGTGATCGGAACCGTTCGTGGCGACATTCACGACATAGGAAAGAACATCGTGGCTGTCATGTTGGAAGCGGCTGGTTTCGAAGTAGGCGACCTCGGCGTCGATGTGCCTCCGGACAGGTTCGTTGACAAGACCAAAGAGACGAACGCACAGATCGTTGGCATGTCAGCGTTGCTCACCGTGACCACACCCGAGCAGAAGATCGCTATGGAGGCGCTTGAGAAGGCGGGTCTGCGTAAGAACGTTAAAGTGGCCATCGGCGGAGCAGCAGTAACCCCAGAATGGGCGCGTGAGATAGGGGCCGAAGGCTATAGCGACAACGCTGTGGACGCGGTGGAGCTATTCAAGAAGCTCGTGGCTTCTTGAGTCCGCACGCGCGTCTTATCATCCGCAAGAGCCTGCTTACCTTGTCTTCAAAACTTCGCTTCGAACTCTCTCACAATTCGGGCCAGCGCATCTTTCGCATTTGCGGGCAATTCTCGTGGATGGTGTTCGCGCAGGATCTTCTTGGCCTTTTCCTTTGCGACCTTGACGATGTCCGGGCCTCCTCTGTTCATCCACCGACCAAAGGACGAGCGACATGAGATGTCAGGGATCCAGTGCTCGCTCTTGAACTGCTTCAGTGTGTGAGGTTCCTTGAGGAACTGCCCTCCGTGGCCAACCTTCTGAACGAGATCCACCACGAGCGCCTCGGAGTCAGCCTGCATTCCCCTAACCACTCTTTCCAAGTATCCGCAGATCTCGTTGTCAATCACTAGTTGCTCGTAGCTGACGATCAAACCTGTCGAGAACATCCCTGGGTTTAGCATCAAGTCAGCTCCTCCCAAGTAGATTGCGAGACCCGTCATCGCCTTTTCCCACGCCGTCTGTTCATCGTGAACGTGTGCGTCGGTGTCAGGTCCTGCGGAGAGACATGGCAGACCATACTGCTTGGCTACCTGAGCGCTGGCGATCCTCATTATCGTGCCTTCGGGGGTGGCGATTACCGCGTTACCCTCGCGCATATCAAGAACGGTAGGAACATACCCATAGATTACGTGGGTCCCACTTCTGACGAGCTGCGCGATCACGAGACCTGCGAGAGTCTCAATGTTCTGCAGAAGAAGCACGCCGGCAAGTGTGATTGGGGCAGTGATACCTGCGATCGGTTGAGAGATTATGTGAAGGGGGACGCCGGCAGCAGCCGTCTCCATCAGCGTCTCGATCGCATTCTTCTCCCATCGCAGAGGACTTGTGGGCGAAGCCATGGAAGTGATGGGAGGCTTGGAGGAGAGGTCACTTCGCTCCGAGGCGATCCTCGCCATCTCAAATACCGCTCGAGCGACTTCCGCGTCAGAGGGGGAGAAGTGACAATGCTTGGACGTGTTGTTCAGGATGACCTCGACAGCATGAGGTTCAGCGGATCTCGCTGACACGTCCTGCGGAATGGCCTCGGTCCCGACGATATGGATGTTGGGCAGGGCATCTGCGAGCTTCGCGAAATCTCCAACATCACGTTTCGTGGATCGCCGGCGTTGCCCTGTTTCTGAGTCCAACGTATAGGTTGCATCGAAGCCGCTAATATTGTAGGTTCTCTTTCCTTCAAGCCTGATGTACGATGCCCCTGTCCTGTCATACAGATCGAGAGGACACTGAATGCTTGATGAGATGGACTTCCTGACAAGGTCTTCAGGGATCTTCGCAATTCCTACCTTGTGATCGACTTGAGCACCGGCGGTAGCTAGCAGTTTACAGGCCTTCTCGTTCGCAATGGAAACCCCAACTTCGGAAAGAACATGCATCGTAGCCTTGTCGATCTCTCTGACTTCGTCTGGAGAAAGAACCGTCGCTCTCAGATGCATCTGGGCACCTTCAAATCCTTTCGTACAACGGCCTGCGTTGCATTGAAAAGCTTTCGACCCGGTTGTCGCGCGCTGGTCATTGATCGCTTCCTGTAGGTCTCTTTCACGAAATCATACGATCCCAAGAGAGAAGCGGTGACCCGAAGCCAACCCTTCGAAAGCACACCACGCGAGCACAGGTGATCTCAGATTCTGCTTGCCGGACTGGTTATTGTTTCGGGTTCTCTACATTGGCTGGGACCTGACTCAAACCTAGGTAGCGTTTCGTCGAAAGTTCCTTATACCTACCGCGCGGGGGTTTCTTCACGAAAAATGGTGAGAGAATGACGAGCAAACCAAAGGTCTTCGTCAGAGAAGCAACAGGACTTGTTCGAGAGATCGGTGTCCGTGACCATGCGTTGACCGCTATGAACGGCGTCGTTCCGATGATGGCAATCGCATTTACGCCATTCTGGATCTATCTTGCGATTCCCGGTGGCGACCCGACAGTGGGCATAGTGCTTGGCTGCGTTTTCGGTATCTTGGGGTACATTAGCGCATACGCCATGAGCGCTGCCACATTTCCTAGATCTGGTTCCCCATGGGTAATGCAGAGCCGCGTTCTGACACCTTGGATCGGATGGCCAAGCGAGGTACTGATGTGGCTTGGATGGGTGGTCGCGCTTGCCCTTTATCCGATGGGGATGTTCATCTGGACAGCCCTAGTCCCAGGGCTCTATGCGATGGGATACTCCAGTGGCAATGCTGACCTTATCGCAATGGCAAATTGGCTCGGTGCAGATCCAATTCCAACAGTCGTGCTCGGCACTATATTTCTCATCTTCTGTACCTTGATTGCTGTCTCTGGAACCAGGCGACTCGTGAGGGATTTCCAGATACCAATCACGATTGTCATGTTCATCGCGATATTCACGATGATCTGGCTCTTCGCTACGACCAGCACTGAGCGAGTCATGCAACTGACGCCAAAATACTTCGGCGGGAACACGTATGATGCAATAGTCGGTGCGGGCCAAGGGCTCCCCACGATGGTTCCAATCGAATGGTCCTTCTTCGCAGTCATGGGAGCTGCCGGATTCTCCGCTGGATCAGCGAACACCTACTGGAACGCTTGGAACGTCGGTGAGGTGAAACGTGCCGGCGATATCAAGATGCAATTGTACTCGATGTGGATTCCAAGCATCCTCATAACGGTGATCTCCGTCATCGTATTCGCTCAGCTCACGGGCCTTGTGGGAAGAGACTTCCTGATATCGCTAGTCAACAATGCCGTACAGAGCCCGATCTACTTTGGCGGGGCCACCGTTCCATACATCTCTATGATGATTGCAGACGATTTCTGGTTACAGGCATTGATAACTCTCGGATTGATATGCGGAATACTCTGCTATGTCCCTGCGACTTGGCTCATTATCACAAGGGACATGTTTGCCTGGTCCTTCGACAGAATGCTCCCGGCGAAGTTCTCGGAAGTAAGTGAAAGATTCCATACACCAGTTTGGAGCATTATAGCAACCTTCTTTGTTGCTGAGATACTGGTGATAATCTTCGCCTACTTCAAGAACTACACCGCTGGGTTCTTCACCGTTGGCTGGGACTTGACTCTAACAGAAACTACGATACTCTGCATAGCAGTCGCCTTGCTCCCATTGAAGAAGAGTCTGTGGGCGAACTCTCCCGTCAGGAACTGGAAGATAGCAGGCATTCCTGTCATTACGATCGTCGGCCTAATCGGTGCCTACTACAACGGATACGCCGTCTACCTGTTCTCGACAACCCCCGCTACTGGATTCGCTGGAACCGGTGCCGGCTGGGTCATCCTCGGAGCACTGATCGTAGCGCTCATACTCTACCCGATCATCAAGGCCTATCGCAAGAGCCAAGGCATCGACATCGACATGATATTCCGCGAAGTGCCACCAGAATAGACAGAACACCAGTCCAGATCAAATCCACTTTCCCTTTTTTTTCATTTCGCCTATCGTAGGCGACTCTCTGCATCTGACCCACTTCTGTCAAACTAGCTAAGACCATCCAACACTGGAAGCGCGTGTCCCAACGGATTCAGCGAGGATTGGACTCTAGGCTGGGAAACGCAACAATTAGTAGGCAAGCCAGAGCACCTCTCTCATGGCGTAGCCCATGTTGGATCGAAAGGAATTCGAAAGAGCCCAGCGAAGGGCTTTGGGATTCTTTGCCGAAGCTCGGATTGCCCTAACCCCGGAGGAGAAAACGTCGATCGAAGTAGCGGATTTTGGACTGGGTGATCTCGCTCACACGGGACTGGAGGTAGTCGTCTATATCAATACCGAGCGGTATTGCGCGAAGGAGATCGTCATGTTTCCACGTCAGACTTGCCCGGAGCATCATCATCCGGATGTCAACGGAGAACTAGGAAAGCAGGAAACCTTCCGATGTCGCTGGGGCACCGTCTACCTATACGTGCCCGGAGAGCCAACTGGCAGGCCTCACTGCGCTCCACCTCCCGGGAGCGAGAAATACTACACCGTCCATCATGAGATCCTGCTGAAGACTGGGCAGCAGTACACGCTGCCTCCACGGACGCTGCACTGGTTTCAGTCGGGGGCCAAGGGTGCTGTCGTGTCGGAGTTCTCAAGCAGAAGCACTGATGAGAACGACGTGTTCACGGATCCCAACATAGAGCGAATAACGAGAATCAAGCCATAGATTCGATTCCGCAATTCAGGGCGATTCATACCTGCTTCGGGGATCCACTCATCACGCGATTGTTATCAGTCTCGTTCGCGTTACCTCAGATAACTTTGCCAGTTTGCCTATTGTATCGCCGTGGACCGCAGCCCAGTGCTGCGTCACACCGGCCTTGCAAGCTTCCTCAAAGAACTGACGAAGTGGAACGTCAAGACGCACCGTCATATTCGGGCTGATGTGAAGTGGACATCGCTGCTCAACTACCTCACCCATTGCAGCTGTCATCTGGAAGCAGTCCTTGGCGTCGACTAGAGAGAGTAGCGTCACTCTGCCCGGGCGAGCTTCAAACAACTGCCAAGCTCCCTTGATCTTCGCGACTTGATCGTACTCGTAGTCTGTGGTCACGGTGACCGTGTCATCTCCTCTCGACAGTCCGTTCACGTCATGCAGACCTGCATGCCCGAGCACCACAGTGTTCTTCTCCATGTCGCAGTAGAATATCTCGCCGTACATCGGGCTGGCTTCGCCAAACTGCTTCTGAATCATCATGGCTACGTTCGCACATATGTCGGCTTCCATGGTCACGACCGAACCATAGTCGAATACTTCACGCACAGTGAGGCAGGGTCGGACTCCGAGCAATTGATGAAGTTCAGGATTTAGATCCTCCAAGGCGAGACCATCGAATCCACGCGTCAAGACTAGCTTTGCAAGACCAAGAGAGATCCGTGACGAATGGCGAAGATTGTCTTCGCCGACGTCGGCTAGAACCTTGAAGCGACGCTTGATATCCCTCACGAAGGCGTCCACGTCACAATCTGATATGGTGTCCACTGCGGCCTTTAGCTCCATTACTGAAACAGGCGTGAGCATCGGGCCAAGCTCGCTTCTCAACCTGAATTCATCTGTGTATGTTCCTGTCATCTGCGGGCATCTGTATGGGAGAAGGCCGATCGTTGCATATCTCAAATCAGCTGCAACGCGCGCCGCCTCGGCATACTCACTGAGTCCCTTGATGCATTGAGGATCATCTTGGTGTCCGAAAACGACACCGTACCGACGCCCCATTTTCTTGATGGGGCCGGAAAGTTGTAGTGCTCCGACAGGTCCACTCAGTAGGAAGAGACTCATCATATCCATGTCAGAAGGCGGTCTCTGTTTCGTCTGGTAGCACCAAAGAACAACCGGGACATCCGGCAACTGCTCTAGAATCGCAAGAACAGGCTCGTCCTCGGTCCACACGATACTGCATACGACCAGTAGGTCTGGGTTCAGTTCACGTAGTCGAGTCGAGGCCTTGACGGCATCCTCTCTGGTCAGGCAGACCTGACTGACAGCGAGATCCATCGTCTCGCTCAGTTTGCGTTTGATGCTTTCAGCTGCTTCAACTACGGCTCTCGAAAGCCCTCTGAACTTCGAACCGGCTGCGGCCTCATTACCCACGTCCCAGATCCACTTGCCCGCAGCAACAAACAGTCCGACACGCGGCCTCCTGCGTTTCAACCTCCTCACCTCAGGGTCTACGATTGATCATGAGACGCAGATTTCAGCATAAAGACTTGTCCGGTGTTGCCCCAGATCATCCGAAGCCGAGACTCCGAAGACTTGCGTAGAACTACGCCAGCCCGAGATAAGCCGCTGAGACAAGCCTAAAATAACCACCGAAGTCGAATCTCGAATGTCAATCATCACATCCCAATCGTCAGAGGCGCTGAGAGTATGAGGACGAAGATCGGGCTCTTATCTGGTGGAATTGAACAGTACTGGAAATCGACTGGAATGAAGACCCTGCCTCAGGTTCTTCAGCAGGACATCGACCAACTGATACACGCTCTGAAGAAAGAATTCGATGTTGTCTATCCTGGCTTTGCAGGGAATGAAGAAGACTCCGAGAGGATAGGAAAGATCCTCAAGAAAGAAGAAGTAGACATGGCGTTGATGTATCACGCGACCTATATCGAGGATTCAATGTCCCTGGCTTTTCTTGACGAGCTAGGAGACATCTTTCCTGTTCTATTTCACTCGCAGGGTCCTAGGAAGTTCTCACCACAGGATAGCCTTGTCGATGCCGGCCGCTTCTGGGGCAACAACAGCACCGTACAGCTCCCGGGAACACTGAAACGACTTAGACCTACCCTCCGATTCGGTTACGTTTTCGGAGGCCTAGGTGATCGCAGATCACTCGAGCAAATCGGAGAATATGCACGAGCCGCCAGCACCGTCAAGAAGCTAGCTCGATCGAAGTTCGCTTTCCTACCACACCGCAGCAACGCTGCGGCGATGTACGACACTTTCCCTGACGAGGCCATGATGATGAGTCAGACCAAGATACGAATTGATTATCTCTACATTCAAGACCTGATAGCTGGCATGAAGAAAGTCCCGGATGTCGATGTAGATGCTCTTACCACAGAGCTCTACGAGAAGTACGAAATCATTGAGCCTTCAGAGGAAGAGGTCCGTCTTGCGGCGAGGCAGGCAATCGCCTTAGAGCGATTGGTGAAAGAAAAGCAGCTAGACGCGGTTGGAGTGGACACCGGTCCCGGGCTGATTCCTTACACGGGCATGATTCCATGCGTTGGCATGGCGAGGCTGATCGATCAAGGCATCGTTGTGACAACAGAGGGAGACCTGAGCGCGGCAGTGAGCGGCCTCATTCTCAAGGAATTGAGTGGAGGCAAACCCATTCACTTCTGGGAACACTTGGCGTTCGACGAGGAGAACAATTGCATTCT